>CAJXLK010000021.1 GCA_913055635.1 uncultured Bacteroidota bacterium
ATAAACGTTTATCTTTAGAATCGTTAGAGAATGATATAAGATTAAACATCTCCCGCATCCTGCTTCTTACCCTGGGGCCATAGATTTGTTCGATTTCGGAGCTGTTGAGATTGGTGGTCAGGTGGGTGATAAGCCTCTGAGTGATGAATAAATCGTACCGGGAAAGCAGGACCTCAGCCATGACATTGCAGTCGTTGCCATAGTATTTGAGGGAGTTTTCCGTGCCCAGGTCGTCGAAGCAGTAGGTTCTGGGACGGTGGTAATGGAAGGATTGTTTGGAATACCTGGAAATCACTTCGTAGCCATCCTGGATGAATTCAAAACTAACATCGCGGCAGGATTTGATGATGTGCCGGTTTTCTCGGGGTAGAAAAAACTGGGTGAGCTTCATGAAGGAAGTCTTGCCATATCCTACCGGACCGGTCAGCATAATCCCTTTGTGGAGGTGCAATCCCTGTTTTTTCGCGTTGACTTTGTCCCGGACTATCCAAACCAGCAGTTTAAAGATCAAAGGATGGTCCTCCGGTTGAATGCGAAAATGACTGCCAAAGAGCTGTTTGCCTTTGTTCTCCAGTTTGATGAGGCACTGTTTGAAATCATAGAGGTTCGCCATAGTTTTTGTCGGTTTTGAGTTTTCCGGGATCCGGTTTTTTGAAATTGTCGGCATTGAGAATCCAGTTGCGGGCGGCGGCCTGCTAGTTTTTCATTTTCGTGCGGCCGCCAACTTTCCAGCCGTTGGATTCGAAATAATTGAAAAATTTGTTGGCTTCCAGTTCGCTGCTTTTTTCCGTCTTAAAAAACTGAATCACATTTTCTTTTTCGGGAGGAATTTTATTTTTGAAATCCTGATCGCTTTTTTTCTCCGTTTTAAATGTTTTATTGTTTATATGTTTAATATTGTTTAAAGAAGGATGCACTACTTGTACACTACTTGTATCACTTTTGCCACAAGAGTGATGCACTGCTTGTACACCAGTTGTGTCAAAATTGTACATGTTAACCTGGCTTCCCTTCAATGGATTGTGGGAGGGTTCATATTTCAGGTAACCAAATGCATCCAGCTCATGCATACATTTGTAGTATGTTCGATATGAGCCAATTTTAGAAAGTTTCATGACTTCACCCCTGCTGATAGAAACCGGGTTATCAAACCGGTTCGCATTCCAGAACTGAAACAAGGCCAAATACAAACTGACATGGGTAGACGATAAACGATTATCATCGGCGATCTTATCGTAGAACCCGGTGAGGTGTTTGATGTAGTTCATCTAGCATATCATCTGTTAAAACTGTAAGGATCTTTGCTGTTTGTTTTCCAGAAGCATTTTCTGAATATCGTCGTAATCATAATAGATCACGCCTCCGATTTTGGTAAAAGGCAGAGTTCCGTTTACACGCAGGTTTTGTAAGGTACCTGGAGAAATGTTCAACAGTTCTCTTACATCAGGAGATTTCAGCCATTTTTTTGCCGGATTCCCTGAATGTTCTTCCAGGAGTTTTTTGAATTCCTCGATCAATTCAATTTTGAAGGTGATGAGGTCGTCTGTGGTGATAATTTCTGCAGCCATAGTATTTGATTTTATATTGTTTGAAACAAATCAAATGAAAATTTGAATCTGATACCAGTTACAGGGGTACCGGTACCCCTGTTAATATATTGGATATGAGGCAATAAAATCTTAAAAAAAGATGATTTCATAATTATAAGCCAATAAAATACCAGCAATAATCCTGAACCCCGCTATAGCGAGGCGATAAAGAATATCAAACCTTTTGGGCTCCTTCATCAGTCACTCAAAAGGTTGATCTTCTAAATCGGGATTTCCCAATTATATTCATTAAATCACTTATTTTACAAGTGCCTAATGAATTAATTGGGATAATTATTATCTTTGGGGTCAGCATAAAAGAAATAAAGATATTATAGCGAAAGCTATTTTCTGAGCTTCAGAAAACCGCCAAATTTCTTACCGCACACAGAAAATAGGCTGATCGCTCACGTAAGGCGTGGGCGCAGCTTATTGTGTGCGGTGGGTGCTTGGCGGTACCCCTGAAGCCAATAACTGTTGTCCACGCCGCTTTTATGGGGTGGACAGAAAATCATGAGGAAGCTGAGCCTTGGAAAATGAATACATGAAACACCCTATACTGAAAAAAGATATTGAATTGGTCGATACCAGTGAGGAATTTCTGGAAATGGCCCGGGAAAATAATTTTCACAATCTGGGTGAAATATTGGAAATAAGGGCAGATGACTTATTGAAAAGACCCTTGTTTAATTACCGGATGTTATCGGAACTGGGATCAATCCTTCAATCTTACGGATTATTGGAATTGTTGAAGGATGACTGACCTACTTTTTATTGGTTTCATTTAACATGTTAATTATTAAAGCCTTGACTGCTTCAATGGCAGTATCATCAATATGATAATATTTGGCTCTCAGACTTTCAGAGGATATATGTTCGGTTTACCTGGTTTTCATATTGGAGGCGAAGAAACGTAATAATTCTCTTTGATTTTTGTTGGTTATGGCCCCAACTGTAACAAGAAGTTTAAGGAAAAAGGCAACTTGTGAAACGGAATAACTTGTTGTAATTTTAAAATCTTTTTTTATTGTGGAAGTATTTGAATCTTCTACAATCAGGTTAGAAAGTTCCTGTCTTTTTTCCAGGTAGGTAATCTCTTCTATTAACCAGGTTATCAGCTGTTCATTTAATGACTTTCGTTCAGGCTTGTAAATAAATTCCGAATTGATGGGTATCTGGTTGATTTCTTTAAGATGATAGCACAATTTTTCTATTTGACCACATAATGTATTCTCCATCGGGTATTCCTCTGTGATTTCGTTGGTTAAAAAGGAAAAAAACCGATAACTGTTAAAATTAATGTGAATCAGCTTATTTTTAAGTTTGCAATGGCTGGTATTCCCTGAACAATACAAGCATGAATGATTGATTTGCCTGATCAATTCTTTTAAAAATCTAAGTCGCATGAAGGTGGCAGACTTGGTAGATCGGATAAATTTATTGATCGGATAAAAAGCAATTTCCAAAAGAGGACAATTTTCCTTGTATATTAGATGGTTTTCCAATTGATTAATGCTTTCCTTAAGTTCCTCTATAAAAATTAATCTGCAACATTCCGGTATTTTATCATTGGGATTGAAATATTTGGGAAAGTTAGATGCAATAAAAGAAAGGATGTCCTCTAGTTGTTGACAGATTAATTTTTGAAGATTAAAATTTGTAAGACCATCAATTTCTGTATGGATATTTTGAATTCCTGATTGATTTAATTTTTGAAAGACCTTATCCGTTAATCTTATGAGAGCTGTTTGATGATTTTGGAAGTAAGCCTTTTTCTGTTTCTCTTTTTTAAGACTGAATGATTTACTAATAAATTCATTCTTAATGCGTTCAGATTCTTTATAAATGGTTTTATAATATGCATCAAATTGTTTCTTTGAAATTTTGGAGGAATTAATTGTATCCTTAATGATGGATTCAAATATGTCCAGTTCATACTTCATAACAGAGGATTATCGAGCAATAATCAATAATTTTAAATATAACCATCAAAGCATTCTCTTATAGTAAAATTATTATTTTTTCAACAAAATCTTCTTAAAAAAACATTTTTTTGGCCCGAATTTTTCAAGAATAACTCTGAAACTACTGAAAATATTGGCTTTTCACTTTATTAATTTCGAAAAAAGGCGGTTTTTCTCATGCGGGGTTATCTAATCCACTCCAAAAACAATACCGCAGCCACAAACTTTCCTGCATTCAGCGGGATTCGTTTGTGAATAAGGTAGGTTAAGAAGGGAAAATTGGGAGAAGTGATCTCCGATAAAAAAAGCCACCTCTCCACCATGGTACTTTACCAGGTGGCTGTAAGAATTTTTCACTGAAAACCTTTACAACTGATTGTAATTATTAGCATTAAAGAAAGTTAAACAATGTTTTCTTTTTTTGTCTGATTGTTTGTTTTGGTTGTGTCAAGCTTGGCTCTCAGTGCATTCATATCCTCTCCCAACTTTTGTTCGATCACTTTGGCATAAATTTGGGTGGTCCTTATGCTCGAATGTCCCAAAAGCTTTGAAACCGTTTCAATCGGGTCCCCATTGGTAAGAGTTACTGTTGTGGCGAAGGTGTGCCTGGCAATATGGAAAGTCAGGTTCTTTTTGATACCACAAAGATCTGCTATTTCCTTCAGGTAGGAGTTAAGCCGCTGGTTGGAATAAACCGGCAAAAGCTTTCCGGTTGCAAGTACCTTTGGATGAGATTTGTATTTTTCTATGATTTCCAATGCTTTTGGTAACAAGGGTACTTTAACCGGTTGCTCTGTCTTTTTTCTCGAAGTGCAAAGCCATTGATTGTTATCAATACCCAAAGAGATGTTCTGGGGAGTAAGGTTATAAACATCAATGTAAGAAAGGCCGGTGTAACAGCTAAACACAAATAAATCCCGAATCTGATTTAATCTTGATATACTTAACTTCTTATCCTCAATAGCTTTTAATTCCTCAATAGTGAGGAACTCACGACTTGTTCGTATAAAGTTAGGCTTGAAATTGATGAAAGGATCCTTCTCAAGCCATTCATATTTTATGGCCATGTTCACTACTTTCCTCAACCGCTCGATATGTTTCATAATCGTATTTTGTCCACAAGGCTTGTGATGATCATCCGGTTGATATTCCCGGAGAAACTTCTCAAATCCGATAAGAAATTTATAGCTGAGCTGGGAAAGGTAGATATCTGAAGTCCTTAATATTTGCTTCAGGTACAACTGAATATATTTCTGAGTGGTATAATAATTTTTTAAAGTACCCCATTCAAGGAGGTTTTTCATCTCAGAATTATGGTAGTCAAAAACATTGATTAATGAATGTTCCTTTTCTTCTATCCCAAGAAATCTGTTTTTTATTCCTACTGCCGTTATAAAGGCTTTTTCCAATTGCAATTCCTGGTAACATTCGGTTAATCTTCCGCGAACCCGTTCAAGGAAAGTATTTAGCGACCGGATCTCCTCACTTCTTCCTTTGGCCATTCCTTTTACTTCATTCCAGTTAGCAATGGGAATTTTTCGTTTCAGGGCTATATCCGTGCGTTTTCCGTCCACTGTGATTCTTGCATACAATGGAGCTTTTCCTTCTTTTTCCTTATATTTTCTAAGATAAAAGACAATTCCGAAGGTGTTGTTTTGTGTTTTCATACAATTTCATTTTGAAGGTGATTGATTTCATTTGAAAAAGTGAACCAAAAAGGGCACAGATTTTTTTCGTTTTCAGTCTCCAAATGAGATCAAAATGCACCAAAAAATATGCTGTAAGATTCTGCATATTAAAAATTTAAAGTCAATTCGGTGCCCTCAATATACGAATAAAAAAAGGGCACCGAATAGGGCACATTTTTAATGAAATTGTATGGTTTGAATTGATGTGAGAAAAATAAAAAAGCCTGAAAATCATAAGATTTGCAGGCTAATGGTTTTGCTTGAAAGGCATGTTGTCGGGGTGGTGAGATTCGAACTCACGACCTCCACGTCCCGAACGTGGCGCGCTAACCGGGCTGCGCTACACCCCGTAATATCATTCTGACAAATCTTAGCCGAAGATTTTTATGTCTGTAACTGACAAAGAACCTGTAATGCTCATGTGAGCGGGGCACAACCAGCGACCTTCCCGCCGTAGGCGGGACGCGCTAACCGGGCCCCGCTTTCAGCGGGACTCACATGGTTCTAACTCCTTCGTCGTAAGAACCAATGGAGCGGCGCTACACCCCGTAATATCTTGAAATAAAGTTTGACCTAATGAACAATGTTCAGTTTTGTTTTCCCAATTTACAAAGGTCGCCTCTTAAACCTCTCTATCACATTAACCAGTCGCTTTCCTTCTCTCTCGCCTGCCTCAACTGAACGGTACACAAAATTAGGAATATTTGAACAAAATTGAAATATTTGAACCGATTTTTATTGGCTCATTAAACGTTGCGGATCTTATTTGATCCTAGAAGTTTTATTTACACCGGCCAATACCGGTTCAATCTTAACCCATATTCAATTTGCGTCCATGGAAGTAGGCATCATCATCCAACAGATCTTTGTACTTTTTATCCTGGCCCTGATCGGCCTGATTGCTACCAAGCTCAATGTCATTCAGCGCGACATCAAAACCGGCATCACCAAGATCATCTTCAACATCACCCTGCCTTTTCTGATCATCACCCAGATCTCCTCCCTGGAAATAGACCAGCAAATACTGATCAGCTGGGGCATGATCATCCTGTTCTCCTTCCTCTCAATCATCATGTTCCTGCAGATTGGCCGTTTAACCCACCGCCTGCTCAAACTGCCCCATTCAAAAGCCCCTATACACGTGCTGCATACAGCTTTCGGCAACGCCGTTTTCCTTGGATTCCCCATCCTGGATGCCATCTTTCCCAACGGAGACGGCCTCCTTTATGGAATCATCTACTTTTTGACGCAGAATACCATGATGTGGACCCTGGGCATCTTCGTCTTTACCCGGGAAGAACACCAAAAAAAAGTGGATTCGCTTAAAAATTTAATCAATCCCAATACCATCTCCTTTTTGATCGGTTTGACGATGCTGCTGACCGGCATCCAAATCCCCGGGTTTATGTTCGAGACCCTTCACGGATTGGGCCAAACAACCCTTTATCTGGCGATGCTTTACATTGGGGCCATACTTGCCGACGTGAACTTCAAGGCCATCGTTAAAAATAAAAGCACCTTCATCCTGAGCCTTAACAAGCTGATCATCGGCCCGGTCATCCTTATGGTGCTGTTAAACCTGGTTTTGACCCATACCCCGCTGGGACTTAACATGACAGCACAAACGGTGATTATCCTTGAATCGGCCATGCCCTGCATGACCCTGTTGGTGATCCTGGCCCGCAAATATGGGAAGGACGATTTCTACGCCACCCAAAACCTCTCCATATCCACCCTCTTAAGCATCATCACCCTGCCGTTGATTTTCTATCTCAGCCAGATCATTCTTTGAGGCAAATGAAACTCCCCCCCATGCAAGGAATTAACAACAAGGCAATGCACGAAGCATGTGGGTTCCATAGAGAGCGTTCCGATAAGAACCAATGGGGATTGATAGGGATGTAATGCTATACTTTAATGATTTTTAATAAGTCTTTATACCAATGGTGCATAAAGCATTGACTTGAACAATAGGTGCATCAACAAAGGATTCATTATCCATGTGGAGAATAATAACAATCCATAAAGGCCGAACCCTATGTCTGCAACTGGAGAACCGCAGCTTTATTTATATAAGACCTTAATGGTCAGATAATCTCAGCTAAACTGACATGCAGGTATTTTGGCAACAAAAATGTTTTTGAGCAGATCATTCAACAGAAGGCCATCAAATATATCAAACTGATATTCAATGCTATAATTACAATAAGGATTTAAACTCAATCGCTATGCCAATCCGTCCATATTTAAAACATTTCTATATAACATCATCCCGTATTATTACGTAAGGATTACCATGTTTCAAAACAAAAAGCTCTATGTCAGATTATAATAATTATACGCGGGAACAATTGATTGAAGAAATTCAAAAACTTGAGGATCTCAATCAGGCAATTGTTGAGGAAAAAGAAAAGGAGGAGCTGCTCGACTTCTCCTGGACAGGCAATCTGGGCCACTGGTACTGGCATTTTCCAACCAATACAGTCACCCATAATCCCTTAAAGGTGAAGACCCTGGGCTATTCTACTGAAGAATTGCCCGATAAGCTTACTTACCAGTTCTTCACCGATAAATTGCATCCCGACGACTATGAGGGGGTGATGCAGGTAATGAGGGAGCACCTGAAAGGCCAGCGGGAGGTCTATGAAGTGGAATACCGGATCCAGACGAAAGAGGGAAACTGGAAATATTTCTATGACCGGGGGAAGGTCACCAAACGTGATGAGCAGGGCAATCCCGTTTTGGTAGCCGGCATTGTTTTTGATGTCACCGAAAAGAAAGAAGCCGAAAAAGCACTGGCAGATACCAACCGCCAGTTGCAGGAAGCCATTCAGACCCGCGACAAGTTCTTCTCGATCATTTCCCATGATTTGAAAAAGGGTTTTCAGCACCTGTTGGGGATCCCTGATCTGATCCTGAGAAATTTCGGGCATTATTCGGATGAAAAGATTCGCCACATGGTTGGGATTGTTAAAAAAGAAGCCGAAACCACCCATGCCCTGCTGGAGAATCTCTTTGAATGGTCCAAAGCACAAAGGGGAGCCATTGAATTCAGGCCCGAAAAAATCAACATCGCGAACCTTGGAGAGGAATGCATCCGCTACATCAAACCCAAGGCCGATTCCAAAGACTTTATCCTGGTTAATCAACTGGAAGATAAAGAAATAACGGCCGACCGGAACATGTTGCAGGCCATACTCCGCAACCTTTTGGATAATGGCGTCAAATTCTCCCCATCCGGCGGCCGGATTCAATTGAAGGGCCGGGTTGAAGGGCATTCCTACCACTTTGAAATTTCCGATGAAGGCCAGGGCATGCCCAGAAGCATCCGCGATAACCTGTTCAAAATCGACCAGGATGTATCCAGACCCGGAACACAAAAAGAAAAAGGATCCGGCCTGGGGTTGATCCTGTGCAAAGAATTCGTCGAAAATCACGGTGGAAGCATTTGGGCCGACTCCTATGAAAACCAGGGATCTGTCTTCCATTTTACCCTGCCCCTGGATCAAGCCCATTAAGTCCATCATCACTATAAAGGTGGCCTGGGTAATCATAAAGTCTGTAAAGTATAACGGAGTCTCATAAGGTTATTTTTATTTAATTTTTGGGCCTAATGGAACCTGCATGGAATAATCATGTCCTTGTTGTGAAGGTTACTGGATGCAGGTTTCATTGGGTAGTCGTTTTAGACCCCATTTTACGAATTGAAAATCAAGGGCATTGGACTGGTTCACTATCTTTAAATTCCACTCCCCATGCCACCTCTATCCTGCCCCAGTTTTACCCCTTCCATGTGATACCTTTAAAGATTTTGCTGATTGGAAGTGCATACTTCAAGATGTTCACCGGCATCATATCTTAAAACAAATCAGGATATGGGTGACCATAAATATATGGAGAATCCCTTATATATGGGTGTCTTTGATTAAGTGGATGTCCCCGATTATATAAATGTTCACGATTATATAGGTGCCTCCTTTCTATATAGTTACCCCCTTATATGGGTGTCTCTTATGAGATGGGTGTTCCCGATTATATTGAAATTATCCATTCATTATCCCCCATCTCTATTTCCATTCCAGCGGGCCTAATAAAAAACTGAAGAAATGGCCAATCCGATAAATGGTCCAGTCAGAGGAAAAGGCCCAATCAATCCAATTAAAAATGGACCAATCCGATAAAAAATCCATTCCAGTATATAAATAATGGTCTAAATAGAAAAAAATGGCCCAAACAGATAGGGTCAACCGGAAGAAAAGGGTCATAGGAGTGAAGATCATTCAAAAGATTCCAAGGCCTTGAGAGGAATCAACCAATTATTAAATGGACAAAAACAACAGCCATGAAAAATTCAGCCAACAACAACCGGCCCCGCAGGAACTTCAAACATTGGTTCCTGGCGTTTCCAATTTTCTTTTTGACCCTGCTCTCCCTGAACAGCTATGGTCAGGATATAACGCAGAAAATATCCAACACCAAATCCCTTTTCGAACAGATGAATGTCGATGAGGTCGACACCAGCTATACCCACCAATGGCTTGAAGATTCAAGCCGCTGGGAGCTCTACAACCGGGAGATCAGCCTTTATAAAGCCAAGAACAAACTGATCGGAACCCTCAACGAGCGTTGGAACGATCAAGAAAGGAACTGGGAAAATTATGACCGTTCGGTCCGCAGCTATGACGACAAGGGTAAGATGATAGAGACCCTGCATCAGCAGTGGGACCCGAAACAAAACGAATGGCGAAACCTGCAATTGAAAACCTACACCTATGACGGGATGGGCAATAAGAGTGAGGTTCTCTACCATGAATGGCGTCAGGCCGTAGGTCAATGGTTCAGCACCATCCGCTACCTGATTGACTACAACATCAACGGGGAAGAAAGCGAGGTGCTGATCAAGGTTTATTCGCCCTCGACCGACACCTGGACCAATGACACACGTTACTCTTTCGAGTATGATGATGGATTTGGCCCTCCGGACAAAGCCATCGTAGAATCGTGGAATGATTTTGACGAAAGCTGGGAAAATCGGGGTATCTACTCCATGCAGTATAACTTCCGGGGCAACAAAGTCAAAGAGAGCCGTTCAACCTGGAATGAGAGCATGAAAAAGTGGATCAACGGCATCCGTTACCTGATGGACTACAATAAAGACCTGCTGGTCAACGAGATTGAACAAAGGTGGGACTTCCGCACCAATGAATGGAACAATGCCATCCGCAATCAGTTCACCTACGACGACAAAGGTGATGTTAAGGAGATGGTCGAAGAAAGATGGAGTCAGGACAGTTCCAAGTGGATCACCAAGAACATCTTTCTCTATTCCAACATCAAAGAGCTGGAGGATCAGTACAAAAAACCCGAAAAAAAACAGTAATTTTGTAATAGGGAACCCCCGGTTTCCGCCGGGGTTTTCCCTGTTTGGATCCGACAAGCTTGAGAGGACAATGAAATCAGACGAGAAAAAAATCATCCGGGAAATCAAAAAAGGCGACATTCAGAGCTTTGAGCGGCTTTTTAAGGGGCATTATGAAGCCCTCACCTTCTATGCCAACCGCTATTTGAAAGATCTGGACCTTTCCGAGGAAGCTGTCCAGGATGTTTTTTACTCGATCTGGGTCAAACGGGGCGAACTCAACATCAGGGAATCCATCAAATCATACCTTTATACCGCCACGCGCAACAAATGCCTTAAGATGCTCAGAGCCGACCAAACGGCCGACAAGTATTCACAATACATTCAAAAGAGTGACCCTCAAAAGGTTTTTACACCGGTCGATGAACTCAATGCCAAAGAACTCAACAGCCTGATTGAGCGCACCCTTATACAATTGCCCCGGCGAACCCGGGAGATATTCAGGCTGAACCGGTACCAGGGGATGAAATACACTGAAATAGCTGAAAAAATGTCCATTTCGGTGAAAACCGTTGAAGCCAATATGGGCAAAGCTTTGAAAATATTCCGCAAGAATCTGGAGGAATACCTTAAAGTGATTTAAAAAACAACACCATGACAAGCTGGAGCAAACTGGCAAAATATCTCTCAGGGGAAGCTTCCCCACGGGAAAAGAAGGAGGTGGAGCAGTGGATCAGCCAAAACCCGAACCATCGCAAATCATATGAGGAAACCAAGATGTACTGGAAAAAAATTGAAAACAGCCATGACCAGCCTACCGTTGATGTCGATCAGGCATGGGATAACCTAAAAAGCCGGATCATGGCCGAACAGCAGGAAGAAGAAAGGGATCAAAGCACAACTTTCCGGCTGATGTCGCGGAAAGTGCTCAGGTATGCCGCAATGGCCCTGCTGCTGATCGGGCTGGGAGCCGGTGGTTTTTATACCTACCGGCATATCCAGACGGCCATGCATACGGTAACGGTCAAATCCCCTGATCATAAAAGCCCGAAACAGATCACCCTCCCCGATGGTTCTCTGGCCATGCTGAACCAGGACTCAAAAATCAACTATCCCAAGGCTTTCCGCGAAACCACCCGAAGCATCAACATCAAGGGAGAGGTTTACTTTGAAGTCGAGAGAAATACCGAAAAGCCTTTTGTCATTTCCGCCCGGGATGCCCGCATTGAAGTGCTTGGAACATCATTCAACGTCAACACCCATTTTCCGGAAAGCAAAGTGGAAGTTTATGTGGCGTCTGGCAAAGTAAGGATGTCCAGAAAAAATCATCCCCAACAATACCTGGTCATTCAACCCGGTTACAAGGGCATTCTAACGCCGAAGGCCCTTAAAAAGGTAAAAAACACCGACAACAACTATATATCCTGGGCTACAGGTCGTTTAAGGTTCAAGGGACAACAACTATCGGCGGTCACCCAAACCCTGATGCGCACTTATAACGTGAACATCGAAATAGCCGATGAATCGGTTAAACAAAACCGGATCACCACCAGTTTCACCAATGAACCCATTGATACGGTTTTGACGGTTATTGCTACGACCTTCAACCTGGAAGTGGAAAAAAGCGGCAAAAACGATTATGTGCTTAAATCGGGGAATTAATCGGAGGCCATCCGGCCTGCTTCCGCAGAAAACAGTTGTATGAAATTTTTCCGGACCATAAAGTGGCTATGCTTTGTTCTGCTCCTCGTTCTCCTGTTCCGGCCTGATTCGATGAGGGCGCAGGAGAAGGTGCTTGAACAGCCTTTGGACCTTACCATTGAGCGCCTTCCCCTTTACAAAGCTCTGATAAAGATCAACAACGCCACGGGCTACCAGTTTTCCTACGACTCCGATATTCTGAACGAGGAGGAGCCCGTATCACTCACTGCGGATAGGCTCTCCCTGAGATCCTGCCTGGATTCGCTGCTGCGCGACACCACCCTGGCCTATCAGGTGATAGATCAGCATATTGTCATCCACAAGAGAGATCAAAGCCCTTCGCGCAAGGATCGAGGTGGAGAATCGCCCCGCCACATCACCCTGAAGGGCAGGATCACGGACCGAGAGACTGGCGAAGTCCTTCCCTACGCCAATATTGGCCTTTACAACAAGAGCATGGGTACAATCAGCAATGTGGACGGGGAGTTCATCCTCAAACTGAACCGGACCCACCTTCAGGATACCCTGGTCGTCTCCTACATGGGGTATGAGAACAAAATGCTGCCCATCAAGAAATTTCACGGCAGTTCGGTCATAAAACTGGATAAAAAACTATACAGCATTCAGGAAGTGATCGTGCGCACCTCGGATGCCAGCATGATCATGAACCAGGCGATGCAGCGCATCCGCGAAAATTACTTTTACAGCCCCATCATCGCCACAGGTTTTTACCGGGAAACCGTTCAGCGAAAAGATCAATATACTTCGGTTTCAGAGGCAGTGGTGAATATGTACAAACCCTACGACAAGCTGTTTCAGGCTCCGCGGATCAAAATTCTCAAAAGCCGTAAAAGTTGGGATGTCAACCAAAAAGACAGCATCACCCTCAAACTGAAGGCCGGCCTGGAAGCGGTGCTCCTGCTCGATATTGCCCACGAACGCCTCTCCTTTTTTAATCCCCACACCATCCAGAATTATCAGTATGAAGTGGCCAACATCAGCCATTTTGACAACCACAACACGTATGTGGTCGAATTTTCCCCGGCCCGCGAAACCGATATGCCGCTGTACACCGGTAAACTATACATTGACGTGAAAACCCTGGCCCTGGTGAGTGCCGAATTTCACCTGAACCGCGAAAACCTCAATAAGATTGCCAGCTCACTGATCATCAAGAAAAAATGGGACATCAATGTGAACCCGCAGAGCGTAAACTATCATGTCAGCTACCGGCGCATCCAGGGGAAATATTTCCTGAACCAGATCCGCGGGGATCTGCATTTCAAGGTCAGGAAAAAGAACCAACTCTTTGCCGAGGATTTTCAGGTCACCTTCGACATGTTTGTCAGCCATGTGGACACCTCGGATGTCTCGAAATTTGAGCGGGGGGATATCTTCAAGCCGCACCAGGTATTCATTGAACAGATCCGGGATTATGATCCCTCCTTTTGGGGCGAATACAACTACATCAAACCCAACGAGCCCATCCGTGAGACGGTCAGCAAACTGGGCTCCAAAATCGAAATGCTGAAGGAATGACCCCGTTTGGAATGACCCCGCTTAGCGGGGTCATTTTTGGTGGTACCCCGCTAAGCGGGGTCTATTTTTGTGGTACCCCGCTAAGCGGGGTATTATTTTTCCCGGTAGGCTTCCACCCAGTCCAGGTGCATCTGGCTGGGCAGGGCTTCCTCATTGATATCGCCATCAACCCCGGAATTCAGGATCATGTACATGGGCTCTTGGGGAACCCCTTTCGTTTGCCTGCGAACGGTGACCCCGTTGATCTTCCAGACAATCGCTTTCGGCTGCCAGTGAACCTCGTAGATCATATAACGCCGCGAAAAATTCAACCCACCAATGCGCGATCTTTTGATCTTCACACTTCCGCGATCCTTATAATTGCCGGAATAAGAGGCCACGTCCATTTTCCGCGCACTTTTGCGGTGATAATGGAACACATCAATCTCGGGCAGGATCTTTTCCGGAACCAGCCAGAAACTATGGCGCAAATGCTTCACATGGCTCAACCGGGCCTTGGCCCTGAAAATCCCGTATTTCTGCCTGAAGCTTTGTCCGGTATTGATCAGCCCTGAGGTATAGGCAAATTTGGAGGGATAAAAACCAAGCCCAGGATGCCATACTTTGCCCTCGACTTCCTCCTTGCGGGTTACAATCCGGCATTCGCCGTTTTCAAGCTCCACATTCGTGCCGTCGGTAAAAAAATGTTTGTCGGTGGCCTGCACGTAGCTGTCGTTCAACAACGCCTTCCCCCAGTAATAGGAAGTGAGCCATTTGTCGTGGTCCAGCTCCCCCTGGTCAAAATGATCCGCAAAACTGCGCTCCCAACCCCGAAGAAAATCAAATCGAGGGTCGTTCACATTTTTAAAGTACCACCGAATGGCGTCCGATTTGTCGAGGCGCTCAAACTCTTCCACCGGCGCGTATTCATCGCTGTATTTAAACTTATTGCGGCGTTTGAGGAACTTTTGGGTCTCCCTGAACGCCTCACTCTCCAGGTAATTCTTCAATTCCTGGTATTCCTCGGGTAAACCCGAATCAAGGGCCCGCTGGTACAAGCCGTACTTTTTGCTGTCTTTAAACCGCAGGGCTTTTTTGACGTCCCGGTTTTTCTCCAGCTTCTTGTATTCCTGATATCGCTGGTATTCTTCGGTGTTTTTAAACTTGAGTTGCTCGATGTCTTCGGGCAGGCGTTGAAAATCTTCCGACTGAACCTCCCCGGCCAACGCTTCCAGATCCTTTATCGCCTGCGAATCCTGAAGCTCCCTGAACTTCTTAAGCTTACCCGAACGACTGAATTTCTGATAAAACCTAATGTCAGGATCTTTCTTCAGTTGTTTGTATTCAGGGTTCTTCTTCGCCCCGCTTTCCCGGGCTAACTCATTGAAGCGGCGCAACTTATCGCTGTCATGAACCTCAAGAAAACGGGCATACTGGCTCGAATCCCGGAACCGATAATACCAGCCGTACTTTTTTTGAAGCTTCTTATACCGCGCGAGGTACTCCTTAAAATATTGATGTTTGGATTGCTGTTTCTCCTTCAGCGATTTCTTGAACTCTTCAAACTCCTGCGACCCAAAAAACTCCTTGAGCTCATAATACTTGGCCAGTTCACTCGAATTTTCCATTCGCTGAAAATGATCCAGCCCTTTCGAATCTTTGACCTTCAAATAGGTTTTGAGCGGTTCGCTTCCCTTTAATTGCTTGAAGCGCTTTTCTTTCTGGTGGGCTTCGCTTCCCTTGTATTTGCGGGCATTGATCTGCTTCTTCTTTTGCTTGAATTCATCCGTCTTCAGGTACTCCTTTAATTCCTGGTAACGGGCAAAATCGTCGGATTGATGGATCTGATTCAGCCGGTCGAAGTCCTCGCGGAGTTGTTGTTCTTTTTGTTCGATCTTTTCGGCACGGGGAATCATGCCAAAGGCCGCAAAAAAATGAAATCGTATCTTGAGAAATGTGTTCCTCATGCTGGTTGAATTGTTCTATACAAAACTATAAAAATCTGTGAAAATCCCTTAATACAGGAATCGATTTGGTTGAACATGCCAATACGACCTTTTACTCTCAAAAGGCCCGATAAGTTACATTTTCCTGCCAATGGTACAGCCCGTTTAAGCGCCGGCAGTTCTTTTTCCGGTGAAGCCGGGCCAGGGCACGTTGGCGGCGTCTTTTGTACTGCCACCGGCAAAAGCCTGATTGAGAAACTTCTTTAAGACGAATGCCAGAGAATCGCCAGGAAAATTAAACCATATGGAGTTTTTTTTGTAATTTGGAGGGGCCGGGCTTTTTTCTAGCAGTCTATAAATGTTACCCCTTTGGCATATCATTTGACCAGGCCCGATATGAATCCCGATAAGCTGGTCAATCGCTATGCAAAGGTATAAAACAGGTTCATAGAGCGATCAGCTTAGGGATGGCTATGGATTATTGTTGATCAGCGCCACACAACCCGCATATCTTATGATCCTTTGTTTAAAGGTTTCTCTATGCACGCAGGTAATTTGAGTTTAAAACAGAGGTCAGAAACAGAGCCCGCATAACTTACGGTCCGTTTTTTTAAGGTTGCCTTAAACGCAGGTTTGTGTGAATCAAAACATATTGAACAGAATCGGACCCCGCATAAATTACGATCTTTTTGCTAAAGGTTGATATGCGGAAATTTATAGGAATTAAAAAGATCAAAATCATGAGCGACGAGTTTGCGCGGGATGTCAAAAAAGGATTATCCTCGGAGCCCAAATACCTTGAATCCAAGTATTTTTATGATACCGAGGGAGATAAACTATTCCAGGAAATCATGGGCCTGAGTGAATACTACCTGACCGACTGTGAATTTGAGATATTGCATCAAAACCGGGACAAGCTGTTAAAAGCTTTCAGCGATGCGGGAAATCCCTTTTCCCTGGTAGAATTGGGCGCGGGTGACGGGTTGAAAACCAAATTATTGCTGCGTCATTTTCATGGCCACTCAGCAGATTTCACCTATTTGCCCATTGATATATCGCCCAATGTATTGAATGTCTTAAGTTATGAACTCTCCCGGGATCTGCCCGGTGTTCAGGTGCAGCCCTATCCGGGCGACTATTTTGATGGCCTCGATGAGCTGAACCGAAAGGATGGCGGGCGTAAGGTGATATTGTTTCTGGGCTCCAGCATCGGCAATTTTCAACCTGACGACAGCCTGAACTTCCTCAAAGG
Source organism: uncultured Bacteroidota bacterium (assembly GCA_913055635.1). GTDB lineage: Bacteria > Bacteroidota > Bacteroidia > Bacteroidales > UBA12077 > JAGXLC01. The sequence goes on from CAJXLK010000021.1 coordinate 17,018, forward strand.
CCTTTATCAGCGGATGAACCGGGGCGACCAGCTGATGATCGGCTTCGATTTGAAGAAAGACCCCCACATCATCCTCAGGGCTTACAATGATGATTCGGGCATCACGGCCCGCTTCAACCTGAATCTTTTAAACCGGATCAACAAAGAACTCGATGCAGACTTTAACCTGGATAACTTTTACCACTATCCCATTTACAATCCCCTGAATGGAGAAACCCGAAGTTTTCTGATCAGCAAGCTGGCCCAAACCGTGCGGATTGGTTATCTTGATCAAACCTTCCACTTCCACATGGGCGAACCCGTCTCGATGGAAATATCCCAGAAATTCGACCTGACAATGGTTGATGAGCTGGCCGGCCGCTCAGGCTTTGCCGTGGAGGCCAATTTCTTCGACAGCCGCCGTTTTTTCCTCGATTCCTTGTGGAAGAAACCCTAAGGCTACTTCCGCGAACGGATGATCAGATATACCACCCGGATCAGACCTGCCCCAAAGATGGCCATGGCCAGGTAATAAAAATAACGCGCAGCTCCAGGATCTATTTGTAATGCATCATGCGCAATATAAGCAATTAGCGACAAGAGCGCCAGAATATAAAGGCCGCTGAAGATTCTTTTGGTTTTCATGGGGTGATGTTTTATACCGCAAAAGTGCAAAAAATCCGGTCAATAACACCAACCGTCAAAAAACATTGTGTTGGGCTGAACCATTAAGCCATTATGTCGTTCATCCTAAATGATATATCACGGGCTGTTGTAAACAGCAAATATCCGGTTTGCTGTCAAAGGTTAAAACGTGAATAGGCCAGGCGTATTTTGGGGGAATTGTATGCCAGGTCTTAATGATAAAAACAAATACTCATATTGCGGAATTGCATCATAAAGTCTGTTTCCATGGAATTTCATTCTCTTGCAGTAGGGACATCCGGCCCGTTCGACCTAAAAAAGCAATTGATGTTGCATGTATCAAACACCCTTTACCAGAAAACGTTAAGTCGAAGCCAAAGGGGTGTAGCAAAAATGACTAGCTTTTCCCGTTCTTCGGGCACCAATCAATACTCCAACTTTGCTCGGTTTAAGTTTTTTTATGACATTCGTTTGAACCGCTCTTTCAATAAATTTCATGCAAAATTTTATTTTTCATTGACAAATTCAATATAAATTTTGTCAATAACCTGAAAAATTTACATATCATCCACAGAAACGAGGTTTATCATTTCTCTCAGCAAAAAAATGTTACTGGCCATTGGTTCTGATATAGCACCTATATCAGGAATTAAAAAAATTACCGGCTCAATATAAAACGTTAAGGAAAGATTACCCGTTAAAATTCCTTCAACTTGAATCCTTCCGGGTTCATCACGGCAATGTTTTCCCCGGACTGGGTGAGCACCAGCAGTCCGTGTTTAGTAGCAAGTTCGTAGCTGTCGGTAGGTACGCTCATGCCTGCAACGGCGCCAATGACTTGTTTATTTTCATATTCAGGAAATAAAGGCTTAAAATTAGGGAGTTTGCGGTTTGCAAAATCTGTAACATCATCCGGGTGGAGTTTGTATTTCACTTCAACAATGATCATCGTATCTCCATTGTAAAGAACAATATCATATTCGCCCTGAAGGTTTTTATATCTTTTTTCAAATTTACCAACCTGGTCGTAAGGAATACCAAAAAGTGATGTTTTCGTCTCCAATCCCCTTCGAAAAAATTCTTCGGCCACATCTCCGTTGTTGTCTGAGATACCGCCATAAAGTTTAGCCAGCCTATCAATCTTGCGGTCTGTGGCCTTCATTTGTTTATCGGTTTCCCGGAATTTCTCGGTTAACAGCTTATCCGTTTCCTTGAATTTTTTGTCGGTCTCCTGGAACATCTTCCAGACCTGTTGAAAGGAAACCGGCTCTCCATAGTCAGAAAGGGGCTCATTGGCATTATTTTCATCCTTTTTGCTCATATCTTTTGGTATTTTTATAAAGATAGCAAATATTCGGTTTGCTGTCAAAGGTTAAAACGCAAAGGGGCTGGGAGATATTTTGGAGGAATTTACCAGGTCAATTTTTCAAAGGGCTGATTGAATCTTGTTTGCTATTTACAGCCTCATAATCTATCTCAAATTTTAGCGCGTTTGTAGTATTTCGTTTATTTGATCTGCATTCCATATACGCTTCAAATAAATCAGTAAAAGATATGCCTGATATTTTTGCGTCTTCCCATAATTTTCGTTGCATACATTACTTTGTTTTAAAAAGGCAGAGAGAAATTCCCTCTGCCTTTTGCTGATTTGGCAATCTCTGCGGACGCACCTGACCCGTTTGTTGTTGTTCTTATTGTAGTTGTTCTGGTTACCATTGTTGAAGTTCTGGTTCCACGCGTTGTTAGCGTCGTTCTCAGTACTACTCCAATAGTTGTTTGAACTAAAACCGGGTCAAAACAGTAACTTTTTTGTGATTTACAGGCATCTGTAAACCATCTTTGATAACAACCACACAAAAAATGGAGGCTGTGTACTGTTGAGATTAACAAATCAGACGCTCGCTCCGGTATGTCGTAACACACCGGATTCTGGCTTTATTTATATCATTATTACGTTTTATTAAATTTATTCTCCCATCCTTTCAATTGCTTCCCTATGTTTTCATTCAATGCAATTAATTCTGATTGTTGTTTCCTGCTAAACAGTTTTAAATCTCCACAAAGGCGAATTTGAAACTTTATTAATTCAAAATCGTCTAAAACCTGGTTAAAATACTGGTTTTTATCAACCGCTTTGTTTATCCGGTAAATACCACGCACCAATACTAATGAATCCCTTTTTAAATCCTGCCCGATTGTATATTTATACTCACGCGGAAATTCCTTTGTGTAGCGATACAACAATAATATTAATTGGTACACATCTTTATATACTGGTAAATTATAGTATAACGCCATAAAGTATAAAATTTTTTAGAAAAAAAGAACAGCACTATCGTGCCTGTTCTTTTTTTCTAAATTGTTAAATTGTTAATCTCTGCGGACGCACCTGACCCGCCCGTTGTAGCTCTTACTGGTGCCGTCCTGGTAACCATCGAGGAAGTACTGGTCCCACGCGAGGTCAGCGCCGCCCTCAGTACTACTCCAATAGTAGTCCGAACTAAAACCGCCAATTGCATCTTTGTTTTGATACAGCGCATCTAACTCATCTTTCGCTGGTAAATACCAATCACTGTATCCATAAGCTGTAAGGGTATCACACACATACGCAGCATGACCATCAGAACCCAATTGGGACACAATAGCAGATGTATTGGCTTCTCCATCAGTGTCACTATCTGCTCCATTTCCATCGGTTATCTCTGTTCCGTATCCTCCCCATTCAATATCAGTAGCATTATCTTCAGGATAAACGTATAAAGTGTCGTTGAGATCTATTGTTGAAAGATCTGTAGCAAGCAAACTTCTCTCTTCCCCATAAGCCGTCCCCTCTCTATTGGTTGCATAGGCCCGCACATAATAGGTCGTTCCTTCACTTAAGCCGGTCTGTTCGCTGGTAAAACTGCCTGTTCCACTGCCATCGTTCGTGGTATTATCGCTTGTGGTGGGATTGGAAGAAGTGCTCCAGCATACATCGCGGGCTGTTATTTCAACACCTCCGTTCTCAGTCACATCACCTCCACATACAACGGAAGTAGCCGTTATATCATATATTTCACCTGTCGCAACAACAGGAGTTCCCGGAGGATTTCCTTCATCACTTCAGCGTCATTGTCTGCATATGGAGCCGATGGCTGGGATTCATACTCTTCTATGCCAATAACAACGCCTACCGATTTATTCCGCTTTATATCAGCAGGCGGCACAGTTCGGATGTCCATCACATTGTCCACATTGGCCTTGAATTTATATGATTCATACTCAAAACGGGCCACCTCCTTTTGGAGCTTTTTGACATCAGCCTGAACCTGTTTGATATTGGTCTCAGGAGGCTGCGCATCCAGTGCAAGAGGAAGTTGTTTGTTGTCGAGCGTGCCTATATCTTGTGTTGTATTTAGCGTCAAATAAACAGGTAGTTCACCACGGGTTTCTACCCTTTTATTTGGACTAATTGTAATCCAAAATTTTTTTACCTCACCAATGCCAATATCGCCATGCTTTCATGATCCTTGTTCCACATAGATGTTTTCAATCTGGGAGTTGACCCAATATCTTGTGTTTTTGGCTACATTTTGCCCCACATTTTGTACGACCTGCTTTGCCTTGACCATTTCACCTGCCTGCAACTGTCCATCCCTCTTAATGGCTGCCGTTCCTTCCCCCCTGATCGAACAATTTCCATGCCCGATAAAACCAGTTTGGGCCGCTGGTATTCAAGTGAATTCAAGATGAGGTAAGCCGGATCCATATCATGGCCATAATGCTCAGTAACACTGATTTTGAGCTTATGCCTTGCCGTAGAAACATCAAAACCCGCCTCTATAGGAATGGTAATATGTTTAGATTGGCCCGCCCGGATCATGGCAATCTCTTTTTTATCCTTAATCCGGAATTCAGGATCATTAACAGAATCTTTTACATAAACAGTCAACCCCTGGGCTGGTCCTTTTCCCTTATTTTTTATGGTTACATGCAATTTGACTGATTCCTCAGCCTCCACTATGCCATTGTTGTTGACATCTTCAAATTTTAAGTCTGCAAATAGATTTGGCGGCAAACCCCGTTCAAAATCAGGTTGCATGTCAAAATGTTTGGCTTCGCTTTTTCCGTGAATCTTCATGGGCATGAAGGGAATTCACTAATAAAATGAAACAAAATACCCAACAAACAGTATATATTCGTATCATCGTGATAAAATTTTATTCCATGAGTTTTATACATACTAAGTAACAAAAGGTATCAATTCTTCAAAGCTTTGAAGGTTTTTGTAAAAATTGGTTAAAAATTTTATTTTGGTACAATAAAGAATAACCTGCTTTTCAAATAAAAACAGAATACATGAGGCACATTATAATCTCCTTGTTATTGATATGGATGGGATGTGGAAGCTTGACCTTTCTTCAGGCCAAAGAAAAAGTAACCGTCAAACAGGTAACGGGAAAAGCCATTATCAAAAACATTACACCGGAAGAAGCCAGGCAAAAAGCCTTAAGGGCAGCAAAAATCAAAGCCTTACGTAAAGCCGGGGTGTCAGAAAAAATAACTGAAACCAACGTGAAGCGGGTGAAGGCCCAAAATTCAGATATTCAAAAAACCTTCAATTCAATTGCTACCGTTGCCATCAGCGGCCACGTGATTGATTATGAAATTACCCATACCAAAAAAGATGTAGATCAGTTCAATAACCTCTATATTGAAGTTACCATCAATGCCACAGTAATCAAGTATGACCGGGAACAGGACCCTGCCTTTGAAATCAAGGTGGATAACATTCATTCAGTCTATAGAGAAGGTGAAAAGCTAAACTTCACCGTTACATCAAATAACCCCGGTTATCTTCGGATTTTTCTTTTTGAAGGCAAACAAAAAAGCACCCAGATTTTCCCCAATCAATACGAAAAAAAATCATTTTTCCCGGCCGATACCACCATTTCTTTTCCCAAAGATGAGATGCTGGAGTATGAGGTAACAACCCGAAAGGACAAAGAAACCAACCACCTGGTATTTGTATTTACCAAAAAAGAGATACCTTTTATGAAAAAGGTAAACTACAAAAACATTATCAACTGGATTTACCGTATATCTCCTGATCAACGCCGGGTAAAATACAAGAATTTTATGATAAGAAACAAGGCGAAAGGCTAATTCATTCACTGATTAAAAGGATACACAACATCAGTAAATATACATCCGGGCGTACTTATTGGTCGCCGGCATTTTTATGTTTTTGATCCAGCTTCTTTAACTCTTTATTGTAGACCTTTTGAAATTGTTTTTTGTCATACTCCGGGTGGGATTTTTGCTGACTGGTGAGTTGTTTATGGATTCCTTTCACCACTTCACTGGCGGGCATCTCTATTGCCACAAAATACTGATATAAATCCTGTTCCTCCTTTTTAATGACTTTGTTACAGACTATATCCACGTTTCGCAACTTCTTATCCACCACTTTCCGGGTTAGCTTCTCGATTTCCCGGGAAAATTTCACCCTTGCTTTTTTTGATTTAAAAGTCTTTTTATTGCTGTAATGCTTTGTAACGCTTTGAATTCTTGATTTAATGCTGCCGGCAAGGGTAGTTTTGGCATTTAAAAGGGCTTGTTTTTTGGCCATCATTAATTTGGAGCTTTCTCCCGATCGACTGGCGCGGAAATATTGATCATCTGAATAATAGGGTGAACAAGGAATGGATACCTCTTTGGTGCTATCATTTGCTTTAGCAGACTGTTTTTGGCCATTACAACTCATCTGAATCAATAAAAACGCGACTGTCAACAAATAAAACATCTGCTTCAGGTGCATAATACATCACTATTTATATCCAACAGGGATTTAAAGGTAAAAATATTCTAAAGAAAGTCACTGAAGCTTTCATGTTTTCTTTATCAACATGGGCAGCAGCCTTTACCAGATGCTGCCTGTGGGCAGAAGGAGACAAGAACATAAGGCCCTGCTTTTTCAGGGCGATTTATTATTTTTGGTCCATCGCAACAAAGGCAGCGTATGGATCGATATGATGTGGTGATCATCGGGGCAGGTGCCTCTGGACTCGTGGCAGCAATAAGGGCCGGCGAGTTGGGCTGTTCCGTGGCACTGGTTGAGAAAAACAACAAACCGGGGGTCAAGCTTGCCATTACGGGCAAAGGCAGGTGCAACATCACCAATACAGCCTCTGCCAGCGAGTTTTACAAACATATCCATCCCCGTCCGCGCTTTTTAAAGCACGCTTTTCATCGCTTCTTTTCCCGCCAGATCATTCAAATGCTTTCGGACCTGGGGGTTTCAACCACCGAGGAACGGGGTGGCCGGGTTTTTCCAACCAACGGCAAAGCATCCGATATTGTCCAAGCTTTTATGAGGAAGCTACAACAGCTCCCGGTCACCATTTTATACGGAGCCCGTGTCGATGCGCTGCTCACCCGCGAAAACCAGGTTACGGGCGTTCAAATCAGCAGGAAAGGACAAAAGGAAAATATACAGGCTAATCATGTTATCCTGAGCTCCGGTGGGCAATCCTACCCGGCTACCGGTTCCACCGGCGAAGGCTATGAGCTGGCCCGTTCGGTGGGCCATCGCATCACCCCCGCCCGCCAGGCCCTGGTCCCGCTCGAGACCCGCGAAGCCATTCCCCGCTCTGCCGTTGACCTGGTTTTGAAGAATGTTACAGCCTCGGTCTGGTCCGACGGCAAAAAGCAGCAGGAAGCATTCGGGGAGTTGTTCTTTACAGACTACGGCCTTTCCGGTTCCATCATCCTAACCCTGAGCGGTTTTGTCGTTGATGAGCTGCGCCTGGGCAAAAACGTTCGGGTCAGCCTCGACCTGAAGCCGGCCCTGGACGAGAAAAAACTTGACAACCGACTTTTACGGGACCTGGAGCAATTCAGTAAAAAACAAACGGTGAATCTGTTCAGAAAATGGATGCCTGCTGATCTGATCCCGGTTTTTGTCGAGCAAACCGGGATTGATCCCAAAAAACCGGCCCATCAAATTACTGCCCGGGAGCGCCGGCAACTCAAAAAATTGCTGAAAGGCCTCACCTACACCATTAAGGGCCCCCGTTCCTTTAAAGAAGCCATCATCACCGCCGGGGGGATCCCCACCGATGAAATTCATTCCAGGACCCTGGAATCCAAACTCGTTTCCAATTTGTATTTTGCCGGCGAGGTGATTGACTTGCACGGGGATACCGGCGGTTATAATCTGCAGATAGCCTTCTCTACGGGTTGGCTGGCCGCGGAAAGCTGCGCTGATCAGGGCCAATGCGCCGGGCAGGCCCAATAAAATCAGCGGAAGAACTCAGGGCTTTAATCCATCCGCAGCACTTTGGCTCCCCTTATTTTGCTGCCTTTGATTTCCATCAGGGCCTGGTTGGCCTGATCAAGGGGATACTCCTGATAATCGGGTTTGAGTGGGATTTTGGCTGCCAGATCAAGCAGCTCGCTGACGTCCTTACGGGTTACATTCGCCACGGATTTGATCTCCTTTTCCAGCCACATATGATGGGTATAATCGATGTTTTGCAGGTAGTCGACATCTATATTTTCTTTCCGGATGGCATTGATCACCAGCCGTCCGGCGGGATTAAGCTGGCGCAGGGCTTCCACCACGGGTTTCCACACCGGGGTAGTATCGATGATGGCGTCCATCTTGCGGGGAGGCTGATCGGTGGTATTTCCGGCCCAAACGGCGCCCAGTTCACGGGCAAATTTCCGCTCGTCGGAATTGCGGGCAAAGACATGTATTTTAGAATGGGGATAAAGGTACCGGGCCATTTGCAGGACCAGGTGGCCGGAAGCTCCAAAGCCTGTCAGACCCAGGTGTCGGCCATCCTCCAGGCGGGCCAGCCGGAGCGAACGGTAACCCACCCCGCCGGCGCATAGAAGGGGAGCGGCCTGGGCATCCGCAAAGGCATCGGGGACGGCATAGGCAAATTCCTGGGGAACGACCATATATTCGGCATATCCGCCGTGCCGGTCGCGGCCGGTGGCCCTAAACCGGCTGCAGAGATTCTCATTGCCGCTGAGGCATTGCTTGCACCTTCCGCAGGCTGAATAGATCCAGGCTACCCCGAGGCGGTCGCCCTCCTGAAAAAGATCCGCATGGCGCCCCCGACCGGCTACATACCCTACCACCTCATGCCCCGGTACAATAGGATATTTCGGTGGCGGCGTCCGCCCTTCTATCTCATCCAACTCGGTGTGGCAAACCCCGCACCGCGTAACGCGGATAAGAATCTCGCCTTCCAGGGGGTCGGGAACCGGCCAGTCAACCATCTCCAAAGGCTCTTCTTCATGGGCCAGATCATAGATGCCCTTTAATACCATTGCTTTCATAGCATACCATTTTAACTTACACCTTTTAAAGATAAGACATATTGCCTTCCCGGTCAACCTTTTCGCAAGGCAAAGGAATGAATGGCGGAAGGTCCATTTGAAAAATAAAAGCTCCTATCAACCCTCAAAAAGAAGGGTTTCTTCTATACCCAGTTGCGAAGCCACATACCGGGCCACATTCTGGTTCAGCCACAGGGGCTGGTGGGCATCGGAACCGATCAGGAAACGGAAACTCTGTGCATAAGGGCCAATCTTCCGCTTCCAGTCGTCCCGCCAAATGTAACGGTTGTTGAGCTCTATGTAACATTCCGGGGGAATCTTACCCAGGTCCGTGTCCAGGGCCATGGGATGGGCAATGATCACCGGTTTGCCGGTGGCCAGCAACTTGTCAATGGCATCGTATTCTGATCGCTGATTGCGGCAATGGTAAATGTAATATTCAAAGTCAAGCTGAATGGCTTCCCCCACATACGCCGCCCCGTCCACTTCCGTTCCGGCATGGAGGTTTAATTGTTGCAGGCGCTTTTTGTATTCATCAAAGCGGTCGGTGAAATGCTCAAAATGATCGCTGATGCCCAGAATACGTGCATGGTGAACCCGGGCGATCAGTTCAGGGGTTTGTTCATCCACCACTGCGCTGTCATACTGGGAATATATGGTATGAATATGCAGGTCCTGGGGAACCTGGGTCAGTTGAATGCTCATAAAACAGTAATTTTAACCCCTTCATGGATACTACCTTCTCCATGAATGATACCTCCTCCAAAAATAATCCCTTCTCCATAAATTATAGCCTTCTCCATAAACTATAGCCTTTACATGCGCTCAGGCAAATCGATGCCCAAAAGCCACATTGCCTCGCGAATAACCCTTGATACTTGTATAGACAGAACCATTCGCAATTGAACCAGCTGCTCATCCTCAGCACTTAACACCGAATATTCATGGTAAAACTGGTTGAACTCCCGGGCCAACTCATAAACGAAATTGGCAATAACAGCCGGATTCATCTCGCTGGCAGCATCTTGTATGAAAGAAGGGAACTGATGGATCAGTTTAATCAGCTGAATTTCCTTGTCGTTGATCGGCGTTGAAGCCTTTACCTGCTCCGGAACGCTGATGTTGCGTTCACCGGCCTTTTGAATCAGTGAATTGATCCGTGCGTAACTGTACTGAATGAACGGGCCGGTATTGCCGTTAAAATCCACCGATTCTTTGGGATCAAAGGTCATGTTCTTCTTGGGATCGACCTTAAGAATGAAATATTTAAGGGCTCCCAGGCCAATGGAGTGGTATATCCTGTTTTTTTCGGCGTCGGAAAAATCGCCCACTTTCCCCGATTCCCGGGTCATGGTCTCAGCTGTTTGCAGCATCTCATCGATCAGGTCATCGGCGTCGACCACGGTGCCTTCCCGCGATTTCATTTTGCCTTCAGGCAGTTCCACCATTCCGTAGGCCAGGTGGTGCAGGTTTTCCGCCCATTCATAGCCCAGTTTGCCCAACAGGATTTTCAGCACCTGGAAATGGTATTTTTGTTCGTTGCCCACCACATAGATGTGCTGATCAAAGTCGAATTCCTGGTAACGCTGAATGGCCGTGCCGATATCCTGGGTAATATAGACAGATGTGCCGTCGCTTCGCAGGAGAAGCTTCTGATCAAGGGCCTCATCCGCCATATCGGCCCAGACCGAACCGTCTTTACCGGTGAAGAAGGCGCCGGCCTCCAGGCCTTTCTGAACCTGTTCCTTGCCCAGCTTATAAACCTGCGATTCATAGTACACCCGGTCAAAATCAATGCCCAGGGCCTGGTAGGTCTGTTCAAAACCTTCCAGGACCCAACCGTTCATTTTTTTCCACAATTCAACGGTTTGCGCATCATCCTGTTCCCAGCGGTGAAGCATCTGGCGGGCCTCCTTCATCAGCGGGGCTTCCTTTTCAGCCTCTTCCCGGGTATACCCCTTTTCAGTGAGTTCAGCCACCTGGCGTTTATACTCCTGATCAAAAAGCACATAATAATCGCCCACCAGGTGGTCGCCTTTGACCCCTTTGGATTCAGGGGTCTCGCCCTGCCCCCACTTCTGCCAGGCCAACATCGACTTGCAAATGTGAATGCCCCGGTCATTGACCAGATTCACCTTCTTAACCTCATGGCCGGTGGCTTCCAGTATCCGGGAAATGGAAAATCCCAGCAGGTTGTTACGTATATGGCCCAAATGCAACGGCTTGTTGGTGTTGGGCGATGAATATTCCACCACAATTTTCCCCTGCCCCGATTCAAGGGCAAAATCATAAATGTGCCCGCGTTGATGCATGCTGTTGAGAAAGCGCAACCAAAAATCGTTGCCGATGATCAGGTTCAAAAAACCCTTAATGACATTGAAATCCGATATCTCATCAACTTTCTCCTTCAAAAACTGACCGATCTCTTCGCCGGTTTGTTCCGGCGGACGCTTGGTAAATCCCAGAAAAGGAAAAACCACTACGGTAAAATCACCGGTGAAGTCTTTCCGGGTGCGTTGAACCTGTATCTTTTCCGAAGCCATATCGGTATCATACAACTCAAGCAACGCTTTCTGCACTTTGGAAACAATCCGGGCCTCTATGTTCATGGCGTATCTTTTTAAATCAAAATTTGTGGCAAAACTGAAAAATAAGGCTCAAAGATATATAAACTCTCAAAAGGGATAAAAATTCTGTGCGCTTTTTGTATGCCAGCCACATTTTATCTTCAGGATTGATTTACTCGTATAAAGTTTAATTAACGTTCTGTATTTCAATATAATTTTGCTTCCAACATTGCATGATTTGCTTCCCTCTGCCATGGAACCCGCATGTTTAATCACGTCCTTGTTGTGTAGGTTACTGCATGCAGGTTTCATTCGTATAAAGTTGAATTAACGTTCTGTATTTCAATATAATTTTGCTTCCAACATTGCAAGATTGCTTCCCTCTGCCATGGAACCCGCATGTATATCCATGTCCTTGTTGGGTAAGTCCTTGCATGCGGGTTTCATTTGGAAATGAACCGTTACAAATCAACAATGAACCCAGCGTGCCTTAATCATAACAGCATGTATAGGGGTAAGCAGGAGTTAAGGACGGTGTCACCCAATCAAACCAGAGGGACATTGGGATCCTGCCACAAAATACAACAACCTGAATTTTAACAGATTAAAGAAATGACACAGAAAAATTGAACAAAATTGATGTATATTGTAATACAAAGGGGTATCTTGGTGTCACAATGAAAGCAGATGGTTCATGACGAGCCTGTTAATCGTGTTCTCAAAACCATAGGCTGGTAACAGAAAGTTAAACAAACCGCTAAAAAGCCAAGGACGGCCCCATAAGTTCATGCAGGGGTCATAAGTTTAAGCCGGTTTTCAGGTTTCAACAGGTTCCTGAAAGGTCGCACAGGTCTCAAAAAAGCCAAACAGCTACCTGCCAGGGATTGAATTTGAATCATGAGGATGGGGTTTCCTAAAACCCATCCTTCAAACAAGGCAATTTAATCAATACGGATCGGTATTACATGACAGAGCAACAGATCATCGAGGGCATCAGGCAAGGCGATGAATCGGCCTTTCGCGAACTGGTGGATCAGTACCAGCAAATGGTGGTCAATGTGTGCAACCGTTTTGTTCACAATCGGGATGATGCCCTGGATTTAAGCCAGGATGTGTTCATCAAGGCCTACCATTCCATCGACCGGTTCCGTGGCACATCGAGGATTTCTACTTGGTTGTATCGCATAGCGGTGAACCATTCGCTGAATTTCATCCGCGATAAAAAAAGGCGAAACATTTTCAGCAGTCTGGACGTGCTCTTTGACCACTCCGGTTCTTCTCCGGTTGAGCGGGCGGCCGACAACGGAGAAGAAGCCCAGGAACAAATGGAACGGAAAGAAAACAACAACCGCGTCTATCAGGCTTTGGAGAGCCTTCCCAAAAAACAACGGGTGGCTTTGACCCTGAACAAACTTGAAGATCTGCCTTATAAACAGGTGGCTGAGATCATGGACATCTCCGTTTCAGAAACCGGTGTGCTGATCAACCGGGCCAAAAAGAAATTGCAGAAGAAATTGGCGGAAAACATCAAAAAGGCATAAAAAAATCTTATACCGGTGTAATAAACCAACCGTTTGGGTGTCAAAAAAACAGAAAAACACAATCACGATGAAATGCAAGGAAATACATACCAGGCTGATCGATTATATGGACGGGGAGCTTTCCCGCGATGAACAGGAGCGTGTGCAAAAGCATCTGCAGGGATGCCCGGATTGCCGGGAAATGTATCAGGAGATGGCGGCTTCCTGGAACCAGGCCAGGGAAGACCGGATCTCTTACCAGCCCTTTTACTATACACGGCTGCAGGCCAAAATGGAGCGGCAGGCTGAAAGATATAGCCAGCATGCCCTTCGCCGGGCCCGCACTTTCAGGATGCTCCTGCAACCCGCCTTGTTCTTTGTGGTGCTGGGCCTGGGCATTTTCATTGGCATCCAGTTGGGCAAAGGTTTGGGAAATACCTCCACTGTGGCAGCCCAAACCCAATCGCCGGATTATATAGAAGCTTATGCAGAAGATCAATATTGGAACGGGTTAAAACTGGAACCCATTGAACAGGAGTATTTTGCAGTGGATTCAGCCGCTGTTTCCGACCCATCCCAAAAAACAAACCGCTATGAATAAACTGACCAAGAAACAACTGATGATCGGGGCATTGATTTTGCTTTTCGCCATCAACCTGGCAGCCCTGGGAACCATCATATACCAGAATTACCAGGCCAACCAGCAACCGGCCTATGGACCGGGCACGGCAACGGAAGAGATGAGCGATCCGGGATTTGACCGGGAAAACCGCCCGGGTAATATGGCTCCTGACCGAGAGGCGACACAGCCGGGTGAAAGAAGAGCCGGTAGCAACCGCAGACGCCCGGGCCGTATGTCGGGAGAGCGTTCATTCAGAAACCGCGAACCAAAAGATGCCCCCGATATGAGGGGCCGATTCCACCGCTACGTTCGCGAAAAACTGGAACTCGACGACGGGCAATACCGGCAATACCAGGATCTGATGGCCAGCACACGCAATAAACAACGTGAAATCGCCCTGAAGCTGGAAAGCAAACGGGATAGCATGATGCAGGAGCTGACCCTGGATAACCCCGACGAAAAAAAGCTGGAGCAGTTGGCCAACGAAATCGGACACCTGCATACCCGGTTGAAGCAGAACACCATTGCCCATTTCAATCAGCTGCGCTCCATATGCCGCCCGGAACAAAGGAAGGCCCTCAACGAAATGATGATGGAAATGTCCCATCATGGCCGTCCCGGATCACCGGCAACGCCCCAGCATCATAGCAACCGACCCGGACGAGGCCATATGAACCGGCAATAACCATGAAACCCCCATACAGTAATCTATACAACAAGGACATGAATAAAGCATGGGGGTTCCATGGCAGAGGTTACCGAGACCATCGAATTATACACTATTATTATTCTGAAATACAGAGTGTTAATTGAATCTCATTTGTAGGAAACCTGCATCCAGTAACCTTCACAATAAGGACATGATTATTCCATGCAGGTTCCATAAGGCCAAAAAATTAAATAAAAAATAACCAATAACACAACAATAATTAATAAAACAAAAATCAGTTAAACCTTTAAAATCCAAAGCCATGAAAAAGATAACCAAACTTACAGCCATGCTTATCCTTGCCATATTGACGGTAAGCGCATCGACTGCTCTGGCACAACGCGGCCAGGGTAAGATGGACAGGGGAATGAGAAACCCGAGAATGCCCGTGCATGAGCGCATGTACGAGATGATCCCTGATTTGACCGAGGAACAGGAAAATCAGCTCCAGGATCTGCGGGTTGAGCATATGAAAGAGATGACCGATTTTCGCAACCAGCTGGATGAAAAACAAGCCCGGTTGCGGACCCTGGAAACAAAAGATGACCCCGAGATGAAGGCCATCAACGGAATGATTGAAGAGATGGGGCAAATCCGCATCGAAATGCATAAGGCCCGGGCTGAACACCGCCAGGAAGTTCGGCAGATCCTCAACGAAGAACAAAGGGCCTTCTATGATGCCCGGATGTACCGCCACCACAACCGTCGGCCCGGAATGCACGGACCACGCCGGGGTGGCCGGGGTTTGAACCGCAGCATGGATCCCAGATAAAGCATGGATCCCGGATAAAGTAGCGTTTTTTATCCGATCAAAACATCCATCCCCGGTAGTGCTTTATCCCAAAAAACTGAATGGAAACCAGGGCTGAATGAGCTGAAGCAATAACGCCCAGACAGGTCATTCAGCCCTGGTTTTATTTGGATGGGCCGTACCCATACCCTTCCAATAAAGGGGTTCGGGTTTTATTCAAACAGGCCCTCATCGCGAATCAATAGCAGGATGGAATTGTGCGAGACAACGACATAACGCTCGTTATTGAAAATGATCTCATGGCCTCCCGATTGAAGGTATACGGCCAGATCCCCCTCCTGAGGCTGAAGGGGCACATATTTGACTTCATTGCGCTGCTCCTTCCACGGTTCATCCTCTTCAGATACAGCCGGTATGGGATAACCCGGCCCCACCTTTAAAACATACCCACTGTGGGTCTTCTCCTTTTCCTGAACACTGGGGGGCAAATATAAACCCGACTTGGTCTTGCTCTGGGGATCTTTGGGCTTGATCAAAACCCGGTCCCCGATCAGTATAAAACGGCTCAGATCCTGGTCACCTATTTCCAATGCCATAATTTTTGGTATCAAATATAGGAATTGTATTGCGCCAAAGTGAAATGCTTTGCAACAATCCCATCTATAGATGAAACCTTTTGCCCGATAATTTATTGTCCCATAGACCCGTAGAATTGAACAGGTGATCGCTCCAGCCATTTCTCCAAATGCGCCTTCCCATTGCCCGGGTTGAAAGCTGCAGCCGCCATAACTCGCCCGGCCAACGATAGAAAATTAAAGCCCTATCAAATGCCCTAAAAGCTTTAGACTGCATCTGCCAGGATTTGCCCGGCCAGGTATTGAAAAAACAAAACCTTATCAAATGTCCTGAAGCCTTTAGGTTGCATCTACCAGGATTTGCCGGGTCAGGTATTGAAAAAACAAAACCTTATCAAATGTCCTGAAGCCTTTAGGTTGCATCTGCCAGGATTTGCCCGGCCAGGTATTGAAAAAACAAAACCTTATCAAATGTCCTGAAGCTTTTAGGTTGCATCTACCAGGATTTGCCCGGCCAGGTATTGAAAAAACAAAACCTTATCAAATGCCACCAGTGGTTTAATTCTCAGGTACTGCAACCATTCAGGCAGGCTGAAAAATCAAGTCAATGCTGGTTCCTTTCCCCGGGGATGAGTGAACCCGTATTTCCCCCTGGTGTTTTTTCATGATCTGGCGGGCCAGGCTCAGGCCGATGCCGGAGCCGTTTTCCCTGGTGGTATAAAAAGGAACGAAGATTTTCTGTTGGGTCTCGGCATCCATGCCGGGGCCGTTATCGGTCACCCGCAGGCAGGGGCGCTTTTGCTGGTTGAGATCCAGGTGAAGCGATAAGCTGGGATGCTGGCAGTTGGATACGGCATCGATGGCATTGAGCAGGATGTTGATGACCACTTGCTGGATCTGGTCGAAATCGGCATATACTGTTGGGGTTTGCGGGGACATTTTGCGTTGCAGGTGAATCTTTTGCTGGCGGATTTGGTGGCTCAACAGGTGAAGCACGTGGTTAGCCAGTTCACGCAGGTCAACGGCTTCAAATTGGGGTTCGGGTAAAGAAGTGATTTTACGGTAATGGTGAACAAAACGCAACAGCCCCTGGGTTCGGGTATGGATGGTTTGCAGGCTCAGGTGCAGATCGTCCATCTCCTGATCCCACCTGGAGGGAAGCTGGTCACGATGGCGAAGCATCTCTTCCAGTGAATCCCTGGCTGCCTGGGTAAGGGAAGAGATGGGGGTAGCGGAATTCATAATTTCGTGGCGAAGCGTACGGATCAGCATCTGCCACGATTCCACTTCACGGGCTTCCAGCTCGGAGCGGATATCCTGCAGGGAAACCAAATGAAAATGGTGGTTTTGAAGTTTAAAGGAGCTGCTTCGAAGGGCCAGGTTCAGCGTCTGATCGGCCAGGGAAAGATGAACGGCCTTTCGCTCGCCGGATTTCAGGCCTGTTAAATGCCTGTATAAATGGGGATGATAATTCTCCAGCTCATCAAAACGGGCCAATTGGGGAATGTTAAGCATCCGGCAAACCGACTGATTGATCAGGTGGATGCTGCCGTCGGCTTTATAGGAGATGATGCCGGTTTCAAGGTGCTCTACCACCCCGCGAAGGTGGTGGTAATGGGCTTCCTTGTCAATGCGCACATTTTGCAGTTCCCGAACGATAAGGTGAAAGGCATCATCCAGGTCGGACCGGCCGGTGGGCTCGCCGGATTGCGCTTTATAATAAGCCTGGTAATCCTGCTGCTGGATGGAAAGCAGAAAATCGCGCAATTCCCGTCGATGCCGATTCACGGCATATACCAGTCCAATGCTCAGCAAAGGAATGAGCAGGCCACTTACTGCGGTCGAAACATACCACTGATGTTGATGGAGGGCATAGGCAAAAAATAGCATATCGGCCAAAAGCAGGGCAATGCGCCAAATGATGTTCCAGGGATGGGCTTTAGAGTTCATGCTTGTTCATTTTGCGGTAGAGGGTGGTCCGGCCCAGGCCCAGTTCCCTGGCCGCTGCTGAAAGGTTATAATGGTGTTTTCGAAGGGCCTTGATGATGGTATTTTTTTCGATCTCCTCCAAATTGAGGCTGGAAGCACTCACCGGTTCGCCACCAGGGGCTTCCAGCTTGATATCTTTGGGCCGAATCTCTTTATTTTCACCCATGATCACCGTTCTTTCAAGGATGTGCTGCAATTCACGAATATTTCCCGGCCACTGGTACCGCTCAAGCTTTTGCAAAGCCGCAGGAGAAAGCTTGAGGTTGGGTTTGCGATACTTGCGGCGAAACGGTTCCAAAAAATGTTCGCTCAGCCGGGCAATGTCCTCAGTGCGCTCTCTTAATGGCGGAAGGGATAGTTCAACGGTGTTGATGCGGTAAAGCAAGTCTTCCCGAAAACGCCCTTCGCCAACCATCTGTTTCAGCGGCCGGTTGGTGGCACAAATCAGGCGCACATCCACCCGCACCGACTCGCCGGCACCCACCCGTCGGATCTCGCGGCTTTGAATGGCCGTGAGCAACTTGCTCTGCAATGGCAGAGAAAGATTGCCGATCTCATCCAAAAAAAGGGTGCCCTGGTGGGCCATCTCAAAACGTCCCTTTCGGTCTTCTCGGGCATCGGTGAAGGCCCCTTTGACATGACCAAATAGTTCCGACTCGAAAAGGGTTTGCGGAACAGACCCCAAATCCACATGCATAAATACCTGCTGCGCGCGTTGGGAACGCCGGTGAAGCGCCCGGGCCACCACTTCCTTGCCCGTGCCATTCTCCCCGAGAAGCAAGACATTGACATCCGTGCCGGCTACCTTGTTCAGGGTTTGCATCACTTCCTCCATCGCCGGCGAGGTTCCGATCACCAGCCCATGAGCCTGATCCATATCCTGTTGAAGGGTTTGCCGGGTAGAACGCAAATCACTGATCTCCTGCCTGGACTGGCCCAACCGATAGGCCGACTGGAGGGTGGCCAAAAAACGCTCATTCTCCCAGGGTTTGACCACAAAATCAATAGCTCCCAGTTTCATCGCCTCTACCGCCAAATTAACATCCCCATAAGCGGTGATCACCACAACCGGCAAATCCGGATAATGATGCTGAATGTGACCCATCCAAAGCAATCCCTCTTCCCCACTGGTGGCGCCCGGGGTGAAATTCATATCCAGCAACACCACATCAAAATCTCCAATGCTTTCCCCCTGCTCAGGTTTTCCAGGTCTCTCCCAGACTTCAACTTCCCCAAAATGTTTCTTCAATAACATTTGGGCCGTAATACGAATATCTCGGTCGTCATCAATGACAAGTATTTTTCCCTGATTCTCTCCCATGTATATAAAAAATGATTAATTTTAGGCTAAATATACAAAATGTTTCGAAATGAAACACCCGGGTGTTCACCTTTGAAACAAAAAAGCCGCCAAAGGAGGGTACGGACACAATACATTATTAGTTGATTAACAATATATTATAAAGAATGGCATTGAAATTGATTCAAGGTAAAGCAACCCTGCTTAAAGAGGTCCCTGTCAGAGCTGCTTCACCCTTATTCGATAAAAAAAGAGTGCCTTTGGGATGAAGCCCTGCAATGAATGAGTGCCAAAATAGGGGTTGGCATGATTTTAAGGAACCGGCCAATGGTTCAAATCGCTGAGGTCGTGATACCTAAAACAAGAAACTTTTAAGATCCCCATCATGATTAAGAATTACCTGAAAACCGCCATTCGAAACTTAAGAAGGAACAAGCTTCATGCTGCCATCAACATTACAGGTTTTGCCATTGGCCTTGCCGTAAGCATTTTGATCATTTTCTATGTCAGGCATGAAATGACTTACGACCAGTTCCATCCCAAAAAGGACCGGGTTTATCGCCTGGCTTTCAAAAAGATTCGGGGAGAACAAGCCAGCATCGATGCCAATTCTCTTTCCATTGCCGGTCCGGAATTCACTAAGCAATTTCCTAATATCGAGAGATTTACCCGATTAAGCATTTATCATGGCGGCACCCTGAGCCATGAGCAAGATGCCATAAGAGAGCGGAAGATCCGCTATGCCGACTCGTCGCTTTTTAATGTGCTGGGTTTTAAGCTATCCCGGGGCAATCCACAAACGGCCCTGGCAGGGCCTGATAAAATCGTGCTTACCCCCGGTGTTGCACGCAAGATTTTCGGTGAACAAGATCCGATGGGCAGAACCCTGACCTACAAAAACCAAAATGTACTAACGGTATCAGGCATCATGGAAGAGCCACCGGCCCGGACCCACATCAAATTTTCGGCCCTCATATCCTTTGAAACCATCCATCAAAACATGCCTGCCGGGCATTTTGGATGGAAAGGCGGATGGGCTTATTATACCTTTCTGCTGCTCCATGAAGCACGGGTTTCAGACCAACTCATTGATAAGATGAATCAGGTGGTTTATGAAAACCTGGGAAAAGAGCTGGAAACCATAGGTTGGAAGGTCAATCCGGTTCTCCAGCCCATTGAGGAAATTTACCTCCGGCACGAGCCCATGAATGATCCCCGGTCAGCGGGAAGCCTCAGCAACATCTATGTCTTCTCGGCCATTGCAGCCTTTCTGTTGCTGATTGCAGGCATCAACTTCATGAACCTCTCGACGGCCCAGGCCATCAAAAGAATCAAGGAAGTGGGGATCCGCAAGGTAACCGGGGCTTCCCGCAACAACCTGATCGGCCAGTTTCTGGGAGAATCCCTGATGATCACTTTCATCTCCTTCATCCTGGCCCTGATCCTGATTGAAATCACCCTGCCCGGGTTCAACAACCTGCTGGGCACAAAGCTTTCCCTCTATTCCACACATAATCGGGCCATTTTAATTGGCCTGCCCCTTTTGGTATTCCTGGTGGGGATCGCCTCAGGAAGTTATCCGGCTTTCTTCCTCTCCTCGCATCAGCCCGAGACAGTAATGAAAGGATCTGTCAACAACAGGAAACAAAAACTTTCCCTTAGCAATTTTCTCATTATCACCCAGTTCGTAATTTCCATTGCACTGATCATCGGATCATTGGTGATTTACCATCAATTGCATTACATGGATCATAAAAAGCTGGGGTATCAAAAGGAAAACCTGATGGCCATTCATCTCTCCAGCAAGAAAACTGCAGAGAAGGATGAGCTGGTCAAGAAAGAATTGCTCCGCGTCAACGGGATAAAAAACGTGAGCCTGGCATCCCATTACCCGGGAATGGGAGCAGGCCGTACCGGGCACATCCCTGAGGGACATGAAGCACCTCAGATGTTCCATGTGTTGTCTGTGGATTCAGACTACATTCAAACCGCCGGCCTGGAGGTGATCAGGGGAAGAAATTTTGAGGCCTCGCGCAAGGCCGATCAAAATGCCTGTCTGATCAATGAAACGCTGGCCCGTCAAATGAAATGGGAAAATCCCATTGGAAAGACCCTTCACCGAAACACCGACTACACCGTGATTGGAGTGGTAAAGGACCATCATTTTGCCTGCCTCCACGAGAAGATCCAACCCCTGATCTACAAACGCCAGCGTCCATGGTGGGGGGAAATGGCACTGGTTAAAATGGACGGTGCCCATCCGCGCCAAACCCTTTCTTCTGTTCAGCAGACCTGGAGCAACCTGTTCGGCAGTGAACCCCTCCAATATGAATTTGTCGATCAGGCCTTTCGGCAAATCTACCGGATGGACATTCGCTTCGGGGAAATCATCCTGGCCTTCACCGTCCTGGCCATCTTTATTGCCTGCCTGGGCTTGTTCGGTCTGACCCACTTCTTCACCGTTCAAAGAACCAAGGAGATTGGTATTCGGAAAGCGATGGGGGCTTCAGCCTTCAGCATCAACCGCTACATCATCGCCAAATTTACCCGTTGGGTGTTGATCGCCAACTTCATCGCCTGGCCCCTGGCCTTTTACGCCATGAATCAGTGGCTCCAGGAGTTCGCCTACCGGATCAACCTCCACCCCGTCTACTTTATTCTCGGGGCTGCCCTTTCAATGGCCATTGCCATCTCCACGGTAAGCTACCAGGCCATCAAATCGGCCAACATCAACCCGGCGGAAAGCCTTAGGTATGAGTGAGTGAAGAAGTGATTGCCTGCCCCGACCTAGTAAAACGAAGACGGGGGGTGAAGAAGTGATACCCAAAAAAATATAACTGAATCTGCTATGTTTCGCAATTACCTTAAAACAGGGCTCAGACATCTTAAAAGAAACCGGGTATATTCCCTGCTGAACCTGATGGGCCTTGCCATAGGACTCACCATCAGCATCATCATTATGCTGTTTGTATTGAATGAAATGAGCTATGATCGCTTTCATACCCATTCTGACAACATCTACCGGCTGGGCATCAGGCAGGAACGATCCCATTCCCTCAATCGCAGTGCCATCACATCCCCGGCCATGGGAAAGGACCTGGTCTCGAATATTCCTGAAATCACAGACCAGGTGCTGTTGAAACCCTACCGGCAGGCAACCCTTCTGAAAGATGAAAAGAAATATTCCACCGATGAAGTGCTCTTTGCCGGGGACTCGTTCTTTCAAATCTTCT
Organism: uncultured Bacteroidota bacterium; assembly: GCA_913055635.1. Lineage (GTDB taxonomy): Bacteria > Bacteroidota > Bacteroidia > Bacteroidales > UBA12077 > JAGXLC01. The sequence continues at coordinate 39,239 of CAJXLK010000021.1, forward strand.
CGTTTAAATTGCTGGTGGGCAACAAAAAGCAGGTATTAAAAAACCCCAATTCTATTGTAATAACCCGTCAACTGGCCCGAAAGATATTTGGTGACCGGGATCCCCTGGGAAAAAGCCTGCTGGTGCATAATAAATTTGAGGTAACCGTAACGGGCATAGCCGAAGCACCCCCCTCCCATTCCCACATTGATTTTGATGCCGTGGTTTCTTTCTCAACATTGAATCAAATCATAGATTTTTACCGAGGATGGGACGGCAACTTTAGCTACTATACCTATTTGCTGTTTGAAGACGGAAAGGCTCCCGGGGATACAGAGGGAGCCATTTTGGACCTTTTCAACCGGAAGGTCAATGAAAAAATGGAAAATTGGCGATATGAACCCCTTTTCGAGCCCCTGGAAGAGATATATCTGCACTCAGACCTGCTCTATGATTTCAGCCGGACCGGAAGCATGAGAACCATATATGTATTCTCAGGTATTGCTTTTCTGATCCTTCTGATAGCCACCATCAATTTTGTCAATCTGTCCACGGCCCTTTCCCTGAATCGTGTCAGGGAGGTGGGACTGAGAAAAGTGAATGGGGCATCCAAAAAAAGGATTGTCCAGCAGTTTCTGGGCGAATCGATGCTGATGAGCATACTGGCATTAATCCTGGCCATGATACTGATCGAAATAACCCTGCCCTGGTTCAACCTGTTTTTCCAAAAACAGCTAAGCGTGTATCAATCTTCCAACTGGCCCTTGCTTGTAGGCATTCCCTTTTTGGTTGTTTTCATTGGAATCATAGCCGGTAGTTATCCATCCTTCTATGTGGCCCGGATACGGCCGGCAGTCAGCATCAAAGACCAAATATCTTCCAAAATGCCGAATCTGAGCATGCAGAATGCCCTGGTGCTGGTTCAGTTCATCATTTCCGCCGGACTGATCATCAGCAGCCTGGTCATTTATGCTCAACTCTCTTACATGGGAGATAAAGATTTGGGTTTTGATAAAAACAACCTGGTCGCTCTACGGCTCGACAATAAAAACTGCGTTAGGAAAAGTCATTTGCTCAGGGAGCAGTTCAACCGGCACCCCCATATTCAGTATACATCAGTTGCTTCGGATTACCCGGTAAACGGCATGACTCAAAATGGCTATGCCCCGGAAGGCCTGGATAAGCTCATCTCCATCCATGCCCTCTATGTGGATCCCCATTACCTGGAAACCCTGGGTATGAAACTTGCACAAGGCAAAAACTTTGACCAACGCACCCCGGATACCAGCCACATTCTGATCAATCAAGCACTTGCCAGCAACATGAATTGGAAAAATCCCCTGGATAAGACCATCTCGCGGAATGGTGTTGATTATCAGGTGATCGGGGTGGTTGAGGATTTTCATTATGAAAGCCTCCATAAACCAATAGGTCCGGTTCTTTTTACTTTAAAACCCAGGAAACAAGTAATTCTGACCAGAATTTCCAAAAACCATTTCAAGGAAGCCACGAGTTACATAAAAAAAACATGGGAAGATATTACTGGGGATTATTTTCTGGGATATACCCGGATCAGCAAAGCATACAAGCGAATGCACCAAAGCGAAAGCCGTTTTGCAGAGAAAGTTCTGTTTTTCACCATCCTGGCCATATTCCTTGCTTGTCTTGGTCTGTTCGGACTTACCGCCATCTACACCACACGGCGAACAAAGGAAATGGGCATCAGAAAGGCATTGGGAGCAAACGCCTTATCTGTGAACTGGTTGATGTTGAGACAATACACCCGATGGGTGGTATTAGCGAATATTGTGGCCTGGCCGCTTGCTTTCTATCTGATGCGGCAATGGCTGGAGAATTTTGCCTACCGGATTGACCTGAATTTTTGGTTCTTCCTGGCGGGTGGCATGGTTACCCTGGTGATATCAATGCTTACCCTTACATGGTTTGCCGCCAGATTATCAAGAATCAACCCGGCATGGTGCCTGAGGAATGAGTGAATGCCTGTGCCGCTGAAACGAAGACGGGGAGTGAAGAAGTGATTGCCTGCCCCGACGTAGTAAAACGAAGACGGGGGGTGAAGAAGTGAATGCCTGACAAATGGAAGCAACCAATAGAAACCGGACTGTGAATCACTTTGATATAACCATAAAACTGAAGCTCAATGTTAAAGAACTATCTGAAAACCGGAATTCGAAACCTCAAGCGATATAAATTCTTTACCGCCATTAATATCGTGGGTTTCTCGGTTGGCCTGGCTACCTGTTTCATCATCTTCCTGTTTATTGATCATGAAACAAGCTTTGACCACCACCTATCAAAAGCAGACAATCTCTACCGGATTGTAGTCAAGGAGACTCATCCCCACGGCACCCGCTACCATGAAAGTGTTCCCTATCCCCTGGCGGAAGCAATCAGCGGGGAATTGCTCAATCCCGGCCAGGTTGTTACCACCTATTATGATGCCAAACAAATAAAGGTCAACGATCAGTTGTTTTTGGAAGAGGGGCTGGTTTATACCGATTCGGTCTTTTGCCAGCTGTTCGATGTGAAATTTGTCCAGGGCCAGGCTGCGGCACTGGAAGAACCAGGCAATGTAGTGTTGACCCGGCAACTGGCCGGAAAATATTTTGGCATGACCGATCCGATGGGTAAAGAACTCATCATCAGCCGTGAGTTAAACCTGACAGTTAAAGGCATAGTGGAAGATCCCCCGGAAAACACCCACCTTCCCTACCGGATGCTGATATCTGCCGGCTCGCTCGATGACGGCCACATCCAATTTGACTATGACAAGTGGGGTTCCAACATTTCCCGCATCGCTTCTTATGTGCATCTGAACAAGGGAGAGGAATTAAAAACCATTGAAGAAGAGATCAATAAAATATACCGCCGGCACAGGGAGGATAATCTCGCCCAACAAAATGATTTTTTTCTGCTGCCGGTCAAAGATATCCATACAGATGGGCGGTTCGACGATTATCCGGGCAGCTATGTGACCAGCAGCAAGCTGATCTGGGTTTTTATTTTTATAGGTGTGATCGTGTTGGCCGTGGCCCTGATCAATTTCATCAATCTTTCCATTGTTCAGGGCATCCGCAGAAGCAAGGAAGTTGGCCTGCGCAAAGTGGCGGGGGCTACCAGAAGCAAGCTGGTGCTGCAGTTTCTGGGTGAAACCTTTGTCATTGTCAGCATATCGGTGATCCTGGCTTTTATACTTACTGAGATGCTTCTTCCCCTGATCAACACCTATACCGGCGAACGGATCCATTTATCCCTCTATGGAAAGCCTGACATCTTCGTCTTCATAGTGATTTTAATGGCAGGGGTCAGCCTGCTGGGAGGTGCTTTCCCGGCCCTCTTTCTGTCGGCTTACCGCCCTATAGAGGCCATTCGCAAAAAGATGCTGAACCAGCGCAAAAAAACCCTCCCTGTTCAGCGGGTGTTGGTGGTGGTTCAATTCTTTATCGCTCAGGCCCTTGTCATCTTCGTCATTGCCATTGATCAGCAGGTGGATTATATGACAAACAAAGAGCTGGGCTTCAATCAGAACAACCTGATGGTGGCCCCCCTGCCCCACTCAACACCGCATAAACAAGCCACTTTCAGAAATCAGCTCAGGGAAATACCTGGTGTATCAAAGGTTTCTTTGGCCATGGGTGAACCTTTGAGCATCAGCAACAACGTATCCAACTATCAACTCCATGGAGAGCAGGAAGACCACTTTGCCAACATGAAAGCCGTCGATCCTTATTATTTGGACACCTATGGCATCCGGCTCAAATATGGAAGGGGGTTCCGCCCCTCCCCGAATGGTCAGACAATGAGCAGTGTGCTTGTCAACGAAAAGATGACCCGCGACATTGGTTGCCCGCACCCACGGGATGCCCTGGGCCAGTTCATCCGGCTTTTCGGCGAAAAACGCCAAATCATCGGGGTCATCGAAAATTTTCATGTCTATTCGTTGCATCGCGAGCTCTTTCCCCTGATCCTCCACCACAATCCCGACCTCTTTGCCCGGGCCGGCATCAGGCTGGAAGAAGGCGCCTACCGGGAAGCGGCCCCGAAGATCCAAAAGGTATACAGAAAGACCTTCCCCAACAGCCTTTATCGCCAGTACCTCTATAAGGATTTGCTCAAAGACCAGTATAAGGGAGAAGAACTGTTTTTCGGACAGCTGCAAATCTTCACCATTATTGCCATCATCCTGGCATCCATGGGCCTGATCGGACTGGTTTCTTTCATGATGGTACAAAGGACCCAGGAAGTAGGCATACGAAAAAGCCTGGGGGCGCTTCCCGGGGGTATCGTTTACATGTACACCCGCCGCTTTGCCGGTTTGGTGCTTATCTCCAGTGTCCTCGCCTGGCCCCTGGCCTACCTGATACTGCAACAGTGGCTGCAAAATTATGCCTATCATATCCCTTTGAGCATCATATACTTCGCCATGGGCTTCTTGTTGATATTGACCGTCTCGCTGGCTTCAATCCTCTATAATACCCTGAAAGTAGCCCGCATCAATCCGGCCCGGTCGCTGAGGGATGAATGAGGAAATGATTGAATGCCTGCCCCGACGCAGTGAAACCAAGGCGGGGAGTGAAGAAGTAATTAAGTGATTGAGTAACTAAGTCAAGAAGTGATTGCCGGCCCTGCTGAAATGAAGTGAAAGCGGGTGTTGAATGAAGAAATGCGTGAAGAGACAACATGAATTAATAAATGAAGTATTGTTGGAGCCTTTAAATGGGCATCATGGAAAAGGAATACCGCGAGAATGCAACAGCGCTCCAAAAACCACGATAAAAAAACCTGACATTTGACAAATTAACCTGTAACCCAACAGCCATGTTACGCAACTATTTTTTTACCGCCCTGCGGGTCATCAAACGCAACAAAAGCTTCTCGCTGATCAATATCCTGGGTTTTTCAACGGGTTTGATCAGCTGCCTGGTGATATTCCTGTTCGTAAAGCACGAATTGAGCTTTGAAAAACATATACCCGATTATCAGCGGATTTACCGCGTTGCCAACGTCAGCCACGAAAGTGAAGGCCCGGTCAAAGAAGCCTCCATTCCTTATCCCCTGGGACAAGTTATAGGGGAGGAGTTAACCGGCCATGCAACGGTTGCCCCGATATTTTACGCCCATGAGCCATCGCTGAAACACGAAAACAAGATGTTTAAGGAACATGGGGTGGTCTTCGCCAATGAAGCGTTCATGGATATATTCGGGGTGAGGGTCCAATCAGGCAACCCCCGTTCATTGAATGAACCCGGAAACACTTTCATCTCACGTAAACTTGCCCGCAAATTTTTTGGCAAGAAAGATCCCGTGGGTAAAACCATCACCATTGAGCAGAATCTGACGGTAAAAATTGCCGGGGTGATGGAGGCTTCTACCCGGCGCACCCATCTGCCTTACAAAATGCTGGTTTCCATGGAATCATTGAACCGCCAGATTGTGGGCCTGGATTATGAGACCTGGGGATCGAAAATATCGGGAATGAGTGCTTATATTAAGCTGAAACCTACCACCGACCAGGCAAACTATGAAAAACAACTGAAAGCGCTCGTTGCGGAAAATGCTACAGACCAGGACCTTCATAAAACCAGTTACTTTTTGCAGCCTCTTTCCCAGATTCATCTCGATCCATCCATTTCATCCTTTTTGGGATCTTATACCACCAGCAAAAAGTTCATCTGGATCTTTATTTCCGTGGGCCTGTTCATCCTGATCATTGCCGGCATCAATTTCATCAACCTTTCTACGGTACAGGCGATCAAAAGGACCCGGGAGATTGGGGTTCGCAAGGTCCTGGGGGCCGACCGGCTCAAGATCATCCGGCAATTCTTCATGGAAACCCTGCTGTTGCTTCTGGCCGCCGAGGTCGTTGCCCTGATCCTGGCCGAGGTGATCCTGCCCCGGGTAAGTACCCTGTTGGGCAGCCACATCGATCTGAACTTATACAGTGATCTTTCGGTAGGGGTCTTCATGTTGTCGATTTTGATCGGATTTGGTCTGATTGCAGGGCTCTATCCGGCCCTTTTCCTGTCACGTTATAACCCCCTGCAGGCCATGCGATCCAAGACCGGCCGGAGCGAGAAAAAGCAACTGCCCGTCTTTGGCACCCTGGTGGTATTGCAGTTTTTTATTTCCCAGATCCTGATCATTTCTTCGCTCATCGTCGGTCAGCAAATCGATTTCTTCAAAAATAAAGATTTGGGATTTGACCAAGACAATGTCCTGTTGATCAATCTCTACGGACAGGATAAGAGCCACCAGGGAGCCTTTAAGCAAGAACTGCTCCAGATCCCGGAGGTGAAAAAAGTTGCCTTTGGTCTGGGCGCTCCCCTTTCCAACTCCAGAATCCGCTCCAATGCTTATGTTCCGGGTAAGAAAGAACAACAATACAGCATCAATGTAAAAACCACCGATGCCTCTTATCCGGAGTTCTATGACATCAATCTGTTGGCTGGCCAAATGTTCAATGAGCAGTCCGCCGGAGATACGATTCAAAGTATCGTAATCAATCAAAAGTTGATGGATGATTTGGGGTATGAAGCGCCCCACAATGCTTTGGGCAAACAGTTACGTTGCTTTGGCGGGACCAGCGAAATTGTCGGTGTCATGGAAAATTTTCATTCCGAGTCGCTTCACGGCACCATGTCGGCAACTGTGCTGACATACATGCCGGAATGGTTCATCCAGGCCTCGGTCAAACTCACCCCGGGCCACAACCGGCAAAGCCTGAATAAAATAGAAGCCGTCTGGGAAAAAGTCTATCCGCAGCAAGTCTTCGATTACGCCTTTCTGGAAGATGAAATCCTGGAAGATTATCGGGATGAAGAACGTACCTCAAAGATCGTGCGGATCTTCACCCTGGTAGCGATCATCATCGCCATTCTGGGCCTCTATGGGATGGTATCGTTCATGTTGGTTCACCGCACCCAGGAGATCGGCATCCGCAAAACCCAGGGAGCCTCGACCAGCCGTATTATAAGACAATTATCAGGCAATTACCTGAAATACATTTTAATTGCAGGTCTTTTGGCCTGGCCGGTGGCCTGGTACCTGATGGAACAGTGGTTGCAGGATTTTGCCTATCACATCAACCTGCATATCGGATATTTTGTAGCCTCCACCCTCTTGTTGCTTTTGATCAGTCTTGGGAGTATCCTTCAGCAAACGATCAAAACAGCCCATATCAATCCGGCCCAATCCCTCAGGTCGGAGTAGAGAGGTGAAGAAATGATTAAATGATCAAATGATTGAATGCCTGCCCCGACGAAGTGAAACGAAGGCGGGAAGAGAATGGATGAGGAAATGATTGAATGAGAGAATGATTAATGCGTGAATACGTAAATAAAAAAGAGGGGTCTGTGGGCTGAAGCATTGAATTAAATTTTTGGCATCCGGTTTTGATCAATTTTTCCATTTGGTTGTTAACTGTAATGATTCTTTTCAGGTGACGGTACCTGTAAAAAGATGAAATTTTCAGGGTCTTTAGGAAGAAACCTCTAAAGAGTGGGGGATGTTGGGATGCTGCGCAACTATCTGAGAGCGGGATGGCAAATTTTTTCCAAAAACAAGGGTTTTACCATCATCAACACCCTTGGCTTTGCCCTGGCATTGGCAGTGGTCCTGTTGATCTTTCTCTACATCCGGTATGAAAAAAGTTTCGAGCAGCATTTGCCCCATCGGGATCAGATACACCGGATCATTGTCCAAGGCATGGATGTCCGTGGCATGAGCTACCACCCGGCTACGCCCAACTCCCTCGGCAAGGCCTTAAGCAAACAACTGCCCGGCAATTCACAAGTAGCCAGTGTACTGGTCAGCAAAAACAAGACCCTCCAGGCAAATGGCAGGTCTTTGATGGTGGAGCAGATGATGCTGTTCGTTGATTCAGGCTTCTGCGAACTTTTTAATGTGCGCATCCTGCGGGGGGATCCGGCCAGTTTAAACCAGGCTCACACAGCTTTTATCACCCCGAAACTGGCCCGTCAATTTTTCAAACATCAAGATCCGATGGGCCGGGAACTGGTTTTGGCCAACAACCTTCATCTCACGGTAAAAGGGCTCATCGAGGCGCCTCCCCCTGCCACCCATCTGCCCTACCAAATCCTGATCTCTGCCCATTCCCTTTCCAACGATTATAGTCGGGTGAAGTATAACCCCTGGGCACTGGCCCGTGACTATACGGCAACCTATATCCGTTTGGATTCGCCTCAGCAAAAGGAAAGCACTGAGCAGACAATCAACCGCATCGGCCAATCTTTCTTCCGTGAAAAGCAAATCAAGCTGCTACTTCAACCCATTGATGAAATTCACCTGGATGACCGGCTAAGCCGCCTCACCTGGCATTATACCAACAGCCAAGGAACCATCGGAATATTCACCACCATTTCCCTTATGATTCTGATCATTGCCGGCATCAATTTTGTCAATCTGTCGGTGGTCCAGGCCATAAGACGGACACGGGAGATTGGTATGCGCAAAATAGTTGGGGCCTCCAACGCAAGGCTTATCAGACAGCTTCTGACCGAAACCTTCTTTATTTTAGCCGCCGCTGTTGCCCTGGCCATGCTGTTTGTTGAACTCTCCCTTCCCCTGATCAATAAAAAAATGGAGCCGCTGATCCATCTGGATTTTCACATTGATCGGACCAATCTTCTTTACCTTGCTGCTGTTCTGGTCCTATTGGTCCTTTTGGCAGGCCTGTTTCATTTGTCGTATATTTCAAAATATAAGCCCCTGGAAGCCCTGCGGAAAAATTTCTATGTACGAACTGCAAAAAAACGGCCTTCCCGCTTCAAAGTACTGGTTATTTTTCAATTTATGATCACCCAGGTTCTGCTGATTGGTTTTTTGGTGATCAACAGTCAGTTGCAATACCTTCACAGTAAAGACCTGGGGTTTGAAACAGAAAATGTGATACTGGTCAGGTTACCTGGCCAGGATACCCTTCAGCGAACAGCCTTCAAAAAGCGCCTCGAACAACATCAGGCCGTAGATCGGGTGTCCGTCTCTTCCGAGCTGCCAATGGATCCTTCTGGTGTAGCATTTTACTCCATTCAATCTCCCATTAACGGCCAATTTTATGAGGTCTGCATCAAGGTGGTCGACCGCTATTTCACCGAATTATTTGACGTTCAAATGAAAAACGGCAGATGGTTCCCCCTTGAACAGAACAATTCCTTAGATCAGAGCATTGTTGTTAACGAAACCTTCATCGCAACTTTTGGTTTTTCTTCACCCGAATCCGCGATCCATCAAAGCATTGAAATAGAGGGCAACCAGTACAGGATTATTGGCGTTGCCAGGGATTTTCATGTTTTCTCCCTGCACCGGGAGTTGCAACCGACCATTCTCTTTCACCATCAACAGGCCAGGGTACAGGAGCAGTCCAAACCCATTGACCATATAAGCATCAAGCTGAATCAACCCGATCCCCGCAAATGGCTTCCCTTTATCCGGCAGAGTTATGGCTGTCATTTACCGGAGGAACCTTTTGTTTACCAGATCTACGAAGATGAAGTGTATCGTCAATACCAGCAGGAAGACCGGAGTTTTATGATCCTGGGAACTTTTACGATTATAGCCATCATTCTGGCATCGATGGGTCTGTTTGGACTGGTCTCATTCGTTATGGCACAAAAAACAAGAGAAACAGGAATCAGAAAGGCCAATGGGGCCACCGGGCAAAGCATCATCGCCATGTATCTTTTCAGATATCTCAAAATCACGGTGATAGGAAGTTTATTGGCCTGGCCCTTCGCCTATTTTTTTATGCATCAGTGGCTGACCAATTATGCTTACCATGCAGATTTATCCCTCCGGCATTTTCTGATGGGCCTGCTGATCCTCCTGGGGGTGGCACTTTTTTCCATCCTCTTTCAGACCATTCGCACGGCCAATACCAACCCGGCCGCCTCGCTCAGGGAAGACTAAAGAAAATGATTAAATGATTGAATGCCTGCCCCGACGAAGTGAAACGAAGGCGGGAAGAGAATGGATGAGAAAATGATTAAATGAGGAAATGATGGAATAAGTCAAGTAAAGCTTCCATGGTAGCTTAACACAAAAAGATATGTTTATCATGGAAGTTCCATATGGCCCATTAAAATAACCATAAAAAATTTTAAAAATAACAAAGGTTTTAAAATGTGCCATTGCTGATCAAGCATCACCAACCGCAATCGTTTTAGGCCGGGGAGGCTGGCATACCAATACAATCATTTTCAGTTCAATAAAGCATCACCAGAGGGCTGCTCGAGGGGGGGCGGGTTGACCCATTCCCCATTTTTCTTTACATTTGGGATGGGAAATTGAAATTGGGGATGAGATGTTGAAAGTTAATATGGGATATTGTATGGCCCCATGTATGAAAGCCGCATGCACCGACTTTCCAATTAAAAAGATGGATGAGCCATGCAGGCTGGGGGCAATGAACAATTGAATGATGAACAATTGAATGAATGACCTCCTCCAGCATTGGCTGAAGGGAGGGTAAGCTTCATCAAAATCAACCAACATGTAGATATTCACCACATTATATTACTGATCTTAAAATAAACAAGCCTTTAGACCCATGAAATTCACACCAGGCAAAAGACTTTTATCATCCGGCAGGCCAATGCGCCTTTTTACAATAGCTGTAGTTATCCTAACCACTTTTACCATGTGTGCAAGACAAACCAACCATTACAAAATAACGGCTCCTGAGGCCCAACTTCGGGTTGATTTCTTCCTCCAGGAGGGCAAACCCTATTATACCGTTGTCAAGGACCAGCAAATGGTCATTGACACTTCTTCCCTGGGATACCGGTTCAATGATCTACCGGCCATGGACAAAAATTTTGAAGTGCTGGAGGCCAACACAAGCTCACATGAAGAAAACTGGACCCAGCCGTGGGGGGAAGAAAAGCACATCACCAACCATTACAATGAACTTAAAGTACAACTCAAGAATCCGGCTGAAGACCTGCGACTGAACCTTTACTTCAGGGTATTCAATGACGGGGTGGGATTCCGCTATGAAATTCCCCGCCACGAAGCCTTTCAAAAGGCGGAAATTATCGAGGAAAAGACCGCTTTCAATTTCACCGGCGATCATCCATCGTGGTGGATACCGGGGGATCCTGATTCCTATGAATACCTCTACAACGAAACTCCGCTGAGTAAGATTGATTCGGCCAACACTCCGGTAACCTTTAAGAGGGGCCAGGAGCTTTACGTCAGCATCCATGAGGCGGCCCTGACCGATTATGCCGGCATGCGGTTAAGAAAAAGTAGAGCCCCCCGGTATGGTTTTACCAGTGACCTGGTGCCCTGGCCCGATGGGATCAAGGTAAAGGCCGAGTTGCCTATGCGCTCGCCATGGCGAACCATCCAGATCGCTGAAACGCCAGGCGGGCTGATTGAATCCAATATGATCCTGAACCTGAACGAACCCAACAAGTTGGATGATATCTCGTATGTGAAGCCCATGAAATATGTGGGCATCTGGTGGGGTATGCACATTGGCCTGAACACCTGGAAAGCGGGACCCCGGCACGGGGCCACCACCGAAAACACCAAAAAGTACATCGATTTTGCTTCCACCCATAATATCCAGGGGCTGCTGGTAGAGGGCTGGAATAAAGGCTGGGAGTCCTGGCTCTCGGGCAACAATGAACAAAACTATACCGAGCCCTACAACGATTATGACCTGGAAGAAATAATGCGGTATGCCGAAGAAAAAGGGGTTAAAATGATCGGCCACCATGAGACCGGCGGCAACATACCCATGTACGAAGAACAGATGGAAGCAGCATTTCAGTACCTCGAGGATCACAACATCCATGCCGTTAAAACAGGTTATGCCGGGGAAATGAAGCCCGAAGGAATGCACCATCACGGCCAGTTCATGGTCAACCACTACCGCCAAGTGGTGGAACTGGCCCACCGGCACCAGGTGATGATTGATGCCCATGAGCCCATCAAGCCCACAGGTATACGCCGGACCTATCCCAATATGATGACCCGCGAAGGCATCCGGGGAATGGAATACAATGCCTGGAGCAAAGGGAATCCTCCAAGCCATCACACCATTTTACCCTTCACCCGCCTGCTGGCAGGTCCGGCCGATTATACCCCGGGCATCTTTGACGTGCTGCTTGAACAACAACACAACAAACGCAAAAAACTGGTTTCCAAAAAAGAATTAAAAAACCGCGTCCATACCACCGTGGCCAAACAACTGGCCCTTTTCGTGGTGTTTTACAGCCCGCTGCAAATGGCCTCCGACCTGGTAGAAAATTATGAAGACCACCCGGCTTTTCGTTTCATCGAACAAGTGCCGGTTGATTGGGAAACAACCCGCGTGCTTAACGGAGAAATCGGAAAGTATGTGACCATTGCCAGGAAAGACCGCCACAGCGAAGAATGGTACGTCGGCAGTGTCACCAATAAGAAAGAAAGGTCATTGACCCTTCCCTGCAACTTTCTGGAAGCTGGTGAGCATTATAAGGCTGAAATATACCGCGATGGAAAAAACGCCCACTGGAAATCCAAACCCACCAGTTATGCCATTGACACGGTAGACGACCTGCGTAAAGGCAGCGAGATAGAGGTTCAACTCGCGCCAGGGGGCGGGACAGCCATCCGGATATACCCGAGTGACTAACCCGGCAATCCATCATTGACCAAAGATTGGCCTGTGGTCTGAATGAGCCTAGGTGTTAGAGAATTGATACCAGGCTTAATACATCTGATTGATCGCCTTGCCCCAGGCATTGCGCTTTTTTATCTTGAATTTCAGTTGCGAACCCGCTTTGGTAACAATGCTTAGCCCATTGGAAGCAAACATGCCGGTATTGAAATAAATCACCTCTTCAATATCACCGGGCATGATCTCCATGTTATAATCGCTGTCCCGAGGACTCTTAAAATAAACGCGCTGGTTGGTCAGTATCAGTTTGCCGTTTATATTGCCTTTTCCGTTAATATGCTGAGAATCGCCAGCTTTAACAACAACTTCATTGGGTTTCAAATCAACTTTCATGACGTTTATTTTTTTGTGGTTTATGCTTACTATATCATATTTCATGCCAGAAAATATCAGGTTGTTCACTATCAATATTTTAATTGAAAAAAACCAACCGGTTTCAATCCATGGAATGAACGCAATTGAAACAACCGATGTTCGCTTATGAACACATCGCAACTATTGAAAAGACGATTCCGGTAAAAAAGTGATGCACATCGGCATCAAAATCTTAGTTGAAGCCGGTTTGAGCAAACTTTTTCGGGGAAGGGCTTCCCCTAAGAACGGTTCCACCGGGAAAATTCCCCCAAAAATTCTGAGAGAAAATTTTCCATAAAAAAAGTTTTCCTGGAAGATTTATCGGTAAAGGCTTACGAAAAATTTCACTGGGAGTATTCTTTGCAAATATTCGCAGAGGAAATTCTATATGGAAGTTCTCCTGGAAGATTCATCGGGAAGGGATAACCGTAAGTAAGCGGTGAAAGGCGGTGCCTCATAATCAAGCTGGGGCACTCACCGTGCAGACCCAAAGGGTGAGTAAATTCGGCAAACCTCGGAGGAACAGGATTATCTTTAGATCATCACTACCCCATACACGGGTAACCCATGAGATACTCCGGCAAACATGGACGAGCAGGTAATCTCTTTAAATAATTACTGCCCAATATAGGGGCGACACATGAGGAACTCCAGCAAGAATCGATGAACGTATGCCAGCTGAAATGAATTGTTGTTCAATACACGGGTAACACGCGAGATACTCCGGCAAACATGGACAGGGCTGGTATTATCGGTCAAATACTAGTAGGCCCGTGCAAAGACCACCCTTTGGCTGGAGGGTTGGCCTGAATAGATGCATTTACCCGGCTGCTGGTCGCCGTCGACGGGTATACAGCGGATGGTGGCCTTGGTATCTTCCTTGATCTTTTGCTCGGTTTCGGCCGTGCCATCCCAGTGGGCATAAACAAAACCGCCCCGGTTGTTGAGGATATCCTTGAACTCCTCGTAGTCATCGGTGGTATAGGTGTTATCTTCCCTGTACTTCAGGGCTTTCTCATAAATATTGGACTGAATGTTCTCGAGCAGCTGACTCACATGTTCAACGGCCTGATCCTGGGATATGAACTCTTTTTCCAGGGTATCGCGCCGGGCTACTTCCAGGGTGCCATTCTCCATATCGCGGGGGCCGATGGCCAGGCGAACAGGCACGCCTTTCATTTCATATTCGCTGAATTTCCAACCGGGGGTTTGAGTATCGCGGTCGTCGTACTTCACGCTGATGCCCTTTTCCTGCAATTGTTGCTTAAGCTCGTTGGCCTTGGCCGAGATTTGCTCCAGCTGCCCTTCTTTCTTATAAATGGGTACGATCACCACCTGGGTGGGGGCCAGTTTGGGTGGCAATACCAGGCCATTGTCGTCGGAGTGGGCCATGATCAGGGCCCCCATCAACCGGGTGGAAACCCCCCAGGATGTGGACCAGACATATTCCAGGTTCCCCGATTGATCGGTGAAGGTCACATCAAAAGCCTTGGCAAAATTTTGTCCCAAAAAGTGGGAGGTGCCCGACTGAAGGGCCTTGCCATCCTGCATCAGGGCTTCAATGGTATAGGTCTCAATGGCCCCGGCAAAACGTTCGGAATCGGTTTTGGTGCCTTTCAGAACCGGCATGGCCATCCAGTTTTCGGCAAAATCGGCGTATACATCGATCATGCGGCGGGTCTCTTCCAGGGCTTCCTCTTTGGTGGCATGGGCCGTATGGCCTTCCTGCCAGAGGAACTCAGAGGTGCGCAGAAACAGGCGGGTGCGCATCTCCCAGCGTACGATGTTGGCCCATTGGTTCACCAAAATGGGCAGATCGCGGTAACTCTGAATCCAACCTTTATAGGTATGCCATATGATCGTCTCAGAAGTGGGCCGGATGATCAATTCTTCATCCAATTTGGCGTTCTCATCCACCACAATCTCCTTGCCCTCTTCATCATTCTTTAACCGGTAATGCGTGACAACGGCACATTCTTTGGCAAAACCTTCCACATGGGATGCTTCCCTGGAAAAAAATGACTTGGGGATGAACAACGGAAAGTAAGCATTGGTATGACCGGTGTCTTTAAACATCTTGTCGAGCACCCCCTGCATCTTCTCCCAGATTGAATATCCGTGGGGTTTGATGACCATGCATCCGCGAACAGGACTGTTTTCTGCCAAATCGGCTTTGTTGACGATATCGTTATACCATTGAGAATAATTATCTTTGCGGTTGGTGATTTCTTTTGACATTTTGGAATAATATTTGTATTATTATTTTTACTTATAACCGATGAACAAATGGATCGTAAAACAGGTTACAAATTAAACAAATTAAATCCTATTTATAAAATAAGCATCCGCACGAATTTGCTAATAATATCCATCATTTGATATGCGTTATTTAACTAGAAAAGGAGGTTGTTGATATGAAACTTAAAGTTATATTACCGGTATTTGTAGCTGCGTTTCTGGCTGCCTCGTGCTCTACCACGTTGCAGCAGAGAAGAGTAGCTGATGAATTGTACCAAAATCCGGAGCAGGAGGTACAGCAGGAAAATTATATGAGCTATTACGAGGAAGCTGAAGAAGCAGTGGGCAACTCCCAACAACCCAGTGTCGATTCGGTGATCGTTCAGGAAAAAACCGGCTCATATCAGAATCCTTACACCAACATTTTGGTAGACGATTACAACACGGCCTATGACCGGCGGATCACCGCAAGCCAAAGTGCATCTTATGGGATGTCTGACTGGTATGACATGTATTTCTCCGATGCCTACCATTATGCCTCAGCCTATGACCCCTCTTTCTACAATGTTATCGTCATGGGCGATCAGGTATGGGTTGAGCCCCGGTGGCTGACCAGCCAGTTCGGGATGGGATGGCAGTACGGACGCTTTTACAACTATCCCTACAGCCCGTTTAGCTCATTCAGTCCCTATAGCAGCTCGCTGTCGATGACCGCCATCTATGGTTTCAATACTTTAGGCTATAACGGTTTAAACTCTTATCGATACGGCTATGGCTCATTCGGATACAATCCTTACGGTTACATGCCGTATGGCTATAGTTCCTTCGCCTATAGCAGTTATTACGGAATGAACTCCCTGTGGGGCAATTACTATAATTCGAATGATTATCAGGAATATCTTGATCGCGAATACAGCCTGACCGAAGAGGGTCGCCTGGCCAAATACGCCAACCGGCCGGGGCGGGTGCGCAGAGAAGAAGTTGGGGGTAGCTCCAACAAGGCGGCTGCCTTCATCCGCACCCACAACAACCGCAAAACAGGTGAAGCCTTTAGCCGGGGCGACCGTTCCCGGGATGTGGATACCTACACCGAAGGTACTTCCCGTTATGTTCGGGAAAGAAGAAGCAGCACCCTGAGTAAGCCACGTTACAACCGGCCCAACCGCGAAGCCAACTATGAGCGGGTGCGCGATCAGCGCTCCGATAATTTCTCGACCAACAGCTCCGGCCGAAAAAACAGCTCGGTTTACCGCAGAAGCGGGAGAAATAACAACAACTCATCGGTTGGCTCCAGCGGCCGCTCGGTTAGAAGCAGCGGCTCATCCAACTCGTCCGGCTCATCAAGATCCGGCAGCTCATCAGGACGCTCGCGCAAATAAACCGTAAAAACCATTGACATTATGCCCCATAGGAGTTATGGGGCATTTTTTAATACCTGATTGTTCATTCCTTAAACTTGTAGATGATGAAAAAACGACTCATAACCGCCCTATTATTGATCATTCCATTTGGATATGCCCTGCCTCAAAATGTGGAAATTGAATCGGCCATCCGCAATTCCCAGAACATCTATCAAGGGTCGGCCCGTTTTATGGGCATGGGAGGTGCCTTTACCGCCCTTGGCGGGGATATATCCTCCATTAGCCTTAATCCGGCCGGAGTAGGCGTTTACACAGGCATGCAGTTCGTCTTTACCCCTTCCTTCCACCAGCAAACCATGGAAAGCACCACCTCTCTGCCTTATAACACCTTCACCGAAGATGCCCTGAATTACAAGATCAACATCAACAACGCCGGCCTGATTGGTTCCTACAACCTGAAAGGCAGTGCAAAATGGAAAAACCTCAATGTCGGGTTGGGTTACAATACCCTGCACCATTTTAACCGGGAAGTTCAGGGAAGAAATTTTAACCGGAACCGATCCAAACTCAATGAATTTGTCGATAATGCCAACAATGACCGATGGCGTAATGCCTTCGAAGAACTGGCCTGGCAAACCTACCTGATGCGTTATGACAGCACCTTTGCTGAATACTGGAGTTTTGTCAGCGATGAATTCAATTACAAGGATACCACCAGCAACACCGATGTCATCGATGGGGTCAATCAACACCAGAGCGTGGTGAACAGCGGCAACCTCGGGGAATACTTCATTGCAGCCGGTGCCAATTACAACAATAAATTGTATGTGGGCCTGAGCATTGGGATTCAGCGGGTCAAATTTTCCTACAAAAGCACCTATACAGAAAGCGAACAAGGTAACCAGGTGCCGGATTTTCAGTCCATGAATTTTCAGCAGTATGAAGACCATTCCGGTACGGGCTACAATTTTAAGATCGGTGCCATTTACAAGCCCCTTGATTTCCTGCGCATTGGGGCAGCCTTTCATTCGCCCACTTTCTTTAACAACCTGGAATACGGGTGGTACAATCAAATGACCGCGTCTTTTGATAACGGCGACAACCCAAGCCTCCAGAGCAATGATCGGAATTTTGCCTTTCAGCTCACCACCCCTTCCAAACTCATCGGCGGAGTGGCAGCTAAAATTGGGGATATCGGCATGATCAGCGCCGATTATGAGCGACTCGACTATAGCAATGCCCGGCTGGATGAAAAAGAGGGCAATGCCTATCCCGAACATGTTCAGGACAACGACAGCATTCAAAACATTCTGGGAGTGGCCCATAACCTGCGACTTGGCGGTGAATTAAAATTCAACACCTTTTATCTCCGCGGCGGCTACGCCTTCTATGGCTCGCCTTTCAGCGATGCCTACGAAGATTATCAGTCGGCCCGCGTGATGTACTCCGGCGGCATAGGATACCGGGAAAAAGGATTCTTCGTGGATCTGACCTATGTCACCAGCAGCTATACCGCAGAAGAAAACCTCTTTACCACCGTACCCGGTTTCTCGGAAATCGACCTGAAAAACAACCGCATCATCCTCACCGCCGGGTTCAGGTTTTAATACCCCCGGCACACATATTATATATAGAGGGCTTTTTCCAGGACTCCTAAAAGCTCAACCCTTTCCTGTAGAGCCCTCTGTTTTTTCTGTTCAATAGCCCTCTTTATTTTATGGTCATAGAAAAATCCACCCCCTACTGAGCTACCCTTTTATTTAGATAAAGAGTTATTTAACGTTTTGAAGATTAAATTTTACATCGAGCATCAATTGAATTCTGCCAGATCGCTCCACCAAAACCCACATGTTTTAACCACTCATCCCTTATTATGTAGGCTCCTGCATGTGGATTACCTGATAGGATGAGGCTTTATCAATGCAATAAGAAAATTCTGGGTGCCAACACAAAAAAACGCCCCGTTGAATCATTTTTTTTGTAAATTTGGAATGAAATTTGATCTTATTTCGTTGTATATAGTGGTCAGGTTCCTTCAATTATTAACAGAAAGGATGGTGTTCCAATGAAACGGCAATATTTTTTCCTTTGGGCCATGGGTGCCCTATTGGTAAGCTCCTGCACCGTACAGCACCGAACGGTGAACGATGAACTTTATCAGACCCCGCCAGATTTGACTGGTCAGGAAATTACCGTTCACAGACAAAGTGATACGGCCGACCAGCCGCGTTCATCAGACACCGACAACCCCCGCATCCAAAGTGCCCCCTACTGGATGTACGAACATTATCCCTACCATCCATATTATTATGGAGACTGGCCTTTTGATACTTATTTTCAATTTCACTTTTATGCACCCTTTTACGCCCATTATCCGTTTAACCCTTATTATTCTTTTTATCCTTATTCCCCCTATTTTTACGGGAGTTGGTATGGCTATTACGGATATTATGCCCATTACCCCTTTCACAGATACTGGTGGTACGACCACTACAACCCTTATTATCCATACTACCACCACCGAACCGTTCAGAGAAAAGCAGCCCTGAACCCAGCACCTGCAGGTAAACCTCCCATAGCAACCGGGCGTCAATATGAGCGGGTGCGCAAAACAGCTCCTGGCGAAAAACGCAAAGATGTATTCATCGATGGCCGCAAAACCCGGCCCAATCTTCCCGCCAGAAACATCCGTCCGGAACGTTACCGCCGGGCCATCAAGCCCCTGCAATCTCAACCCGGCCGCATTGAACCCTTTACCCGGAAATTTATCCCTCAAAACACACCCGACAAAAGAAGCTATACGGTTCCTTTTCATCCCAATAACCGAAAATTCACACCAACCCGGCGCCCCGTACGGATCAGAAAATCAACGCCTCCCATCCGCCGGTCCGCTCCCGTGCGGTCCAACTCTTCAGGAGGAAGGAAAAGAAAATAGCGACAATAAGCTGGTCCTATACATACCCCGCTTAGCTCACACCGCTTAGCGGGTGGTACCCCCCCCCTTTTTTCAATTTGATGTAGTTTTTATATTTGTTCGGACTATTCTTGGTCCAGTTATTTTTATTATTGAGAATTTTGTAATAATTTAGTTGATCAATCGGCTTTCATTTATTGAATCACAAATATTTTCAATATTTTCGCAACCACATTCACACCGTTAAATCAAGGCTTATCCGCGATTCGGGAAGTAAACAGGGATTTATATGGACATTAAGGACAATCAGCAATTCAACTCAGAGCAGGAGCAACCTCAACGGGAGCAGGTTGATTCTGTAACCCAACATGAGCAGGAAGCTTCACCCTATTCAGGCAACGGGGAAACCCCAGAAAATGAGGATTATTCGGGAGAAACCGGAGAGGATCAGCAGGTTCAGACCGAACAGGCTGAGGAAGGTCAATCAGCCGGCGAATCAAAAGAATCCACCTTCCAGGAAGAATCCACCACCGGCGAAGAATCTGGCTCCGAACCGCAGGCTGCGGCCGACAGGGAAGAAGAGGAAGCGCCTGCATCCAACATTGACTATACCACCTATACCCGTGAGGAGCTGATTGAACGCCTGAAAAACCTGATTCATTCCCAACAAGTGAACGACATCAAAAAAGAAGTCGATATCATCAAGGCTACTTTTTATAAGAAACAACGGGCCCTGAATGAGGACAAGAAAAAGGAGTTCATCAACCAGGGTGGCCAGCCTGAGGATTTTGTCCCGGATAAAGATCCCCTGGAACAGGAACTGAAAGACCTTTTAAAAACCTTCAAAGAAAAGAAGGCCCAGGTCAACAGTAACATTGAAGAGGAAAAGAAGAAGAACCTGCGCAAGAAGTATGAGGTGATCGAGGAGCTGAAGAACCTGATCAACAAGAAAGAGTCGCTTGGACAAACTTTTCGTGAGTTCAGGGAACTGCAGCGGCGCTGGAAAGAGATCGGGCCGGTACCCCAGAACCGCCTGAAGGACCTTTGGGGCACCTACCACCACCATGTGGAGCGGTTTTACGATTACGTGAAGATCAACAAGGAGTTGCGCGACCTCGATCTGAAAAAGAACCTCGAGGCCAAGGAGGAACTTTGCCGCAAGGCTGAACAGCTCGATGAAATGGACGACATTGTAGCGGCCTTCAATACCCTCCAGGAATACCATGATCAGTGGCGGGAAATCGGGCCGGTACCCAATGAAAAAAAAGAAGAACTGTGGCAGCGCTTTAAGGAGGCCACCCGGGTGATCAACAAAAAGCACCAGGAATACTTCAAAGAGCTGCGCAAGAAGCAGAATGAAAACCTCGAGGCCAAGCAAAAGCTCTGCGAGCAGGCCGAAGAGATCGCCGATATGGAGATCGACACCCACAAAGACTGGAACACATACACCCGCCAGATTCTTGATCTTCAGAAACAATGGCGGCAAATCGGGTTCGCCCCCAAAAAACACAACAACAAGATTTACCGGCGCTTCCGCAAAGCCTGCGACCGGTTCTTCGCCAAAAAACGGGTCTTCTATACCCAACATAAAGAATGGCAGGAAAATAACCTGAAGAAAAAACAGCAATTTGCCGAACGGGCCGAAGAGCTTAAAGACAGCGAAGATTGGGACAAAGCCGCCAAAGAGCTGATCGAGCTGCAGAAACAATGGAAAGAAATCGGCCCCGTACCCAAAAAATACTCCGAACAGGTCTGGAACCGCTTCCGCTCGGCCTGCGATGAGTTCTTCCAGAAAAAGAAAAGCCGCGATTCAGGACAAAATAAGGATTACAGCGACAACCTGAGGAAGAAAAAGGAGCTGATCGAACAAATCCGCAACTTCCAACCGGGTGACGATCCCCAGGAAAACCTCAAAAAACTCACCGAATTCGAAGAAACCTGGACCCACATCGGTTTTGTGCCCTATAAATACAAGGACAAAATCCAGCAGGAATACCGCGAAGCCATGTATGAGCAATACGACCGGCTCAATATCGACGACAACCAGCGTGAGCTCCATAAATACCGGAGCAAGATCAAAAATATCCAGCAAAAACCCAAAGCCGAGAACCGGTTGCGCCAGGAACGGGATAAGTTCATGAACAAAATCAAAAAGCTGGAGACCAACATCATCACCTGGGAAAACAACCTGGGATTCATCTCGGGCGAATCCAGTGAGGCCAGCTCTATGATCGATGATTTTCAAAACAAGATCGATCAGGCGCGCAAAGAGATTGCCCTGCTGGAAGAAAAGATCAAGCTGATCGATCAAATGGATACCGAAGAATAGCAAAGCAATAGCCTGTGACCACCCAACATACCAAATACATTTTCGTTACCGGAGGCGTTTCATCATCATTGGGAAAAGGGATCATATCAGCTTCACTGGGCAAACTGCTTTTAGCCCGGGGTTACTCTGTGGCCATCCAGAAGCTGGATCCTTACATCAACATTGACCCGGGAACGCTGAACCCCTATGAACATGGCGAGTGCTACGTCACCGAAGACGGTACAGAAACTGATCTGGACCTGGGCCATTACGAACGCTTCACCAATGTATTGACTTCCCACAACAACAATGTAACCACCGGCCAGATCTACCAGTCGGTGATCAACAAGGAACGCCGGGGCGATTATTTGGGCAAGACGGTTCAGGTGATCCCCCACATCACCGATGAGATCAAAAGAAGCATTAAACTGCTGGGGAAAAGGTATCAGTATGATGTGGTGATTACTGAAATCGGCGGCACTGTGGGCG
Organism: uncultured Bacteroidota bacterium; assembly: GCA_913055635.1. GTDB lineage: Bacteria > Bacteroidota > Bacteroidia > Bacteroidales > UBA12077 > JAGXLC01. Next base: position 61,588 of record CAJXLK010000021.1, read on the forward strand.
ACATAGAGTCATTGCCTTACATTGAAGCGGTGCGCCAGCTCAAATGGGAATTGGGTCCTCACAACAGCGTGGTGATTCATCTGACGCTGGTTCCCTATCTGTCAGCTTCCGGCGAATCCAAGACCAAACCCACTCAGCATTCGGTCAAAGGGCTGTTGGAAAACGGGGTACAACCCGACGCGCTGGTCCTTCGAACCGAGGTGCCCCTCAACGTAGATATCCGCAAAAAAGTGGCCCAGTTCACCAACGTCGAGCTGGGTTCGGTGATCGAATCCAGGGATGTAGAGACCATCTACGAGGTGCCCCTGATGATGAAACAGGAGAAGCTGGACCTGACCATCCTCAACAAGCTGAACCTGGAAGCCCGCGACGAACCCCAGATGACGCGCTGGCGGCAATTTGTTGAAAAGCTGAAAAATCCCAAAACAGAGGTTAATGTAGGGCTCATTGGCAAATATGTCGAGCTGCCCGATTCCTATAAATCGATCCAGGAATCTTTTATACACGCCGGGGCCGAAAACCAGTGTAAAGTCAACGTTCACACCATCCATTCGGAGGATATCGGCGAAGACAACGTTCACGAAAAACTGAAGGACCTGAACGGGGTGCTGATTGCCCCTGGTTTCGGCCAGCGGGGCATCGAGGGAAAAATTATCGCCGCCCGTTACGTGCGGGAAAACAACATCCCTTTTCTGGGCATTTGCCTGGGTATGCAATGTGCCGTGATTGAATATGCCCGCAATGTTCTAAATCATCCGGAAGCTGATTCCACCGAATTCAACCGCCGCACCCCCTATCCCGTCATCGACCTGATGGAAGAGCAAAAAAACATCACCGAAAAAGGCGGAACCATGCGCCTGGGAAGCTATCCCTGCGATATCAAGGAAAACACCCAGGTTCATCAGGTATACCAGAACCAACATATCCGCGAAAGGCACCGCCATCGCTATGAATTCAACAATATATACCTCGAAGATTTTGAACGCGCCGGAATGGTGGCCTCCGGATGCAACCCCGATACCGACCTGGTAGAGATCATTGAATTGCCCGAACACCGATGGTTCGTAGGGGTTCAGTTTCATCCCGAATACAAAAGCACCGTGCTTAGCCCCCACCCCTTGTTCGTAGCCTTCGTAAAAGAAATGTGCTCCTGAGGGAACACATTCCCGGAAATAGATTTTGAAAATCTTATGATTTAAGTTTATCTTTGAGCCCCTATTTGAAAAAGGTGTTTAAATCATAACAAGATGGATAAAAATTCAGTTATAGGCCTGTTGATCATTGCCTTGATACTGGTGGTTTTTGGACTGCTTAACAAACCATCGCAGGAAGAGATTGAAAGGGCCCAAAGAAGAAGAGACTCCCTACAGAAGATAGAACAGCAGAGACAGGATACCACCCCGCAGCAGGAGACCCGGCAAAAAAAGGCAGCCGGAGGCCAACAGCAGGCCACCACACAGGATCAGGCACCTGCCCCAACCGACACCAGCGCCTCGACCAAAGCTTTGCGCGAAGAATACGGACCTTTTGCCCGCAGTGCCAGGGGCGAACAAAAAGCGGTGGTGCTCGAAAACAACCGCATCAAAGCCCGGATATCGACCATGGGGGGTAAGCTCAATATGGTGGAACTTAAAAAATATGAAACCTACGAGGGCGGACCGCTGGTACTGTTTGACAGCACCCGCAATACCTTCGGTTTCAATTTCTTTGCCAACAACCGCCGGATTGCCACCAACGACCTTTACTTCAGGATTGAAAACAACCGCGATTCCATCTTCGTCAAAGACCGGGCCCAAACGGTCAACATGAGGTTATATGCTGGCGATCAGAACTACATCGAATACAGCTATACCCTGAAGCCCAACAGCAACATCCTCGATTTCAACGTGCGTTTCGTCCGCATGAATACCATCATCCCAAGGAACCTGAGCACGATGAACCTGCAGTGGAACATCAATTCGCCGCAGCAGGAGAAAGGCGCCGATAACGAAAACAATTTTACCACCATCGGTTACAAATACTACCAGGATGATGTGGACGACATCCGGGCCCGGGCCAACGATGAGGACAGCGAAGAGATCAATACCCGGCTGAAATGGGTCGCCTTCAAACAACAATTTTTCTCATCCATTTTAGTTTCCGACCAGTACTTTTCCAACGCCGAGGTTTCATTCAAAACCCTGGGTGATAGCAAGGAATACCTCAAGCACATGACCGCCCAGATTGGCGTGCCCTATAAAACCCGTGGGCAGTACGAGATGCCCATGCATTTTTACTTCGGCCCCAATCACTACAACACCCTGAAGGATTACGACCAGGGGTTTGAAGATCTGGTTAACCTGGGGCCTGCCATTTTCAGCTGGGTGAGTAAATACATCATCATTCCCATTTTCAACTGGCTGGACAATTCCATCGCCAATTACGGGATCATCATCCTGTTGCTGACCCTGATCATCAAGGCGGTGCTGTTCCCGCTGACTTACCGTTCCTACCTTTCACAGGCCAAGATGCGGGTATTGAAGCCGGAGATAGATGAGATCAACAAGAAATATCCCAAGAAAGAGGACAACATGAAAAAGCAGCGGGCCACCATGGACCTCTACAAGAAGGCCGGGGTGAACCCCCTGGGCGGGTGCCTGCCCATGCTCTTGCAGTTGCCGATTTTGATCGCCATGGTGCGGTTCTTCCCCTCATCCTTTGAGCTGCGACAGGAAAGCTTCCTGTGGGCCGATGATTTGTCCTCTTATGATTCCATTTTACAGCTGCCGTTTGAGATCCCCTTCTATGGCGATCACGTCAGCTTGTTCACCCTTTTGATGGCCGTGACGCTGATCTTCACCACCCGTATCAACAGCGCCCAGATGGGCAGTACGGGTCAACAGATGCCCGGGATGAAATTCTTCACCACTTACTTCATGCCGGTGATGCTGCTGTTCATCTTTAATGGGTTCTCATCCGCCCTGAGTTACTATTTCCTTCTGTCCAACGCCATTACGCTGGGTCAAACCCTGTTGATTCGTAATTTTGTTGACGACGAGGCCATCCACAAGAAAATCAGGGAAAACAAGAAAAAGCCGGCCAAAAAATCCAAGTGGCAGCAGAAGCTGGAGGAGGCCCAGAAAAAACGGGGCTACCAACCCAAAAAGCGATAAAAAAACACCCCGCAAAACCACCCCGCTTAGCGGGGGTAAAGATAAAAGAGACCCCGCTTAGCGGGGTCTGAATAAAAAAAACTTAAGCCATTTCAACTTAACCCGCTTAGCGGAGTGATACCGCTTGGCGGGTTTTTTTGACCCCGCTAAGCGGGGTTAAATGAATCGCTCCATGGCGGCCAGGAAATTGGCTGGTTTGAAGGGTTTGGTTAAAAAGGAGGTACAACCGGCCTGGTAGGCCTCTTCCCGGTCATTGGACATGGGGGTTGAAGTGTGGCCGATCACGGCTACGTCAGGATCCACGACCTTGATCTGGCGGGTGGCCTCTTTACCATCCATCTGGTTGATTCTGAGATTCATAAGTACCATATCCACACGGCCGGGTCGGCGGCAAAAATCAACCGCCTCTTCCCCACTCTGAGCCCAGAGTACTTTTGCACCGGTTCCATCCAAGATGGTCTTCAGGAACAGATAATTGATCTTCTCTTCCTCAGCAATTAATATGGTCTTATTGGGCCACAAAGCCTTATTCATTGGTATAAGGATTTACACCATAGAACCCGTGATTTATACATCGCCCTGTTGTGTAGTCCGTAGATGTGGTTTGATGTCTATTGATGGAGGGCTTGATACATCTTCTCTCCAATCTCTGCGGGTGATTCGGCGATGATGATGCCCTTCTCCCGCATGGCATCCATCTTGGCAGATGCAGTATCGGCTTTGCCACCAATAATAGCCCCAGCGTGTCCCATCCTGCGGCCCTTGGGAGCTGTTTTCCCAGCAATGAAAGCTACCACAGGCTTGGTACCGTTTTGGTGAATCCATTCGGCGGCATCGGTCTCCATATTTCCGCCAATTTCACCAATGATGATGATGCCTTCGGTCTGGTCATCCGCCATCAACATCTTAACGGCCTCCAGGGTGGAGGTGCCGATGATGGGATCACCGCCAATCCCGATGCAGGTCGACTGGCCCAGCCCCTTTTTGGTTACCTGGTCAACCGCCTCATAAGTAAGGGTGCCCGAGCGCGAAACGATGCCTACCCCACCCTTCTGGTGAATGAATCCAGGCATAATGCCCACTTTAGCTTCACCCGGGGTGATGATTCCAGGGCAATTGGGTCCGATCAGGGTGGTGTTTCTATCTTTTAAAAATTCCTGTACTTTAACCATATCCTGGGTGGGAATGCCTTCAGTAATGGCAACGACCACCTCAATGCCCGCATCGGCCGCTTCCATAATGGCATCTGCCGCAAACGGCGGAGGAACAAAAATGACCGATGTGTTGGCTCCCGTTTCCTTCCGGGCATTTTCAACGGTATTAAAAACCGGCCGCTCCAGATGTTTCATCCCTTCTTTGCCCGGGGTAACCCCGCCTACAACATTGGTGCCGTAATCCATCATTTGGCGGGCATGAAAAGTGCCTTCACTTCCGGTGAAGCCCTGTACAATAACCTTGGATGCTTCGTTGACCAGTACGCTCATAGTCTATAAAATATGGTTTCGTTCTTTCAAAATTAAATTTTTTATCCATGAAAGCAAAGCATCGGCTGAAAGATGTTGCATTTCTTTGGCGCATCGAAACATTTTATTAAATTTAGATGAAATTATGGGCCTTGGCTCTGCCGGGCAATGAAGGAGACCTGCAATATAAGTGCATCCGGTTTTACTGGAATGGTATGATCCAAAAGATTCCCCAATAAAAGCAAACCAGAACTTACACGACAAGAAAAGGAATCAGCATGCAGGTGTCATGGGCATCAACGCAAACCAGGGGTAAAAAAACGGCTCTTACAATACTTAATGTTCATAAAATCCCTATCGCAATGAAAAAGCAAAACCTAACCCTAAGCATTAGCCTGACCTTTGTAATGGTCGTTGGTTTATTTGTTGCATCCACCTATGGACAGTCGAACTGCGAGGTTCGTATGCCATCGCTCAAAGGCCAGTATCACGGCAACTGCAAAGATGGAGTGGCCCATGGTTACGGAGTAGCCATCGGCGAGGACACCTACAAGGGAAACTTTAAAAACGGGCTGCCGCATGGCCAGGGGACATACATCTGGGCCAACGGCAACAAATATGAAGGCAAATGGAAAGAAGGCAAGCGCCATGGCAAAGGCAAGATGATCTATAAGAAGTCAGGCCAGGACAGCACCGTTACCGGCATGTGGAAAAACGGGCAATTTGCCCGGGCGGAAAAAGAGGAAGAGGAGAAAGATCATGAGGTGAACACCAAAGACGGGGTTGACCGGGTGAAAATATACCGCAACGGAGATCGCAATATGGTTGAAATCGTTCTGCAAAGGCATGGCAGTTCAAAAGACATCAGGAACCTTCGGCTGAATGCAAGCAGCGGGACCAAAAACACCCGGAGCCAGCCCTTTAAGGTGGAATTTCCCAAATTTCCCTTTCAGGCCACCATCCTGTTCGAAGCCCCCAGCAAGCTTCAAACCTATTACAAAAAGTGTGAGGTGGGTTTTGAAATCAACAAACCAGGCCGCTGGGTAGTAGAGATCACTTATTGAGCGGGGCAAGAGCTAAAACCATTGGCCCTGAAGGTTGCTAGAACCTGTTGGCTGCTCACAGCAAGCTTTCAAAGACCAGTTCTTTGGAAGCTTTGCTTTTTTTTAACTTTGTGCTGATCTAATCAAGTTTGAATAGAAGATGACCAATGAAACCATAGTTGCCATATCGAGTCCGCAGGGTTCGGGGGCCATAGCAGTGATCCGGGCCGACGGGGATGATGTTTTCACGGTGGTAAACAGACTTTTCCTGCCTGCCGGGCAAAAGGGTGATGTTGCCAACCTCACCCCACGGAAAGTTCATTTTGGGCAAATTGTTGATGGTGAACAGACTGTTGATGAAGTTTTGGTGGTGGCTTTTCATGCACCTCACTCTTACACCGGCAATCATATGGTGGAGATTTCCTGCCACGGGTCGCGTTATATTCAGCAAAAGATCCTGCAGCTGTTGATTGATCGTGGTGGGCAGGCGGCTCAGGCCGGTGAGTTCACCATGCGGGCCTTTCAAAACGGCAAAATGGACCTGGCCCAGGCCGAAGGGGTAGCCGATTTGATCGCCTCCACCTCGAGGGCCTCTCATAAGCTCGCCATGCAGCAGATGCGCGGGGGATTTTCGGCGCAGATCAGCACCCTCAGGGAAAAGCTGTTGCACTTCATTTCCCTGATCGAGCTGGAACTTGATTTCAGCGAGGAAGATGTGGAGTTTGCCGATCGCACCCAATTAAAGCAGTTGCTGGAAGAGGTTGATGGGTTGATTCACAAGCTGCTGAATTCCTTCACCCTGGGCAATGCCATGAAAAACGGTTTTCCGGTGGCCATAGCCGGCAACACCAATGTAGGCAAATCCACTTTGCTCAACCGGCTTTTAAACGAAGAAAAAGCCATTGTCACCGATATTGCCGGCACCACGCGCGATGTCATTGAGGATGTGATCAACATAGAGGGGGTGGAATTCCGCTTCATCGACACGGCCGGTATACGGGATACAAGGGAAAAGATTGAGGCCATGGGCATTGAACGCACGTTTAATCAGATCGACAAGGCCCATATCATCCTGTTGCTGGTTGATGCCACCCAGCCACACGAGGCGGTAAGGGAAACCATTCAAAAGGTAGAGAAACGAATCCGGGATACGGGGAAAAAATTGCTGGTCCTGCTCAACAAGGTCGACCAGGTAAAGGATGAACAAGCCCTGGAGGAGACCGAGCAGGCCATTGGCCAGGAGCTTGCCTGCGATGATCAGTGGTTGCGCATTTCGGCCAAAACTGGCGAAAACATCGAGGGGTTGATATCTTATTTACTGGATGCCGTTAACTATTCAGCCCTTGAGCAGAACGAGATCATGGTCACCAACGTGCGCCATTATGAAGCACTCAAGCGTGCCTCCGAGGCCATGGATCGGGCGCGGCAGGGGCTGGATTCCGGACTCAGCTCCGACCTCTTCGCCATGGACGTACGCCAGGTACTGCATTACCTGGGCGAGATCACCGGCGAGATCACCACCGACGAGATCCTGGGCAACATCTTCGCCAATTTCTGTATCGGTAAGTGAGTGAGACCCGGATTTCATAAGCCACAGGCGCAATGAAATCCGCTGGTCGAACTCATCCCACCATCAACTATTATAATACCAACCAAAATATCTTTTATTTAAAATCTCTTAAATCCATCTATATAGCAATCATAAGCTATTAAAACTTAAATAAGGCCAACTAAATGCCGGCCTTAATTGTAGACTGGATACTACAGCAAGCTGCAAAAACTTAATGCCGCACCTCTATCTTAGCCCTATATACCTTCTCCCCCTGAACCACGTGCAGGATATAGAATCCCTCCTCCAGGTCATTGGTTGAGATCTGGACGGTTTGCATGTTGGTATTAAATTGTCTTAGAAGATGATAATTCAAATCGTAGAGATAATATTCATAGGTTTGTTTTTGAGTGCTTCGAATTTGAACATCCGATGAATCGGCCTCCCCTGGCTGCTCCTCAACCGTAACAGTTACCATATCATCAGAAGGATTCGGCATTAGGGTAAGGGTACCTTCCGGATGCATACAAATCACATCTGCTCTTTGAAAAATCGTGGGACCATCCCCGCATGCGTTCACTCCTTCCACATTCAGTCCGAGTGACCAGGTACAATAGGGAACAAACGTAAGGCATTCGGTTCCCTGTCCTTCATCAATATATCCACCATCTATACCCCAGTTATAGGACGAAGCCCCATCGCTTTCACCACTGACGCATGCCACATTGGGCACATTGGCCTGAACCTCACCGAGTTCCCCTGGATCCCATTCGGGTTGATCCGGCAAGCCAACCCATACATTTTTTCGAGGAACCGAACCACAACCACCGGAAGTTGTAGCCTCTATCCACCCTGCACCACTGGTGGAGCTGCTGGTTGCCTCCACCGAGTAAGTGTCGGTTCCCTGGCCAGATATATAACTCAGATTACCACTATTCGACCAGGTAACCGATCCATCGGGCATATCCAAATCCAATGAAAATGTTTTCCCTGAGGTACAAACAGGTCCTGATCCCGTTATGGCATTTGGACAGGTAACTTCTTCCATATAAGGCAAATAATTGTGTTTGGTTACAGTGACATAGTATGGCTTGGGCACATTTGAAAAGGTATGGCTGGAAACATTGGATACCGTGTCCCAATAAGCAGAGCCCCCATCATCCGAAGTCATTACACAAATATTGCAATCGCTTATGCCGCCGGTTTTAACTGTTACATCACCACTGCTTTCTGTAATGGTTACACCGGTAAATTCAGAAGGCACATCAGTCCAAAGCTCCGTTTCAGGGCAACCGATTAGATTATGGGATAATCTTAAATAATGGCTGTTATCATTATGCTTGGAAATTGCTTCCGCTTGACCAAAATGATATATATTGGCGTTTATTACTGCTTCAATGAATTTACTGAACAGGTCTTTCGAACTCCCTACCCAACCATATCTTGTATTTCCCAGGTAAATCGGTCCACCTGCCTGGGTCATCACAGTAAAGGCTTCTCCCATGTTTTTAAGATCGCTGCTGTGGCGAAAATCATCAAACGGGTTAGTTTCACAGGAAATGGTATAAACAACGGATGGATGATTGGTATTTGTCAGATCATCAAACCCGTTACCATCGTTGTCGGGAACCTCACAACCACCATCGTGGCTGTCTTTAAAAACGATTTTATGCTTGCCCTGGTCAAAACATTCATTGGCACCTGGTGTAGCCATAGCAATTGCTTGGGGTTTTCCGTGATTAAACCAACCAACCATTCCCCAATGTTCATTCAATTTACCAATCACATCATTTCCCGAAGGAAATTGAGGGGTGCCGGGGCTATCCCAATCATTTGAACCGTTATATTTTTCTGAGTAAACGGTCCATTGGGGAAATACCGACATAAATTCATTGGCAATATCAACAGCTTCACCATCTCTTTGCATTTCATCTGCCTGCGTATAAAAGGCTTTTTCCAGATAAGCATTATCGCCATTGCCCGGATTCTTTTCATATTTTAATACTTTACCAATCCAATTCTGTATTTCACTGGAATTGGAACACAGCAGTCTGCCTACAAAAACTTCCGGGTCAGTTTCTACATCATCCTCCGGTTCTCCGTAATAATTATCTCCATCATCGTGCCAATCACCATCAAGATCTGAATAGTACAGGTCAGCAGGGATTTTATAATCCCCTGGATTATCTGGATTAGAAGTCCAAGTATCATTTGCCCCAGTGCCATACCTTATTGGTACAACTGTAGCATCTCCACCCAATAAAGCATATTCTAACCCGTTAATATAAGCATCCTTCAAATACTGACGAATACTACCCGCGTTATCATATATGCCTGAAACCTGATCTCCATTGTAGTTGTTTACAATATCCTTAACGGTAACCAGGCCAATATCGATGCCTTTGCGCTTTTTCCAGGCAATAAAATCATCAAATGCTGAAGAAAGACTCTGGGTGGTTATAATCACATATTCATAGCCCACATCCACACTTAAGGTGCCCATTGTTTGTGTGTTAGCCTGATCCGATGTGTCGTTCATGCTGGTTGTATAATTCTTCCAAACATTATATTCTTCTATATCATCATCATTATCCACCATACTCTTAAGTAAGGCCCTGTCACTTGTAAGGTTGTTGCTTCTCCTAAAACTTTCCACTTTTCTGGCGGGTTCAATTTCATAGTCCAACCTGATTTTTAAACTGGAATAAACGTTTAGTAAGTTTTCCCGCGGTATATAAACAAATGGATAAACGGCCACCGTCACAATTTTATTCCCGCGAGCATGCCCCTGTTCCACAATTTCTATTTTTTTATCGGGATAAGGTTTGTTAGAGTTATAGATAGCCGAGTCTGGAGGGACAAAGCCTTTGCTTTCATGGGTAATTGTTGTGGGAACGGGATATTGGACCGGTTCGATGATTTTTTCCAGTTTAACAGAAGATTTTTGGACTTGCTGAAGGGTAACACCTGTAATTTTACTTCTCGGGGGAACGATCAGGTTAATATATTTTACCGGTAAACAGGGAGCCCCTGGTTGTTTTGTTCTATTAGCTCCAACAAGTTTAAGCCGGCTATAAATATTACTATCTGCCAGTTCTATCTTTTTTAAGGTGTATTCAGAGGGGGGGATAAGCACTTCATGGTTTATTTGGCCGTACCCTGAAAAGGATACCAGACCGATAATCATCATTAACAAAATTTTATGAGTAATTTTCATAATCTATGAATTTTTTTAAGTTGATGCTATTATTTCACAATAAATTTTCCGGTATCATACCGGCCGGAATAACCGGTTAACTTATAAATATACATTCCCGGTAAATATGAATTAACGGAGAGGGAAATGTCATGGTTTCTTTCAATTTCCCGGCATTCTATCTTTTCACCGGCGGAAGTATATATGGATAATATTTTATAACCTTCCAGCCTTTCAAAATAAATTGTTTCTCCGGCCGGATTTGGATAAACGCGGGCAGAGCCTTCACTAAGTTCTTTCCTTGTTCCGGTTAACAGACCGGGAAAACATTGATCAAACCTGGAATTGAAATACTCTTGTTTTCCCTCATGTTTAAGACAGATTAAGGTATTGAAAATACCATTACTAGGGATATCACCTGTGGTAAATAACAATCCTCGTAAATTACCGATCCCTTCGATCCATTTTTGCCAATCGTATTGAAAATGATACTTCTTTCGAGGTTCACCATGAATTAAAATGGTATCAATATCAGTTACCACTAAAAAGTCATCACTTAAAGCAAAATTTCCTCCATAAAGGGTATCACCTTGCTTAAGTGAGAAATCATAAAGCAGTACTTCTTCTTTATCATTCATAACAATATCACTAGGCATTAACCAATCTATAGATCTACCTTTGAAATAAATCCTTTGCATGCTATCTTCGCGAATACCACCAACATATTCCGCTTTTTCTCTATTCAAAACGGTGTCATACAAATTAAATAATTTATGGTATTTAATGGAATTGATTATAGTATCTTCATCAAACAAGGCAAAAGCATGATAATAAGGATCTTCTTCACTGCCAAACTCAGGCTCATAATACTCGCTCCAAATGACATTGGAATCAGGGAACGGGGTGTACTGATATTCTTCTTCCTGGGCCTGTATGAGCAGACCGGGAAACAATAAAAATAAAAGCAAAAATTGTTTTTTTGTCATAAATAAAATTTTTAAGGTGAATATTGGCATTTTGGGAGTCCATTTAAGAGACAGAAAAGGTGTTTCATAGGCGAAAATTGAATGTAGGTTCAACATTGGAATGGTTAAATTATTTTGTTGGTCTTTATTATTATATCCCATTAGGATGCAAAAGGTAACCCCTCGATTATGCAGAAGTATTAGGCAAAAGGCTAATTTAGAATGTTTCTAAATTTCTCCACCTTTAAATGAATGGGTTATTGCGACGCGGATGGATGTAGGCCTCCTTTTTCAGCTAGTAGGGAAGGAATCTCATAGATTTTTGTATGTGATTATCAAATATCATCTTGATAGAGTGAGTCCAGCACTCCAATTACCTTGCTTTAAAGAATAGCCCACTTTAAACCCTTTGCCAAAGCGGAAAGGATGAGCTGAACCCCGTCTTTTAGATGCTTCATCCAGGAGTTTTTCAACATTAACTGCTGGCAACTTCATTGTGGGAATATGGACAGCGTATTGTTTGACCTCAATTGATGGGGTCAGGGATTTGGGTGCATCATAGAATCTTGTTGGTACCTGGCTTAAACCAGAAAATACGGGGATTAAAATCATTAAAAAGAAAATAAGTTTTTCATATGGTATTGATTTATTTGATTTCAAAATTGATTTTAAATGTAAGGGAATCGGTATGAAGTGATGGTTCATCAATAGTTCTGGAAAAGCGAAACTTGTGAGAGAACTTTGTATAATATTTTCCCTTTGTTAAAGGTTCCTGATCCGTAGCATCAAAGTAGGTGTAAAGCAACCTCCATGTTTCAAGTTCTTCTTCGTAAGAAAACAACGAATTCCATAAATCAAAAGAGTATAACCAGGGAAATTTGAATTTGTAGCTTTCTCCTTTATGAAATGGATAAGCACCAGAGCCAATTAAATTCATTCCTCCAAAAACAAATGGTTTCCCTATGGTATCACCTTTCTCACTCCATACTTTACAGAAAGTATTCACACCAAAGTTCATGAAATCTGGGTCAAAACTTAAATTTTCATCCCGGGTATTTTCTGTTGAAAAATAAAAGAATAAGTTCTCCCCTTCCTGAAAGGTTGTTGAGGGTACACTATCCTCATTCAACAGGCAGAATTTGAATTCAATGCCTTTTACGGTCTGTTCGATCACTTTTTGGTCATCATTTAGTTGAATTTCCCAGGTGTGATCCTGATAGTCACTGCTACCGCTATTGAACAATTCATTTTCACAGCCTGTACATGAGATTAATACTGTAAGTACAGGCAGCAACATCGATAAAAATAAAATTTTCGGTTTCATAGTAATAAAATCTTAGAGTTAAATAAAAATTCTAGCTAATGGTCTTATAGACCGATTGGTTGTTTTTTTGCGGTATTTTTCCCATAGGCAAAATACATTTTAGGGTTAAACATTAAAATTTCAGATGGCAATTGATTATCTGTCTCTATTACTATATCCCGTGAAAGCCAAAAAGGTAACCCGGATTTTTGGTGTATTTTTCAACTTTCAGATAAT
>CAJXLK010000022.1 GCA_913055635.1 uncultured Bacteroidota bacterium
TTTCGGTTTTTTTGGAGCAACCTGTTTAGCGAGAGTCAGGAGCCTGCCGATATAAACAATTTGCACGAAACACCCATTGCCAGCGCGCGTCAGCCGTTCGATGAAGTTACCGGTCTGCCTTCTTCCGATCTGACCTTCCAGGAGGTGGAACAACTGCGTCCCGAAGTATATCGTTTTCAGGCACAGGAGTTGGATGGCATTCAATACCGCAAGGTTCATGATGCTTATACCTATTTAGAGGATGGGAGCCCTCTTTTTCCCACCGATGTATCGCTGGGGGCCATTTATTTTGTTCGCAATCCCCTGGACGTGTTGATCTCTTTTGCCCACCACAGTGCCAAGGAGCCGGCCGATATGATTGAGGTGTTGAATGATCCGGGTAAAGCTTTTGGCAAGAGTCCCAAAAGACTTTTTAATCAACTTTGTCAAAGACTCAGCACCTGGAGTGGTCATGTAAAAAGCTGGGTTGATCAACAAAATATACCTGTTCATGTAATGCGTTATGAAGACATGCGCCGTTGGCCAAAAAATACTTTCCTTCAGGCTGTAAATTTTTTAAATTTGGAGGTAGGGGAAGAAGCAGTGGAAGAGGCACTTGATAAGAGTGACCTTTCTGTTTTAAAGGAACAGGAAAAGAAAAGCGGTTTTAAGGAAAAGATGATCAAAGCTGGATCTTTTTTCAGAAAAGGCCAGGTTGGCGAGTGGAAGGAAATCCTGACCCGGGAGCAGGTTGAACAAATAGTAAACGAACACGCCGAAGTCATGAAACGCTTCGGATATCTATAATCACCAACCGCTAAGCGGCCCCTCCAATCCCGCTAAGCGGTCTAAAGCATCAGGGAGCCATTAAGCAATAAGGTTAATAAGCACAATAATATAAGAACACAAAGACCGCTAAACGGTAAAGTAATGCTAAAACAGTTATATGGAAAAAAAAATCACCCCAGACACATATATAAAACGCAACAACGAAGTCTTTGCCTCAACCATTGATGATGAGGTGGTGATGATGAACATACAGAGTGGCAAATATTACGGCATGGATTCTGTGGGCAGCCGCATATGGGAATTGATCAGTGAAAAGATCCAGGTGCAACAGGTTATTGATCAGTTGCTTGAGGAATATGATGTATCAGAAGAACAATGCCGGTCGGACGTATTGGAATTTTTGCAGGAGCTGAATCAAAACAAGCTTTTAAAAGTTTTTGAATGAGAGCTTTACAACGAATCATAAAATTTATCCGTCTTCCATTGAAGGAGAAGCTATTGATGGGAGAGGCGTCAGTTTTGTTGCTTTGGTATAGCATCTTAATCTATGTGATTCCGTTTCAGTGGTGGGAATTTAAAATTGGGAAGAAAATGCAACCAATAAAAAAAGCTAGTTTAGATGATTATCAAAAAATTGAAATAATAAATATACGAAAGGCTGCTTTTCATGCTAACAAATTATTGTTAGGGATTGGCAAGTGTTTTGCAATGTCATTGACATTGAAGCGCATGTTAAAATGTCGAGGTATAAATCCTTCATTGTTAATTGGCTTCCAAAAGTATAAAGAAAATCATTTTATTGCTCATGCTTGGCTACAATATGATGACACCTTATTATATGGCGGTAACAATTTAAATGAATTTTACAAAGAATGTATAATATATACTTAGATAAAGCTTTTTATAGATAAAGAAAAACGGTTAGTCTATTAAAAGGTATATTTTATCAAAATAAATGTTTCTCTTTTAACCTATGTATTTCAATTTCGTAAATATTAATATTTTAGCTATGAAAAATCGAAATCATTATTATACTGAACAAAAAAAGAAATGGAGCAAACCTAGGATACAAGTTCTGAGTATAAACAGTATTAAAAATGGTGATTACCCTGGAAATTCAGAAAGTAATACATATTTAGGTACACACGTTGGTTCTTAATTAAAACAATATGAGAAAATTATTTTTCTTAATATTTTTATTTTCCATAAGTACGATAGGATATTCACAAAATTGGTTTAATTCAAGTCATTTTTGGTCTAGTGGAAATATAGGTGCTGAATTTTCTTTTCTTGATGATCAAGTTACAATAGAAGATGCTATTTATGATAATAAAAGAGATGTATACTATGTTTCGGGTAGATTTGTTGATTCTCTTGTGACTGAAACAGATAGTTTACTTGCCTCGGGACTTAGTATTTTCTTAGCAAAATTTGATTCAAATTTTAATCTTAATGAGATTAGACAAATTGATGGTAACTCTGGAGAAGGTTTCACGAAATTAGCTTTGGATTCTAAAGGTAATTTATATTTAGGTGGAGTTTTATCTAGTAGTAATTGTAATTTTCACAATGATACATCCATAAACACTTCTGGCAAACAAGATGTTTTCATAGCTAAATATCATCCTGATAATTCTTTGCAATGGGTGAAAAATGTTGGACAGGGTGATACGGTGCAAAACCAAATTGCTTTAAAAACAGATAATGATAATAACGTTGTTTTTTCTGTTTTTTATACTGATTCAGCAAGAATAAGGGATTATGTGTCAACTGATACCCTCTTATATTCCATTGATTCATCTGGTAAGAGTACTGCATTGGCAAAAATCAATGGCGAAGGTGAAATATTGAACCTTGTAAATTTACCTTCCAATAAACGAAGCGAAGTAATTAATATCACTACCAATGATAACAATTATTACTTAAGTGGAAGATTTGAACAGTCTGTTGACTTGATTAACCAAACCATTCAAAGCACAAATGATACGAGGGATGTTTTCATTTATAAACTGGATGATAATTTTTCTCCATTATGGTTGAGAAGAAGTTATGGAAATGACCATGATTATACCGGGTCATTGGTTTCAGATGAATTTGGCAACGTTTATCAAACAGGGTTTTTTGAGAGTTCTGATTTTCAGGTCGATTCCACAGGTTCAACAAAGTCGAGTTCTTTGTATCATAGGGGTAACTGGGATATCTTTATTTTAAAGTATAGTGAAGGTGGAGATTTACAATGGGCCAAATCGTATGGTACATCACAAGATGACTGGTCCCGACAGATAGCTCAGAATCGTAACATACTTTATATTACAGGTTATCATGAAAATGATATAGGGTTTGGAAGTGATACCCTTTACCATCAGGGCGGAGAAGACTTTTTTGTTGGATCCTTCGACACAGATGGTAATAAATTAAGGGCATTTGGCTTGGATCAGCAGGGGAGTGGAGATGAGTCAGGTGTAACCATTGATATTGCACCCGACAATTCGGTTTATGTAGGTGGCTATTTCACCTCCAACAGCATTGGCATTGGAGACACGACTTTTAACCTTAATGGTAGCCAGGATATGTTCCTGGGAAGATTTACTTCTGACCTTGCCGCCACTTTTTCTGAGATCCAACAACCCTCCTGTCATGGCTCCAGCGATGGCAAGCTGGTGGCAAAACCAGAATTTGGAGTTACTCCATATACAAATTATTCCTGGAGTCCGGATGTATCCAGTGATTCAACTGCCGAAGGCCTTTCGGCTGGCGAATATACAGTAACCATAACCGATGCGGTGGATTCCACTGTCACGATCAGCCATACACTGGAAGAGCCAGACCCAATTGTTTTTAACGGTGACACCACCAACATCGAAGGGTGTTATGGCGACAGCACAGGCGCCATAGCCCTTAACCCTTCGGGGGGAACCACTCCCTACGAACATTTCTGGACCACCCAGGACGGGGGCGGACTTAACACCACCGCTGAAGATCAAAGCGGGCTGGCTGCCGGCACCTACACCGATACCCTGACCGATGCCAACGGTTGCCAGGTGGATACGACCATCACCCTGACCCAGCCCACCAGGATGAGCTTCGAGGGCACCACCGTCGATCACATCACCAATGCCGATCCCCAGGGGGCGGTTGACCTGACCGCCACAGGGGCCACCGACCCCTACCAGGGCTACAGCTGGAGCGGCCCGGAAGGGTTCACCGCTTCAACTGAAGACATCAGCTCCCTTGATGAGGGTGGCCCCTACCAGGTGACCGTCACCGACAACAACAGCTGCCAGTTCGATACCACCGTCCAGGTGGTCGATTCAACCCAGCTCGATGTCTTCTTCCACGAAGACA
The DNA here is from genome assembly GCA_913055635.1 of uncultured Bacteroidota bacterium. Classification (GTDB taxonomy): domain Bacteria; phylum Bacteroidota; class Bacteroidia; order Bacteroidales; family UBA12077; genus JAGXLC01. The sequence goes on from CAJXLK010000022.1 coordinate 4,114, forward strand.
GCATTGAACATGTCAGCTGCTATGGCGGCAACGACGGGCGGGCTATCGTAACGGCCATCCAGCCCGAAACCGCACCAACCTATACCTGGAGCCCCGATACCATCGACACCAACGACTCGCTGGCCTATAACCTCGCCGCAGGTACATACGAAGTGACTGTGGATGACGGGGATACGGCCATCACCAAGTCGGTGACCATCAACCAGCCCAATCCCCTGGAAATAACATTCACGGGCAATTCCACTTCGTCGCTCGATTGCAACGGCGATGCCGACGGCATCATCGACATCGACGTATCCGGCGGTACATCATCTTATGCTTACAGTTGGTCGACCGGCTCAACCCAGGAGGACCTTAACAACCTCTCGGCCGGCACCTATGAGGTGACCGTCACCGACGCCAACGGATGTACCGTAACGGCCAGCTATACCATTAGCGAGCCGGATCCCTTAAGCGCGAGCGTGTTGATCAACAGTGAAATAAGCTGTTACGGTTTTTCCGACGGCAAGCTGGAGGCCACCGTTACAGGAGGCACCGGCCCGAACTATACTTACCAGTGGGACGACGGAGCGAGCCAAACTACCCGCATAGCCGATGGCTTGAGTGAAGGAACCTATGAGGTTACCGTTACGGACGAAAATGGCTGTACTGCAGCTGATTCGCGAACCCTCACCCAACCCGATTCCATCCAGATCGACAATTATTACAGCACCGATATTAGCTGCAATGGCGCCAGCGATGGCGAAGTCCACCTGAGCGCTTCCGGCGGAAGCGGCACCAAATGGTACACCCTCACCCCGGAAGGCGGCTCCGGTAATACCAACACCGAAGGCGATTTTACCGGCCTCTCCCCCGGCAACTATACCGTTTCCGTCAGTGACGATAACAGCTGCCCGGGCCCCGAGGTCAAGGATACCATCACCGAACCGGCCCCACTGTCGATCAACCTGGTGGAAAGCACCAACATCACCGGCTGTCATGGCGATGCCACCGGCTCAATCAACGTGGATGCCGATGGGGGCAACGGCAGCTTAACCTATACCCTGAAAGACAATGGTGGCTCTACTGTTGGCGAAAACGGCAACGGCGAGTTTACCGGACTCACAGCAGGTACTTACACCGTGGAGGTAGATGATAGCGAAGGCTGCGGCCCCATCACCACCAGCGATATTGTGATTGATGAACCCGCTGCAATTGACATCACCAACACCTCCGCAAGTGATGCCAGCTGCAACGGCGGTTCGGATGGCTCCATTACCGTCACCTCCGACGGCGGCACCGGTACCCATACCTACCTGCTGAAACCCGACAGCGTGTCCAACACCAGCGGCGATTTTACCGGCCTGGACGCCGGCACCTACACCGTGGAGGTAACCGATGAAAACAATTGCGGGCCCGTGGAAACTTCTGACCTGGTCATTGGCGAACCCCAGGCCATTAATGTTACCGTCAATTCTTCTTCAGATGTGAGCTGCAACGGTGGTTCGGATGGCAGCCTGTCGGTCAGCGCCGACGGCGGTACCGGTACCCTTACCTATACACTGTACCCGGGGGGAACGAACAGCAATGAAACGGGAGATTTTTCCAACCTCTCAGCCGGCACCTACCATGTGGAGGTCACCGACACGGAAGGTTGCGGTCCGGTTTCGTCCAGCGATGTGGTCATTGATCAGCCCAGCCAGATTCAAATCACCAACGTAGCCTCACAGGACGCCACGTGCAACGGCTGTGGCGACGGCAGCATCACCGTCAGCGCCGACGGCGGCACCGGCACCCTTTACTATACCCTCCAGCCCGACAGCATCACCAATACTTCCGGTGAATTTACCGGCCTGGATGTGGGTACCTATACAGTGGATGTGAGCGACGACAATGGCTGCGGTCCCGTCACCACCAGCGATATTGGCATTGGTGAGCCCTCGGAAGTGACCATTGTCAGTTCTTCGGCTACCAACGTCAACTGCCATGGCAACAGCGACGGGACCATCTCGGTGGATGCCAGCGGCGGCAACCAGCCCCTTATCTATACCCTTCAACCCGATGGCCTTGAGAACAACGACGGCGAGTTTAGCGGCCTGGAACCAGGTACCTATACGGTTGATGTGACCGATCAGGGCGGCTACGGGCCGGTCAGCACCAGCGAGCTGGTGGTGGGTGAACCCGACCCGGTGAGCATCGCTTCCACCTCTACAACATCGGTAACCTGTAACGGTGGTTCCGACGGGGCGGTTAACGTAACAGCCAGCGGAGGCAGCGGCCGATATGAATATACCCTTGATCCAACCGGAGCAACGGATAGTTTAGGTAATTTCACCAACCTGACGGCCGATACCTATACCGTTGAGGTTTACGACAACAACGGCTGCGGTCCGGCCAACACCACCGATTTGGTGGTCAGTGAACCTGCCGCCATCACCGTCGATGACACCTCATTCACCGATGTTACCTGCAATGGTGGTGCGGATGCCAGCATCAGCGTGGAGGCCTCCGGCGGAAGTGGGACCCTGACCTATACCCTGCAACCCGATAACGTTGACAACAACAGCGGCGACTTTACCGGTCTGGATGCCGGTACCTATCACGTCGAAGTGAATGATGCCGAAGGCTGCGGACCTGTGGCAACAGACGATATGGTTATCGATCAACCAACCTCCATCAGTATTGCCAGTATATCGCGCAGTGATATTACCTGCCATGGCGGCAATAACGGCAGCATCACGGTTAGCGCCAACGGAGGCAGCGGTTCGTACAATTATACCCTGTTGCCCAATGATACCACCAATTCCACCGGCGAATTCACCGGCCTGGATGCGGGCACCTATAACGTTGAAGTGACCGATACCGAAGGTTGTGGTCCCGTTACCAGCAGCGATATTGTTCTTGAACAGCCAACGGCCATTACCATTACCGATACTTCTTCAACCAATGTAACCTGTTACGGTGGAGCTGACGGCACCATCACCGTGTCGGCCAGCGGCGGCAACGGTTCATTGAGCTACACCCTCCAACCCGATAATTTAACCAACAGCCAGGGCGAGTTTGCCAACCTGGATGCCGGGACCTATACGGTAGAGGTATTCGACTCCGAAGGCTGCGGCCCCGTTGCTACAGATGAGATGACCATCACCCAACCCAGCGCCATTGAGGTCACCAGTGCTTCCACTACACCGGTTACCTGCCATGGCGGCAGCGATGGAGCCATAACAGTGGCCGCCCAGGGCGGAACAGGAACCCTGGATTATACCCTCCAGCCTGTAGGTACCGATAATACCACCGGCGAATTTACCAACCTGGATGCCGGTAATTATACCGTTACAGTGACTGATGCCAATGGCTGTAGCTCAGCCGATACAGCCCTGCATATTACGCAACCCGATCCAATCACCTTTGACAACCTTGACCTTACGCATATAACCACTTGTGCAAGCAACGCCAACGGGGCCATCAATGTATCGGCTTCCGGCGGAACCAGCCCCATGAGCTATACCCTCCTGCCGGACAATGTTTCCAACGAAACAGGAGAATTCACCAGCCTGGATACCGGCCGCTACACCATTGAAGCAACCGATGCCAATACCTGCTCGACTATTGACACCACAGTAGAGCTGACCGGGCCCGAGCCGATCGCCATCAACAATATAAGCGTCAAGAATGTGCTGAGCTGTGCCCGCGATGCCAACGGTTCAATCGAGGTCGATGCCTCCGGCGGCACCGGAACACTGACCTATACCCTTAACCCCGGAAACGTCAGCAATTTTATCGGTGAATTTACCGGTTTGACCGGGGGCACCTACACCCTTGAAATCACCGATGAAAACAATTGCGGACCGGTCGATACCACCGTTGAAGTCACCGCACCCGATTCGATCCTCATCAATAACGTCAGCGCTACTGATATCACCGGTTGTTATGGCGACACCACCGGTTCGATACAGGTGGATGCTTCCGGCGGGAGCGGCAGCCTCAGCTATACCCTGAACCCGGGAAATGTCACCAATTCTGACGGTCAGTTCAACAGCCTGGGCGCCGATACTTACAGGGTGGAAGTAACCGATGCCCACAACTGCGGGCCGATCAGCACACAAGCAATTACCCTGGAGCAGCCAGAACCACTCACCATCGATAACATTGATACCACCCATGTTTCTATGGAGGGCGCTGCCGATGGAACCATCACGGCCAGCGCTTCAGGTGGCACAGCCCCGCTGACCTATATCCTGAACCCCGATTCGGTGAAGGTCAACGAAACAGGCGAGTTTACGGGCCTGGCAGCGGATGACTACCGCGTGGTTGTTACCGACATCAACAATTGCGGGCCCGATACCAGCTCAACCATTGAGATCGTGGTGGGTCCCGATACCGGCAACGATGAACTGGATTCAGATTACGGGCTGAACATCTATCCCAACCCGGCCCATGAAACAGTGCAAATTGCCATGCAGCTGAAAGACAAAGCGGCGGGCAGGCCCGATATTCAGATTCGGATCATCAATACCGCCGGTCAGCTCCAGAAAGTGATCCGCTTCAACGCCGATCAGCGTCAGTTTGAGCGGGAAGTCAATATCAGTTCCTTTAAAGGCGGGGTTTATATACTGAAGTTCTTCACTTCTGAGCAATATCTGGGTCAACGCAAGTTGATCATCAGCAGGTAAGATCGATACATGTCAACTGACAATTAAGGCTTTCATTGGATGGATGAAAGCCTTTTTTATTATTTTTGACCAGGAAAGCAAAACAACAGGCCCATGAATGTATTGATTATAGGATCAGGCGGGCGGGAGCATACCCTTGCCTGGAAGATCAAACAAAGCCCTTTGCTGGGGAAGCTATATCTGGCACCCGGCAATGGGGGTACCACTGAAACCGGTGAAAACCTGGATGTTAACCCCACCGATTTTGAGGCCATACGCCAGGTGGTGTTGAATAAAAAAATCGATATGGTGGTTGTTGGGCCGGAGCAGCCACTTGTAGGGGGTATTGGCGATTATTTCCGTCAGGACCTGGTGCTCAACCGAATTCCTCTGATCGGCCCTGAAAAGGCCGGGGCCCTTTTGGAGGGGAGTAAGGATTATGCCAATCGGTTCATGGACAAATACGGCATCCCTACGGCACGGTTCCGGAGTTTTGCTGCCAGAGAGATGGAGGATGCCATGGAATACCTCCAGAGGCTGGAAGCTCCTTATGTGCTGAAAGCCGATGGCCTGGCCGGCGGCAAAGGCGTGGTGATATGCCAAAACCTCGATGAAGCGCGCCAAACACTTCAAACATTTTTTGAAGGACGCTTCGGCGAATCAAGCAAAAAGGTGGTGGTCGAAGAGTTTCTTGAAGGAAAAGAACTATCCGTATTTATTTTGACCGATGGACGTAATTATAAAATGTTTCCGGCAGCTAAAGATTATAAACGCATCGGTGAAGGTGATACCGGCCCCAATACCGGTGGTATGGGTGCTCTTTCACCGGTGCCATACGGCGGGGAAGATTTTATGGAGAAGGTCCGCCACCAGGTTATTGAACCCACCATGGAGGGGCTTCGCAATGAACGCATCGATTACCGTGGATTTTTGTATTTCGGGCTGATGAAAGTTGGCGATCACCCCTATGTGATCGAATATAATGTGCGCATGGGCGATCCTGAAGCCCAGGTAGTCATACCACGAATAGCCTCTGATTTGCTGGAAGCCCTCGATGCTGTCGCTCATCAACGACTTGAAGATTATGAGCTGAAAATAAGCCCTTCTGCCGCTGCAACAGTTATCCTGGCCAGTGAGGGATATCCCGGTAAATATGAAAAGGGCCAACCCATCACCCTGGCCGGGGGCCTGGAAGATGTCTACGTCTTTCATGCCGGTACCGAGCAAAAAGATAGCCAGTTGGTGACTTCCGGCGGCCGTGTGATGGCCGTTACCGCCTTGGCCGAACATTACCGCAATGCCCTTTCAACCATATACAGCAACATTGAAAAAATTCAGTTTGAGGGGCGCTATTATCGCCGGGATATTGGATATGACGTTTAATTACAGTTAGTGGATTCTGCCGGGATTCGTTAAATGAATATTTAAATCCCTGATGTCTGGATCTGGAAGGAAAATGACCATAGAACAGAATATACCCCAAAAATTATAGCCCATGCTTGTTCGTGCCGCAAGAAACAAATCTCCCATACTCCTCTTTTTCCTTGCCATTATTACCCTGCTGTTGTGGTGGTCTTCCTTTACCGGCGCCGAGATAAGCCGGTTTCATTTTCATGAGCCGCAAATGCCTTTATATCAACTTACCACCAACTGGATTGGGGGCAATGCCTTTGTCAATGTTTTGGTGGCTTTTGTGCTCATGTTCATTCAGGCTCTGATCATTTTGCGTTTTAACCAACGCTATATCTTCATCACCACGCAGACTTACCTGCATCCGATCTTTTATCTGCTAATTGCCAGTAGTTTTGTTCAGCTTCAGCAGTTCCATCCGGCTTTACCGGCCAGCTTCTTTATCATTCTGATGCTCGATCAGCTTTTTTCCGGCTACCGCAAGCGTTACATCCTGAACAAACTTTTTATGGCCGGCTTGTTTGCCGGGCTTGCCACCCTGTTTTATGTGCATGCCATCTTTTTTATCCTTTTGATCTGGATCGCCCTGATCATATTGCGGGCCTTCGATTTGAGGGAATGGTTCGTGCCGGTTTTGGGATTTGCTTTTCCGATGGCTTTTCTGCTGGCGTATTTTTACATCGCCCGCGATCATTCCGTTCAGGGATTGATTGATACGGTAGCCCGCTGCTATTACAGAAATACCACGGTCACCTATTACAACTGGTCATATTACCTGTTTTATGGTTTTCTGGTTTTCTGGTGGCTGATCGCAAGTTTTGCTCTGTTGGGCAGACTTCACAAGATGAAGATTTACGTGCGTAAATTCCATGAAATCCTCTGGTGGTTCTTTGTCGGCAGCCTGGCCCTTTTCATCCTGCGCGAACCCATCTCGGTGGAAATGCTGTACCTGACGGCCCTGCCATTGTCTTTCCTGCTGGCCGATCACATTCACACCATGAGGGGCCGTGGCCTGGGCAATATGCTGTTGCTGCTGATGATCGGATTGCTCGTGCTCATCCAGTATATGAACTGATCATGGCGAGATCATGGTCCCTTGCATGAAGTGGCCAAAGGAAAAAACCGGCTAATCACTTTCTTTGGGGGTATAAACTTTTGGGTGTTGGGCTGGACCCGTGAACCGAATCAGATTAGCGGTCTACATCTTCTTGACAAAAGAGAGGATCACCACCGCCAGGCCTTCCTTGCCGTCTTCAAACTCGACCCATAGGTGATAGGGCCCTGTTTTCTGGCATTTAAAATCGACCGAATTGAAAATTTTGCCGGTGGCTGGCACGTAGTTGGAAACAAGCAACTTGCTGCTGCTGTAGACTTTGAGTATGCCACGCCCTGGGTGGTCGCGCGAGCTGCATATGGTGAAACGGTAATGGGTGTTCTTTCTAAGCATCAGCGATTTCTTCTGCGAGGGCGGATCTTCCCCCGGCGCTGCCGCACTGAGCTTAACGGTATAATCTTTCAGGTATGTCGCATCATCGGCAAGCTTGGAACACATATTCACAAGCTCCTCCCCGGTTTGTGCCTGTGCCGACCTGATATTCACAACACCCATAGCCAGTATCCCCAGGAAGATGATGATGGTTAATTTTTTCATATCTTATTGATTGATGATTTTCTTTCTCACTCTAAAAGATTCTTCAATGATTTTGTTCAGCAAGGTGTCATTGATGTGTACGACACTTTTGGTGTTTTGTTTAATCACCAGCCTTCCGTCTACCACCTTGCGGGTAGGTTCACCTTTTTCGATGGTCACTTTCACATCTTTATACAATTGGTGGATTTTGTTGAATTCTTTGATCAATTCGCGAAAATCCTTGCTATCTCTGAAATTTTTCAACAGGATCATCAGATCGCCCAGGATGATCTTTTGTTCCCCGATGGCTTCCCTCAGCTCCGGGTCAGGCTTCGACTGGTAGACCTTCCCCGAGAGATAAAGCCCTTCGATCCAGCCGCCGGCTACCATCAGGGTGCTGAGGTTGCTGCGGTTGTTCTCCCTCAGGTATTTGTCCATCTGGTTGAAATTGCGCTGGGAAATGTACATCAGCGAATCGAGGTTCTCATCATTCTTGGCCAGGCGATGCAGGGTGGCAAAATCGAAGAACTGACCCACCTTGATGCTGTTGGCCATCTGGCGGATGGAACTTAAATAATCCAGGGCTACAGTGGTTTTGCTGTACATGTTGAGGTAGCCCAGGTCCGCTCCATAAATGCCCAGAAGAAGGGCCTGGTCGAAGTTGGTGGTGTATTGATCCACATTTTTAGTGGGCGCCAGGTATTCCTTTGAAAAAGGTGCATTCAGATTCTTGATCAGGGCAGCCGTTTCAATGTGGGAAGAGATGTTTTGGGTCACGTTTTTCATCGCCTGATCCGAAACTTCCAGGGCCCCCTTGTTGGCCACCGAGTCGGGTACCTGAAATTCATCGTCGGCGCTATTATCATTGGAAGATTTGCAGGAGAAAATCAGGGGAAGGAAAAGCAGAATATATAGTAAGTATTTACCGTTCATAGTGTTCCAATGACGATTTTTACAAAAATAACATTATCGTGTAAATTTAAAAAAATATTGGGATTTACTGTGTAAGAATTTTTTTAAATTAACCACATGCGGGAGATTAAGAATTTTGTAAAGCACATTATAGTATAGGGTCACGTAGAGGATCAGGGCCATCACCACAACAATGGCGATATTGAACCAGTAGGTGCTGAAAAAATGACCCATAAAATGTTTTCGGGGGGCAAAGAAGTGGGCCCTGAAATTAAAGAAGCCTTCTACTTCCGGGTCGTGGTAGATCGGATCAATGTGCTGTATGAGTTCATCCTTGTACTGGATGATTTTGTTTTTCTCAAAGACTTTTTTCACCTGATCGGCCACACTTTCATTGTAGTGGTTGTCTTTTTTGCGCTGGTAAAGTTTGGGTTGTTTTTCCGAGAGGTAACCCCGCATGTTGTCGAGCTTACGGTTGGCCTTTTGGAATTTTTGCTGATAGTGGCGGTCGAGGCGTTTCAGGTAACTGCGGGTTTTTTGCAGTGCCTGCCGGTCAATGTCTTTGGCATTTAAAGCCTGAAGGCTGCTGAACTCCAGGTTAGTTCGTTCCTTCTCTTCCCCCAGTTCATTTTCCAGGAGTTCCAGGTGGGGCCCGACATGGTCCTTCACTTTTTCCGGTTCCGCGCTGTTGTGATTGGTCAGGTAATTTTTTACCGAATCGACGCTTTTGCGGAGTTCGGGGATGTAGTAGACCGTTTTGAAATTGGCCTGGCTTTCCTTTTTTTTCAGGTCATAGAAGTAGGCTTCAAAATCGTTGTTTTTGTATTGGTTCACCATCAGGGCTTCATAGGACCATTTGGTGGGCATAATTTCGGCAATCAGGGGCACCTTTTCAACGCTGGAAATGTTGCGGTTGAGTTTGTCAAAGGGGAACATGGCGCCGCTGAGGATCATCATGGGGATCATCAGCAGGGGGATGATGATGTAGATGGTGACCGCCGAGTTGAAGGTGGCTGATATATTGAGTCCGAGCATGTTGGCGCATACTGAAGTAATAAACAACACCAGCCAGTATTCGAAGTACATATCTTGTATTTCCAGGATGCTGTTGGCGATGAGCACAAACAGAAGGGCCTGGATGGCAGAGATGAGCATCAGCAGCAGCACTTTGGCCGCCAAATAGCTTGATTTGCTCAGGTTAAGGAATTGTTCCCGCCGCAATATTTTCCGGTCCCGGAAGATTTCTTCGGCGCTCACAGTCAGGCCCAGGAACAGGGCCACAATGATCGACATGAAGATGAAGATGGGGATGTTTTCATTGAGCCGGAAGATGTACTCTTCGGACGAGGGATCGGGTATATAACGAATGATATAGGAAAGGATAAAAGCCAGGATGGGGGCTTCCAGCAGGTTGAGGGCCACGTACTGCTTGTTGCTGATTTTCGAGAGCAGGTCGCGGATGGTATATATTTTGAACTGCGAGAGCCATTTGGGCAGGTTGGTGCTGGAAGGGGGCTGCTCGTGCACCTCGGGTTTTTGATCGATGGTGATGTTTTCGTGGAGGCGTTCTTCCCATTTTGGAGGGGGTACTTTGCGTTGGTCGGTATACTGACCGTATTCGTCCACCACCCGGGCCTCCATGATGTTGAAGATCAGCTCGGGGTTTACGTTACCGCAGGTGGGGCATTCGCCCACGTCGCTGTTGATTTGGGCATCCTGCCTTTTGAAGTACATCACGCTTTCCACCGGGTTGCCGTAATAGACCATGTAGCCGCCTTCATCCAGGATGATCATATTGTCGAACATCTTGTAGATCTCTGACGAAGGCTGGTGGATCACTACAAAGATCAGAATGCCTTTGAGGGTGAGCTCCCGCAACAGGTCCATCACGTTTTCCGAATCCCTCGAAGACAACCCGGAGGTGGGCTCATCGACAAACAGTATGGCCGGCTCGCGGATCAGCTCCAGGGCAATGTTCAATCGCTTGCGCTGGCCCCCGCTGATGAGTTTGTTCAACGGGCTGCCCACCTTTAAATCTTTTATGTCGCCCAATCCCAGGCTGTAAAGGGTGTCGTTAACCAGGGTGCGTATCTCTTCTTCCTCCTTGTCTTTGAATACAAGCTTGGCGGCATAATAAAGGTTCTGAAAAACGGTGAGCTCTTCGATCAACAGGTCATCCTGGGGAATATAGCCAATCACGCCCTTTACCTTTTCTTCTTCTTCGTGCAGGTTCACCCCGTTGATGCGTATTTCCCCCCAGGTGGGCTTGTTGATCCCGGCCATTACATTGAGCAGGGTCGTTTTGCCGGCGCCGCTGGCCCCCATGATGCCGGCCAGCTTGCCCTGGTTCTCGGAAAAGCTGATGTTGCGCAGGCCAATGGCCCCGTTGGGAAACTGGTAGCCAATGTTCTCGGCTACATAAGAGATCTTGAGGGAGGTTTTGTCGGCCAGATAATGGGCCACTACATCGCTGTAATAGATGGGTTTGCCTTTGGGAAGCTTGATCGACCCCCCATGGGCAAACAGGTATATTCTCTTGTTGTTCAGCGGCAGTCCGTTGAGGTAAATCTCCTCTTCGCCGGTGTAGCGCAGGAAATATAAGTCGACCGTGCTGATGTGCAAAATAAAGATGTGCCCGTCCAGGGCCCCCGTGCTTTGTATATGTTTGCACGCACTGCAGCGATTTTCCTTGTCGTCGATGATCAGGATGTTGGGGTTGTCCAGCTTCTCCACATCATTGTGGATCACATACGTCTCAATGCTGCTGTATTCTTCCTTGCTGATCTTAAAAACTTCGGCTACCGTGTTGATGATGGCCATGCGCTGCTCGGTGAACTTGCGGTCAGCATTGACCAACTCAAAAAGCCGCAGCAGGACAATGACCTTTTGTTTTTGGGTAAGGGTCTTGTTGATCTTCTTGCAAAGACTCAGGATGCGAACCGAATCCTTGACTGAGGTAAGCTTGCGTTGATTGTTCTTATCGCTGTTGGATTCTCCGGTGTAGCCCGCCTTCTTGTCAAACAGGGCAATGTACTCCTCGGTGGCTTCATCATTCAGCTGCTGGGTGAGGAAATTCAATACATAATCCCGCTCATTGGTCTCCACCCCATCATCCTGTTTGGCAATGATGGCAAATAACTGCATTAAGGCTTTGAGAATCTCTTCACTCATAAATTAACCGCAATCTGGTTTTTAGGGGCATTTATAACACGTAACTCACCTGCTCAAAGGGTACATCCACAATGTCAGAGTATTCCTCTCCGGCTTCTTCCATGTCCTCATCGTCCTCCGGATAATACCATTTGATCAGAATGTCATTGCCGTTTTCATACATCTCTTCCAGTTTCATCAAAATATCAAGCAGGAGCTTGGAAGAAGCTGTATTGAAATAGACCAGTTTGAAGGCAAATACGGTTTTGGAATTGGGGTTTTCGGCGTATTCGTCGAGCCAGTTGAGTATCGGTTCGTAAAAAGTGGTCACATCTTCCGGGAGCGAGCGGCCTGAAATCTCAAAAATCTCATTGTCCTTGTCCAGTATAACGCTCGGGGTATCATCCGTTCCTTTTATCTTAATAACTTCCATAATGTGTGATTTACTTTTTATAGGGTTCTAGATATGGATGAAGAAAGAAGGAAAAAAGAGCTTGTCTCGTCAATGGGCAGGAAATGGTATTCCAGCTTGTTGCCGGTTTTGCGGGCAATGTCGATGAAGCCCAGGCCTGCACCGCCTTTGTCTGAAAGCCGGCCCTGCCGCATTTGCTGCTTGTAGAGCTGCTTGAGTCCCTCTTTGTCCAAACTGTTGATTTCTTCGAGCATATCGGTCAATTCTTCAATCTTTCGGTTTTCAATTACGTTGCCAGTGGTCACATGGTAATCCTCCGAACCTTTGCTGACCATAAAAATGCCCCTTCCTGCAAACAGGTAATCGTCCGATCCAAATGTGTCGGCATGCTTGCTGATGTTTTGCAAACATTCGACCATCACGTGAAAGACTTTTTTCTGAACGGTATTGGATTCCTCCTGCTTGGCCATATTGGATTCCGTCAGGGAAGTAAAGGCTTTGGTGATCTGGTGGGTGATCTCCCCCTCATACACCAGGGTGATTTCATGGGCCTTCATGGAGCGGTAGAAATCGTATACAAATTCTAAAAAGCCCTTTACATTATGTTTGTCCATAACATGAACCGTATTTAGTTAAACTTAGTAAATATATTAAAATTCTATGCCAATCAACAAGACGTCATCTATTTGTTTGTTGTTTTTTTTCCACTTACGGTAGTCGCTTTCGAAGAAACTGTTAAATTGTTGCATGGTCAGTTCCTGGTTGGCGACGATGTTTTCGCGTATTTTTTTGGGGGTGTATTTGCGTCGGTTGGGTCCGCCCACCTGGTCGGGCAGCCCGTCGGTAAAGAAGAAGACTTTATCGCCACGCTGGTAGTGGATGGTATGGTTAACGAAATCTTTTTCGGGTTTTTTGCGGTGGGGGATGCCACCGATGGCTTTGCGGTTGCCTTTATACTGGGTTAGTTCGCCTTCGCGCAGCAGGTAGAGGGGGCGGTGGGCGCCGGCGTATTGCAGTTCGCCTTTTTTCTTGTCGATGCGGCACAGGGCGATGTCCATGCCATCGCGGGCCTCGGCATCAAACTGGTCCTGCTTGAGGGTGGTGCGCACCCCAAAGTGGAGTTTGTCAAGGACCTGGGCGGCTGTATAGTTTTTGTTGTGGTCGACGATGTTGTTGAGTTGGAAATAACCGATGAACGAGAGCAGGGCGCCCGGTACGCCGTGGCCGGTGCAGTCGACGGCTGCGATGAAGATGATGTCTTCATTTTTGTAGAACCATGGAAAATCGCCGCTCACCACATCCCGGGGTTCATAAAAGATGAAGGATTTGGGCAGGTGTTCCTGCACAATGGTGGTATTGGGCAGGATGGACGACTGGATCCGCTGGGCGTAGTTGATGCTTTCGGTGATCTTCTTGTTTTTTTCCTGGATCTCCATCTCAATGCGCTTGGCTTCAGTGATGTCGTGGCCCACGAAAAGGATGGTCTCCAGCTCGTTTTCATTGAATTCGGGGATGCTTTTAAAATTCATGATCCGCTCGCCCAGGTTGGCCGTGGGGATGGTGATCTCCTGGGTCTGGTGGTTGTTGTTGGCCTTGATCTGTTTGATCGATTCATTGAAGAAGGAGGCCAGGGTTTCTTCCATCTCCAGGTCCCGGATGCGGGTGTTTATCAGTTCTTTGGGCTCGATGCCCAGGTAATCGGCCGTGACGGGGTTGGCATAGAAAAACTGACCGCGGGTGTTCAAACGTAAAATCAGGTCGGGGCTGTTTTCACTGAGCGATTGCATCTTGCTTTTCATGCGCTCCTCTTTCTCAGCCCGCTTGCGTTCAGTGATGTCGCGTGAATTGAGAATGATCCCGTTGATGGCCGGGTCGTCCAACAGGTTGCGGCCCGTGGTCTCCAAAAATATTTTCTTCCCGTCCTTTTTGATGAAGGTGTATTGCAGACTCTGAGGCTCCTCGGGGTTTTCCTTGAGTTTTTTGAACATGTCTTTCAGGGCGGCTTCCCCTTTCGCTGTGAGGCGGCTCATGTCCTTGCCTTCCATCATCTCCTGCTGGGTATACCCTAAAATTTTATCCACATTGGGACTCTGGTATTTGAGCTTGATGTTTTCATCGTAAATGGAGATTACCTCGGAAGCATTTTCCAGCAGGGCCTGCATGCGTTTTTGTGCATTTTCCACCTCTTTAACCTGCTGTTCCAGCTTCTTGTTGGATTTCTCCAGCTCATCCTGGGTGGCCCGCATTTCTTCAGCATTCTGACGCAGCTGCTCCTCATTCTCTTTCAGCTCCTGGGTCATTTGCTGGGACTCCTGAAGCAACCGCTCGGTCTTCTGGTTCATCTTCAGGTTGTAAATGGTCCGGGCAATGATTTCAGCCAACTCGCGCAGGAAATTGATCGTCAGCTCCGGGATCTCGTCCTGGATGTCGGCAAATTCAATGACCCCCTGCAACTTCTCATCGGCGATCAGGGGCACAATGAGCAGGCTTTTGGGCTTTTTATCCCCCAGAATGCCGCTGGTAATGGTGGCATATTCGTCGGGAATCTCGGTGCGGTAAATGTAATCCATCTCGTAAGCACATTCACCGATCAGCCCTTCGCCTATTTGAAACTCCTGGTTGATGAAGCGTTTGCGGTTGTAGGCATAGGTGGCCACATTGACCAGCTTCTGCTCATCTTCATTGTATACGTAAAGGGCCCCCTGGATGATGTTGACATATTTGATCAACTGGACGATCACATCATAGGCCAGATCGTCAATGCTGTTGTGAATCCTCAGTATATCGGATATCAGGTCTTTCCCCTCGGAAATCCAGTTCCGTTCTTTCTCCCGCTTGCTGCCCTCCAGCAGATTGTCGCGCATGCGCAGCAACGATTTGCCCAATACGTCGTTCTCATCCTTGACGTCCAGTTGGGCATCATATTTTCCTTCCCCGATTTTCTTGGCAAAAATGGCGTTGCGGTCAATGTCCAGATCCCGCTGCTGTATGATCTCCTCAAACAACTCCACCTCTTTTTCCCGCTTTTTATAGTAATAATAAATCACACCGGCAACCACCAGCGGCAATAAATCGATGAACCAATGGATGGGGTTGGCGGCATGGATCTTTGCAATGGCCTGAAAACCAAAGGTGAGATCGCGCGAAAGGATGTCGGTAAACCAGGCTGCCAGAACCAGCAGAAGCGCGCCGCCCACGCCGGTGAAGATGTCGTTTTTAGTGATGGTAACTGAGTTATGATTTTCCTGATTCATCATATACCTGATACGTCTTTATAAAAATTCGGTTAGCCGATTCCCTATTTTTTCGGACAATGCATTGAACAATTCTTCCGTGCGGTGTTCGAAGTTCTTGAATGCCGCCAGTTCAATCAAGCCGATGGTTTTTTCCTGATGAATCACCGGCACGAAAAGCAGGCTGCTGGGGGAACTGCTTCCCAGACCGGAAAGAATGGTGAAGTAATTTTCCGGTATTTTATTCAGCCTCAATGATTTTTGGTTTTTGGCTGTCTGGCCGGGCAGGGCTTTGCCCAGTTCAAAATCCTGCGGCTCTTCTTCACCATAATAAGCGTATTTTCCGGCGATGGTGAACTCGTCGGAGTCCTGTTTGCGGACGTAGAAAAGCCCCTGAACGAGCTCAAACGGGCCGGCGGCGTTGCTGAGTAATTTTTCACTGAACTGGCTCAGAGTTTGCCCCGATTCGGAAGGGGGGATGATTTGTTCGGCATAGGCCTCGGGGTCGAGTTTTTCTTCCTCGGCTTGTTGTTTCGGGGAAGCAGTGCCGGGGGTATAATCCTGCTCGTCCACCTGGGCAAACGATTTCTTCAGGTAATCCTCGCTCCTGATGGTATCAGCTGTTAACCGCATGATTTGCAGCAGGTTAGTCAGGCTCAGGGCAATGATGGCCACCACCAGCACGTAAATGCCTGCCGGTAAGCCTGCATCGCTTTGGTTTTGAAAGGCTCCCACCAGAACAAAGGCAAGCACCAGGATGACAACAAACGAAGAAAAGGCCAGTATCTTAGCAGATCGTGTAGATTTCATCAAATGGTTCACTTTATTTTTAATAAAAAATCAATTATTTGCTGGGTATTCAATACATGGTCTACCTGGCTCATGCCCAGGGCAGCTTCGGTCATGGTCGGAACCTCGCATTCTTTGGGATCCTGAACGATGGTGGTGCCCCCCCCGTCTTTGATTTTCTTCAGTCCCCAAGCCCCGTCTCGGTTGGCCCCCGAGAGGATAATCCCCAACAGGTTGCGGCTGTACGTTTGGGCCGCTGTCTCAAACGACAGGTCGATGGCGGGGCGCGAATGATTTACCGCTTCCTCGGTGGAAAGGGCAATTTTCTTGTTCAACTCAATGTACATGTGGTAGTTGGAAGGGGCCAGGTAAGCCGTCCCTGGCTTGATCGAGTCCTTATCATAGGGTTCGATTACCGGTATATTCGATTTGATCGATAAAGCCTCTACAAACCCCGAACGTACATGCTTGAGCCGATGCAAATTCAATAAAATGGGTGCCGGAAAATGCCGGGGCAGCGCATGAAGAATACGCGTGATTACCCTGAAGCTGCCGGCCGACCCCCCTATGACAATGGCCTTGTACATCTATGAAAACCTTTTTTTGTAAATATTCTCTTTTTCACCTACTAATATATAATCTTTGCCCGAATTCCAATAGTCAATCCGCTCATTCATCCCGATGATCAGGTGTCCTCCCGGTACAAGGGCCCGGCAAAAAGATTTGAGCAGCCGCTCCTGCAATATCTGGTTGAAATAAAGCATCTGGTTGCGCCACATGATCAGTTTGACATTGTTGGGCTGGCGCTCGTAATAGGTGTTTTGCCGCTCAATTTCCACATTTTTCAGCAAACCGGTGTCGATGTATCCCGTTTCTCCCCGGGTGGTGTAGTAATCCTCCAGCCTGGCATCATTGAAGATGCGCTTAAAATTGGCGTGGTTTACCTCCATCTTCTTCATATCCAGTAACCCCTTTTGAAGCTCATCCAGGCGAAGCTGGCTGATGCTCCCTACCACAAAACGCACCTTGTCAAGATGGCCCATTTCATTCAAAAGAATGGCCAGCGAATAAAGCTCCTCCCCCGAGGAAACTTCCGGAAACCAGATTTTGAAACGGTTCGCTCCCCTGAGCAGGCCCGGGAGAAATTTGTCCTTCAAATACCTCCACAGGGATGGATCGCGGAAAAGTTCCGTGGTCTCAATACAAACCTCTTTCAGAAAGAACTCAAAAAACTCCGGGTCGTTCTTGATTTTGTCGACCAGCACATCGGGACCTCTTAAACGGTACGTGTCTAAAATGTGCTCCAGCCGGCGCTTGAAAAAAGTCAGGGCATGGTTCTTGAAATCAAGATCATGCCTCTCGCTGATCGATTTGAGTATATTTCGCGTGTCGACAATCCCGATTTCCTGTTTGCTCATGAGCGCAGAAATTTATTAGTACTTTTTACGGTAAAAATGCCCCTTCTTTTCAAATTTATTGGCTATATCTCCCAGCATGCTCTCATGCATCCCAAACAACAGATAGCCCTGATTATACAGATGTTGATGGAGCATTTGAAAAACCTGTGTTTGCAGTTCGTATTTGAAATAAATGATCACATTGCGACACATGATCAGGTCAAATTTGGCAAAATAAATATCTTCTCCCTTGACCAGATCGTGTTTTCTGAAAATGGGCTTTTGCTTTAAAAAATCATTGATCAACAGGCTGTCATCTGATTTGTTGATCCTGAAATACTTAGAGTAAGGCACATCGTTGTACTCCTCATAATTGAAAGGATTTTCCTTGATCACCTTGTCAAAGTTATCCAGGTAGCCGATGTTGAACCGATATTTGTAAAGCCCCTTCCTGGCTTCGGCCAGGGCATCCTCATTGATGTCGGTGGCCAGTACCTTGGCTTTGTCAAACATGCCCATTTCGTTGAGCAGGATTAAAAGCGAATAAACTTCCTGGCCGGTTGAACACCCGGCATGCCAGATGTTGATGTTTTTATTGTTTTTAAACCGGGGCAACACCCTGAACCTTAAATCCTGCCACACCTTCGGGTCTCTGAAAAGCTCGGTGGTGTTGACCGTAATATCTTTGATGGTTTTTTCCAGAAAATTGCGATCACGCTGCAACCGCTTGATCAGAGATGCCATGTCCATGCGGTTGTCATCAATGACTTTCTGTATCCTCCTTTTTAGGCTTTTTTCAGAATATCCGCTAAAATCGTATTCCGAGTGATTCTTTATGGTTGATATGAAATATTGGATTTCTGTCTCGGATAATCCCATGCAGCAACCTCACTTAAAAAAAGTAAATATTTTTCCTTTCCTACGATAAAAAAATTGATAGGTTTTGACTAATTTATCCCTCTTGCAGATATAAGCGATAAAAGTATCAAAAATTATTGAAAAACGATGAAGATCACTCCCAAATGCACAACAAATCATTGACAGTAGCGATTTATGGCATTCAGGACACCGGCGATCACGACTACCCGGATTACGTGCATGACCACAACATCACCCTTTTCGAGGGGGGGAGGATCCGCCGGCATCTTGCCCTGGAGCGGCATACACGCAATAAGTATGACAAGGCGATGCCGGAGCATCTGTATGGATTATTAAAGGAGGAAGGATTGCTGGGGCGCAGCGATTTGGAGCTTGTTTTTGTCGACAACCCGATTGGCCGGGCTTTTATCAATCAACAGGGGAACATTCGATTTGAAGCGCCCCTGAGGGAAGGGTTATTGGCCCGCCCGGAAAAAGGCCGCCTCTATTTCCCGGGGGCTGAACCGCCTGCTTATGTGGTGAACCATGAACTGGCCCATGTTTTTTCAAATTTGCCTTTTCATGGCCCCTTCAAAGACAACAGCCTGCATGTCCATTTTGACGGAGGCGCCAGCCAAAGCAATTTTTCGGCCTGGATGTATAAAAACGGTTCCCTTTCTTTAATTGAGAAGAACTGGGATCTGCAATACCTGTCGGCTTTGTTCAATGCCAATGCCCTGAATTTTGCCATCATTGGCGCCGGCAAAAAGGACCAGAATGGCATGCCGGGGAAGTTCATGGGCTATTCAGCTTACGGGCAGTATGACAAGAAGATTGAGGCCTGGCTCCGGCGCCATCGGTTTTTCAATGATATCTGGGCCAGCCGCAAGCCTTTTTTTGAGAGGTTGAAGAAAGACTGGCGGATTGAAATGAACCATTTTAATTTGCAGCATCCTTTTATTCAGGATATAGCGGCGACGGTTCAGGCCATCTTTCAGCGCGATTGGTATGATAAGATCAAGGATTTGAAGCGGCATACCGGGGCGGAGTATTTGTACTATTCCGGCGGATCGGCTTTGAACATAAAAGCCAACACGGTTTTAGCCGATGGGGGGCTTTTTCGGGAAGTTTATGTGCCGCCTGCCACCAACGATTCGGGCCTTTCCATCGGGGCCGGGGCCTTTATGCAGTGGCAGCGGAACCGGGAAGTGGCCCGTCACGGGCCCTATTTGAACAACTGGGGCCTTGACGGTCAGCCCGTGGTCTATAACCAGGCAGATTTGGAGGAGACGGCCCGGAGGATCAGCCAGGGTCAGGTGGTGGCCCTGTGCAACGGCCCCGGCGAAGCCGGCCCCCGGGCTCTGGGCAACCGAAGCCTGCTGGCCCGCGCCGACAATCCTGAACTGGCCCAGCATGTGAGCATGGAGATGAAAGCCCGGGCCTGGTACCGCCCCCTGGCCCCGGTCATGCTGGCCAAAAACCTGCCAAAGCTCATCCCCGGCGCAAAGGCTGACGCCCTGAGCCGTTATATGCTGCGCGAGTTTAAAGTGCCCTATTCCCTTAGCCAACCCTTTAGCGGCGTTGTCCATGTGGATGGGTCCCTGCGCATTCAAACCCTGGAGCAACGACAAGATAATCCTTACCTGTATGACCTGCTCGAAATGCTCGAAAAGAAATATGAACTGATGGCCCTGCTTAATACCTCCTTTAATGCCCCGGGTAGGCCCATTGTCCATACCACCCACGACGCACTCCAGGAAGCCCGCCAGATGGGCGTAAAATGCCTGGTGGTCAACGGTCAACTCCAATCCCTCTAGAAGATGGTATGGCTTTTACCCAACACTGAAAAATGTTCCTGTTTAAAGGCCTTTCCTGTCGGTTTAAACATTTGCCCCGGTCATTTGTTATAACAGAACAAACATGATCATCCTGCTAGCGATTCGTTCTTAAGAAACAATCACAATCAAACACCCCTTTGGATTTATGACGAGGATGATTTTGTGATTATAAGGCAAACTACTTAAGGTATAACCCAGTTAAAGCGTTTATAAA
Source organism: uncultured Bacteroidota bacterium (assembly GCA_913055635.1). GTDB lineage: Bacteria > Bacteroidota > Bacteroidia > Bacteroidales > UBA12077 > JAGXLC01. Next base: position 24,588 of record CAJXLK010000022.1, read on the forward strand.
ATGAGTTATTACACCAATAAAAGAATCGAAGGCAACTTTACCAATGTGATGGACCGGGTGATAGATGCACTAAAGGAAGAAGGTTTCGGCGTGTTAAGCGACATCGATGTCAAAACCACCATGAAAGAAAAACTCGATGTTGACTTCAGAAATTACCGGATCCTTGGAGCCTGCAATCCGCCCAACGCCCATAAAGCGCTAACGGCTGAACCGCACATCGGATTGTTGCTGCCTTGCAATGTAGTGGTTCAGGAACCCGAGAAAGGCATCATTGATGTCTCGGCCGTCGATCCCAAAGCCTCCATGGCTTCAGTGAATAATCCCGATATCACGCCGGTGGCCGATTTTATCAAAGAGAAACTCGAGCGTGTCATCAACAGCCTTTAAGTTATGGCTCTATATCTGAAACTGATTATTCTGGCCATTGTACTGGTTGCCGTCGTCATGGGGGTCTTCGGCCTGAAGTTCTTCCATGACCGCGGCGAGCAGTTCAATGTCGATACCGATCCCGATAAATACAAAAAGATTAAAAAAGATGGGATTTATAGCGTCTATTCAGAACAAAATAAGAAAGCGGAAAAGCGTAGACAATAAAAAGCGCAACCAGGAGATCCTTACATTCCAGACCACTTTTCATTGTGCCGGTTGTGTCAATAAGGTCCAGCCCCACCTGAATGCCATAAAAAACATCAGGGCCTGGAATGTGGAACTGGATAAAACCGGGCAAAAATTGAATGTGAGAACCAGGTCGGCCCATTCAGATGAGGTGACCCGGAAGGTTAAGCAGGCACTGGCCCGTGAAGGGTACCAGGCTGAGCGGCTAAACTAGAAAATATCTGGCCCGGTCCAAAAAATTGATCTGCGTTGCTGAAGCGTATCGGATGATTGAGCCGTTTAACATCAATCTGACTGGCCCCGTTCCATATTACGCTTTGGATACCTCTTGTCAAAATGCCGGGCATTCACCAAACATCTTACATCAATGAGGTAAGCGCAAAGTAGTGGCCAGATAAGGAGGGGCAAAATGTTTCTTTCCCCATTACCGAATTGAATTTTTGTTCATCATAACTTATGCACTCCGATTATAAACTTTACATCAAGAACATGGTGTGCCCCCGATGCATCATGGCCGTCCGTGACATATTGAACCGCCTGGAGATTCCGTTTGTGGAAGTCAAACTGGGGGAGGTCTACCTCAAGGAGCCCAAACAACAATATGATTTAAAGGCCCTTCAGGAAGAGCTCCATGGTGTTGGGTTTGAACTCGTTGAAGATCAACAGATTCAATTTGTATCACGCATCAAAGCACTCATTGTTGACCTGGTGCGAAACCCCGAAAGCCGTAAAAATCCGTACAATTTTTCCACTTATCTGGCCCAAAACCTGGGGAAAAATTACCATTACCTGAGCAATGTCTTCTCCGAAAATGAAGGCATTACCATTGAAAAATATATGATTCAGCAGAAAATTGAATATGTCAAGGAACTGTTGATCTACAACGAGCTTACTTTGAGTGAAATCGCCTGGAAGCTCAATTACAGCAGTGTAGCCCATCTCTCCAATCAGTTCAAGCAAATCACCGGGTTTGCGCCTACCGCTTTCAAAAAATTGCAGCATAAAGAACGCAAATCCCTTGACCAGCTTTGATTCCGGCACTTAGAACAGGTTCCTGGCCATTCATAAGGATATACTTTAATTAACAGCTTGTAACTCAATATGGTCTGAATCTTAAAACAGACATTATGTGGTCAATCATTATGGAACCCGCATGTTTATTCATGTCCTTGTTGTGTAAGTCCTTGCATGCGGGTTTCATTCATATAAAGTTTAATTAACGTTCTGTATTTCAGTATAATAATAGCAAACAATTCGTTGGTCTCGGTAACTTCTGCCAGGGAACCCCCATGCTTTACTTGTTGCCTTGTTGTGTCTGTTACTGGATGGGGGTTTCATAAAAACAATTCCTTTGATTGTTTTGTCTCCAACCAATAAGTCTGTTGCCAGGCTGAAACATGAGATTAGACAGCTCGATCATTGAGTCAGCTTATCATCAGGCATTGAATAAAATAAAGAATATGAACCTGAAAAATCAGTTGAATTATGATGCAAGGAATAGGACACGGAATGGGGTTTGGTATGGGATGGGGCTGGATTATCGGCCTCATCGTACTGGTATTGGTGATCTGGGTGATCGTTCGTTCAGTGGGCTCAGCATCATCCCAATCCCTCAATAAAGAAGAAACTCCGCTGGATGTGCTCAAGAAAAGGTATGCCCGGGGAGAAATTGACAAACAGGAATTTGAGGAGAAGAAAAGGGATCTGCTCTGAAGGCGAATGGTTGACCCTTAGTTTTGTATGCAAGTTATCCATGCATTGTTTAAATGAATGAACCATTAAACTAATGATACCCCCTTACCATCGATGATTGGATAGGGAGGCTTCATCAAAATCAACCAAAATTTGGGGTTTAACCATAAGTTTTAATAAGTCTTTCTAAAAAGAACCCGCATGCACTGTCTCATTTGACAGGGACCAGGCATGCGGGTTTTTTGGGCGGATTCCTCGTTAATTTGGCGCATTCATTGTTAATCATTTGATCTTCCCCGGAATTAAGCCACCATCTTTAGATGGGAGACGCTGTCCATTTTTAATGAGGCCCATCCCCAATAGACCGGCCGGGGTGTTTTTATATGAGGCCCATCCCAATAGACCGGCCGGGGTATTTTTATATGAGGCCCATCCCCAATAGACTGGCCGGGGTATTTAAAATGTAAATATCTGCCAAAATTCTGTAAAACTTTTTGCTGCTCAGTTAGTTTATTTGTGTAAAGCATTTGTTTTACCCGTCAATGAACAGAGCTATGAAGAAGTTGCGATTCAAAACCGATTTAAAATGTGGGGGCTGTATAGAGGCCATCACCCCTTATATGAACGAAGTTGAAGGCATTGAATCCTGGGAAGTGGATTTAAGCAGCCCCAACAAGGTTGTTGAAGTGTCGACCCGTTCAGCTTCAGCCGAAAGCATTCAAAAGGCCATAGAGAAAGGCATCAGTGAAGCGGGTTATACAGTGGAACGGATCAAATAGCTTATTTCAATGAAGGGGTAGTTTTTTTGGTGTCAAAAACAGGTGTCAAAAACAATGGTAAAGCGATGAAAGAAGAACAAACGATGACTAAGCAAAGCTATAAAGTAGAAGGCATGCACTGTGCCTCATGCGCCAAGAGTGTAGAGACGATGCTAACATCCCAGGAAGGGGTAGAACAGGCGAAGGTTAATTTTGCCGACGAGTCGGTATTGGTGGAGTATGATGATGCCGTTATTCAGGCGGGAAAGATGAAGGAGGCAGTGCGGCAGATTGGTTATGACCTGGTCATCGGGGGAAAAACTGATTTGGAGGAAGAACAGGCCAGGGAGCAGCGGAAATTGAGACAGGCCCGTAACAATGCCCTACTGGCCATTGCTTTTTCCCTGCCGGTTTTTGTGATCTCTATGTTTCTGAATAACATACCGCGGGCCAACTGGATCATGCTGGCATTGACCGCACCGGTGATTGGCTGGTTTGGCCGGGAATTTTTTCAAATTGCCTGGAAACAGGCTCGTCATTTTTCTGCCAACATGGATACCCTGGTAGCTCTTGGCACAGGTGCCGCATTTGTTTTTAGCCTGTTCAACACCCTGTTTCCTGAATATTTACAATCCAGAGGCATTACACCCCATGTTTATTATGAAGCCGCTTCGGTGATCATCTCCCTGATCTTACTGGGACGCTATTTCGAGGCCCGGGCCAAGAGCCGGACTTCAGATTCGATCAAGCGGCTGATGGGCCTGCAGGTTAAGACGGCCCGGGTGGAACGCCAGGGTGAAGAGATCGAGGTGCCTGTTGATCAGGTGCAGGTCGATGATGTGGTGTTGATCCGTCCCGGTGAAAAAATCCCGGTCGATGGGGTTATTCTCCGGGGTTATTCTTCGGTGGATGAGTCCATGATCACCGGCGAGTCGCTGCCACTCGACAAGCGGCAAGGCGACCGGGTGATCGGGGCCACCCTGAACAAGACGGGCAGTTTTCGCATCCGTGCTGAAAAGGTGGGCTCAGATACGGTGCTTTCACAAATCATTCAGATGGTTCGTGAAGCCCAGGGGAGTAAGGCCCCTGTCCAACGTTTGGCTGACCGCATTGCCGCAGTCTTTGTTCCTGTTGTCATCAGCATTGCTTTGGTCAGTGCTGCTATCTGGTATCTGGTGGGGCCCGAGCCACCCCTGACCTATGCTTTCGTGACCCTGGTTACCGTTTTAATCATTGCCTGCCCCTGTGCCCTGGGCTTGGCTACCCCCACCGCTTTGATGGTTGGCATCGGCAAGGGCGCTGAAAACGGCATCCTGATCAGGGATGCTTCGGTACTGGAGCAGGTCAACCGAGTGGATGCCCTGGTGGTGGATAAAACCGGCACCATTACGACCGGCCAGCCTGTGGTGCGCGACATGCAATTCATTAATAATAGAGAGGATCAACAGCTGCTTAACCTGGTCTACAGCGTGGAGGCTCAGTCCGACCATCCCCTGGCTGAAGCCGTCACCCGTTATCTGAGCGGCTATGCCCAAAACGGCATCGAGCCCCGGGAGTTTGATTATATGACCGGACAGGGCATACGCGCCAAGTACCAGCACGATGAACTGCTCATCGGCAACCAGGCCCTGATGGAACAATATGAGGTTCAGATGAGTGATGATTCACCCGGCCTGCAACAAGCCCACCCCAATCTGGCTTCCCGTGTCTATGTGGCCAAAAACCGCCGCCTGGAACTGTTGTTTACCATCGAAGACCGGATTAAAGCCACCTCGGTGCAAGCCATTGCCGACCTGAAAGCATCAGGCATTGAAGTGCATATGATGACCGGCGACCGCCAACAGGTGGCCCGCCAGATAGCCGCCGAAACCCGCATCGACCATTATCAGGCCGAGGTCATGCCCGAAGACAAACTCAATTATGTGAAAAAACTTCAACAGCAAGGTTACCATGTGGCCATGGTGGGCGACGGAATCAACGATTCACCTGCCCTGGCCCAGGCTGATATTGGCATTGCCATGGGCAAGGGAACCGATGTGGCCATCGAAAGTGCTCAGATAACCCTGGTGAAAGGCGATTTGGAAAAGATCCGCGATGCCATTTCCCTGTCTCGGGCAACCCTTAAAACCATCCGGCAAAACCTGTTCTGGGCCTTCTTCTACAACGTCATTGCCATTCCCATCGCCGCCGGTGTTTTGTATCCAATCAACGGGTTTATGCTTAACCCCATGATTGCCGGTGGGGCCATGTCGTTTAGCTCGGTTTCGGTGGTCTTCAATAGCCTTCGTCTGAAAAGAAGAAAGCTGGCCGAAAACTGAATCCACACCCAAATTTTTCACCAGGTTCTTTTGGTATTAACACCCCCGTTGATATGTTTGGTGGCGAATATTTTATTTTTTGTATAATAATCTCTATCTTGCTCCTGTTAAAGAGAATGTAAACCACTATAGCCAAACATCATGACAACCAGCAATGTGTTAAGCGGATCAGGCTCGATCAATAAAAAAGAGTTTGTCCGCAGTATAAAAGTTAAGCCACTGAAAGACTACGTCATCCTTGAGTCAACCGATCCTTTTCCGGAGGCTCATCTCAGACATAAAAGCCATTTTGTCAAGTTTTATTATATTCCGATTAAGGCCGAGAATCTGAACCAGGATATTAAGATAGCAGCTCAGAGTGCTGAAAGCAGGTTGGGCGAAGAACTGGCCTCTGCCTTGGGCGATATTACCATTGGCGATACCACCTACCATTCCATCCGCCTGAGAAATATCGATCCCCATATCTTGCCCCAAATCATTAAATATTATGAGTATGAAGGCATCAAGGTGGTTTCTCCCGGCACCAACATCCGCGACTATGCCTTTATCCACATCGATAAATTCTTTCACCTTGAAGAAATAGACCCCGGCATATTTACTGACCTGGACGATCCACAGATCGGTTACCTGGAAACTCCCAGGAAACTTAAATGGGAAGAGCTGGAGCAAATCACCTCCAAAGTCAAGGGGGATACCCAACACAATAATTTTGACCGGGCCCTGGGTACCATTTCCAAACATGGGGAAACCACCGAGGTCATCCGTATATATTGCCCCGAGATGGATGAAGAAGTGCTCAAAGAAATCAGTAAAATTTACCGTAAATACTTACCCGAGCAATAAAGTAGGAGGTTTCCCGGAATGGGAGCGTGGGCGGAGAAAATTTTCAATCTTTCTTCACAAGGGGATTTCCGGCAACTGGCGCTGGAGGCGTTCCTTTATCAATACCGTCATAATCCTGTTTATCGCAAGTATTGTGATTTGCTGGGCAAGTCTTCGGATCATGTCCACCAAATCGAAGATATTCCCTTTCTACCCATAGAGTTTTTTAAGACCCGGCAAATTTATGCCGGGCAGCGGAGGTGGGAACATGTGTTTACCAGCAGCGGCACCACCGATATGAGCGTTAGCCGCCACTATATTGGTGATCTGGAACTTTACCGCCAAAGTTTTCGCCACACCTTTCAATGGTTTTACGGGTCGCCCCGTAAGTATTGTCTTCTTGCTTTATTGCCCGGGTACATGGAGAATAAAAATTCATCGCTCATTTTTATGGTCGATGACCTGATCAAACAAACCCATCACCCGGACAGCGGTTTTTATCTGGAGGATCGCCGGGGGTTGGTGGATAAACTGGATGATTTGGAGAAACAGGGCCAACCCACCATTTTGTTGGGCGTTAGCTTTGCCCTGCTTGAACTGGCTGAGCGATATCAGTTTAATCTGCAACACACACTGGTTATGGAGACCGGTGGCATGAAAGGCAGGAGAGCAGAACTGACCCGCGAGGAACTGCATGGACTCCTTAAAAAGCGATTCGGTCTTGCTCGGATCCACTCTGAATACGGAATGGCCGAGTTGCTTTCTCAGGCTTATTCTACCGGAGAAGGCCGCTTTTTCACCCCGCCCTGGATGAAAATCATGATCCGGGATTACGACGACCCTTTCTCCTGGGTGGATAAGGGTAGCAGCGGCGGAATCAATGTCATCGACCTGGCCAATCTCTATTCCTGCCCTTTCATCGAGACGAAAGACATAGGCCGCCAGCACCCCGACCAGTCGTTCGAAGTGCTGGGCCGCTTTGATTACAGTGACATCCGCGGTTGCAACCTTTTGGTTATTCAATGATTATATCCCTCAGAGGCTTCAGTTGAATTCCCCCATTAATTGCAATCTTTCCCGGTCAATCCAAATCAAACCCACATGCACCAACCTGCACAATAAGGCTGTGTATAAATCATGTGGGTTCATTGAAATGTTTCCCGGTCAATCCAGGTTCAGCTGGCCGGCAATGTCATCAGGTATGGCATCTTTATGCACCATGATGGCAACCGTATTCAGGCGAATGAAAGGTTTCGACATATAAAGGAAACCGCCGAATGCATTGCTGTCGGTATTCCAGGAATTTTTGGTCAGGTAATAGCGGGTATTTTTTTGATCCCTGGCGATACCGGTCAGATGCATCAGATGGTCGTCGGTCATGATCTGCCGGTTGAACTGCTGCTGACGCATCTGTTGGTTAATTTGCTTTTCCCGGACGGGATGTTGCTTGTAGTTGCTGTTCTCGTTGGCAGGGACCACTGCTATTCCATTGGTGTGGGAGAAGCCATCGCTGCTGACGTCGCCATCCCATACCACCGAATAGCCCTGCTCAAGGCTGTGGTCGATTACCTCTACCAGTTCATCCAGGGGCAGGTTGTAATAGGGTTTGTGGGCCCAGTTGTCGGGCACCTCAAGATCAAAAGCCTTATACCAGGGATGATGCGAAAAGGAAGTCAGCTCCACATAATCATTGGGTTGGATCTCCAGCGATTCGGCAAAGCTTTGGGGGGTGTAGGTCTTGCCCTGGTATTCAAACTCTGTGGGAACCTCGCCGAAATAACTGTCGAGAATCCTGGCAAATCCTTCATCCCAGGCCGGGGTTAAAGGTTTCCGGGTATCTTCCACCACAGATTCCAGGTATCCGCCCATTACAGTAGCCAGCTCTCCATGCTTGTGATCCTGTGTGCCGTACTCAAGGCCCGGGTAAACGTCCTGTGGAACAATGCCGTGTTGGATCCATTCAACCGTAACATCGTGGGCCTGACCACCCTGGCTGAAATTGTTTTCACCGTGGAAGCGAACATAATCTTTTGCCTTTTGCATATAGGCGTGCCTGACCAGGTACATCTCCGAGAGGTTATGGGCAGGCTGATCCATCCTCAAAAGCTCTGTCTCAAGGAAGGAAAGGGTGGCATAGCACCAGCAGGTGCCCGAATGATCCTGGTCTTTAACCGAAGTGGTCTGCAGGCGAACCACCTCCTGAAAACGATAATCTTCTGCCTCTTGCTGGGCCCGGGCAGAGGGGACCATCAGTGCGAAAACAACCAGAATGACCAGGGTCTTGTTAATCCGTTTTTTCATAATTGCTGTTTTTATAGTTATAATTAGCTACTCCTCCAGATACAATGAATTTCATTACCTCCGAGGGGGGTCCCTCAATCTTGCGGACATCGCCGGCGGGAACAATGAAAAGTTCACCCGACCAGTTGTAGGAGTGGGGAAAATAGACCGCCACTTTGTTCCCTTCCACCCCGATGTTGGTGACGTCTTCCTGGGTGAGAAAACCCAGCTTTTCCAGGTCTGATACGGCATTGACCCGCACCAGCACGGGTTGGTTGAACTTGCCTTCCTTCCCGACAAAACCGGTAAAAATATCCTTAAAAGCTGAATTCAGCAACTTCAGAAAAGGCACCCGCTCAACCAGCCTGCCCAACGTCATCTTTACCGGTCGTGCTATAATGGTCTGACCCACAAAACCCAAAAGGGCCAGCAGCAATATGATCGCCACTACTCCAACCCCTGGAATGTTAAAGTGAAACAACTCCTGGATATAAGGCTGAAGCAAGCCATCAACGAATTTTAATACATTGTAAAGGATGAAAAGGGTCAGCCCCAATGGCGCTATATAAAGCAAACCCTGCAGAAAATAGTTGATGAATTTTTTCATGACTGATTGATTTTTAAGCTTTTGCTTACCATTTAGCCTTCTTTGTTTTGTATGAGCCGGGAGATCCCCTATAAGCTTCTGTGTTTTGCCTCTTGCGGGGAGCCCCGCAGGCCAATGTTTTTAACCTGTTACCGCCCCATATTAGGATGAACCCTATTTAGACACTGCTTTGTTCTGTAGGATTAAAACGGTTTGTTGCTTTTTATGTTCGACCCCGCTTAGCGGACCCCCGCTTAGCGGGGTACCGGACCCCCGCTTTACCGGACCCCCGCTTAGCGGACCCCCGCTTAGCGGACCCCGCTTAGCGGACCCCGCTTAGCGGGGTAAATTCTAGCGGGATCATGTTTTAAAGCTCCCTGCTGAGTATGTGCCAAGTTAGAGAACTCCAACCAGCCTTGATCTGGATCGTTTTTGCCGTGGATGGGGAGATTGCCCACAAGGGCCTCAGGGCTCGGGGAGGAAGGCATCGGGTATGTGTTCCAGGTGGTAACGCTGCAGATCACCATCTTCAAAAACGATAATGAGCAGATCAAAACGCACTTCTTTATCAATTCCACGTTGTTGAATATAGGCATCTGCTGCCCGTATTAAGTAATTTTGCTTGGTTTTGTCGACCATCTCTCCGGGGGCTTCCAGGAATATATCGGCCCTTGCTTTTACTTCCGCAATGATTAAAAACCTCTCATCCTGGCCGATGATGTCGATCTCTTTGTGCCGGTGCCGCCAGTTTTGCTCTAAGATTTGAATCCCTTGCTTTACAAGGTATTCAGCTGCCAGACGCTCGCCTATGCGCCCCAATTCGGTCTTTCTATAAAAATTTTTCACTCTAAAATGAAACTTTCACAGGGATATTTCGAACAAAGGATACGCAAGCCATAGAAGAGTAAAATTATGCAAATTTTACGAAAAAGTCTAAGTCTGTTTGTTCTGCTTCTGATCGCCATAGCTTCTGTGGCCAATCATTTTGAAGGGCAAATTACTTTTGTCAGGAAATCTTTTTATGATACCACCTACCTGCAGTACTACATCAAACAGGATCGCATACGAATTGATAAATATGAGGAAAAAGGCGGCCCATTGATACAAACCCTGCTGGTGGATCTGGAAAAGGAAACCGTAACAGCGGTCAATCCGGAAAAAAAATTATACCGGCCCCTGAACATTTCCTCTGGGGGAAGCGGAAAAAAGAGCCATTTTGAGGTGATCAAAACCAATAATTTCCGCCGCATCAAAGGGATAAAGTGTTATCAGTGGCGGGTGCGCAATGAAAAGCTAAACAGCGAAATCGCCTATTGGGTAACTAAAAAGCGGTTTGGTTTTTTTGATGATTTGTTTGATCTGCTGAAAAGGACAGAACGAACCTACCATTTTTTTTCCCAAATACCCGGCAATGAAGGCTACTTTCCTATGTTGGCCGTGGAGCGCACTTTGCTGCGCGATGAACGGGAACGCCTGGAGGTAAAAAACATCAACCGCAATAAGCTGAGTGAAAGTTTGTTCATCATCCCTGACAACTACCGCGAACTGCTGCTTAGCCAAAAAATCAGGAACTAGCCTCTGGGGTGCAATGGAGATAGACTAAAAATTTGACTTTTGACGGATCCGGTTACCTTTTCTTAAAGGTTATACTTCAGCCCGATCCATTTCCTTTCGGGCTGAGCCGGGAGTGGGGTTACCTTTTTTATGGTTGCATTTCAGTGGAATCTATCCCTGATTTGTCGTTAATTAGCATTTCAGAAAGATGCCTTGTTTTAATCATTAAACTCAAGGTTGATTTTCCCCTCGTGTTGGTATAATTTGACATGGCTTCCCATGATCAGCGGCAGGTTGGGGTCCTGGTGGCCTGCCGGACAATCGGGTACAACGGGTATTTCCAGTTCATCCATGATGTCAAAGACGATTTGGTAGGCATTTTTGCCAAAAGGCACGCTGTTGTCGTTCATGGAAGTCATCCCTCCCAGGACCAGCCCTGCGATATGATCGAGTTTGCCCGATAATTTAAGATTCATCATCATGCGGTCGATGTGATAGAGGTATTCATCCACATCTTCGAGAAAGAGGATGGCGCCTTTGGTTTGCAAATCATAGGGTGTGGCATTGAGGCTGTAGAGTACCGAGAGATTTCCGCCGGTAAGCCTACCGCAGAGTGTGCCGGGAATGTGGCATGGATGCGAAGGGTTCCAGGAATAGCTCAGCGGCTTTCCAAAGAGGACATTTCGCAGCATTTGGGTAGAGGTGTTGTCGGTTTGTTCTTTGGGAAAGTTCAGGGGCATTTGCCCGTGAATGGTTTTAATATGCAGGTGGTGATTGATGTAGGAATGGAGTATGGTGATGTCGCTAAAGCCCACGATCCATTTAGGATGCTTTGAAAAGTGATGAAAATCCAGGTGCTGCAGCATCCGAACAGTGCCATACCCGCCCCGCGCACAAAGAACGGCTTTGATGTTGTCATCGTCCAGCATCTGCTGCATATCAGCTGCCCGGTCCCGGTCTTTACCTGCAAACTGATGTTCGCGCGCATAAAGGTTTTTACCTACCACTACCCATAAACCCCAGCTTTCAATCAGCCGGATGGCAGGCTCCAGTACCTGGGGATCAATGCTTCGTGCCGGAGCTACAATACCTACCGTATCGCCTTCTTCCAGAGGAGGCGGTGTTGTCATTTTTGTGGCCATGTTGCTTGATTGAATATATTTGACCGGCTTTTAAAACCGGTTGGTTGATTGATGTTTCCCGTCTTCCACCCCGGTTGGTATCCCGGTTTTTTATGTCTCCATATACCAGCTACTTGCTTGATCTTTCAAAGAATCTGTCCCCTGTTTGCTTACTCAATTTTAGATGTCTTCAAATACCAGGGGCTTGCTTAATTTTATACGGCTCAATATCCTTCCTGACAGGTATCTTTTGCCCGGCTGCCAGGCGCAGCAAACATCGCCCGGGCTGACATTGTTCTTCTGTTTACCTCGGGCTGATTATTATAACAAAATATTCTTCACTATATTTGCCGGATAAAGTTAAGCATTTCCGAACAGAAGAAAAACGAAAATATACAACCTCCACGATCAAAATGGCTCGAGCGGGAAATGATGATTTGATCTGGAGGGTGGCCGGTGAGTCAATCAGAAATTGATTGCATGAAACCCCCATACAAATACTTACACAACAAGGCAATGAATAAAGCATGGGGGTTCCATGGCAGAGGTTACCGAGACCAACGAATCACATACTATTATTATACTGAAATACAAACTGTTAATTAAATTTTATGACGAATGAAACCCGCATGCAAGGACTTACACAACAAGGACATGGATATACATGCGGGTTCCATAATGATTGACCACATAATGTCTGTTTTAAGATTCAGACCATATTGAGTTACAAACTATTAACTAAGTTATCTCCTTATGAAACCTGCATCCAGTGTACTACACAACAAGGAAATGATTATTCCATGCAGGTTCCATAAGGCCAAAAAATTAAATAAAAAAGGAACTGTATGAAAGACCCCAAAAGATATCTTGTTACCGCAGCGCTGCCTTATGCCAATGGCCCCCTGCACATTGGCCATATTGCCGGGGCTTACCTTCCCGCCGACATATATGTACGTTACCTGAGGCTGAAGGGCAAAGATGTGGCCTTCATATGTGGCTCCGATGAACACGGGGTCCCCATTACCTTGAGATCCCGAAAGGAAGGCATATCCCCCCAGAAGATTGTCGACAAGTATCATGAGATCAACCGCAAGGGTTTTGAAGATCTGGGCATTGAATTTGATATTTACCACCGTACTTCCGATCCCCTCCACCACCAAACGGCATCCGATTTTTTCAGGACCCTCTATGAGAAGGGTGAATTTGTGGAAAAAGAGGAAGAGCAGTTCTATGATGAGGCGGAAAACCAGTTTCTGGCCGATCGATATATCGTGGGAACCTGCCCCCACTGCAATTATGATAAAGCTTATGGTGACCAGTGCGAGCAATGTGGCGCCAGTCTGAGCCCCAAAGAGTTGATTGATCCGGTTTCTGCCCTTTCCGGGAATAAACCCCAGCTGAAGCGGACCAGGCACTGGTACCTGCCCCTGGACAAGCATCAGGATGAATGGCTGGAACAGTGGATTGACAGCCACAGCCAGGACTGGAAGTCCAATGTGTATGGTCAGTGCAAATCGTGGCTGAACCAAAGATTGCATCCCCGGGCTGTGACCCGCGACCTGGAATGGGGCGTGCCCGTGCCGGTGGAAGGAACTGAAGGTAAGGTGCTTTACGTATGGTTTGATGCCCCCATTGGTTATATTTCCGCAACCAAGGCCTGGGCCGAACAACAAGGCAAAGACTGGGAGAAATACTGGAAAGATGAAGAAACCAGCCTCATACACTTCATCGGAAAAGACAACATTGTGTTTCATTGCCTGATTTTCCCCTCTATGCTGAAGGCCCATGGCGGTTATATCCTGCCCGACAACGTGCCTGCCAATGAATTTTTGAACCTGGAGGGGGATAAACTCTCAACATCCCGAAACTGGGCGGTATGGATCAATGAATTTGTGGAGGATTTTCCCGATAAGATCGATACCCTGCGTTATACCCTTGCGGCCAACTTCCCCGAGCAAAAAGACAATGATTTTACCTGGAAAGATTTCCAGAACCGCCACAACAATGAGCTGGTAGCGGTGTTGGGGAATTTTGTAAACCGGGCTTTGGTGCTGACCAAGAAATACTTCAACAAACAGGTTCCTGAGGTCACCGAATGGACCGATTACGACCGGGATATCATCCGGCGGGCTGCACAGATTAAGGAAGATCTGGAGGACCGCATTGAACATTATAAGTTCCGCGAAGCCGTTAAGCTGGCCATGGACATTGGACGGCTGGGCAACAAGTACCTGGCCGATACCGAACCCTGGAGCCTTTATAAGGAGGATCCCGGCCGGGTAGCTACCATCCTGAACCTGTCTTTGCAGTTGGCTGCCAGCATATCCATTGTGATTGAGCCTTTCCTTCCATTCACGGCCGAACGCCTGCGCAATTTCCTGAACATCGGACAATTGAACTGGGAGCTGGCCGGAAAGCCCGACATCCTTAAGCCCGGCCATGAGGTGAAAAAGCCCAAACACCTTTTCCAGAAGATTGAAGACCAAACCGTTGAGCGGCAACTGGAGAAGCTCAAGGAGGCCCGCCGTAAAAAGGAACAGGAAGAGCAGGGCGTTGAGCCGGCCAAGGAGAACATCAGTTTTGATGATTTTAGCCGCCTTGATATCCGGGTGGGCCAGATCCTGGAAGCCGAAAAAGTGCCAAAGACCAAAAAATTGATGAAATTAACGGTCGATACCGGTTTGGATCAACGTACCGTTGTGGCGGGCATTGCAGAACAGTTCTCGCCCGAGCAGGTCAGGGGCAAACAGGTCAGCATTGCGGTTAATTTGGAGCCCAAAAAGATCAAGGGCATCCAGAGCCAGGGCATGATCCTGATGGCTGAGGATGCCCAGGGCAACCTTACCTTCCTTAGCCCCGGCACCCCAACCCAGAAAGGCGCTGTGGTGAAGTGAAGCAAGGATAGAATGCGTAAATGAGTGAATGGGAAAGCAAGGATTACATGCGCAAATGATTCGTATTGTCCCATTCACGTAGATATATATTTATTTAGTTAATCAGTTATATAGCTATAGTTATTTAATCATTCTATCATTGCTTCATTGACTCATTTCCCCATTCTTCCTTCCAGTCTCCGTAAGCCTTAATGAGGTTGACCAGTTCGTCGACGGCCTTTTCCTCGGGGATATTGCGTTTGACTACTTGTTTGTTGCGGTAGAGGGTTATCTTGCCGGGGGCGGCACCCACATAGCCATAGTCGGCATCTGCCATTTCACCCGGTCCGTTGACGATACATCCCATCACCGCAATTTTTAGTCCTTTCAGGTGGCTCATCCTCTGGCGGATGCTGGCCACGGTTCGCTCCAGGTTAAATTGAGTTCGTCCGCAACCCGGGCAGGAAATAAACTCGGCTTTGAATATCCGGCTTCTGCTGGCCTGAAGGATGCCATAGGAGAGGTCCAGTATTTTTTGATCGGTGATATCTCCTTTGTTTTCAATCAACAACCCATCGGCCAGCCCGTCGGTAAACAGCAGTCCTGTATCTGAAGCGGCTCTGAGTTGCAGATCTTCGGGGTTGTCTTCCTGGTAAATTCGGTGAAGGATTACGGGCAAATGGATGCCCCGGTTCATTAAACCAAAGATGAAACGCCTCTGTTCGGCCGGCGGATGGGAAGAGGTGGTTCGCAGCAACAGCACCAGGTTTGACCGGTCGCGCATCTTTTCTGTTTTTTCCATTTCATCAATTGTGGTACTGATGAAGCCTGCCAAGTGGTCGGGGGGAGCGCCCCGGAGGTAATGTTCCACCGAATTGAAAAGCGGATATGGGTTTGCGGGTCTACCTTGTTTTTCCCACTCATCGTGGGGGATAATCACCATACCTTTATGTTGATCCGGGAGCTGATGATGGGCGTCGAAAAAACTCAGATCGGCAGGCGGATTACCGCCCTGGCTGTTTTTCAGTGCCACCACCGGTGGACTTTCTCCACCTGTCGACAGCACCGGCTGGGTTCGTCTTTTTTGATAATCGAAGGGATTGATCGGGATGTCATTGAGGGTCGGCAAATGGGCAGGCCGGGCCGGGGTGGCATAAAGAACCAGTTTACGGGCCACGGGGACTTCCTTCTCCGGGGCTTCGGTCAGGCTTACCCGAATGGTGTCGCCAATGCCGTCATTCAAAAGGGAAGCTATCCCTACGGCTGATTTGATCCGCCCGTCCTCGCCTTCTCCTGCCTCAGTCACCCCAAGGTGAAGGGGGTAAACCATGTTTTCCGTAAGCATTCGGTGCGCCAAAAGCCGGTTGGCTTGAACCATGACCCTGGTGTTGCTCGATTTCATGGAAATCACCACCTGGTGAAAGTCTTCCTCCCGGCATATCCGTATAAATTCCAGGGCCGATTCCGTCATGCCCTGTGGGGTATCCCCGTACTGATCCATGATGCGTTGCGAAAGCGAACCATGGTTCACACCAATGCGCAATGCGGTGCCGTGCTTTTTACAGGCATTCAGCAATTCAGTAAATTTTGCGCGAACTCCCTGATAATCTGCCTTTTTTATGTCTCCAATGGCATAATTGCCCGGATTGATGCGGACTTTCTCGACAATAGCAGCTGATGTCTCTGCAATTCTCGGGTTGAAGTGGACATCTGCAATCAGGGGAATGTGATAACCCTGGCCGCGCAGTTGATGTTTGATCTGCTCCAGATTTCGTGCTTCCTGAAGTGTGCGCACCGTCATCCTTGCATAATCAGCACCCGCATCCGCAATGCCTTTGATCTGTTCTACTGTGGCTGCGGTATCCAATGTACTGGTGTTGGTCATCGACTGGATGCGCACCGGATGGGTCCCGCCCATGGGTACAGGCCCAACCTGAACTTCCCGCGTCCTTAACCGCTGATAATCCGTCAAACTTTCGCAATATCGATAGGTAACTTTCATTTGGTATAACGAACGTATTTAAAGGTTGCAGATCTACATGTAATATGTACATAACGTAATATCCGGGCCTGATCCGTTAAAATAACCCTTATTGAAAGGTTGCAGATCCACAGGTATAATGTATAGATAACCTAACATACAGGGCGTAACCGTTAAAACAACTATTATTCCAATCAACAAGCATCAACTGTTATTTTTGACTTCCGGGTTGATCAGATTCGGCGGGGTGTTGCCCTTGAAATATTCGCTGATATTGACCGCTGTCTCTCCCGCCATTGCTTTGCGGGTTTCATAATTGGCCGTACCAATATGCGGGGTCAGCACCACATTGTCCATACCCAGAAGTTCCTGGGTGATTTGAGGTTCAAACTCGAATACATCGAGGCCGGCCCCGCCCAGCTGTCCGTTTTGAAGTGCTGCGACCAGGGCTTTTTCTTCGATCACTGCGCCCCGGGCCGTATTGATGATGAAAGCCCCGGGTTTCATCATCCTGAAGGCTTCCTCATTCAACATATGGTGCGTCTTTTCGGTGAGGGGGGTGTGGAGCGATATGACATCCGACTGGCTCAACAGCTCTTCCAATGTGGCCCGGCGTGCTCCGTAGGTCTTTTCATCGGTAAGATCCAATGGGGTGCGCGTGTAGTATAGGATGTGCATCCCAAATGCCCTGGCCTTTAAGGCAAAATCCTTGCCGATGTTCCCCATGCCTATGATGCCCACAGTCTTATCCTGGAGGGTATGCCCCAGGTTGGCCATCACCTCCCATTGTACCGGCTCCCGGTTCTTAAGTTTATGATTGAGTTCACATACACGCCGCGACAGGGCAAGCAGCAGCGAAAAAGCCAGTTCGGCTGTCGGTTCGATCACCATCGCCGGGGTATTGGTCACCATAATACCTTGTCGGGTGGCTTGTTCCACGTCAATGTTGTTGTAACCCACCCCAAAATTGGCTATCAGCTGAAGTTTTTTGCCCCGCTCAATGAGTTCGCGGTCAATGCTGAAGCCGAAAACCGGGATCAGTACATCATAGTCGGCGATCCGCTCCAGCAATTCTTCCCTGGAAAAATGTTTCTTTTCGGGAGCAGTGATCTCAAATTCACGTTGCGAAAGATTCATCCCCTCAAGGGGAATGCGGTGGGTTGAAAGAATCTTGTAAGCCATAGGGTTATTTTCGATTTTTTGGGATTGAATGTTTTACAATTTGATTTTCGCCGGTAAAGTTAATAAATAAGGGCTTCAAATGTCAGCAGGCCGCTGCGGATTTTGTTGGTTGAAATTGTTGGTCTTTATGACAGGTTTCTTAATTTTGAGTGCATAAAGATTTAGGGATATGTCCATTAAAGTTAAAGGGTTGGTTAAATATTACGGGGAACAGAAGGCATTGGATGATGTGGGATTTGAAGTTCACCCCGGCGAGATTGTTGGCTTTGTCGGGCCCAACGGTGCCGGCAAAACTACGACCATGAAGGTCTTAACCGGTTATACCATGCCTGATCAGGGGGAAGCCTGGGTGAATGACCGGCGGGTGGCCGACGATCATTTGAATATCCGGCGCAATATTGGATACCTGCCCGAACACAATCCCCTTTATCCCCATATGTATATCAAGGAATACCTCGAATATGTCTCGGGATTATACAGCCTGGGAAGGCAAACCTCTGAACGGATCAACCAGGTGATTGCCCTGACGGGTTTGGAAAAAGAGAAAAAGAAAAAGATCGGGGCCTTATCCAAAGGTTATCGCCAACGCACAGGCCTGGCCCAGGCCATTATCCATGATCCCGATGTTTTGATCCTGGATGAGCCCACCTCGGGCCTTGACCCCAATCAAATTGAGCAGATCCGCAACATGATTTCCCGGCTTGGCCAGGAAAAGACCGTATTGCTTTCAACCCATATCATGCAGGAAGTGGAGGCCATTTGCGACCGCATCGTGATCATCAATAACGGCCGCATCGTGGCCGATGATAAGGTGGACCAGATTTCTGCCAGCTTTGAAGGAAGCAAGCAAACAGTTGTGGTTGAATTTGACCGCGCCGTTGATCCTGAGCTGCTGCATAGGATTGAGGGAGTAAGCCAGTTGAAAAAAATGGATGATACGAACTGGCTGTTTGAAAGTGTCAGTGATGAGGATATTCGCCAGCGCATCTTTCAGTTTGCCGTCAGCAACAGCCTCTCCGTCCTTTCCATGCAGAAGAAACAAAAAAGCCTGGAGGAAGTGTTTCGGGAATTGACCCAATAAGCTTTTTCGATCCTTTTGATCTGATGCTCAAGTATTTCGCCTGGATGGTCCAGCCCCAGGTAAAAATCACCCCTCAATGCCCCGGAGGAATTTTTTTACCAAGAGGTTGTTTAAGTTGGTTTTGATTTATACATTTGGGAAAACTGGATATCGGGGTGTTTTTTGTAACTGGCCATTCCCGGTGTCTTGACTTGAACAGCTCTTTCTATACCTCCATCATTGGGAAGGACAGCAGAGGGTGATATTTTGAGCAGAAAGCTCAAATGCTTCAACGCATCGGGTCATCAACCTTTTGATAATTTAGAAGGGCGATGGATGATTAAAAACAAACGGTGCATTTATTTTTTTGTTAAAATTACAGGCTCCGGGAAAATTTTCCGGAGATTTTGAATCCGGCTCAGGCCATTGAGCGCTTGTACGGGTAATTTCCAACCAAAACAGAACAGTGGCACAATGAATATTTTACATGTATAATTTTTAATTTAAAACAAATTAATTTTTACTATGGGAAACGTTAGTCCAATTTTCTGGGTAGCCCCAGCGAGTTCGATTCTGGCCCTCTTATTTGCTTATATGTTTTTTAAGCAGATGATGAAGGAAGATGAGGGCAATGATACGATGAAAAAAATTGCCAAAAACGTAAGGAAAGGGGCTATGGCTTATATTCGCCAGCAATATAAAGTCGTGGCCATTTTCTTTGTTGTTTTGGCGTTGCTATTAGCTGGTTTGGCGGGCATCGGTTTACAAAACGGATGGGTGCCCTTTGCCTTTCTCACTGGCGGTTTCTTTTCCGCCCTGGCCGGTTACTTTGGCATGAAAACGGCCACGCAGGCAGCGGCCCGTACGACCAATGCCGCGCGCAGTTCGCTGAACAAGGGCCTTCGCATTGCCTTCCGCAGTGGTGCTGTGATGGGCCTGGTTGTAGTAGGGCTGGGCTTGCTTGACATCACTTTTTGGTTCATCCTGTTGAATTATTTTGCCCCGGAAGCTTTAACCATGACCCATAAGCTGGTGTTCATTACCACGACCATGCTGACCTTTGAGATGGGGGCTTCCACTCAGGCCCTGTTTGCCCGTGTTGGTGGCGGTATTTATACCAAAGCCGCTGATGTGGGGGCTGACCTGGTAGGAAAAGTCGAAGCCGGCATACCGGAGGATGATCCACGCAACCCTGCCACCATTGCCGATAACGTAGGTGACAACGTTGGTGACGTAGCCGGCATGGGCGCTGACCTTTACGAGTCGTATTGTGGTTCTATTCTGGCCACCATGGCCCTCGGGGCGGCCGCTTATATGGGGGATGCTGCCATGCAGATGAAGGCCGTTTTGGCCCCCATGCTTGTGGCTGCCGTCGGCATCCTGCTTTCTATACTGGGCATTTACCTGGTTCGTACCAAAGAGGGGGCCTCTCAAAAGAACCTACTCAAAGCCCTGAACAGGGGTATTAACACCACCGCCATCCTGATCCTTGTCTTCTCCTGGGTGATCCTTTATTACCTTGGTTTTGACAACGTTTGGGGTATATGGATGGCCATGGTAATTGGTTTGCTCGTGGGCATTGTCATCGGTAAGGCCACTGAATGGTTTACTTCCTCTGAATACAAACCCACCCGGAACATCGCCAAGAGCAGTCAGACCGGAACGGCTACCAACATCATCTCTGGTGTTGGCGTGGGACTGACCTCCACTTCCATTGCCATTCTGGCCGTTGTGGTCGGTATTATTCTGGCTTTCCTGTTTGCTTCCGGTTTTGATATGTCGCCTGAAGGCATGCGCCTCGGGGTATATGGCATCGGCATGGGTGCTGTTGGGATGCTCTCAACCCTGGGCATCACCCTTTCCAGCGATGCTTATGGGCCGATTGCCGACAATGCAGGTGGCAATGCCGAGATGGCTGAGCTGGGACCTGAAGTGCGCAAACGCACCGATGCCCTCGATGCCTTGGGCAATACCACCGCTGCCACCGGTAAAGGTTTTGCCATCGGCTCGGCAGCACTTACTGCCCTGGCACTGCTGGCCAGCTATATTGAAGAGCTGAAGGCCGGCCTTGACCGGATTGGACAAACCACCATGCAAGTCGGCAGCGAAATGGTGCCCATTGAGGAAGCCACCCTGCTCGACTTTATGGAACATTACAACGTCAACCTGATGAACCCCGAGCTGCTCTCCGGGATCTTCCTTGGTGCCATGCTGGCTTTCTTCTTTGCCGGGCTCACCATGAACGCAGTTAGCCGGGCAGCCGGAAAGATGATTGATGAGGTTCGCCGTCAGTTCCGCGAAATCAAAGGCGTGCTTACCGGTGAAGCCGAACCTGAATATGCCCGTTGCGTGAAAATAGCCACCAAGGGCGCCCAACTGGAAATGATTGCCCCCTCCCTGACGGCCATCGCCGCACCCATTGTTGTGGGCATCATCTTTGGCGTACCCGGTACCATGGGACTGCTGGTGGGTACCCTGAGTACCGCCTTTGTACTGGCGATCTTTATGGCCAATGCCGGCGGTGCCTGGGACAATGCCAAGAAATACATTGAAGAAGGCAATTATGGAGGCAAAGGCTCGGAAGCTCACAAAGCCTCTGTCGTAGGTGATACCGTGGGTGATCCCTTTAAGGATACTTCCGGTCCCAGCCTGAACATCCTGATTAAACTGATGATGATGGTCTCCATCGTTATGTCAGGCGTTATTGTTGCTTTCGACCTGATCTAAGCCTCAGGGCCTTCTCTTTATATAAGACCAAAATATTTCTCAAACAGGCATATCCTCCAGGGTATGCCTGTTTTTGTGATGGCAGGGATAGCCTTCATCCCAGGGATCCAAAAAAATCCAAGGTAAACCTTCACTCTGAAACCACGCACTGCCAGGATGTCATCAATGAAGGGCATTATAAATTTTAAGCTAAGAGGCACCCATGTAAAGCATTTGCTGTTAGTGGCATAAATCACCTTGGATGCCTTTGCCCGGAGTCGTCTTTTTTATTGGAAACGGCAGGCCTGGGTTATTTGGCTACGACCCCCAGGATTCGCGGTCGAGGCTTCGGTACTGGATGGCTTCGGCCAGGTGAAAAGCCTGGATGTTTTGGGATTGATTGAGATCGGCGATGGTGCGGGATACTTTTAAGATCCGGTCGTAGGCCCGTGCTGATAATCCCCGGCTTTCCATGGCTTTTTTCAGCAGGTTGGCCCCGGCCTTGTCAATCTGGCAATAATGATGGATCATTTTGCTGGTCATTTGGGCGTTGGAATACACCCCGGGGTAATCCCTGAACCGCTCTGTCTGCATTTGGCGGGCCTGGGTTACCCTTTCCCGGACCTCCCTGCTGGTTTCGTTTTCTCTGGTAGTGGACAGCTCGTCGTAGTTGACCGGTACCACTTCTGTATGCAGGTCGATGCGGTCGAGCAGAGGGCCGGAGATTCGGTTTTTATACCTTTGAATATGACCGGGCGGACAAACGCATTCTTTTTCAGGATGGTTGTAATATCCGCAGGGGCAGGGATTCATCGAGGCCACCAGCATGAAGTTGGCCGGATATTCAACGGTTGTTTTGGAACGCGAGATGGTGATGGAGCGCTCCTCCAGCGGCTGGCGCATTACTTCCAGTACATTCCGCGGAAATTCCGGCAGTTCATCCATAAAAAGCACCCCGTTGTGGGCCAGGGATATTTCCCCGGGTTGGGGGAAGCTGCCCCCGCCGATCAGGGCCACATTCGAAGAGGTATGGTGGGGCGATCGAAAAGGCCGGCGGGTCATCAACGAGGATTCTGAATCAAAAGTGCCGGCCACCGAATGAATTTTTGTTGTCTCCAGGGCTTCATGCAGGGTGAGTGGGGGTAATATCGTGGGTAGGCGTTTGGCCAGCATTGTTTTGCCGGCCCCCGGCGATCCGATCATGATGATGTTGTGGCTGCCTGCAGCCGCTACTTCCAACGCCCGCTTGACGCTCTGCTGGCCCTTGACATCGGCGAAATCCATTTCATGATCGGCCAGGTTGGCAAAAAATTCTTCCCGGGTGTTGACCACCGTTTTCGCCGGGCTCGCTTGTCCGTTAAAAAAGCGGGTGACCTGCCCGATGTGGTCAACTCCATATACTTCCAGGTCATTGACAACGGCAGCTTCACGGGCATTGCGGGCCGGAAGCACCATGCCGGTGAAACCTTCTTTCCGGGCCTGAATGGCAATGGGCAGCACCCCACGAATCGGTTTTAACCCCCCATCCAGGGATAGTTCCCCCATCATCAGATAATCCTTCAGCATCCCGGGGCCTACCTGCCCCGATGCCCCCAGTATCCCCATGGCCAGCGGCAAATCATACGCCGAACCCTCCTTGCGGATGTCGGCCGGGGCCATGTTGATCACCGTTTTGTAATGGGGCATCTCATACCCGCTGGTGCGGATCGCTGAATCAATGCGCTGATAACTCTCTTTGACCGCACTGTCAGGTAAACCCACCAGGTGGAAGCTGATCCCCCGCGAGACATTGACTTCAATGGTTACTGTCGTGGCATCTATGCCCTGGACAGCACTGCCGTAAGTTTTAACCAGCATGTTCCGGGATTTGGTAATAGAAGATACTAAATTTATTGGTCATTCACCAATTTATCCTCGATAAAGTGGATCAGGGCATGAATGATTTTAATATGGATCTCCTGGGCCCGGTCTGAATACTTGGACCAGGGAGCCCGAACCTCAGCGTCTGCCATATTGGCGAGCTTGCCGCCATCTTTGCCGCTTAAAATGATGACCTGCATGTTGCGCTCCCGGGCTGATTCCACAGCTTTTATGATGTTGCCCGAATTGCCACTGGTGCTGATGCCCAGTAAAACATCCCCCTTGGCCCCAAATGCTTCCACATACCTGGAAAAAACATACTCGTAACCGTAATCATTGGAAGTGCAGGAAAGATGCGTCGGATCAGAAATGGCCAGTGCCGGAAAAGGCCGACGTGCCTCCCTGAACCGGCCGGTTAACTCTTCGGCAAAATGCATGGCGTCACTCATTGACCCCCCGTTCCCGCAAGCCAGAATCTTATGCCCTCCACTCAGGGCTTCTACCAATATATTTCCGGCCTGTTCAATGGATTTAAAATTTTTGGCATCCGCATTGAACTGTTCCAAAAGGTTTTGGGCTTCGAAAAAATTATTCCTGATGCTTTCCATATCTGCTATTTTCTTTGCTTATCACTCGGGCTAAGATAATTTATTTTTTTTGACCCCGCTTAGCGGGGTCTGTTAAAAAATTCAACCCCGCTTAGCGGGGTGCCTAAGCAGGTTCTTATGGTAGGTAATTATGGTAGGTTCTTATGGTAGGTTATCATGGTAGGTTCTCTTGAGTAAGGTGAGATAGACCGGTCTCATTCCTCAACCATTTGCATGCTTCGGGTTGGTCGTGTCCTGAGCATGATGTAATGGGCAGAGCCCCGAAAGGAGGCCTTCTTGCAAAGCCGACAAATTTCCGGGCTGGCATTTGCATTTTTACAGCAATTTTTTTATTTTTATTTAGACGAAATTTAAATAAAAACCACAAAAAGGCCTCCTCATGGTAAAACCTACCCAAAAAGATTTTGACAAGGCCTCTGAAATGCTTCATTCCAACCGATTGGATTATGATGAGGCGGTGGTGTGCATTGGAATATTGAGGGCCTATTTGCAGGATGAGTTCGTCTCCCGCTCTTTTTTATCGCGTTTTCGGCATCTGTTGGATAAGTACCGGATGGGGCTTTGTCGTCGTACATTCTGACTGATTATCTGAGTTATTGGTTTTCATTGCAAATCTTTCTCCAGGTGAGTTAAAATATTTGCAAACCGCAAAATTTAGATTAATTTGCGTGTCAAAAAAATATAACTATGACTCAGGTAGGAGAGGAGCTTCAATCCGGCCAATATCTTTTGAACACCTTGATGGATTCCATTGCCGACAGCATCTATTTCAAAGATCTGGAGAGCCGTTTTGTCAAGGTGAGTAGAAGTTTTGCAGACAAACATTCCATCGGCTCAGCAGAAGAAGCCATTGGCAAAACCGATTTTGACTATTTTAAGATCGATCACGCCCGCAAGGCCTATAGCGATGAGCAGCATATTATTCAGACCGGTGAAACCCTCGGGCCTGTTGAGGAGAAGGAAACGTGGAGTGACGGCCATGTAACCTGGGCCTCGACCATTAAAATGCCCCTTAAGGATACGCAGGGCAATATTATTGGCACTTTCGGCATTTCACGCGATATAACTGAAGGTAAGCAGGCTGAACAATCCCTGAAAAAGAACGAAAAGCAACTGAGGGAACTAAACGCCACCAAAGACAAACTCCTGCGCATCATTTCCCACGACCTGAAAAACCTTTTCAATTCCATATTGGGTTTCTCCCGCATGCTTAAAGATACGAACCCCAATGAGGATGCTGAACAAATCAAAAGATTTGCCCAAATCATCCATCAATCGGCAAGCGACAGCCATGATTTGCTTCAAAATCTCCTGCAATGGTCTTCCATTCAAACCGGGCAAATGAAATTCAACCCCCAGAGCATCAAAGTTTATGATAAGGTCCATGAAACCCTTTCCATGCTGGAGCCCAATATCGATGAGAAAGACATCACCGTTCAGATTCATGTGCCTTCAGATTTGTATGCTTTTGCGGATGAATTCATGTTGGGTACCATTCTACGGAATTTAGTTTTAAATGCGATAAAATTCACCCCGGAAGGAGGGTATATTGAGGTGAAAGGGGAAAAGGATCCTGATAAGGTTTTAATTTCAGTGAAGGATACCGGCATCGGCATTGACCGGGAAAATCAGGAGAAATTATTCAGGATGGAGCAGGCTTATATGACCAAGGGAACCAACAATGAACAGGGTACCGGCTTGGGATTGATCCTGTGCAAGGATCTGACTGAAAAACACGGGGGCATCATTTATGTTGACAGTGAAGTCAACAAAGGCAGCACCTTTACTTTTACCTTGCCGGTTGGCTGAATAAAGGGGTATCGCCCCATCTTTAAGATCTTCCGGCATTTGATGGACCCAGAAATTCAGGATGGCCCCGTAAACCCTTAAGACATTTCCCATTTGAAAGCCCTCCCTTTCAGAAAGCCTTCCCATAAATGCTTCTTTGTGAACAGGTTACACTTCATTAAGTGTCTGATGAAGGTTCTTTAATGAGCCATGATGATATTTGCCGGTGCTCCAAATATTTATTATCTTGGAAGGCATCTAATGATTGCAATGATGAGACATATAGTGGTTGTTTTCATTGGGCTTTTTTTTCTGTTGACCGGACCTCTGGGATGTGCACAGGTTGGCCAGGAGGGGGCAGCAGGGAAAGATCGCCAGCCTGCGGTGGCAGGGCAGTTTTATCCGGCCAGCGCTTCAGCCTTGAAACGTCAGCTGGAAAATTTTTTTGCAGCCAACCGTCAGGTGGAGGAAAAGAAGGGGGTTGCAGCCCTTGTAGCGCCCCATGCCGGATACAGATACTCCGGGCAGGTTGCCGCCGCTGCTTATAGCCAGGTTCCAGCAGGAAAAGCTTATGACAATGTTTTTATTCTGGCCCCCAGCCACCATCATTCCTTTGATGGGGTTTCCATTTATCATCCGGGAGATTATCTCACCCCGCTCGGACGCGTTCAGGTAAACCAAACCCTGGCTGATAAGTTGATCAAAAACAATGAATTTATTGATTATCATCCCCGGGCCCATACCAAGGAGCACAGCCTGGAGGTGCAGCTGCCTTTTTTGCAATATCGGTTGAACGAGAACCTAAGGATTGTCCCGATCCTTACAGGGACGCATGATCCGCAGATCCTTCGCCGGTTGGCAAATGTTCTGGCTCCCTATTTCAATGAAGATAATCTTTTTGTGGTGAGCACCGATTTTTCTCATTTCCCACCATCGCAGGAAGCCAGGCAGGTAGATGCAGCAACGGCCAATGCTGTTTGTAAAAACAAACCCGACGCCTTCCTCAATGCCATTCGCAGTAATGCCCAAAGGAGTATCCCTCAGCTTGCCACAAGCATGTGTGGCTGGCCGGGTATGTATTGTCTGTTGAACATGACCAGCACGGAGGGCCGCAACATCAGGATTCAGAAGCTCCTTTACCGGAATTCCGGCGATGTGACCGGCGACAGCTCGCGGGTGGTTGGTTACTGGGCTATGGGTTTCACTAGAAATAAAAATACTGAAAGTCAAAATGATATGGGTTTCCAATTAAATCAACAGGACAAGCAGGCTTTACTCCGAATTGCCCGACAAACGCTCAATGGTTATGTCAGGGAAGGAAAGGTTTCGGAGGTGGATGAATCGAATATCACCGAAACGATGCAGGTCCATACCGGGGCCTTTGTTACTTTGACCATAAATGGCGAATTGAGGGGGTGCATTGGCAGGTTTGACGCTGAAATGCCGCTTTATCAGGTGGTACAGGAGATGGCTGTGGCGGCAAGTTCACAGGATGCCCGCTTTCCGCCTGTGAGCGAAGAAGAGTTGGATGAGATCAACATTGAAATTTCTGTGCTGACCCCCATGGAGAAAATATCTTCGCCTGAAGAAATTGAACTCGGTGAAGACGGGATTTATATAAAGAAAGGACCTCTAACCGGCACTTTGCTGCCCCAGGTGGCTGAGAAAACGGGCTGGACGAAGGAAGAGTTCCTGGGCCATTGCGCAAGGGATAAAGCTGGCATTGGCTGGGATGGATGGAAAGACGAGGAGACTGAACTTTATACCTATCAGGCCATTGTCTTTCATGAAGGTTCAACCTGATCAAATCATTTGATATCTAACCCCCGCTTAGCGGGGTCAGTCCAATTCTTACCCCGCTAAGCGGGGGTGTTATCTGAATGACCCCGCTAAGCGGGGTTATATAAATCGGGGTTAGTGAACCCGGCAGGGAAATTTTTTCTATGAACGTGGATCCATTGCGCCGACAAGAAGCAATAGGCTATTTTTGGGTGGTTTTTTTGCTGGGATTGACCACCATTGCCGCTCAGATTGTACTTTTGCGTGAGTTCTTAAGCTTTTTTTATGGCAATGAGCTTATTCTGGGCCTTATCCTGGCCAACTGGATGCTTTTGACCGGGCTTGGGGCTTATCTGGGCAAAAATGCACGCAGGCGCATCTTTTCCCTCTCCTCAGTGCTGCCTGTAATGATTGTTCTTGCCGTATTGCCTTTCATTCTGGTATTTTTAATGTATTACCTGCGCAACATCGTTTTTGTGCAGGGTACCATGCTGAATGTGCTGCAAGTCTTCGTGAGTTCACTGGTGCTGTTGACCCCCTTCTGCCTGTTGGCGGGTTTTGTTTTTACGATGCTGGGTGAACTGGTTAGCCGGTTTTATCAGGAGAACCGCATCAGTAAAGTTTATGCATGGGAAGCTTTTGGCAGTCTGATCGGAGGCATCATTTTTAATTTGGTATTGATCTGGTTCCTTAAAACCTTTCAGTCCCTTACCCTGCTGGCTGGTATCAACTTGTTGGCGATCGTTTATCTTACCTGGCAGCAGGGGTTTAGGATTGCCCGGTGGTTGGCTGTCCCCCTGATCCTGTGCCTGGCGGCTTTTCATATTTTTTCCAGCCCCGACCGCCTTGCCCGCCAGTTTTTGTATCAGGGCGATCAACTCGAATATTATAAGTCCAGCCCTTATGGCAATATTGTGGTAACCCGTCAGGGAAAACAAATTAATTATTATGAGAATCAAGTGTTGCTTTTTTCTTCCCAGCAAACGGCTTTGAATGAGGAAACCGTCCATTATCCATTGCTTCAGCACCGTGGTCCGGAAAAGGTCCTGTTGTTGTCGGGTGGCATTCCAGGGGTTATTGAGGAAATACTTAAATATGATATACAGCAGCTCGATTATGTTGAAATTAATCCCTGGTTGTTGGATGCGGTGCGCCAGCGCTCTGATGTGTATAAAGATCCCCGCCTTGGGGTGATCAATCGCGATGCCCGGATGTATGTGGAAAGAACCGACAAAAAGTACGATGCCGTATTGATAAATCTCCCAGAGCCCTCCACTGCTCAACTCAATCGCTATTATACACAGGCTTTTTACCGGGAGCTGAAAGAGCAGCTGAATCGTGATGCGGTGGTCAGCTTCAGCATTGCAGGAGCCGCCAATTATATGAGTGAGGAAGGGCGGGCGTTGAATTCTTCCCTTTACCAAACCCTTCATTCGGTCTTTGAAAACGTATTGATTGTACCGGGCAAGAAACATTATTTCATCGCTTCCGACCAGCCCCTTACATACGATATTTCGCGGTTGGTAAAGGAAAGGGGATTTGAAAATGTCTATGTCAATCCCTATTACATCCAGGATGATTTGCTTAAACGCCGGGGCCAGCTTTTGATGGATGAACTGTTGAAGGAGGCTGAAATAAACCGGGACTTCCGGCCCATCACCTATTATCTTAAAGTCAGGCAGTGGTTGAGCCATTTTGATTTCAATTACTGGCTTCCATTAGCGGTGGCCGCTATTATGGCACTGTATTTTTTCATCCGCCTGCATCCGGTGGGGTTGGGTATGTTTGCTGCCGGGTTTGCCGGGGCCTCGGTGGAAGTGGTGTTGCTGGTGGCTTTTCAGATCCTCTACGGGTATGTCTATAGCATGGTGGGCATTATCGTTACGGTCTTTATGGCCGGACTGGCAGCCGGAACCTTCTACCGCGAGCGGATCATTCCCCGGGCACGCCTTAGGGATTACCGACGGGTGATATGGATTATGGCAGGATACATCCTGTTGCTGCCCCTGATCATAGAGGGCCTGCACCGAAGCACTGCTCCTGCCAGTGCCATCCAGGTTATTTTTGGGACCATGATGTTTATTACCGCTGCACTGGTGGGGATGGTTTTTTCTCTCTCTTCCCAGCTGAGGCTTAAACCCTGGATCACCGTCGTATCAGAAATATACAGCGTTGATTTGTTGGGGGCGGGCATCGGAACCTTCATCGTCTCAGTCTATCTGATTCCTTTGTTGGGCCTGATGAACGTGCTGATCATTACCGCGGCACTTCCCCTTGCAGCAGGCCTGATGGCGCGTTTGCGCCTGGGCAGATAGCCCGCTCGCCTGGCCCGACATGATGAATGATTCAGGTCCAAATACTTGTTTCGATCAGCTTGATTGATAAAAATCAGGGGTGTTCAACAGAGCAATGAAATAATGATCGGCCCTATGTATATTTAAATCAACCACCATGAAGATTTTGAACATTTAAAATCAATAAAAATATGACATCCTTCAAAATATTGGCTCATATTGAAGCGTCTTATACCCATAGCATCTGCTCAATGAGGTGCCCATGATCAAATAATCTTTACCATTACCAAGTCAATGGTGTTTTTTGATCGCAGAGGAACATTTATTTACGAATTCAATCTAAAAAAGGATTGCCATGGCCAAAAAGATGACCAAGCGGGATTTTATTAGGTACGCCCTTCTTGGAGGCGGGGCTGTTGTGGGACTTTCCGGGATGAAGATGTTCGCCTCCACCATGCCCATGCCTGCACCCGGTGAAATAAAGGGTGGGGTATGGAAATGGAGCAAGGAAGCTGAATTTTATGTGCCCACTCCCCGGGGCATGAGGTGTCAGTTATGTCCCAATGAATGTGACATAGAAGAGGGGAAAACCGGCGACTGCCGTACCCGGGTAACCGAGGACGGTAAGCTTTATTCCATCGTCTATGGCAATCCCTGTTCAATGCATATTGACCCGATTGAGAAAAAACCCCTGTTTCATTTTCTTCCACAGAGCAGGGCTTTCTCGGTGGCTACAGCCGGGTGCAACCTGGCCTGTCTGAATTGTCAGAACTGGCAGATCTCCCAGAAAAGCCCCAAAGAAACCCGCAACTATGATTTAATGCCCGAAAAGCTGGTCGATAAAGCTGCCTCCAATCAATGCGATTCCATTGCCTATACCTACTCGGAACCCATCGTTTTTTATGAGTATATGTATGATTCAGCCCGGATGGCCCGGGACCGAGGCATAAAAAATGTCATGATTTCGGCCGGTTATATTAAGGAACGCCCCCTGCGTCAGCTTTGCCGGTACATTGATGCCGCCAATATTGACCTGAAAAGCTTCAGCAATGACATATACATGCGGCTGAATGCCGGCGATCTGGATACGGTTTTGAATACCCTGAAGGTTTTCAAGGAAGAAGGGGTATGGCTGGAAATCACCAATCTGGTGGTGCCGGAATGGACCGACGACCTGGACATGATCAAACGGATGAGCCAGTGGCTTTATAAAGAGGGCTTTGAGGATACCCCGCTTCACTTCAGCCGATTTCACCCCATGCATAAATTGACCCATCTGCCGGCAACCCCCGTCTCTACACTGAATGAGGCCAGGCAGGCCGCTAAAGACGCTGGCCTGAATTATGTTTACGTCGGGAATGTGCCCGGGTCAGAGGCGGAAAATACTTTTTGTCCCTCCTGTGGGAAAAAGATCATTTGGCGCCGTGGATACCACATCCTGAAAAACCATGTCAAAGACGGGCAGTGCGAATATTGTGGACAATCCATCCCGGGGGTATGGCATTAGCGCAGGGCATCTCCTGTCTTCCTGCCGGAACGCACTTACCTGGCGGGGCAATGCATATAGCCTGAGAGGAATAAAATGGTCCCTCGCAGAAACCCATGAAGCCTCGAAAAAGATAATTCAATTCAGTTTTTCCCCATCAAATGGCCCGGTTTGCCAGAGTCAGATTTTAATCTGGCTTCCGGGATTAATGCAGGTTGAAGCTGCCCCAACGGTAAGATTCGTTCCAAAGGAATGCTTCAGGCGCTGATTAACCCTGTTTATTCATTCTCAATTTCCCATTCAAAGCCTTCCTTGGTGTCTTTAACGATAACTCCCAGCTCTTTCAGCCGGTCGCGAATTTTATCGGCTGTGTCGAAGTCCTTGTTCTTTTTGGCTTCGAGTCGGATGTGAAGGATCATCTCAATGAGTTCACTGGTCAGCCTGCTGCCTTCTTCCTGTTGGCTTTCCCGCTCCAGGCCCAGGATATCCTGGACAAAATGCTGGTAGATGCCCCGCAATTTATCGATGTCATCCCGGTGAATGGTGGCCTGCTTTTGGTGGACGGAATTGACGAACCGTACCATCTCAAACAACCTGGAGAACAGCACCGGTGTATTCATGTCGTCGTTCATCGCCTGGTAACAATCCCGTTCAAGTTGGTCCAGGTCCATATCTGATTGCTGGCCGGGTTTCAGCTGGTCAATGATTTCGCCTGCCTTCAGCAGTTTTTCCAGGCCTTTTTCGGCGGCCTGGAGGGCTTCGCTGGAGAAGTCCAGGGGGCTGCGGTAATGGGCCTGCAGGGTAAAAAAACGGATGGTCATGGGGCTGAAGGCCTTATCCAGGAGTTCATGATCACCGGAGAAGAACTGGTTCAGGGTGATGAAGTTGTGCAGGGATTTGCCCATTTTTTGGCCCGCGATCGTGACCATGTTGTTGTGCATCCAGTAGCGCACCGATTCCTCTCCCTCCGCTGCTGTGGATTGAGCAATCTCGCAATCGTGATGCGGAAATATCAAATCCATCCCACCTCCGTGAATATCGAAGGGATGCCCAAGGTATTTGGTACTCATCGCTGAGCACTCCAGGTGCCAGCCCGGAAAACCATCGCTCCAGGGAGAAGGCCATTGCATGATGTGTTCCGGTGAGGCCTTCTTCCAAAGGGCAAAATCAAAGGGATTTTTCTTTTCTTCCTGACCCTCCAGTTCCCGCGTGTTGGATCTGAGTTCTTCAATGTTGCGCCCGGAGAGTTTGCCATAATTGTGTTCGCGGTTGTATTTCTCCACGTCGAAATAAACCGAACCATTGCTGACGTAGCCATATCCCTTCTCGAGGATTTTTTTGACCATTTGTTGTTGTTCGATGATGTGACCCGAGGCACGGGGCTCTATGTTGGGCCTCAGCACATTCATCTGATCCATATTGTGGTGGTAGCTGCGGGTGTAATGTTCGGCAATCTCCATGGGCTCAACTTTTTCGAGCCGGGCTTTTTTGGCGATTTTATCCTCTCCCTGGTCGGCATCGCTTTCCAGATGCCCTACATCTGTTATGTTGCGCACATAACGCACCCGGTAACCCAGATGAAGCAGGTACCGGTGCAGCAAATCAAAGGTCACCGCAGGCCTGGCATGACCCAGGTGAGCCTCCCCGTAAACAGTAGGACCGCACACATAAAGACCTACATAAGGCGGACGCCGTGGTTCAAACTTTTCGTTTTTGCGCGTCAGGGAGTTGTGAATATATAAGGCTTGTTCCATAAGGTGAAGATGATTTTCGGGTACCATTGAATGCAGACAAAGTTAAAAAGAAAATAGAGCCTGAAAGCAGGCTTCCGGATCAGGAAGCCTTTACGGCCTGGAGCCTGAGGGGGTGCTTTTTAAGGACCTCCCTGGCTTTTTCATATCCCAGCTCAAACAATTCCTGACCGGCGGAAGCATTCAGCAGCCCGTACTGGTTGACTTTATCGGGTTGGATGAACAGATCGCATTTTTGGGCCATTTCCTTGATCCTTGAATTGACCGAGACGTGAAACGACCGCTCTGCTATTTGGATCAGCCCCTTTATTTGTTCCTCCCTGCCGGTGGGATTCACATGGACACCGATGATATGATCCGCCTTCCCCTGGATGGGCCTGACCGGGAAATTATCCAGCACGCCCCCGTCAACATAGGTGATGTTATCAATGTAGACGGGTTTAAAAAGCACCGGTATGCTGGCTGAAGCTACAATCCGCGGAACCAGCTCTCCCTGGTGAAAATAGTCACTCACCCCGTCGTTCAGATTCGTGGCGTTGCAGTAAAAAGGAATTTGTAGTTCTTCAAAGGTTTTCGCCCGCAGGGATTCTCTCAGGACCTTGCCCAGATTGTCGATCCCCAGCAATCCATCCCGGGGAATGGTGATGCTGGCAAACCTCAACAAACTTTTGTCCTTGAAAATACTGAATATTTCATCGGCCGTATAGCCGTCACAGTACAACACCCCTGCCAGGGCACCGGCACTCACCCCTGAAACCACTTCCGGATAGATACCGTGCTCGTTGAGCGCCTTGAGTACCCCAATGTGAGCAAAACCTCGGGCTGCCCCTCCGCTTAGCACCAGGGCCGTTTTGTACTGCTTTTTTTTCCTGTTGAAAATCGGTAAAAGCTTCATGGCTCGATCCTTAGATTGTATGGTGTATTGATCTGCAAAAGTAGAATAATTTTCCCGTTCAACTATCAACCTTAAAGTTATTTAACTTTATGCAAAAACCCTTAACTTTGATCATTGGATTAAGATTAGGAGGTTTGCCTTATGCCATCAACCAAACAAAATAAAGTGGCCCGCCTGCTTCAGAAAGAGTTGGGGGATATTTTCCAAAAGAAAAGCCGCCGGCTTTTCCAGAATAAAATGATTACCGTTACTGTCGTGCGCATATCGCCCGATCTATTAATTGCCAAGGTCTACCTGAGCATATACCCCAGCAAAAACAATGAAGATACCCTGGCCCTGGTCAGACACCATGCCGGCGAAATCCGCTATGAACTGGGCAACCGTATCCGGCATCAGGTCAGGAAGATCCCCGAGCTTAACTTTTTCATCGATGACTCCCTGGATTATATCGAGAACATTGATCGCTTGCTGAAGGAAGATCAGAACGAAAGCCCGAACCAAAACCCGGACCCCGGGTATCGGGCTGAAAACCCCGACAATAACCCCGATAATAAACCTGACCAAAACTCTGACGATAATTCAAACAAGAACTTGACGTGAAATTTCCACTTTTTGTTGCACGGCGTTATTTTTTTACCAAAAAGCTGCGGAATGTCATCAACATCATTTCGTTGATTTCCGTGGTAGGAGTGGCCGTGGGTACCATGGCCCTGGTGGTGGTACTCTCTGTATTCAATGGTTTTGAAGACCTGATCAAATCCACCTATAACGCCTTTGATCCGGATATTGAAATCACGCCTTCCTCGGGTAAGACCTTTATTCCTGGTGAAGAGAAGCGTTTTCAGCAGGTCGAAAAGCTGGCTGGAGTGGAAGTTTTTTCCCGGGTGCTCGAAGAGAATGCCTTGATTCGGTATGACGATAAACAGTATATTGGCCGGGTTAAGGGCGTGGAAGACAATTTTAAGGAGCTCTCAGGGGTGGATAGTATGATGACCCAGGGCCATTTTACCCTGGAAGACCAAAACAAACAATATGCAGTAGTGGGAAAGGGATTGGCTTATTTCCTGTCCATAAGCCTGAATTTTATGGAACCTTTGAATATCTATGTCCCCGAAAGGGGCCGATCTGCCACGTATAACCCCAGAGAGGCTTTCAACCGAAAATATATTTTTCCCTCCGGCATCTTTAGTACCCAGCCCGAATACGATAAACAATATGTGATTGTTCCCATCGGTTTTGCCCGCCAGCTGCTTGATTATGACCAGGAAGTTACCTCGGTCGAAGTGAAAGTCCAAAAGGGACGTCAGGTTGGGGAGGTAGAAGAACAGATCGAAAAAATCCTGGGCGATGACTTTGTCGTCCAGAATCGCTATGAACAGCATGAAGTATTCTATAAAGTCATGCAATCGGAAAAATGGTATATTTTCCTGATTCTTACTTTTATTCTAATCGTGGCTTCTTTTAATATCATTGGATCCATAACCATGTTGATTATTGATAAAAAGAGCGACATTCTTATCCTGAGAAGCCTGGGCGCCAGCCTGAAAACCATCCGCCGTATATTCTTTCTGGAGGGATGGCTCATCTCTTTCATCGGAGCGGTAGGGGGTGTTATCGTGGGATTGTTTGTTTGCTGGTTACAGGAAACCTATGGTCTGATCCGCCTGGGATCGGCCGGATCTTTTATGACCGATTTTTATCCGGTGAATATACAATGGCTGGATATACTTGGAGTGTTTGGAACGGTCCTTGTTATCGGCTTTTTCGCTGCCTATTATCCCGTAAGATATATTACCCGAAAATATATTATGGAAGATCTCAGGGAAAATATATAGCCAGCTGCTTTATCGCTCCTTTATTTGATTTGCGAAAGCCTACCTTTAAGACCCCGCTTTTTTGAACCCCGCTAAGCGGGGTTATTTTTTTTGGACTCCGCTTAGCGGGGTCTTTTATACGATTTGTTTGCCATTGCTTTTACATATTCCAGCTAAAAGATATCAACATATTTGGTTTTTTCAGGATGAATATTTTTTTCGGGATGTTGATAAAAAATCCCCCGGTTAACGCTTAGTGCCTGAATTTTTGCAACAAAACACACTGTTTGTCGTACAAATTTATTAACATTGTGAATATGTTTTTGAATTCATCAAAAAATCCGATAGCATGTCCAGATATTTAAAACCCACCAAGGTTTTTCTTCTTTTATTATTTTCTGCTCTGTTCAGTTCAACATCTCTCTCCTCCCAAGAATTATACTGGGTTAATGGCAGTGGTTCGTGGAGTGATTCCACCCACTGGTCGCAAGAAAGTGGCGGCCAGGGTGGAGCTGGTATACCCGGGCCCAATGTCGATGTCCATTTTGACCAGCATTCTTTCGGCAGTCCGGGGCAAACCGTTAAGATCAAGGGCCAGGCCAGTTGCCATGATCTGAACTGGAAGGTGGATAAACCGCAAACCACCCTTAAAAGTGGTTCATTCATTTTTAACCGGTGGACCGGTGCCGAGCTAAATATACATGGATCTTTTGTTGCCAATAACAACATCAAAAATGATTTTTACGGCGAACTCATACTGGCTAAGGGCGAAGGTGAAAGAACGGTGGATATACCCTTCCGGCTTCATTCTGATGTATTGATCGATGGTGGTTCTGGAAAGGTTACTCTGCGAAGTAATCTGAATACCGAGGGCAATGTCCGGGTTCAGTCGGGTTCGTTTATTGCCCGTGACCGCCAGATCTCCTGTGATGCCTTTATTGGCAAAGGCAGCGATCCAAGAACGGTCGATCTGAAAGATTCCAAAATTGAAGTCAATGCATGGGATTTTTCCTCCGCGCAAAACCTTGACATGCCTTCTTCCGATTATTCGCTGGCATTCAGGGAGGGGTTCAACCAGAATAATTTTAAGAGTGCTTCCGGACTTGATTATGACAACATTGAGACGGTCGGCCAGAAAGCCGGTCTTTCTTTTTCGGCGACCATTAATGATGCTTTATGTAATGATACAGCCACCGGCTCCATCAAAGTAGATGTCTCCGGGGGAACATTGCCCTTCGACTATGAAATTTTTGAGGGGGCCACTACCGATGAAAATGAGCGTGAGGAGGAAGCGCTTAGTGTGGATTCGAGGACTTATACTTTTACGGATCTTTCCGGGGGCACCTATATGATTCGGATCACCGAGTCGACTGGCAGTAATCCTAAAACGACGGCCCGTACCGAAGATGTGGGGCCCGAACCCTTCCTGATTGATACCGTAAGGAACCTGAAGGCTTTGTCCTGTTACAACAGCATGGATGCCTGGTTTGATGTTGTTGCCACCGGTGGTACCCGGCCCTATAGCTATTCCTGGCAATGGAAGAGGCAATTTGAAGATCCCTGGACCACCCTGGGCTCCGATTCCATTGAAAAGGATATTGGCCGGGGCTTTATCAAAGTCACCGTGGATGATTACAACGGATGCGGACCAGCAACCCAGGATATTTATTTTGAAACCGATGGGACAGAGGAATATCAAGATAGCATCCCCCCGAAAATTGAAATTGACACTGCTGCGCTCACCTCTACGGATGCCTGTGAAGCGGAAGATGATGGTACGGTTAGCGTAACGGCCAGTGGAGGCACCGGTGATATTGATTATTACCTGGTGGCAGAAAGTACCATGGATACCATTCCTTCCGGTGATTTTGATGAGGACGGCGATTTTACGGGTTTGGCTCCTGATACCTATCAGACATGGGCCATTGATTCTGAAGGATGTCGTCAGCAGGGGCCTGATGCAGTGGTCGGAACCATTCCGGCCACCTCCATTACCAGCCAGCCTTCGGATGAAACGGTTTGTGAGGGCAATACAGCCAGTTTTGTGGTCAGTGCCGAAGGCGGGGGCAACATCACATATCAATGGCAAAGCAATGCCAGTGGAAGCTGGCAGGATCTTTCCAACGGTGGGGATATCAGTGGAGCCACCTCTGATGTGCTCTCCATCTCCAATACCACCAATGTCGACGAGGGAGATTACAGGGTAATCGTTTCCAGTGAATGCGGCTCAGACAAAACATCGGATCCGGCCACCCTGACGGTTAATGATGCCACCCAAATAAATACCCAGCCTTCCGATCAAGCGGTTTGTGAAACCAATGATGTGACATTTAGCCTGGAGGCCGACGGCACCAACCTATCTTATCAGTGGCAGAGCAATGCCAGTGGCAGCTGGCAGGACCTTTCCGATGGGGGCGATATCAGCGGGGCCACAACGGATTCATTGACTATTTCCAATACCGATGCTACCGATGAAGCCGATTACCGGGCGCTGGTCAGTGGAGAGTGTGGTGACGAAACCAGTGATGAGGTTACCCTGACTGTGAATACCAATACCCAGATTACAACCCAGCCCGGTGATCAGACCGTATGCGAAGGCAGTAATGCCAGCTTCACGGTAGGGGCCGATGGAACCAACCTGGGCTATCAATGGCAAAGCGATGTCAGTGGTAGCTGGCAGGATATGACCAATGGCGGGGATATCAGTGGGGCCACCACCGATCAGCTGACCATCTCCAATACAACCAATTCGGATGAGGCCGATTACCGTGTTGTGGTTAGCGGCGATTGCGGGGGCGATCAAACATCAGATCCGGCCTCCCTTACGGTTCATGATACCACCCGGATTATATCCCAGCCCTCCGATCAAACGGTTTGTGAAACCAATGATGTAACTTTTAGCCTGGATGCCGACGGCAACAATCTTTCCTATCAATGGCAGAGCAATGCCGGTGGTAGCTGGCAGGACCTTTCCGACGGGGGTGATATCAGCGGGGCTACCACCGACCAGTTGACTATAGACAACACGGAAGAGGCCGATGAAGCCGATTATCGTGCGGTGGTCAGCGGCACCTGTGGAGATAAGACCACCAATACAGTGAGTCTGACGGTCAATCCCAGTACCGATATTACCAGCCAGCCCAGTGACCAAAACGTATGTGAAGGGACCAATGTAACTTTTTCTGTGGGGGCCGACGGCAGCAGCCTTTCCTATCAATGGCAGAGCAATGCCGATGGCAGCTGGCAGGACCTCTCCGACGGGGGTGATATCAGCGGGGCCACCACCGACCAACTGACCATAGACAATACAGAGGAAGCTGATGAAGCCGATTACCGCGTTCAGGTCAATGGCGATTGCGGCAGTGATACCAGCAATACAGCAACCCTGACGGTCAATGCCAACACCGAGATTACTGACCAGCCCAACGATCAGACCTTGTGTGAGGGATCCAATGTAACTTTTTCGGTGGAGGCCGATGGCAGCAGCCTTTCCTATCAGTGGCAGACCAATGCCGGTGGCAGCTGGCAGGACCTCTCCGATGGGGGTGATATCAGCGGGGCCACCTCCGACCAGCTGACCATAGCCAATGCGGAGGAGGCCGATGAAGCCGATTACCGCGTTCTGATCAATGGTGATTGCGGCAGTGAGGCCAGCAATGCAGCAACCCTGACGGTTAATCTCAACACCGAGATTACCAGCCAGCCCAGCGATCAAACGGTATGCGAAGGCAATGATGTAAATTTCTCGGTCAACGCCAATGGGACCAATCTGAGTTATCAGTGGCAAAGCAATATCAGCGGCAGCTGGCAGGATATTTCCGATGGGGGAGACATCAGCGGAACTTCCACCGATACCCTCACCATTGCCAGTGCTGAAAATGCTGACGAGGCCGATTACCGCGTTGTGGTTACCGGTGATTGTGGTGCCGACCAAACTTCTGATCCCGCTAGCCTTACCGTTAACGATGCCACCCGGATCATTTCACAACCCTCCGACCAATCTGTTTGTCAGGGCAATACCGTCACTTTCGGGTTGAATGCTGAAGGCAGCAACCTGTCTTATCAGTGGCAGAGCAATGCGGGTGGCAGCTGGCAGGACCTCTCCGATGGAGGCGACATCAGCGGGGCCACCACCGACAGCCTGACCATCTCCAATACCGAACAGGCTGATCAAGCCGATTATCGTGTTCAGGTCAGCGGGGATTGCGGCGACCAGACCAGCAATGAGGTGCGCCTGAGGGTCAATCCCAATACCCAGATCACCGATCAGCCCTCCGATCAGACCGTTTGTGAAGGCACCCAGCCCGTTTTTGAGATCACGGCCCAGGGCACCAACCTTTCTTTTCAATGGCAGAGTGATGTCAGTGGCAGCTGGCAGGACCTCTCCGACGGGGGCGATATCAGCGGGGCCACCTCCGAGCGGCTCACCCTCGATGATGCTTCCAATGGCGATGAAGCTGCTTACAGGGTGATTGTCTCCGGCGATTGCGGACCCGATCAGACCTCTGATCAGGCCACCCTGGCGGTTACCGATACCACCACCATTACGGCTTCCCCGACCGACCAGACCATATGTGAAGGCAATGATGCCGTGTTGAATGTCTCAGCCGAAGGGGCCAACCTGGCTTACCAGTGGCAAAAACAGAGCAGTGGCAGTTGGCAGGACCTCTCCGACGGGGGCAACATCAGTGGTGCCACCACCGATGAACTGGACATATCTGATGCGGTCCTTACCGATGCAGGAACCTACCGGGTTGTGGTGACCGGTGATTGCGGGATGAAAACCAGCGATACCGCCAACCTGACGGTTAATCCGGCTACCAACGTCGTGAGCCAGCCCTCCGATAAACACGTCTGTGAAGAAACCCAGGTTACTTTCGGCATCGAAGCCGAAGGCTCCGGCAGCCTCGATTATCAATGGCAGAGCGATGCCAGTGGATCCTGGCAGGACCTTTCCGATGAGACCAACATCTCAGGGGCAACCACCGACAGCCTCACCCTCTCGGCCATTGATACTACCCTCGAAGGCCAATACCGCTGCCTGGTTTCCGGTGCATGCGGGTCCGATACCAGTGCTGCAGCCACCCTCAATGTCAATTGGTTCCGCATTAATGTGGGCCAGCCCAGTCCGTTCAATGTAGATACCTCTTCCACCAAGATTACGGTTTCTATAGAGATCATTGACCATGAATGGGTTCAGGATCTGAGTTATTACCTGGTGGCCCCTGATGGCAATAAAGTGCGCCTGGGTGCTGCCTCCGAAAATTGTTTCATCAACAAAAAGGCCACCGACCTGACCTTTACCACTGCCTTATCAGATACCTTTGATGTGTGTAACGATCCGCTTTCGGGAACTTATGGAATACCCGGTTCACTGGCCCCGATGCATGGGAGCGACCCGGCCAACGGGGCCTGGAAGGTACGCGTGGAAGATTCCCACAACTGGGCACCCAATACCTACGTAGGGGAGATCATCAATGCTTCCATCCATTTCACCGACCAGCATGATGTGGAGGGAGATACCGTTACGGTAAGTTATGAAGCCGATTCCATCCATAAGCCGATACGCGAATTTAGCGGGGTAAGCGGAGACGACCCGGCCATTACCGAATACAACGTTCCCACAGGCCTGAAGACCTCCTGCTATGGCACTTGTGATGCCATTGCCGTGGTATCCCATCAGGGCGGCATCGCCCCGTATCAATACGAATGGAGCGACTCCGCCAACTTCAATAACATCATCTCCACCAATGATACCACCAGCTTGTGTGCCGGTACCTATTATATAAGGGTCACCGATGACCTGGGTTGTACGGAGATTGATTCAGTGGTTGTGAGCCAGCCCGAAGAGATAGTGATCGATTCACTGGATGTGATTTCGATTACCGATAAGAATGGATGTTATGGAGCCCCGATTGGAGAAGTACACGACAGCGCCTATGGAGGCACCGGAACCCTTCAGTATACACTGATCCGTGACCCCATGGGGGATGTGGATACCATCGGCGTGAATACCAGCGGCGATTTTGTGAACCTTGCCGGTGGCGATTATTTCCTTGAAGTCAGGGATGACAACAATTGTGTGGAAGATACCATTTTTACCCTTGAGCAACCTGATAGCCTGGCCATTGTCAATGAAAGCTTTACCCCCCTCTCGGCAGAGGGAGCCAGTGATGGCAGCATCACCATTGATGCGCAGGGAGGAACACCACCGTTATCCTATGTGCTTTATCGGATGCAACCCTCCGATACAGTGGCCCTGGATACAACTTCCAACGGAGTGTTTGATAATTTATCCGAAGGCAGTTATTTTGTCCGGGTAACCGATGTTAACGGATGCGGTCCGGTTCAAAGCAGCGATTTCCTGATTACCCCCCTGGAAATTGATTTCGACATTACACCGGTCTCATGTGCTGCCGACAGCAACGGAAGGATCATAGCCAACATCAATGGGGGTCTGCCTCCCCTGCGATATGAGTGGACCAGTTTGGCCGGCGATACCCTGCAAGTGACCGAAACAAACCAAACTTCCGATACCCTTGAACCATTGGCCGGGGGCCGTTATGTGCTGAACCTGATTGACAGTACCGGCAATAGCGAGCGTGATACAGCAATGGTTGCGGAACCCGATACCCTGGAGATTGCAAATATCATACCCGACACCTTATCCTCGGTTTCCGCTTCCGATGCTTCCATTACCGTGCTTGGCACCGGCGGCAATGATACCATTTACTTTGACCTGGCCCAGGTGAACAATCCTTCGTTCTCAGCCCGGGATACCGTGCTTTCGGTTCGCGACTCGGCCTCGGCCCGGTTTGACAGCCTGGCTGCAGGCTTGTACGAGGTAACTGTATATGATGAAAAAGGCTGTGGATATGACGTGGATTCGGTCAACATCACCAATTTTGAGTTGACCATGGATAAATACGATATATTGTGTCATGGTGAAACCAATGGCCTGGCCATTGCCAATATATCGGGGGGTACAGCCCCATTAACCTATACCTGGACCTCCGCCACCCATACCGGTGATCATCGGCGTGATAGCCTCAAATCCCTTGCTGCGGGTAAGTATGAAGTAACCGTGGAGGATGCCTATGGTTTTACCCTGACCGATTCGGTCACCATCGAACAGCCTGATCCCATTGATTTATCTGTCACCACCAGCCAGGCTCAGTGCCCCGACAGCCACATGCCTGTGGAAGGCGATGATGTAGGGGCCATCTATCTCGATGCCGTTGGCGGGGTTCCCTATAGCAACCCGGATGCATCTTACCATTATTACTGGCGCGAGATAGGCGATACCATTGCCGGACGCGACAGCCTGGTAGGGTTAAGCGGAGGCCAGTACCGGGTTAGTGTGATAGACAGCAACGGTTGCTCCCTGGAAAGGGAGATCACTGTACCACAAAACCCCGACAACGTGATCAGTGTCTCTTACGGGGGGCATCAAAACGGGGATTCCATTTGTTATGGCTCGGACATCTCTCTTTATGTCACCGAGCTTGAGCAGGCCGATTCACTCTACTGGGAAACCACCAGCCAGCAGTACACAACCCTGCCCCAGCTGGACACGATCAATCAAACCCAGCGGGCTGATGAGACCTATACCCTGCGGGCCAAGAACAACACCTGTATCTTGGTCGATAGCGTTGATGTGCCGCTTTATCCGCGGGTGAATATCACCATCAATGAAGGGGATGAGGTCGGCGATGATCAAATCAGCGTGAAGGAGAATGTTTCGGTTAAACCCATAAGTGCTACTGCTGCCAATCCTTCTGTAGCGGAATCATACCTGTGGCAGCCCGAAGAATTCTTCAGCCCGTCTGATCAACTTGAGTCGGAACTGAGCGTAGAAAGCATCCGGGCACAGGATGTGGCCCAACAGCGGATACAGATTGTGGCCGAAACCCGCAATTGTACGGAGATCGACACCGCGATGGTGCGGCTGATCCCCAATGTTGAACCCTCAAATGCCTTCTCACCCAATGGCGACGGCACCAACGATGAGTGGTATATCCGCTATGCCGAACAATACCAAAACATTGAAGTGGCCGTATTCAACCGTTGGGGCGTGGAGATCTACCGGCGTAAACCCTATCGCAATGAAGAAGGCTGGGATGGTCGAACGGCTAACGGAGAGCCCCTGCCTTCAGGAACCTATTACTATATCATCAATACCCATGAATCCGGTATTGCACCTTTAAGTGGAACCGTAACAATAATCCGATAGTATGAAAACGAGGAACATATATCTGGTGATTGGTCTTTTGGCCTTGCTGACGGGATCCCTCCAGGAATCCCGGGCTCAGCAAATGCCACAGTACAGCCAGTATACTTTTAATGATTATATGATCAATCCGGCTGTTGCTGGGACCCATAATTACTTACAGGTAAGGGCTTTTTCCCGGATGCAGTGGCTGGGCATCGATGGGGCCCCACAAACCTATTCCATCAGTGCTTATGGCCCCACCAAAGATGAACCCATGGGCTATGGCGGTTACATCTATGGCGATTATACCGGTCCCACCAGCAAACTGGTTTTTAAAGGTTCCTACGCCTATAACATACCCATCAACAGTAGCATACGCATATCAGGTGGAATATCGGTCGGGGGCATCCAGTATAAAATCGACGGAACCCAACTCGATACCAAGGACCATCTCGGACAGCCCGATCCGGTCATCGACGGGGCCGTGCGCTCCCAGTTCGTGCCTGATGCCAGCGCCGGCATTTATGTCTATTCAACCTATTTCTTTGCCGGGATATCTGCCCATCAGCTGTTGGGCAGCGAACTGACCAAAATTGCACCCAATGCACCCCAAACCAAAGGCATCAATCGGTTGAAACAACATTTCTACCTTGCCGGCGGCTACAATTTCATCCTGAACCGCGACATCCTCATTCAGCCCTCTATATTGGTGCGCGAAATGTTCCCCACCAATCCCCAGCTGGAAGT
The DNA here is from genome assembly GCA_913055635.1 of uncultured Bacteroidota bacterium. Taxonomy (GTDB): domain Bacteria; phylum Bacteroidota; class Bacteroidia; order Bacteroidales; family UBA12077; genus JAGXLC01. The sequence goes on from CAJXLK010000022.1 coordinate 69,370, forward strand.
GACAGTCAGGGGCATCTACAAGCGCATTGTATGGGGCGGTGTGTCATTCAGAACCAATGATGCCGTCTCTGTCATGGGAGGCTACAACCATGAAAACCGGTGGTACTTTGGCCTGGCTTATGATATAACCTATTCCCGCCTGCGGCAATACTCGCGCGGTACCATCGAGGTCATGTTCGGGCTTAAATTTAACGACATCAAATAATTTGGCTTGACTGACTCCGGACCCCACCCCGCTTAGCGGGGTCGAGTTACCTTCACTTTCGGACCCCGCTTAGCGGGTCATTTTTTTCAACCCGCTTAGCGGGGTTGAGTTACCTTCACTTTCGGACCCCGCCTAGCGGGTCATGTTTTTCACCCCGCTTAGCGGGGTTGAGCTACCTTCGCTTTCAGTTACCCCCGCTAAGCGGGGTGGCTTTTCCGGTTGGCTTAAATGGAACCATCCCCGCTCATATATTTATGGGAGAATAAGAAGAGCTCAGTTACCCCCCATCTGTTAGTTTAGTGGATAAATGGGGAAGGTCAGGGTAGCCTGACCTGTCAGCTGCATCCAGAGTGAAACCGGATGCCAGGGGGTTGACTCATTTATTAATGTATTTGAAGCTTCCTGTAAAATATTCCCTTATCGGTATGGATATGCACAAGATATAAGCCTGTTTGGAAATCCGTTGTTGAAATACGGACTTTCTTGTTTTTGACTACGTTTTTATAAACTACGCTGCCTGAAATATCAGAAATGACGATTCGGTTGATCTTTACGTCAGTTTTGATATGGACATATTCTCGGGCAGGATTGGGAAATAACCTGGTTTTTACTGAAACATCACCTTCACCTGCCACACCTGTTTGATTGAGGTAATTGGCGGTAAGTGATATATCTTCAGCAGGCATTGTTAAGGTTACTTCAATGGAATCAGCATTATCAATATATTGGATATCACCTGACCAGTTATCAAACGAGTAACCTTCCTCCGGATCCGCTGTGAGTGTTATATCATCCCCCATATTGTAGGAGGTTTGTTCAGGATCTACCTCTACACTTCCTGAACCATAAGGCTGTGTGTTAACGTGAAGGCTGTAATCAGCAAGTTTAAAATGGGCAGTAAACGATACATTTTCAGATGGCATATAAAAGTTGTATTCAGGTTTATTAAAACCATAAACCTCATTAGGGGCTGACTGTAAATAAACAACTTCCCAGCTGTCAAATTCATAGCCTTCTTTGGGGTTTGCAGTCAGTATAACATGATCATCCATGTTATAAGATTTTTTATCCGGATTAAAGGTAACATCACCTGTATTTTCCGGGTTGATATGAACTGCAATGTTGTAATCAACCAGTTTAAAATGAGCGGTGAGCGATCTATTTTCCAAAGACATTTCAAATGTATAGTTTACTTGATCAGAAACCACATTGCCTTTTTTATCAGTCCAGTTTATGAATTCATAACCTTCATTAGCTGTTGCGTTCAGAGTTACTTGATCGCCCATGTTATAGGTGCCTTCCCCGGAAACATTTCCTCCTTTTTCAGGTTCAATGACAACTGAAACACTGCAGCTATCGATTATTGAAGCGGTTGTGGCAGGAGCACCTTCCAATGAGAGCAAATAATTGGCTTCAGCTTTGCCGCCGTGCTCTGCCTCTACAATCGAAACGGGGATATCTGTTCCCGGCTCTGACTGCTCAAATTCTGTCACAAGATGAACCAGACTCACATCATCTGACCCAATCACTCCTTCAAGGTCCAGGTTATTTTGGTCAATTTCAGCGGAGGTGGTACCGTCATATTTTTTGTCATGTACCGTAAACGAACCTGTTATGGCAAGGGTTTTTCTGTTGATGTTGGCTTTGAGCCCTTCCGGGGTGGTCAACGAATAATTGCCGGCATCACTGCCACTGATGGTCATGTTAGTGGTTACAGCAATATTTTCGCCTACGGAAGCCTGTTCGAAAGTACCCGTTTCATGATTTTCAAGGGCTACCTCATCGCCTGAGATTTTACCTGAAAGCTCAGTCCCTGAAATTACCGCGTCGGTGGTGCCGTCGTAGACTTTATCTTGGGCCTGGGCAGCCTCTACAGTAAGTTCTTTTTTGGTAATGTCTGCCATTAACCCAGTGGGCTGGGTTAATGAGTAATTGCCGGCATCACTGCCACTGATGGTCATGTTAGTGGTTACAGCAATATTTTCGCCTACGGAAGCCTGTTCGAA
>CAJXLK010000023.1 GCA_913055635.1 uncultured Bacteroidota bacterium
TTCGTTGGTCTCGGTAACCTCTGCCATGGAACCCTCATGTTTTATTCATTACCTTTTGTGCTAGTCGGTGCATGAGGATTTCATAAGGTTATTTTTTATTTAGTCATTTGGTCTTATGTAATTTACCCCGCTAAGCGGGGTCGTTTATATCTCAGCCCGCTAAGCGGTTTTTTTCGTTTTACCCCCGCTAAGCGGGGTTTTTTTATGCGGGGTTTTTTTGGCTCACCCCGCTAAGCGGGGTTGTCTCCACCAGGCGTTGACCGTCTTTGACCTGCTGGCCTTCCTCTACCAAAATGTTTTTGATGGTGATGTCACCCGGGGCCTGAATGCTGTTTTCCATTTTCATGGCTTCGAGCACCATCAGGGTTTGCCCTTTTCTGACCCGGGCATTTTCATGGACTTCTATACTTAAGACTTTTCCAAACATCGGGGAATGAATGGCACTGGTGTTATCCTGTTGTTGAGGCCCCTGTTTCTTGTTTTGCAGGGTCTGAAGATAACCCTGGTGGTTCAGATCATGGGTCAGTCCATTGACCGTGAGTTTCATCGTGTCCTTTTCCAGGGCATAATACCCCACCAGTTCTCCCCTGGGGCTGCGGATATGAACCCGCTCATGGGTTAATTCGACCAGTTCATATTGTTCCTTTTGGTTATTGGTGTGCAGGTAAAGCACGTCATCGTCTCGGGTGAACCAGCATTGATAGAGCTGGTTGTCCAGTTGTACTTGCCATTCCATATGTAAACGCCAGTAGCCTAAATGCTGCCAGACCGGTTCAGGGGATTGGGGTCGGCCTTCCAGGCTTTGTATAAAGATATAGCCAGCAATTAATGCCGGATGATCCTGGTTTTGCTTTTGCACCTCGATTTGTACTTTGAGCTGTTCGTGGTGGCGTTCGATGAAACGGGTGTTGAAAGCTTTGTCGAGAAAGTAGGGGTTTTGTAAAATGGCCAGCAGGTAGGCCTGGTTGTTTCGAATGCCGGTGATGGCAGTGTCTTTAAGTGCCTTTTGCATGCGATCAAGGGCCTGTGACCGGTCGTTTCCCCAGGTGGCCATTTTGGCAATCAACGGGTCGTAATCCGGGAATATTTCATCGCCGCTGCGTACCCCGGTATCTATCCTTACCGGGTATGAACCGGGTGCAGACAGGCTTCGAATGGTACCGGGTGAGGGCATGAAATCATTCAGGGGATCTTCCGCATAAATCCGGGTTTCGAGGGCATGGCCCTCAAAGGCGATTTCTTTCTGCGACCAGGGCAGGGGGTGGCCGCTGGCAATCAAGATTTGCTGGCGGACCAGGTCAATGCCGGTAATCATTTCTGTTACCGGGTGTTCTACCTGGATGCGGGTGTTCATTTCAAGGAAGTAGAAATTTTGGTGGTCATCGACCAGAAATTCAACCGTTCCTGCCCCGGTATATCCAATTTCCCGGGCAATACGGATGGCTGTTTCTCCCATTTGGTGCCGGGTTTTTTCATCCAGGGAAGGGGCCGGGGCCTCTTCAATGATTTTTTGGTGGCGTCGCTGGATGGAGCATTCCCGCTCAAAGAGGTGAACCACATGATGATGTAGATCGGCCAGTATTTGTATTTCGATGTGGCGGGGGTTGTCGATGTATTTTTCCACATAGATGGCATCATCCCCAAAATAGTTGGCTGCTTCCCTTGCAGTGGATGTTAATGCTTCGTGGAGTTGTTTGGGATTCCTTACGATGCGCATGCCTTTGCCACCACCTCCTGCTGCCGCCTTGATCATCAAGGGAAAATCTTCAGGGCTGACTTTTTGGGCCAGGTCTTTGGGCGGGCCGGTTTTGATCTGCAGCATCGGCACCTCCAGTGAACCGACAAAGCCGGCAGCTTGCAGTTTGTTGCCCATGATGCGGATGGCTTTTTCAGGGGGACCAATCAGGGTAAGGCCGTTTTTGCGGCAGGCTAGGGCCAGATCAGGATTCTCTGCCAGAAAACCATATCCGGGATGTATGGCATCGGCTCCGCTGTTCAGGGCAATGTCGATGATGCGGTCAATATGCAGGTAGGTCTGCTCCAGTGATCCGGTGCCCAACGACCAGGCTTCATCGGCATGGTCACGGTGCATGGGTTGGCCCTCCTGGCCGGCATATATTGCAACAGTGGTGATACCCATGCTTCGGGCGGTGCGTATGATCCTGACGGCAATTTCCCCCCGGTTGGCGACCAATATTTTATTGATTTGTTTCAAAGCAATAGTGATTTATATTTTTAATCGTCGGTCTGTTTTTGCCAGCGTGGTTTTCGTTTTTCCAGAAAAGCCTGCATGCCTTCCTGTCCGTCTTCGCTAAGGCGGGCCCGGGCAATGGCCTCCACGGTCCATTCTTTTATTTGTTCACTGCTGTGGGAACGGCTGATGCGGTTCATCAGTTTTTTGGTGTTGCGCATTGCCTGCGGGCTGTTTTGGGACAATTCTTTGAGAATAAGTTCCAATTCGGTATCCATTTTTTCGCGTGAACCGACTGCATCGGCCAAACCTGTGCGAAGGGCTTCTTCGTGGCGAAAAGTCCGTCCGGTAAGCATATAATATTTGGCCTGATAGGCCCCCATGCGGTGCATCACATAAGGGGCAATGGTGGCGGGAACCAGGCCCACGCGCACCTCGCTGAAGCGGAATTGTGTTGCTGTTTCAGCCAAAACCACATCTGAAGCGGCAGCCAGGCCATTGGCTCCTCCAATGCAAGCCCCGTGAATCACGGCAATGGTGGGTACGGGCAATTGATACAACTCCTCAAACATCTTTTGCAGTTGGCTGCTCTCTTGCTTGTGCTGTTCAAAATCATTGTCCATACTGGTTTTCATCCAGTTTAAATCTGCACCGGCACTAAAAACCGAGCCTTCCCCCTTGATGATCAAAGCAAACAGCTCTTCCTGCCCGGCCGTCATGGAGAAAGCTTCCCGCAGCTCGCTGATCATCCGCTCGTTGAAGGCATTGCGAACATCCGGGCGGTTCAGGACAATTTGCGCAATGCCTTGCTGAACGCTGAATTGTATGGTTTCAAAATTTTTCATACGGTTATTTTAATTGGAATTACATCCGATAAACCCCTGACTGGGGATCTCCATAAGGTGCATTTCGGGATATAGCGATTCCCATAGCCAGCACTCTTCGGGTATCCGCCGGATCAATGATGCCATCATCCCACACCCTTGATGTACTGTAATAAGCTGAACCTTCATGTTCATAGCGCTCCAACATTTGTTGCCTGAATGCTTCAATTTCTTTTTGCCGGGGCTGTTGACCGGCCTTTTTCATTTGGGCCTCCCGGATGCTGGTTAATACACTGGCCGCTTGCTGGCCTCCCATGACTGAGATTTTGGCGTTGGGCCACATGAAAAGCAATCGCGGATCATATGCCCTTCCGGCCATGGCATAATTTCCTGCCCCAAAAGAACCGCCAAAAATGACGGTTAATTTCGGGACATTGGCGTTGGCTACCGCATGGATCATCTTGGCTCCGTCCCGGGCGATGCCTTCCTGTTCATATTTTTTACCCACAATGAATCCGCTGATGTTCTGAAGGAAGATCAGCGGTATTTTTCTGTATTGACACAGTTCAATAAAATGGGCGCCTTTGCGGGCAGTAGCCCCGTGAATAACTCCATTGTTGGCGATGATTCCGGCGGGATATCCCATTATCCTGACGAAACCGGTGACCAGAGTGGTTCCGTAATCTTTTTTAAATTCGTGGATGCGGCTGTCATCGACAATGCGCATGATGATTTCCCGGGCATCCACCGGTTTTTTGGGGTCGACCGGAGCCAGCCCGTAAAGTTCTTCGGTGGGATAGCGCGGAGGCAGGGGAGTCTGGACATCGAGTGGCTGTTTGTAGGGTCGGGGCAGGTTTTTAAAAATGTTGCGGCAAATGCTTACTGCATCCTGGTCATCTTCGGCGATATGGTCGGCAACGCCGGATATTTGTGTATGTATTTCGGCCCCCCCCAGTTCTTCTTCGGTCACTTGTTCACCCGTAGCGGCCTTGACCAGGGGTGGCCCCCCGATAAAGATGGTTCCCTGATGGCGCACGATGATCGTCTCGTCGCTCATGGCCGGGACGTAAGCACCACCAGCTGTACAGGAACCCATCACAATGGATATCTGGGGAATACCCCGGGCAGACATCTGGGCCTGGTTGCGAAACAGACGACCAAAGTCTTCTTTGTCCGGGAAAACCCGTGACTGCTCCGGGAGAAAGACCCCTCCGCTGTCAACCATGTAGACCACCGGCAGGTGATTTTCCATCGCTATTTCCTGGGCCCTAACATGCTTGCGGATGGTTTCGCGCACATAAGTGCCGCCCTTAACCGTAGCATCGTTCGCCACAATCACCGCTTCGCGCCCTTCTATCAACCCGATGCCTGTGACAATGCCGGCTGAGGGAAAGGCATCCTCGTACTGACCGTTCGCCGCCAGGGCAGACAGCTCCAAAAAAGGGGTTTGCCCATCGGTGAGTTGTTCGATCCTTTCCCTTGCCAGCAATTTACCCCGTTCGCGGTGCTTTTTCACTGCTTTTTCACCGCCTCCGGCCTGGACCCGATTAAGTTTTGACTTGAATTCCTCCAGAAGCTTCTGATAGTGGGTCAGGCGGTCCTGAAAAGCCTGCGTTTGGGTATCAATATGTGTTTCCAGTCTGTCCACGATCGGCGTTTTATTTATGATTTGTTGGGACAATTGTTAAACGGCAGCAGGCCCCTTTTTGTTTAATAGTTGCCTTTTTAAATTTAAACAAAAGAAGCCTGCCTATATGTTCATACCGTAAATGGCGGTATTTGTTTAAAGGTGGTTGTCAAAATAACGGGTGATTTTTTGCATCAGGTGAATCCGGTCCCTGCCTCTGACGTTATGCTGATGGGTAGGATAGATGAAATAGTCGACCTGTACGCCTTCCTGGACACAGGTTCTCAGGAAACTGAGGCTGTGCTGAGGAACCACAATATCATCCATGTATCCCTGGATCACCATCAGGTCCCCTTCAAGGCTGTCGACATAATTTTTAAGGTTGGCTTGGCGGTAACCTTGGGGATTGTCCTGGGGGGTATCCATATACCTTTCTCCATACATGACCTCATAATATTTCCAGTCAATCACCGGTCCGCCGGCTACGCCTGCTTTAAAAACCCCGGGTTTTTTAAGCATCAGGGAAGTGGTCATGAAACCTCCATAGCTCCAGCCATGGACACCAATTCTCTGGTTATTGACATAATCGAGGTTTTTCAACATTTTGACCCCCTGCATCTGGTCGGCTACTTCATGCTGTCCGAGTTTGCGGTGGATGACGTTTTCAAAGGCGCGGCCCCGGGCGTCTGATCCGCGGTTATCGAGTGTAAGCATCACATAACCTTTTTGAGCCATATAATACTGCCACAGGCGGGCTCCGCCCAGCCAGCGGTTTTGAACCAGTTGGGCATGTGGCCCGCCGTAGACGTAAACAATGGCCGGGTATTTTTTGTCGGGATCCCAATCGGCAGGTTTAATCAGCCTATAATAGAGATCCGTTTGCTGGTCAGCGGCTTTTATCGTAGAGATGTTCATTTCTCCCAGGGCGTAGTTTTTCAAGGGGTTTGATGCCTCGAGCAGCTTTTGTTCTTTTTCGCCGGAATGGTTGATGATCCTTATGATGCGCGGGGTGTTTTTGCTGGAGTAGCGGTCGATGATGAATGCGCGGGGTTGAACGAGGGGGCGGTGGTAGCCCGGTTCATTCGTGAGGCGGGTCAGCTGACGTGAACTCACATCAACCTTGTAAAGATGGCGCTCCAGAGGACTTTCCCTGGTGGCCATAAAAAAGAGCTGATCCCCTTCATCATTGAATCCCTTGAATTGGGTTACTTCCCACACCCCGCGGGTTAACTGGCGGATAAGCTTCCCGCTGGTGTTATAGAGATAAAGGTGGTTGTAGCCGTCGCGCCGGCTTTGCCAGACAAATCGATCGGGAGTGTCCGGCAGAAAGGTGATCGGTGCCTGCGGCTCTACATATTTCTCATGCTTTTCTTCAAAAAGGGTCTGCTCCAGTTCACCGGTCTTCGCATTGTAACGGTTGAGCTTCAAATGATCCTGATCGCGGTTCAATACTGCAATGTATATATACTGACCCCGGGGGCCCCATTTCACATTGGTCAGATACTGATCGGCCGGCTTGCCGGTTTTTAAAAAAACAGTGTCCTGTCTGCTGAGGTCGTAAACCCCCACTCTGACATGATGGCTTTTCATCCCTGCCATGGGGTAATCAACGGGTTGGGCACTCGCAATCCGGCTGTTGATATCGACAAAGGGATAATCCGTGACCATGCGCTCATCTTTGCGGTAAAAGGCAAGCTTTTTACCCCGGGGCGACCAGAAAGTTCCGGTATGGATGCCAAATTCACGCCGGTGCACTTGCTGTCCGTTAACAATGTCGGAATTTTGATCATCCGTGATCTGAACAGTACTGCCCTTAAAGGATCGAACAAACAGGTTGTTTTCTCGGGTGAAGGCAATATGTTGGTTCGCCGAACAATAGTCGGGGTTTTGGGCGCTCGAATCCAAACGGGTGTGCCCCTTTAACTTTTTTTCATAGGGGTTGACCCGATACCAATGTTGTTGATGACTGAAAACGGCCTTGTTGGGACCTGTCCAGTTGAAACGGGGCATTCGCTCGAGTTCGGGTTGGTCATCTCCAACGATGGCGTTAAGCTCTTCCAGAGATATGATGGGCTGGGACTGATCTTGTTCCGCATCTTGCTGCATCAATCGGTTGCCTTCCAGGTATGAAAACCGGTTGGTTTGAGGGATCCACTGCAGGCGTTGAATATTTTCCGGGGCCAGTTCCCGCCAGCCTCCTATTACAGCCTGTTTGAGAGACAATTGTTTTTGCTGGGCCATAACGCTCCATGCGGGCAATAGTAGAGAGGTAATCAGCACCAGGCTGAAGATCTTTTTTTTCATAATTCGGGAATTTTTTAAGATGAATGCAACGAAAAACATTAGATTTGGGTAGCAATTGAGCATTTAAACATATAAATTTTTTGTTGGAATACTGCATTCCCCACTTTCCTAATTGAAGGATATATGGAACTCAAGTTCATTGATTGGCTGATTATCTTCCTCTACATAGCTATTGCCGTGTTTATTGGTTTGCGTTATCGCAGCCGGGCAGGGCGAAGCCTGAGTGATTTTTTTCTGGGAGGCCGCAAACTACCCTGGTTTATAGCGGGCATTTCGATGGTAGCCACTACTTTTGCTGCCGATACGCCACTGGCGGTTACGGAGATGGTCAATCAACACGGAATTTCGGGCAACTGGCTTTGGTGGAATATGTTGATCGGGGGCATGCTGACCACTTTCTTTTTTGCCGATTTATGGAGACGGGCCAATGTACTGACCGAGCTTGAATTCATAGAGTTTCGCTACAGTGGAAAGCCTGCGGCTTTTTTACGGGGATTTAAGAGTCTTTACCTGGGGCTTTTTTTCAATGTATTGATTATAAGCTGGGTAAATTTGGCCCTGGAAAGCATTTTACAGGTTTTTTTTGATATTCCTCAGTCCCATTTGATCTGGTATATTGGCGGGGCGATGCTTGTAGCTTCCTTTTATTCTGCACTGGCAGGTTTGCTGGGGGTGGCTTTAACCGATGCCATCCAGTTCATTATCGCCATGGCGGGTTCGATCATTTTAGCCGTGATTGTGCTTTCGACTGAGCAGGTGGGGGGCATCACCGGGTTAAAGGCACAGGTTCCGGAATGGGCTTTTAACTTTTTTCCCCGCATCGGCAGCGGGCAGGGGAGTGGGGATGTGGCCTCCACCTTATCGATCAGCTTGGGGGCCTTTCTGGCCTACATTGGTGTTCAGTGGTGGGCCAGCTGGTATCCCGGGGCAGAACCTGGGGGCGGAGGCTATGTGGCTCAGCGGATGATGAGCACCAAAAACGAAAAGCATGCCACAGGGGCCACCCTGTTTTTTCAAATTGCCCATTATGCCATCCGTCCCTGGCCCTGGATATTGGTAGCCCTGGCCACCCTGGTGCTTTATCCCGGCCTGGAAGAAGGCAGCGAGCGGCTCGGTTATGTCATGGCCATCCGCGATTATCTCCCGCCGGGGTTGACCGGCCTGTTGCTGGTGGCCATGCTGGCGGCCTACATGAGCACCATCTCAACCCAGCTAAACTGGGGGGCCAGCTTTATCGTGAATGATTTTTATAAACGTTTTGTTCACCGTCAGCGCCCCAACAAGGAGGCATCGAGACCGGATCAACAGGGTCAGGAAAAGCATTATGTGCTGATCAGCCGCCTGACTACCATTGTGATCATGTTGATTGCCCTCTATGTCACTACCATCGTCACATCAATCACCCAGGTATGGCACTTTTTGCTTGAGTGCGGAGCCGGCCTGGGACTGGTCCTGATTTTGCGTTGGTACTGGCAGCGGGTGAACGCCTGGAGCGAGATCACCGCCACGATCGTCCCCTTTATCGTCTTTGCCGTGGCCCGTTTTGGCCTTGAGCTGCAATTTCCCGACAGTTTCTTCATTACCGTGGGCATTACTACTGTTGCCTGGATCGCGGTAACTTATCTCACCCCACGAACCGATGCTAAGGTACTGCGTCATTTTTATCAACGCGTTCAACCTCCCGGAATGTGGAATATTGACCCGGAAATCGGCCGCCGCAAAAACAAACGCATCCCCATGCTGGTAGGCGCCTGGTTGTCTTCGATTTTATTCACTTACTCCATCCTCTTTATGATTGGTAAGGTCATTTTTATGGAATGGCTCTGGAGTTTGATCTGGTTTGCCCTGGCTCTGACCGGATTTTTGATCTTTCAACGCAATATAAAACGATTGTTTTAACCTGTATATGACTGGGCAGGGCTTTGATATGTGCTGATATTTTTTTTAATTAGCAAACGATAAATCTTTTTAGATGCGCTACTTTTTTCACTTTTGGAGGCATAAACCGTTAATATTCCTTGCTTTGCTGGTGGTTTTAGGGTGCGCTCAGAAAGACCGCAACCGTACTTCCCGGAAAGAGGCGCTGATGGAGAAAGAGATCGATACCACCAGTCTTTTGCTGAAATACAACGACAACCTTTTTTCGATCCCTTCCCCTTATCAGGCTGCTTATGTGATCCGCAAGCACCAGGTGCATTTCAATCAGCGTTTGCTGAATGATCCGGCCTTTTATACCCGCTATACCACCAACTTTAAAAAAGCCCTCAATATTGGCATCTATGGTACCGACCTGGGATATTTAAGCATTTTCAGCGGGGAAAAAAGGAGCCTGGAATATTTCAGTGTAATCCGAAAACTCTCGGAGGATTTGAGGTTACATAACGCTTTATCTTCAACCGACATCACGAATCTGAAGCACAGCCTCACCCGCCAGGATTCGATGATCCATTACCTGACGCAGGCCTACCGAAAATTTGATGCCTATTTAATCAAGAATGAACGCAAAAAAATTGGGGCTTTAATACTGGCCGGGGGCTGGGTGGAGAGCACCTATATACTCTCGCGCACGGTGCTCCAAACCCAGAAACGTCCCCTTGTTAACCGGCTGGGCCAACAAAAGCATGCCCTGGAAAACCTCATTGAATTGTTGTCGTCCTATTATTATGATTCGGAGAAATATACCGAGTTGATTGATGCACTGGTCGATATTGCCTATGAATTTGACGGGGTGATCTACAATTATTATTATAAAGAACCCCTGGTCAAAGAGAAACAAAAACTCACCATCGTCCGTAGTACTTCCAATGTAGTGATTTCCGAATATCATTTAAGGAGTATTGCCAAAAAGATCAGCAAATTGCGAAATAAGATCACCACATGACATACGCGCGGTTAATATTTCTGGCATTGTTGATGGCCTGTGGGTTTGTATGGGCTCCGCCGGTTTACGGGCAGGATTCGGCCAATGTTTCCCTGGGGGATTGCACTGGATTGATGGGCAAGGAATATATCTCTGACGGGCAGGATTATAAGGCCAGGTTGAACAAGAACAACATGGCGCGGTTTCACACGGTTTTCTATGGGGGCAATCGTTATTGTCTGGTAGCTTGCAGCAACATAGAGGATCATCGGCTGATCATGAAGGTCTATGACAGCGAGCGGAATTTGCTGTTCGACAACACCAGGCATCATCATACCCCTTTATGGCATCTGGAATTTAACTCGACTGTTCCTTGTGTTGTGGAAATCAAGGTAGAAGCAGAACAACACATCGACAGACTGGTCAAGCTGATGATTGGCTTCAGGAAGCCTGATCAAACCCGACAAATGCCTGAACAATGAGTGAACCTATTCTGAAAGCCCTGATGCAGCTGTTTGCCATCATTGCTTATCCAACCAGCTCGGCAGGGGACCGGCGTAAAATTGTGGAGTATTTTTTAAGACGACAGATCAATCGCCAGGCGGCCCAGGAATACCTGCAAATATTCGACTATTATTACAGCATCCACCATGAAAAGCTTAAAGAGAAGAGCAAGCGTAAGAAGCGTACGTCTTCGAGCTCGGTGAGGGTGTTGAAGATTTGCACCGAAATCAATGAGGAGCTCACCCAAAAGCAGAAAAACGTGGTGTTGGTGCGCCTGCTCGAATTTGTCAAGTCGGGGGGTGAAGTGACCGAACAACAAGTTGCTTTCATTTCGACGGTAGCCGATACATTTCATATACCGGGCGAGGAATTTTCCCTGATTAAGAGTTTTGTGCTCAAGCCCTTTGAAGAGCTGCCCGCTTCCCAGCACATCCTGATCATTGACCGCCAGCCGGAACTCTCCGGCTCGGGTATCCGTCACCTTCAAGCCCCGAACCTGGAGGGCGAATTGCGGGTGATCGAGTTGGAATCTTCCGGGATGTATTTCCTGCGTTATATCGGGGAAAGCGAAATATACCTGAACGGTCAGTTGTTGGAGCAGGATAAGGTATATGTAATGAATGTGGGGGCTTCGATCCGAAGTCCTAAAATACCACCAATCTATTATGGGGACATCATCACCCGTTTCAACATTGACCGGATTGAAGCCCAGATCACCTTTGAAGCCCGCGAAATATCCTATCAATTCAACACGGGAGATGTGGGGCTTCGGCCTATGAGCTTTTACGGGGAGTCGGCCAAGCTGATCGGGATCATGGGGGCCAGCGGTGCCGGCAAGTCGACCCTGCTCAATGTACTTAACGGTTCCTACCAACCTTCAAGCGGACAAGTGTTGATCAACGGCATTGATATCCATCAGGATCAGGAAAAAGTGGAAGGGCTGATCGGATATGTCTCGCAGGATGACCTGCTTATTGAAGAGCTCACCGTGTTCCAGAATCTTTACTTCAATGCCCGCTTTTGTTTTGCCAACTATACGCGTGAAGAACTGGAAAAGGTGGTGCATGATACCCTGGAAGATCTGGGTTTATACGATATCAAAGACATGACCGTGGGAACCCCGCTAAATAAGATGATCAGCGGGGGTCAACGTAAACGCCTCAATATTGCCCTGGAACTGATCCGCGAGCCGGCCGTCCTTTTCCTGGATGAGCCGACTTCGGGTTTGTCATCCCGCGACTCGGAGAACATCCTCGATCTGATGAAGGAATTAACCCTCAAAGGCAAAGTCGTCTTCGCGGTGATCCATCAACCCTCCTCCGATATATTTAAAATGTTCGATAAGCTGTTGATCCTGGATCAGGGCGGATATTTGATCTATGACGGGGAACCCATTGAGTCGCTGATCTATTTTAAATCCAGTATCCAGCACGCCAACTGGAATGAAAGTGAGTGCCCGGTTTGCGGCAACGTTAATCCGGAACAGATATTTAATATTGTCGAAACCAAGGTGCTCGATGAATACGGCAACTTTACCAATGAACGCAAAATAGCCCCTTCCGAATGGCATCAGAAATTTAAGCAATCCTCTGTTAAACAGCAGCAATCCAAGCCCAATCAGGGAGATGAACTCCCCCGGATCCACTTTAAAACCCCCAATAAATTCAAGCAATTCCTGATTTATCTTCAGCGGGATGTGCTCTCTAAACTGTCCAATACCCAGTATTTGTTCATTAACCTGTTCGAGGCACCGGTGCTGGCATTCATTCTATCTTACATCGTCAAGTATTATGACATCCATAGCGAGCACGGTTATACCCTGGCCTCCAATTCCAACCTGCCGGTGTACATCTTCATGTCGGTTATTGTGGCCTTGTTTATTGGCTTGACCGTTAGTTCGGAGGAAATTATCAAAGACCGTAAGATATTGCGGCGCGAAGCCTTCCTGAACCTGAGCTGGAAGAGTTATCTGTTTTCCAAGATCGGGGTTCAGTTTATCATTTCAGCCATCCAGGCCTGGCTTTTTGTTGTCATCGGCAATTCTATAATGGAGATTCCGGGGATGTTCTTTCATTACTGGCTGATCCTTTTCAGTGCATGGTGCTTCTCCAATATGCTGGGCTTATTGATATCCGATAGCTTCAATACGGTGATCACCATCTATATCTTGATTCCCTTTTTAATCATTCCCCAGCTTATTTTAAGCGGGGTGATTGTCAAATATGAAAAACTGAATCCCAGCATATCCAATCCCAAGAACATCCCTTTGTATGGAGAAGTTATAACTGCCCGTTGGGCTTATGAGGCTTTGGCTGTATACCAGTTCAAAAACAACGACTTTGAGCAGCCGCTTTATCCCTATGATAAAGTGATGAGCCGGGCCGATTTTAAGAAGAATTACTGGATTACCACCCTACAGAACAAGGTCTCTTACTGTGGGCGGCACCTGGACGACAGCACCCATCAATCGCAGCTCCGCGACAACCTGGCCCTGATACGTCATGAGCTGAACCAGGAGGTGCGTTCCCCCTCGGGCCGGCTGGTGGAATTCGACCGCAGGGATGAATTGTACCCTCATCGTTTGAATCAAAAAACCATTGACAAACTTCATGATTACCTGGGAATGTTGAAGAAATATTACATCAAGCTTTACAATAAGGCCAGCAGCAAGAGGGATCAGGTGATGAGCCGGATGCAGCAAAGTGGGGAGGACAAAAAGCAGCTGATGCGATTAAGGCGAAACCATTACAATGAAAAACTGGCCGACTTTGTCACAAACAGTGGAGAGCTTCATCGGATCATCGAATATGAAGGGGAACTGGTCCAGAAAATCGATCCCATTTTCAAAGACCCTGAATATCCATTTATCAAGGCCCATTTCTATGCCCCGCGCAAACAACTGTTTGGTCAATACTACTCCACCTTTGCCGTTAATGTACTGGTTATTTGGATGATGAGTCTGATTCTCTATTTTATTCTGTATTTCCGACTTTTAAGAAAAGCCCTTGATTTTCTGGAAAATAAGAAATATGTGCTTACCAAAAAGCCACGCTGAATTCAGCGTGGCTGGGAAGTTTCATATTGACAGGCAGGTATGGGGCTGGTGGGTGTGAATATTTGATCAACCGGGCGCGCTTAATCGACGATCTCGATCATCTTGAAGGGCACCCGGATGATGGATTCGTAATCTTCACCCGATTCCAGCATATCTTCATCGTCTTCTTCATAATACCAGTTGATCACTACCTCATTGCGGGCCCGCTTTAATGATTCGAGCTTTTTAAAGATGTCAAGGATGCATTTGGATGAGCTGGTGTTGAAATATTCCAACTGGACGTTAACGGTGGTTTTTTTGTTGGGATTTTTGGCATATTCATCCAGCCATTCGATGATGGGCCGGTAAAATTCAATGGAATTTTCCGGTATCGAACGGCCCTTGATCTCAATCACCCCGTCTTCCGGATTCATCTTTATCTCCGGGGTTTTGGTAGTAGCTTCAATTGATATAGACTCCATATCGAGTTATGCTTTTTTAAACGTAAATATCCAGGTTGAAAAAGGAATATTCCTCATTGTAATGGTTGAATTGATAGGCCATTTGCCTGTCGGTGCGTTTGGCCATATCAATCAAACCCAGGCCGACGCCTCCTTTTTGTGTAAAGTCCTGGTTATTGAGTATTTGTTTGTACAGGTCTTTGAGTTCATCTTTGGTCATGGCCTTTACCCGATCCAGGCGGTCTTTCAGGGGCTGAATCTTTTCATTTCTGATAAAATTGCCGGTAGAAACTTTGTAACGTTCTCCTTCCCTGGTAATAACGAAAATGCCGAAATGTACGTCAAATTTTCCATCGCTGGTATCGGGCAGGTCATCAATATGATGATATAAGTTTTGAAGGCTTTCGACCAGCACGTTGTAGAGCTTTTTTTTAATGCTCTTCTTGATGATCAGGTCTTCCAGCTTGGCATCGATGACTTCCAGAACATTGGTGATCAATTCAGAAGATATGCTTCCTTTATAGGCCAGTATCACTTCTCCTGAGTTCATTCTGGAATAATACTGATCAATGTCAAAATGCATACAAGCCTTCAAATTGGGGTGATTTTTGACTATAACCTAAGCAAATATAGGAATTTTGAAACACAAAACAGCTTCACGAAGGATTTTTTTCTCCATAGGTTATGGTACGCATTGAAAAGCCTTAAGTTTTTCTTTTCTTCAAACTGCCCTGGTAAATCTGGTATTTTTGGAATTTACATTCCAATGGGCCATTGTAGAGGGTGTATTTTTTAGAAGGGTGTAGTCCCACGTTTTTTAAGGCTTTTATATGGTTGCTGAAGATCCATACCTGGTAGCCGGTGTATTTGTGTTTAAGGATATTGCCAATGCGTTGGTAGAAATGCAGGATGTCCTTTTCCTTAAGTTTTTGGCCGTAAGGGGGATTCATGATCACCACCCCTTTATTTTGTTCAGGGGGTGTAAATTGTGCCAGGGATTCTTCAGAGAGGTGGATGTGATGGGTAAGGTTGGCTTTTTCCAGGTTTTTCCGGGCAGTTTGAATGGCTTGGGGTGAGATGTCGCAACCATGGATGGGAGGGGCGTTTTTTTTGGGTTGGGGCAGCAGGGAATTTTTCAATTCCTGGAACAGGTTGTGATCAAAGTCGTGCCAGGAAGTAAAGCCATAATGTTCGCGGTATGCGCCGGGGGCGATATCATGGGCGATAAGAGCGGCTTCAATGGGCAGGGTGGCAGATCCACACATGGGATCGATGAACCGGGAGGTTTTGTCCCATCCGGTGAGCATAATCATACCGGCGGCCAGGACTTCGTTGAGGGGGGCCCGCACATTTTTTGATTTATATCCCCTTTTATGCAGCGACTCGCCGGATGAGTCGAGGGAGAAGGTACACTGATCCCGGAAAATATGCAGGTTGATTCTATAATCGGGCTGGTTTTTATCGACCGAAGGCCGCCGCTGGTATTTGTCCCTGAATCGGTCGGCGATGGCATCTTTGGCTTTCAGGGCCGCATAGTGGGAATGTTTAAATATCCGGGAATGGACTACCCCATCGATGACAAAGGTGTTGTAAATGTTGAACAATTCTTCCCAGGGATATTCGTAGACGGCTTGGTAAAGTTTTTTCTCATTGGGGCAGGCACATTTAAAAAGGGGAACCAGTATTTTAAGGGCGGTGCGCAACTGCAGGTTGCTTCGATACAAAAGGGCCTGGTTGCCCCGGAACTTAACCGCACGGTTGAGTATCTCCACCTGATTCCCCTCCAGGGCTTTGATTTCTTCGGCCAGCACCCCTTCGAGGCCGGGAAAGGTCTTGGCAATGTATTCTTGTTGTTGGGCCATAGCAACCATGATGATCCGGGTTCATAATTCAGGGGGGCAAGATACGGTAAAATTCGTGCAATGCCATATCAGGCTTCGCTGGCAAGTTTTTGGATCATTCCCCTAAAGATGAATTGATGGAAGGGCCAGAGGGCATACCAGTATAAACGTCCTGAGACCCCGCTTGGTCTGAAGGTAGCAATCTGATGCAGGATAAAGGGGGGGGCATCACCGGTCATTTTAAATTCGAGCCATGCTTCACCCGGAAGCTTCATCTCGGCATAAAGCAGCAAACGCCTGTTTTTTTTATCGGCTATAAGTACCCTCCAAAAGTCCAGGGCATCGCCGGGATGCAGTTCTTTTTGATGGGTTCTTCCCCGGCGCAGCCCGGTTCCGCCCATGGCTTTATCCACATAGCCCCGGATCTTCCAGAGGAAGTTGGCAAAGTACCAGCCCTGCTTCCCGCCAATGGCCCAGATTTTGTCGAGAACATCGGTGGGGGCCCTTTTCAGCAAATGGCGCCGATGATCGATGAAGCATCCCCGGGTCGGCACGTGAAAAGAGGCCGAGAGGCTGCTCTGTTCCATTGACGATATCAGGGCATCTTTCCAGCTCGAACCTACGTTGTCCGATTCCAGTTTGCGAAAAGACATGCGAACCGCTTCGTCGAAACCCATCAATGAAATGGGGCACATCTGGCGAATATAACTGTCATCGGCAATGACTTCCACTTTCATGCTGTCAACCAGATTGACAGCCAGTTTATAAGATACCGAAGTCACAAAGTAGAGCCAATATGAGGAGAGACGGGGGGTCATCACAGGCAGGGTCCAGATTATGCGCTTGAGATGGCGCACCTTGGCAAAACGCAAAAGCATCTGCTTATAGCTGAGCACCTCCGGGCCGCCAATATCCAGAGAACGATTCATGGCCTGGTCAAGCATCAGCACCGAGATCAGGTATTCAATGACATTGACTATGGCAATGGGCTGGGATTTGGTGTTTAGCCAGCGGGGGGTGATCATCACCGGTAGTTTTTCAACCAGGTCGCGCATGATCTCAAACGAGGAACTGCCCGATCCGATGATGATCCCTGCTTTGAGGGTGGTTAATGGAATGGACGAGCCGGCCAGGATATTTTCTACGTTCCGCCTTGAAGCCAGATGCCTGGATAGATGGGGCTGGTTGGTGATGCCACTGAGATAGATGATTTGTTTGGCTTGGGTATGGCGGATATAATCCAGGAAATTTTTTGCTGCAGCGGCTTCCCGATCATGGAAATCAGAAATGGACATTGACATGGAATGAATCAGGTAATAGGCTGCATCGATGTGTTGAGGGGCGTCTTCGGGGTGGGGGCGTAAAAAATCATGTTCCCATACCTCTATGGAAGGGTAGGTGGGTTCAAGGGTGAAACGCTGTCGGTCCCTGACACAGCAGATCACATGATGGCCCTTTTTCAGGAGCACGGGTAAAAGTCGTTTGCCAATATAACCGTTGGCGCCGGTCAGCAATATATTCACCGGAAGGAAAATTAATGAAAGGTTTGTAAAAGAGCTTTTTAAAAGCCATTGAAAAAAGGGGCTTTTGACATTAACCCCGCTTATTCGTGCTGTGTTTATACACCATAAGTCCGGGAAAGTTCATAGCTCGGGGCAATATTGAGCATTTTTTTCAGGCTATGCCTTCTTGCAGGTGTGCTATCCGGAACCTGGTGGGTTGTCGGGCTGGTCCTTTTCAGAGCAGGCATCGTGAAGGGCAGCCTTTACAAAGAAAGATGAACGGGTGGCCCCGGTAATGGCATCAAACTTGACCGACTGGCGGGTACGGATGCTGTCGGTGATTGTCGATTTGATTGAATTCCAGGGGGAAACAGTGAGCCGGGGGATGGCTATTTGTTGGACTTTGCCGTTTTTGACTTTGAATTGTACCCGGGCCAGGGTCAGCATATCAAAAGGTTGAAACGAGCCCTGGTAGGTTCCATCGGCCAGGCTGTCGAGTTCGACCCGGGATTGTCCCACATAACGGTAGGCCTGGAGCCCGGCTTGCTTAAAGTATTGATAACCTAAAAACAGAAAGGTTACCCCCAGCAAGATCAAAAGGTATTTCAGGTTTCGGTTCATGCGATGTATTTACTGCGTTTTAACTCGAAGATATTGTCTTTTATGGCACCAATGTTTTTAGTTTTGACTTTATGCAATGTGTTTACTGGGTATTTAACCCCTGTTAACTTCTATGTTGCTGATATTCTCCTTATTCAGCTGTAAGTATAAAGGTGCGCATCCCAGGGGTAAGCCTTTTGTGCCGGGTGCACCGGCATTGATATGAAGCATGTGATGTTGTCGGTCATACTGAATGGTTGAGGCTATGTGAATGGCCGAAAACAAAATATGTCGGGGGCCGTTATAAAATCCTTAACTTTGTCGCAAAATTAATCATTATGCACTTATTTTACGCCCCCGAGCTAAAAAATAACTTCCATGAGCTTTCCCCGGAGGAATCGAAGCACTGCATCAAAGTGCTGCGCCTCAGTTCGGGAGATATTGTTCACCTTACCGATGGCAGGGGAACCCTTTATCAAACCCACATAATAGATGCCAACCCCCGAAAATGTCGGGTTGAGATCGACTCGTCACAGGTGGCCCCTCAAAATCGGCCATTTTACCTGCATTTGGCCGTTGCCCCGACCAAAAACCTCAAACGCTTTGAGTGGCTGGTGGAAAAAGTTACTGAAATCGGGGTGGACGAGATTACCCCCATTCGCTGCTTCCATTCGGAACGCAAAACGCTCAATACCCAACGCTTGCAACGGATTATGGTGGCCGCCATGAAACAGTCCCTTAAAACCAGACTTCCCCTGCTCCATGACATGCAACCTTTTTCCGGCGTAACAGGGAAACAAACGCAGGCCGAAAAGTATATGGCACACCTGGAAAATAATGCGCCCCTTCATCTGCAAGATGCTTATTCCGCAGGCCGCGATGTGCTGATCCTGATTGGGCCCGAAGGAGATTTTAGTCAGGAGGAGATTGAACAGGCCCGCTCCAGGGGATTTAAAACGGTAATTTTAGGAAAAAGCCGCCTGCGAACCGAAACAGCAGGTATTGCAGCATGTTATGGCATCAATTGGCTCAATGGTTGTTAAGGCGGAAAAGAACAAGTTCGCCTCTGGAGGAGAAAAGAGACGAACTTGTTTTTAATGCTTATTGCCCGGAATTGGCATATCGCTGTGCAAAATGAATGACCTCCCCTGCGATTTTGTCATCCACCTGAAAAAGATTCCTGTCGAGCATTTCGAAAATATCCGAAAATTTCTCAATGCCCAAAAATTCATCCTTTTCCGGGCTGTAAACCAGTTGGTTAGATTCCTCTTGCGAGGCTGATGTAGAATGATGCTTCATAGGCTTAATGATTAAGGATTAAAATCATATCACAAAACGATGCCCTTCTTTTCAATATTGTAAGAAGCATTAACATTTTTTAACAAAGAATTGGCTACGAAGGGGAAGGATCAGATGGTGTTGAGATTGAGGTTTTTATCCTTGATCAGCTTTCTCAGGTTGATCAAGGCATAACGCATCCTACCCAGGGCAGTATTGATGCTGACATTGGTCTGGTCGGCAATTTCCTTGAAACTTAAACCTCCATAATGCCGCAAAAGAACGACTTCTTTTTGTTCTTCGGGCAGGTAGTCGATTAGCTTGCGTACATCGTCGATGATTTGATTGCGCACCATCCGGTCTTCAACGGTTTTTTCAGAAAATTTCTGGGAGTTGAAGATGTCCATCTCGTAATCGTCGTTGGAATAAACCCTGGATTGTTTGCCTTTTCTGAAATAATCAATAATCAGATTGTGGGCAATACGAATTACCCAGGAAACAAATTTTCCACTTTCCTGGTATTTGCCCTGATGCAGGGATTTGATGACTTTTATGAATGTCTCCTGGAAAATATCTTCCGCCAGATGCTCGTTTTTGACCATTAAAAGGATGTAGGTATAGACTTTATCTTTATAACGGCCAATAAGCCGCTCAATGGCGGTTTGATCTCCGTCAAGATATTCGCGGATCAGTTTTTGGTCAGAATTTTCTTTTTTTGTCACAATCTCCTCCTATTTATAATTGGGTAGTTTTGTTACTGTAAAACAAACCTTCCTTTCTATGGGTTTAAATCTATGCAAATAAATAAAAAAACCTCAGATTTCAAAATTTTGTCAAAACATTTCTAATTTTGTTCGGTTAAAAGGTGCAACAATCATGCCAGATAGACAAAGCAGCCGTAGTGGACACATCATTGTCCAGGGAGCCCGGGTTCACAATTTAAAGGATGTCAGTTTAAAGATACCACGGAATCAGTTTGTTGTGATCACGGGGGTATCCGGATCCGGCAAATCCTCGCTGGCTTTCGACACTTTATATGCGGAGGGGCAGCGTCGTTATGTGGAGAGCTTATCAGCCTATGCCCGGCAGTTCCTTGGCCGGATTGAGAAGCCCGATGTCGATTTCATTCATGGCCTGCCTCCGGCTATTGCCATTGAACAGAAAGTGAATACCCGCAATCCGCGCTCTACGGTAGGAACATCCACCGAAATATATGATTATCTCAAGCTTTTATACGCCCGAATTGGCAAGACGTATTCGCCTTATTCGGGGCGCCTGGTTCAGCGCGACAGCGTAAGTGATGTGGTCAATTACATCCTTTCCCTGGATAAAGGATTGAAGTTTTTGATTTTGGCCCCTTTTGTTCCGCCCAAAGAAGGCTCTGCCGAAGATTATCTGCGGTTATTGGCCAATCAGGGCACCACCCGGTTGGAAAAGGCGGGCGAGATCGTGCGGATCAACGATTTATTGGAAAGTCAAAACCCTTCCGGGATCGATTTGGAAGGGCTTCATATTGTGATTGACCGTGTTAAGGTGGCCGATGACGAGGATTCCCGCTCACGGTTTGCCGATTCGGTTCAGCTGGCCTTTTCAGAAGGCAATGGTTCCTGCCTGATCAAGTCGTTTCATGGGGAAGAGGTCAGGGAGCGATCTTTTTCAAACCGGTTTGAAGCCGATGGGGTTTGTTTTGAGGAACCCACCGAACACATGTTCAGTTTTAACAACCCCCTGGGAGCCTGCCCAACTTGTGAGGGTTACGGGCGCATCATAGGCATCGACGAAGACCTGGTGGTTCCCAACAAGAGCCTTTCGGTTTACCAGGATGCCGTTGCCTGCTGGCGGGGTGAAAAGATGCAGGAATGGAAGAATCAGCTCATCCGGAATGCAAAGCGGATGAATTTTCCCATTCACAAACCCTATTCGCAGCTGAGTGAGGCACAGAAAAAATTGCTTTGGACGGGCAATCAGTACTTTCATGGCTTAAATGCTTTTTTCCGATACCTCGAGCGCAAGAAATACAAAATTCAATACCGGGTGATGCTTTCCCGTTACCGGGGCAAAACGGTGTGCCCCGAATGCCATGGCACCCGGTTGAAGAAAGAAGCTTCTTATGTGAAGGTTGGAGGCAAGGCGATCACTGAACTGGTGGTCATGGCCATCGATCAGTTGTATCGTTTTTTTGAAGACCTCAGCCTTGATGACTATGACGCAGAGGTGGCCGAGCGCATTTTGAATGAAATCACCAGCCGCATCCATTTCCTCCTGGAAGTGGGCCTGGGCTACCTGACCCTTAACCGCTTATCATCAACCCTTTCGGGAGGAGAGTCGCAACGCATCAACCTGGCCACTTCCCTGGGAAGCAGCCTGGTCGGGTCGATGTATATTTTGGATGAACCCAGCGTTGGATTGCATCCCCGTGATAATCATCGTCTTATTGGAGTACTACGGCGGCTCCAGCAAATTGGCAATACCGTCGTCGTCGTTGAACATGATGAGGACATCATCCGGGCAGCCGACCAAATTATTGACCTGGGGCCGCTTGCCGGTCGCCTGGGAGGCGAGGTGGTCTTCCAGGGTCCGCATCACGCCATTAAACAGGTCGCCGATAGTTATACCGGTCAATTCCTGCTCCGCGAAGAATATATCCCCTTGCCTGCCCAACGCAGGAAATGGAACAATTATATTGAACTGAAAGGGGCCCGCGAGAATAACCTCCAGGGCATCGATGTGAAATTTCCGCTGAACTTGATTACCGTCATAACAGGGGTTAGTGGCTCTGGCAAATCTTCCCTGGTGAAAAATATTCTGGCCCCCGCTTTGGACCGGCATTATAAGGGAAGTGGTCAGAAACCCGGACGATATGATGAGTTAAGGGGAGATCTGCATCTGCTTTCGGATGTGGAATACGTGGATCAGAACCCCATTGGCAAATCTTCGCGCTCCAATCCGGTGACCTATATCAAAGCCTACGATGAAATCCGCAAGTTGTTTGCCAGCCAGCATGCAGCCAAGATCAACAATTTCAAGCCGGCGCACTTTTCATTCAATACCCCTGGCGGCCGCTGTGAAACCTGTCAGGGAGAAGGGGTGATCAAGGTAGAGATGCAGTTTTTGCCCGATATTACCCTTACCTGCGAGGCCTGTAATGGCAAAAGGTTCCGGGATGAAGTGCTGGAAGTCAAATATAAAGGGGTCAATATTTATCAGCTCCTGGAAATGACCATTAATGAAGCCATTGAATTTTTCTCTGACCGCAGCAACAACCAGGAGAAAAAGATTCTCCATAAATTGAGCATCCTTCAGGATGTCGGACTGGGTTATCTCAAGCTGGGGCAGTCTTCCAGCACCCTCAGCGGCGGGGAAAGCCAGCGGGTCAAACTGGCTTCCTTTTTAGGACATGAAAGCCAGGAACATCCCCAGCTTTTTATTTTTGATGAACCCACTACCGGCCTGCATTACTATGACATCTCCAAATTGCTGGATGCTTTTAATGCCCTGATCCGGAAAGGCCATAGCGTGGTGATCATCGAACATAATATGGAAGTGATTAAATCGGGCGACTGGATCATCGATCTGGGACCGGAAGGAGGAGAAGGTGGGGGGCGCGTTGTTTGTGAAGGCACCCCCGAGCAGTTGGCCCGTTGCCCCGATTCATTTACTGCCCGGTATCTGAGGGAGAAACTTCAGGAAAAACCCATCGCCCATTAAGGCTGGATTGATTCAATGATGGTGGATGGGCCCCTTGATCCGGTTTAAGGTATTGGGCAGGGTGGCCCATCAAGGACTGGCTTCCTTTTGCTGATCTTCCTTTTTGAGTCCGATCATGATGGCCACGCAACCGCTGATGGGATCACCCTCGCTGTCATTCTCCCCATCCTCTACTTTCAGGGATATGATCAATTGCTGGCTCGATTCCGGGATGAAATCCCATTTCATCTTGTAGCCATTGGTTTTGTTATCATACAATACGTTGCGATCGACGTCCAGCACCTGAAAATGGATCTTGGGCATGGCCGATGACTCACAGATATAAATGCGGTATTGCTGCTTGGCATAAAAGGTTTTGTACATCTCGGCGGTCTCACCTTCGGTCAGAATGGCGGCATTGTAGTTGCCGTTGTGTATATAGGGAGCAAGTTCTTTTTGGCAAACCTGTTTGGCAAAATGCTTACATTGACTCTGTCCAAGCAGCGGTATAAGCATGAGAAAGGCCAGGATCGCTAAAGTATTCGATAGTTTGCTCATAACAGATGCTATTTTAAGAGATAAATTTGGTTCTTATTACGTCAATTTTTTCTTTAAGTTGCTTATAAATCTGGGGTGTCATTGTTAAAGTCGTCTCCGATTTCAGGGTGGTTACATTGGTGGTGGTGTCCTTGACCGGGACAACTTTGGATGACTTAATGGTGATTTGGTCGTATATGCGCTTCAATTCCTTAATGTCCGACATGACCGACGAGAGGTGTTCATTGGAACGATGCTTCTGCTGCAACTTCATGATGGTGTTCAGGGCCATTTTCTGATCGGCTATGCGGGCAATCATCTCATTGTTGTTGATGTCCTGCTGGCTGGGGCT
This sequence comes from uncultured Bacteroidota bacterium, assembly GCA_913055635.1. Taxonomy (GTDB): domain Bacteria; phylum Bacteroidota; class Bacteroidia; order Bacteroidales; family UBA12077; genus JAGXLC01. The sequence goes on from CAJXLK010000023.1 coordinate 23,603, forward strand.
TTCTTCCACCAGATGGGTGGCAATATACAGGCCCTCGACCCATCCCCCGATTAAAACAATGGTCGAAATGGCTTCCCTTTCGTTTTCTTTGAAAAAGGAGCTCGAATTGAGGATGGTCTCGGAAATGATATCCAAAATCACATCCCGGTTGTTCACATTGGCCTCCAGGCGCTCGACGGTTTTTTGATCAATGGCGTGCATGATGCCCAGGCCTTCAGCCATTTTTTTGGCGGCATTGATGTAATCAATGGTGGTCTGGGTCTGGTCATACAAACTGGCGTAACTCAAATCGGTGGTGTATATGCCCAGATTCAGGGCCCGGCTTTTGGTGGTGACATACCTTGAATTGTGGGCAACCGGATTTAATAATTCCGGGTTGTACGATTTGCCTGCTTCCTTGAGGATCATTGCCACTTCCAGGGGCGAGGGCATCGAGTAAAACATCTCCTTGACCTCTTTGACATCCTTGATCAATTGTTGGTCAATGGAATCAACCTGCACAACTTCTTTCTGGGAGGAACCCTCTTGGGTTTGCTTGTCTTTTTTACAACCGGGGGTAAAAACAAGGAATACAACAGCAAGGGTGGTGATCAACAAACTGAATGATTGATTCTTCATGGTGGTTGCGTTTTTGATGTTTGATGCAGTTGGGTGTCTATACAAGACCGGGTGCCTGTTTGACCACGGTATCCTTTGTAAGGCTTTACAATCAAAGCCTAAAATAAAAACAATTTTTAGATTCCCCAAAATTATTCACCGAAATTAGAAATATTCTAACTTTGCGGTAGCAAAAATTAGCATCATATGGGCGAGCAAAAACCGAACATCAAGGAGCTGCGCTCGGGTTTATCCAGCAATGACGCCAACATTGTGATCAATACCCTTCAGCAGGTAAGAAATGCCGGCAGTAAGGTGCTGATACCCGAGTTGGTGGCCCTTTTAAGGAATTCCCGTGGAAGTGAAGTCAAAACCCATGTGTTGACCATCCTGAATAACCTGAAATATCAATCCTCGGCCGGGGAGCTGGTCAAAGCCATACGAAATGAACAGGATCCCGAGGTGGTTGCTTTGTTGGTGGCTGCATGCTGGAAAAACGGGCTGGATTACAGCGATTACATCGACGATTTTGTGGATATATTCATGCGCTACGATTATACCACTGCCCTGGATGCCCTGACGGTGATTGAAAACGCAACCAGGGAACTTCAATCCGCTGCTACCGGCGAGAGGATCCAGAAACTGAAGGCCCGCCTGGATGAAAGTGAAGAAAATAAAAAGAGGCTGACCATGGAGCTGATTCATACCCTCCAGCAAAAAATCTCTGAATAAGGATCCTGGCTGTTTTTCCTATGTATGCCGTCATTGATGTTGAGACCACCGGACTGAAGCCTGCCAGTGAAAAAATCATTGACATTGCTGTCCTGCTGCATGATGGAGATCAGGTGGTGGATGAGTTTCAGAGTCTGATCAATCCTGAACGCATCATCCCGGCCCATATTACCCGATTAACAGGAATTACCAATGAAATGATCCAGGAGGCCCCTAAATTCTGGGAAATAGCACGCGATTTGGTGCTGATGACGCAGGATAGGACCTTTGTGGCGCACAATGCGAATTTTGATTATAATTTCGTGCGCAAGGAATTTGCAGAGCTTGGTTATACCTTTAAAAGAAAAAAGTTATGTACGGTGCAGTTAAGCCGTCGGTTGTTGCCCGGGAGGAAGTCTTACAGCCTGGGCAACATTTGCCGGGATTTGAATTGTAACATCAACCATCGGCACAGGGCCTATGGGGATGCCCGGGCTACAGCAATGCTTTTTTCCCACCTTTTACAGATTGATCAGCAAAAAAATCAGGGGCATAAGCCACGCGGAGTCTCTGACCTGGATTTGATCCGTCATCTGCCGGCTTGCACCGGCGTTTATTATTTTTGGAACGAGCAGGATGAGATGATTTATGTGGGCAAAAGTAAAAATATTCACGCCCGTGTTTTGGCCCATTTTCAGGATGGAAGTTCCCGTCGTTCCCGGAAAATGCTCGAACAAATCCACCAAATTACCTATGAAGAAACCGGCAGCGAACTGATTGCCCTGCTGAAGGAATCCCATGAAATAAAACATTACAAGCCAATCTATAACCGAAAACAACGGAGAGCTTCCACCGACTTCGGGGTCTTTTGGTATTATGACCTCCAGGGCTACATCCGTTTTCAAGTGGCTAAAAATCAGGAAAATAAAGAATTGCTCGCCAGTTTTACTTCTTATAAACAGGCCCGCGCCTATTTGTTTAACCTTTGCAGCAATTACCAGCTTTGCCAAAAACTCTGCGGATTATATGAGGCGGCTGGTGCGTGTTTTTATTACCATGTGGGCCAGTGTTATGGCGCCTGCATAAGAGAGGAGCCAGCGGATACCTATAACCGCCGTGCCCAGTCAGCAATTCAAAACTTAACCCTGCAGCACGAAAACTTTTTTGTTCTTGAGCCTGGCCGTCATCAACAGGAATGGGCTGTGGTCCAGATTGAAAACAATCAGTATCGGGGCTATGGTTACCTCGATGAAGGTTCTGATCCTTCCGAAATCGAACTTTTGAAAGATGTTGTTCGTCATTATCCTGATAATCAGGATATACAGAGAATATTGAGGCAGTATTTGCGCACTTCCGGCCAGATTCGCATTATACCCTATTGACTTCCGCTACCATTAGCCCTGCCTGCCTGTTTTACCTCCAAGGGGGCATTACTAAAGTCGTCCTTTGTTTTTTTTATTGATGGCTTTTTGTTGTTTTTCTTCTGATAATTAAATATTTTAGAAGCAGATTTTATGGTACGCGCAATCCTCATACTTTTCCTAATGGGTCTGCTTGCCGGAGGCCGAGCGGTCGGACAGGATTCTCTGCGGCTCGTCGGGGAGATATTTCATGGTGAAAAAAAACTTTCCGATGTCAACATTACCGTTAAGAGGGATTCGGTCGTGGATAAAATCTACCATTCCAGAGAAGACGGCCAGTTTAACTTTAAATTGCCCTATGACAGCCTGTATACCGTGATTTTTTCCCGCCGGCATTTTATGTCAAAGTCCTTATTGGTCAATACTTCCTTTCCTGATTACATCAAAGCATCCAGACAGCAACTGGTGCGCATTCAGCTGGAACTGATTGAAAACCTGGGACAAACCGAACAGAGCAGTAAGCCGCTGGGCCGTATTGTTTTTAGCCGAACCACCGGGGAGTTTGAGTATCAGTCCCATTATCAGAGAAATATGACCACCAGCTTTGAGGTAGCCGGAACAGACTTCAGGTTCGCCGATTTGCTCAATGAAAAAGAAGAACCTGAAAAAGCCGGAACGGATCAAGAAGAGCTCCAAAAACAGAATCAAAAGGTACCGAATGGGGAAGTACAAAGTGTCAGCCCCCAAAAACGCCGTTATTACCATAAGATCTTGGAGCGGAGGGACCAATTTCTGGGAAAAAACCCCGATCGGGTTGATCTCCATAAGAAATTGCCTGCTTCGGGAGAAGCCATCAAAAAGTTGGATTTTGATACCGCGGTTAGCCATTATTCGAGGAAAGGCATGGATGTGACTGAGGTGATAGTTAATAAAGGGGATATTCTGAGGGTATACCACCGGGTGAAGCATTACTGGGGGGCTGTTTTCTATTTCAGGAATTACCGCCCCATCACCAAAACCCTTTACAAGCTGGAAACATCCCTTTCAAAAGATCAATCTTTTTCCTCGCAAACCGACTCAACAAAAAGGGCATCGAGATAAAATGCAGGCAAATGTTAATGAATCATAAAGCTACAGATATATGGTTGTTGGCAGGAAGGCCAGGAAATCTGCCTACATTGATTTATGCAAATTCACTGCACAAAACAGTGGTTTGTATTATGATCGAGCTGATTTAACGATTTAAGATTTCATTACGTTGTTTTTTACCCTTAATAAGTTTTCATACTGATGAAACGGTTTTTTTTCAGTGGTTTAATTTTCATTTTGTTCATGACAGTTTTCCTTACAGCCATGCAGGGGCAGGATCAATTGTTGCGGGATTATGGCATTGAGATTGGTGTTTTGGAACCCGGGATGGGCAATGCCATTACAGATATTGAAGGGGTTGAAGTCGGCCAGGTAACCCTCAGGGAAGGCGAGCGTGTTCGAACCGGGGTTACGGCCATTTTACCCCATGGGGGCAATTTATATCAAAACAAGGTGCCCGGGGCGGTATATGTGGGCAATGGATTTGGGAAACTAACAGGGGTTACCCAGGTAAGGGAGCTGGGTTCCATTGAGACGCCCATTGTTTTAACCAACACCCTGGATGTACCGACGGCGGCGGGAGCTGTAATCGATTATACTTTATCGCGCCCGGGCAATGAGCAGGTCCGCTCGGTTAATCCTGTGGTGGGGGAAACCAATGACGGGTGGCTCAATGACATTCGCGGCCGGCATGTTCAGGGGCATCATGTTTTAGAAGCCTTGCATAAGGCTGATACAGGGACCCTTCGTCAGGGCAATGTAGGGGCTGGTACCGGCACGGTGTGTTTTGGATTTAAAGGGGGCATCGGAAGTGCATCCCGTGTTTTGCCTGAGAAAGCCGGAGGATATAGGGTAGGGGTGCTGGTTCAGACCAATTTTGGCGGGGTTTTGCAGATTAAGGGTGCACCTGTGGGCCAGGAGCTGGGCCGTTATTATATGAGCGATTACCGAGAGCAGGCCCCTGGTGGTTCCTGTATGATTGTGGTGGCCACCAATGCCCCGCTCAGTGCCCGCAACCTGGAAAGGCTGGCCAAAAGGGCCATGCTCGGTTTGGCCCGTACCGGCGGGGTCTCTACCAACGGCAGCGGGGATTACGTGATCGCCTTTTCTACCAGCCAGCAGGTACGCATTTCCAGAGCTGACCACCAGACCCCACGGTCGGTTGAAGTACTTCCCAATGGGGCCACCTCACCACTTTTCCTGGCCACTATTGAAGCCACCCAGGAAGCCATTGTCAACTCCCTGTTTGCCGCTCAAACCTTGACCGGCATGAATGGACGTACATGCCAGGAATTGCCTGAAAAAAAGGTCCTCGACATCCTCCAGCGGTATGGATACCCAAGCGAAAAAAACAACCGGCCATGAACATCATTGGTATAATTGGTGGAGTGGGACCCTTTGCAGGGGTAGATCTGACCTCCAAAATCTTTACCCAAACCATGGCCCGGTGTGATCAGGACCATCTTCCTGTCGCCCTGCTCTCCTTTCCCGAAAAAATCCCTGACCGAACCGACTACCTGCTCGGACGGGTTGCTGTTAATCCTGCCCGGCCCGTTAGCCATCTCATCCTGCAATTGGAAAATCTGGGGGCTTCTGTGGTGGGTATACCCTGCAATACCATGCATGCACCCGGAATTTTCGATGTGATTCAAAGCCACCTCAAACAGAAGGGAAGCCGCATAGAGCTGCTGCATATGGTCGGGGAAGTTGTAGGGTTTATTAAGGCCGTTTTTCCTGATATGCAGCAAGTAGGGGTTTTATCTACTACCGGAACCTGGAAGACAGGGGTCTATCGCCATGCCTTGCAGCGGGCAGGTTTTCAACCCATGGTGCCCGAACGGGATTTGCAGGATTTGGTGCATCAGGCCATATACAATAAATCTTATGGCATTAAAGCCATGTCGAACCCGATTCACCCAAAAGCCCAACAACAATTGATCAAGGCAGCGCGCGTGTTAAAAAAAGAAGGCGCCGAGGGCCTGATCCTGGGGTGTACCGAAATATCCTATGCCTTCAACCAGCAGAGCCTGGAGGGGTTGCCCCTTTTCGATCCCACCTGGATCCTGGCCCGGCGCCTTATAGAGGCGACCTATCCCGAACGCCTTAAACCCCTTGAAGATTTTTACCATTATTCCTGGTAGCTGATCCGATAAATGGCTGACCCGAATCCCAACGGCCTTGAAACAGGTATCGTTTTTACCTCTGTTGCTGATAGGTGATCGGGTAGATGGCTGATGCGAACGGGCACGGCATCGACCCAACGATATTGTTTTATACTTTATTTCTGATAGGTTATTCGATAGATGGCGTTTCCGTAATCGTCGGAAACCAACAGGGACCCGTCATGGAGTTGAACAAGATCAACTGGCCGGCCCCATACCTGTTCGCCCTGCAACCAGCCGGTGGCAAAGGGCTTATAGGACCGCGCCTCCCCGTCTTTTACCCCTACCTGCATGATCCGGTATCCAATTTTCTCTGACCGGTTCCAGCTTCCATGTTCGGCAATGAGGATCTGATGTTGGTATTTTTCAGGAAACATATCCCCGGTGTAAAAAATCATCCCAAGGGCAGCCACATGTGGGCCCAGTTCCTGTGCGGGTGCGGTGTATTTGTTGCAACTCTGCTTGTCCCCGAACTTGGGATCGGGAAGGTCCTTTCCGTGGCAGAAGGGATAGCCAAAATGCATGCCTTTTTGCGGGGCTTTATTCAGCTCATCGGGGGGGCGGTTGTCGCCTAGCATGTCGCGGCCATTGTCTGTAAACCAAAGGTTTTGGGTTTCGGGATGCCAGGTGAAACCCACGGTATTGCGGATGCCTTCGGCATAAATCTCCATATCACTCCCATCCGGGTCCATCCGGGTGATCGTGGCATAAATATCGCGTTCCGGATTGCAAATGTTACAGGGAGCTCCTACCGGCACGTAGAGCTTGCCCTGTGGTCCGAAGGCAATGTATTTCCAGCCATGATGGCGATCCGTGGGATAATCGCTATAGATCACCTGATAGGAGGGGTCCTGTTGATAGGTGTTCATGATATCCGGAAATCTTAGGATTCGGTCGACTTCAGCCACGTATAGGTTGCCCTGGTGGTAAGCCACCCCATTGGGCATGTTTAGCCCTTCAACAATGATATGGCGCTCATCGGCTTTGAAATCCCCGTCGGTGTCGCGCAGCAGGTAAACCTTGTCTTCGGTTCGGTTGCCTACAAAAATATTGCCGCGGGGGCCTTTGGCCATTGAACGGGCATCGTCCAGCCCGGTGGCATAGGTGTCAATTTGAAAACCCCCGGGCAGCTCGATCAAATCGAGGTAGAGTTTTCCATCCTGAATGTCTTCCGGAGCGTTAACTGTTCGCTCCTGCTGAGCTCCGGCCGGTGCGCTTATGAAAAGCATAAGCCCCAGTAAATAGGAAAAAATGGTTCGAATCATAATGTTTTTTTTGTTCTTTACAGCATTCATAGGTTCAACAAAATCTAGCCCTGATCGTTCAACTGGAACCCCGCTAACTGGCACCCCGCTTAGCGGGGTCTTGAACTGGCACCCCGCTAACTGGCACCCCGCTTAGCGGGGTCTTGAACTGGCACCCCGCTAACTGGAACCCCGCTTAGCGGGGTCTTGAACTGGCACCCCGCTAACTGGAACCCCGCTTAGCGGGGTCTTGTTCTTGGTATACCCCGCTAAGCGGGGTCGCAAAAGTGAGCTCGGAATTCCGTCAATTTTGTGTAAATTTGAGGGGTAACTATTTAATCTATTTACTTATGGAATCCTATACGAGAATTTTGACCCTGGAGAATGAGATGGAAGCCCAGCGGCTTTCCTCGATTTTGGATGAAGAGCACATTCCCCATGTTGTGCGCTCTTATCATGATTCGGTATATGACGGCATCTTTCAGACGGTAAGGGGATGGGGCCACCTGGAGGCACCAGAGAACTACCGCGATAAAATCCTTTCCCTTTACGAAAACATGTAATTCTGGAGGCTTTAGGGCCTATATTGGTGTCTTTCCTGGGAGCGGCCCAATTAGAGGTGTTTTTGATGCATTGATTTTTTCTAACCTATTTGATCATGGGCACGATTTGGCGGAACTCGCTTGGCAATATTGACCGGACCTTCCGTTTTATCTATCGCCATTCCCCGAAATGGACCCTGCTACATATTGTGACTGCCACTATTATGGGGCTTTTGCCCCTGGGGTTGATTTATCTGATCAAGCTGTTGGTCGATGAAGTCACGGCAGCTGTTGAAGAAGGCGGGGCGGGGGGATTGGAAAACATCGTGTGGATCATTCTGGCAACCGGCATTGTTTTTTTTCTAAACAGTGCCGTGGGCTCCTGGTTTAATTTCATCAAGGAGAAACATACCCGCCAGATCGAAGATCTGATGTTTGGTAAGATTCAAGCCAAGGCCTCCACCCTGGACCTGGAATATTTTGAGAACCCCCATTATCATGATGTCATATACCGGGCGGAACAGGAATCCCGTTACAGGCCACAGCAGATCATTACCGGGTTGATTACTGTCATTCAGAACACCATTTCGCTGATTACCGTGGCCCTGATGCTAACCTCCCTGAACTGGCTTATTATAGTGGTCTTGGCGGTTGCGGTGCTGCCTGCCGTATATGTAAAATTCCGCTACAACGAACGCAATTACAGGTTGTTTCGAAGCCATACCGAGGATCTGCGCAAGACCTTTTACTTCAACCGGATGCTGACCGAGAAAAGTTTTACCAAGGAGTTGCGGTTGTTTGGGCTGGCCCCGTATTTTCGCCGACAGTTTGAACAGCTCCGCGATAAGGTGTGGCGTCAGAAGTACCGTTTATTGCGCAACAAGACCATTTATGAGACGCTCACCCATTTGGTGGCAGCAGGAGCCATCTTTGGGGCTTTTGCCTGGCTTGCGCGGGATGCCATGCAGGGGGCAATTACCATTGGGTCATTGGTGATGTATTTTTTGGTGATCCGGCGGGGATTTACTTTTTTGAAGAGCTTGATGGATGGCTTTTCAAAGCTTTATGAGCAGAATCTTTTTCTGGACAACCTCTTTGAATTTCTCAATCTGAAACCCCGGGTGCAAGCCCCTAAACAGAAGGTGCCTGCATTGAAACAGCCCCTCTCCATCACCCTGAAAGGGGTTGATTTTCGTTATCCCAATACCGGGGCGATGGTCTTAAAGGATGTGAACCTGCATATCCCGGCCGGCAAAACGGTGGCTTTTGTGGGGGCCAACGGAGCGGGCAAAACCACCCTGATTAAACTGTTGTGTCGTTTTTATGATCCCACCGCCGGGTCGATTCTCTTTAATGGGATCAACCTGAGAGATATGCCCAAGGAGCAGGTTTTTGACCAGGTGAGCGTTATGTTTCAGGATTTTATCCATTATCACCTGACCGCCGGGGAAAACATCTGGTTTGGTGACATTGCCAAGCCCTATGATTGGCGGTATTTATCTCATTCTGCCGAAAATGCAGGAATCCGCGAGCGGATTGAATCGCTTCACGATCAATACAATACCTATTTGGGCAACCTGTTCAACAACAGTGCCGAGCTGAGTATAGGGGAGTGGCAGAAACTGGCCATTGCCCGGGCCTATTTCCGCGATGCCGGGCTGTATATCCTGGATGAACCCTCCAGCTCAATGGATGCTGTCACCGAGCAGGAAGTGTTCAGCCGTTTTAAAGAACTGATTCAGGGCAGAACAGCTATCGTTATCAGCCATCGCTTTACCACCATCAGCATGGTTGATTATATATATGTTCTGGATCAGCACACCATCCGGGAATCAGGAACCCATCAGGAACTTATGCAGCAGGAAGGCCTTTACGCCCGGCTTTATCGCACCCAGGCCCGCCATTATCAGTAAAAACACGCCAATCCCTCCAGGTTTATCCATCCGTTTGAACCCCATTGCTGTTTATCTCCGCCTGATACACCTACTGCTTTGTGCGCCTTAAAAATCCAATAATAGCCGGGAGAGATTCAGATCTGCCGGCAGAGGATTTACTTGAGGCCCTTTTTCTGAAACAACGGGGCATACTTTTGATCAGTGCCCATGATGTGCTTGAGCAACCAGTTTTTTAGATAGGTCAGCAAGTCGATTACATCGCTGGTGTTATCGGCATCCAGGTTGGCCCGATAGCTGGCGATCTTCTCCTTGAAGTTTTCATGTTCCTGCCGGTGTGCTTCATAACCTTCAAAACCGTAAAGCTGCATGAACTTCTCCTCATGATTGAAGTGATAAACCGCGTATTCTTCAAGCTCTGAAAAGATTTTTTCCAGATCCTGGTTGCTGATTCCCTGATAGAACTTGTTGTAAAGCTCATTGATCAAGTGAACCAGGTGCTTGTGCTGATCATCAATCGAGGGAATCTTGACCGAATAGTTGTCTTTCCATGTAATGAATTCCATACCATTTAAGGTTTGTATTGAAACATCAGTTGAGTTGCATGCCAATAAGGGTTACGTCGTCGATTTGTTCATGGTTGCCTTTCCACTGCTCGAATCTTTGGGTGATGAAATTTTTCTGATTTTGAAGCCCCTGTTGATGAATTTCATGAAGCATTTGTCTGAACTGTTTCTTGCCAAACTTTTTGTGGTAAGGCCCGCCAAACTGATCCTGATATCCGTCGGAAAACATATAGAGCATGTCGCCGGGATGATAGTCGATCTGATGAAGGGTGAAATCCCGGGAGTCTACAAAAGCTCCTACCGGCATATTGTTGCCTTTGATTTCAAGGGGTTCTCCCTGGTGAACCAGGATAATCCGGCTGTTGGCCCCTGCAAAATAGAGTTTTTTTTCCCGGGGATGGATGGCGCAGATGGAGATGTCCATACCGTCCTGCTGGTTTTGCTCGGCTGAGCTGTTAAGCTCTTCGATGATTTGGCTCCGCAATTCATTGAGGATGAAATGGGGCTGAACAACCTGCCTGCCTTTTACAATGTCGTTCAGTGCCGTTATGCCCAGCATCGTTATCAAAGCACCGGGAATCCCGTGGCCTGTACAATCGGCTACACTGATCAGGGTGGTTTGATCCAGGCGTTGGGTCCAGTAAAAATCGCCTCCAATGATTTGTTGGGGTTTATAGAATAGAAAATAGGGAGAAAGATTCTCCTTTAACACGCTATCATCAGGAAGCATGGCATTCTGGATGCGCTCGGCATAACGAATGCTGCTGTAAATTTCCTGGTTTTGCCGGTTCAGCCTTTGTTTTTGTTTTTCGCGTTCAGTTACATCATCCACGATGAGCAAAGCCATCCGTTCACCCTGATAAGAGACGGCTTTAACGCTATAGTAAAAGTATTTGGTGAAGGTTTGTTCCCCCCGGTGAATGTACTTGGTATCATATATGTTTTTCAGGGCATCGGTGTTTTGTGAAAATATCTGGTTGATTGCATTCAGGAGCGGACACCGATGGCAGTGCTCGGAAAAACCACAGCTTATTGTTCCATTGTCGGTATACATACAATCCAGGGCATTGCCGAAGAGGCGGTTGATAGTAGCTTTCTCATCTTTGTTTAAAAGGGCAATGCCGGTTTGGTTGTAATTTTTTATTTCCCGGTTCCTGGAGAGTACAAACACACTGGAATGCAGATTTTCCAGTACTGTATTTAAAAATGCACTGGATTGGCGGATGTTTTCCGGCTCCATACCATGAAAGGTATTTTCCATCTTAGAACTGTTTAGGGATTTGACTTGGTCTTGTCAACTTGCTGTTCAAGGTCACTTTTCATGTTTTCTTGCTGGTTGTTTATATTTTTGGATTTTTCTTCGATGGCTTCGATTAAACCGATCAGCTTGTCCGATTCTTCCTCCAGCCGGTTGTATTGATTGGTGGCTTTTTGAAGATCGCCGGTTTTTTTCAGTTTAGGAATTTCTTCAACCACTTGATGGATAAGTTGATGCTTATCCACCAGTTGTTGCATCTCCGGGTGGTGTTTATAGGCTTCCCAGCCGACCTGATTGATCCATTGGCCCAGCTCACATTCCTGATCGGAAACGATTTTGTTTTCATCCAGGTCGTCCAGGCCAAGCAGATAGGCCTTCAATTTCATCTTCCACATGCGGTGTTTGTGTTTGGCGTAGAAAAAGTTCAGTTCCATAGGCGCGGTTTTAGCAGTCATTGATTTTTTCTTCGGCGTTTTCGAGCTGTTTCATCCAGGTGGTGAACATCAGATCTATTTCTTGCTCATACATTTTTCGGGTTTGTTGTTCTTTTCGGGTTTGTTGTTCTTTCATTTGTTTGATTTCCTGTATTTTGCGCTCGTTGTCGTGGTTGAGTTTTTCGATTGCTTGCTTTTGTTTTTGATCCTTATCCTCAAGTTCTTCCTGAGTGGCTTTCAATTCTTCGATATGTTGGCGGAGCTGTTCGTCCTGGGTGCGTACTTCTTCCATTTGCTGCTGGGCTTCTTCTTCCGCCTTTTTCTGTTCGCTGATATCGCGGAGCATCCCCACGAACATCCGCTTATTGTCGAGCCAGGCTTCTTCTACCCGTATTTCAAGGGGGAAGACATTGCCCTGCTTGGTGATGCCTTGTTCATGCCGGGCTTTACCCAAAATACGCCGCTCTCCAGTTTTTTTATAGTGATCAATGTATTGGTCATGTTCCTGGGCATATTCGCGGGGCATCAGCAGGCTGACGTTTTCTCCCTGGACTTCCGATGCAGTGTATCCAAAAAGTTTTTCGGCCGAGGGGCTGAACTGATCGATAATGCCATGGTCATCGATCGTAACAATGGCATCCATGGCGTTTTCAAAGATCATTTTATTTTTAGCCTGGCTTTGCTCCAGCGATTCCTGGGTGGCTTTCATCTCTTCCATGTTCTGGCGGAGTTCTTCCTCCTGGGAAGCAAGTTCTTCGGCTTGTTGCTGACTTTTGGCCAGCAGTTCATTGGTACGCTTGTTGATCTTGATCGAGGAGAGGGTGGCCGCTATGCTTTCGGCCAGCCGTTCAACAAAGTCGCGGTGATGTTGCTCAAATTCGCTGAATGAAGCCATTTCAATAACCCCCAGAACTTTGTCTTCAAGCTGAAGGGGCACAATCAACAACGCCCGGGGGTTGGCATCGCCCAACCCAGAGGTGATGTGGATGTAATCATCAGGAATCTCAGTCATATAGATGGACTTATGTTCAAGGGCTACCGCCCCGACAAGCCCTTCGCCCCATTCAATTTTTTTTGTCAGATATTTCTTACGGTTGAATGCATATGCAGCTGCAAGCTCAAAATATTGCTCCTCCCCGCTTTGTTGTGCCTGAGATTGTTGATTGGCTTGAGCCTGAGCTTCTCCTTCTTCTTCATCTCCCTGCAGGATGAAAAGTCCACCCTGGTTGGCCCCTACATACTGAACCAGGTTGCTGATGATGTCGTAGGACAACTCATATAGGTCATTGTTCTTATTTTGGCGGAGGATGTCATTGAATTTGGCCAATCCATCTGATATCCAGTTCCTTCGCTCATCTTCTTTCTGCCGCTCAATTTCCTCCTGGCGGTTTTTCTGAAGGCGGTCGCGAAGACTGATCAGCACTTCTCCAATTTGATCGTTTTCTTCTAAATCATAGGAAATATCCATATTTCCTTTTTCCAGCTCCTGTGCAAACCGAAATGCCTTTTTCTGGGTTTGATGCAGATTTTGTTTTTCCTGTTGAAGGCTCACTTTGTCTTTCTTGCACCTTTCGCTCCGGCGAATGAACCAGAGCATCATTCCCGTAAACAGGTACATTGCCCAAATCAGAGGATTGCTTGCATGGAGCTGGCCAATGCTTTTAAAAGAAAAATGCGGATTGGTCACTTCCAGGCTCAGGATGTTGAACAAGATAATCACCATGAGTCCTGCACCCAATAATATTGGGTCAAGTCTTTTCATGCCCATAAGTGGAGATGTTTTTAGTTTATTTCCATCGCAGAATATAATATGGAACCTGCAAACTTGGAAAAATTTTGTTTAATATCAAAGGGGGTCATACCATCCATTTTATTGGGTTTGAATGGCTCGAAGGCGGTGGTTGTTTAATGTTTTAGCATGAAGGTATTTATATGTGTGTATATATACAATAACCTGATATATATCATGGGTGAATGGATAAGTTATTGCGTGTTTTTGTTCGGAGATTTTCAGCCTTCAAGCAGGATAGAACTACTGAAAGGTCCATTTGTTGGTGCGGAGACTGATTTTTACCGGGAGGAGAGGGGAATCAGAATTTTACGCCCAGAACCGTTACGTCATCAACCTGGTCTTTGTTGCCTTTCCACTGGTTGAAGTTTTCCTGCATGGCTCGTTTTTGCTCATCGAGATTTTGGTGGCGAATATTACGGATCAATTCCTTGAATCTTTGCTTACCAAATTTTTTATCGATGCGTTGTCCGAATTGGTTTTTATACCCGTCCGTAAACAGGTAGATCATATCGCCGGGTTGATAACCAATTTCACGGACGGTAAAATCGGTATCATCCCAAAAGGGGCCCACGGGCATGTTGTTGCCTTTAATCTCGATCATTTCGTTTTGGCGCACCACCAGGATGGAGCTGTTCGCGCCTGCAAACATAAATGATTGGCTATTCGGGTTGACCGAGCAAATGGCAATGTCCATGCCATCGTAATGGTTCAGGTTGTCCGATTCATTGAGTTCTCCCACGATCTGCCCCCGTAATTTTTTGAGGATGACGTTGGGGTGGGTTTCTTTTTGCGATTTCACAATGTCATTCAGGGCGCTTATGCCCAACATGGTGATCAGTGCCCCGGGGATTCCATGGCCGGTGCAATCGCCAACACTCAATATGGTATGTTCGCCTCGTTCACTGGTCCAGTAGAAATCGCCGCCTACAATGTTTTTGGGTCGGTAGAAAAGGAAATAATCGGCGAATAACTCTTTAAAATCCTTTTCATCCGGCAAAAGAGCTTTCTGAATCCTTTCAGCATACCGGAAACTAATGGATATTTCTTCGTTTTGTTCGCCAAGCATTTTTTCCATTCTTTCTGGATTTTACCTTTAGTAAAGGTGAGGAGATCCATTGATATAATCAAGGATGATCTCCCTTATTTTGACAGACGACCTCAGATTTTTTTTGTTCAAATCAATTTGTGTGATGAATGAACAAAAATGGGTCTGTGGCTTAACCCATTCTAAGTAATTTATGCCGAGGATTTTCCACGTTCATGAGGCCGCTCCGCCTGATAAATGGCCAGTGGTTTCGCCCCTCTGACATAAATCGTATTCCAAAAAGTTTTATACGGAATTTAACCGCCAGGGTTCGGTTATTCCGTCTTTTTCTTGTTTTCATATTTTCTGTCTTCGGCTTCACCCTAAGTATACAATGGGACTTAACGCCCCGGGGGATCCCAGGGTGAAATGCCTTCGACCCGGGGTACGGGTGGACTGAGTTTTCGTTTAGCCACACTTAAATGCAACTGCCCGGAATGAAGAAATCTCAGGGGATGGTTGTTTTTTGTCCAAACGAACGGGGGGTAAATCAACCACCGCCGAGGTTAAAACGGTGGTAGAAGAGAAAGAACTCGCTGCCCGGTGGTTGGTCATAGAGAGCGATCCCTCAAAGGCCAATGTGTTTATTGACGGTAAACTGGCTGGCAGGACGCCATTTCACCGGAAATATGAAGAAGGCGAATATACCTACCGCATTGAAAAAAGCCGCTACCACAACAAAGCAGGCAAGATTACCCTAAAAGGTGAAAAAAAGAGCTTGCAAATTGAGTTGAAACCCAATTTTGGAGATATACAAGTTACATCAGTACCCGAAGAGGGGATGATGATCTTTCTCGACGGAGAAAATACGGGTAAGGAAACCCCGGCCACTTTGAACGAAATATCCTCGGGTGAACATACCCTTCAATTGCAAAGCCGCTGGTATCAACCCCAGACCAAAAAGGTAACCGTGAAGGAGGAACAAACCACAGCTGCAGATTTTAAAATGGAACCGGCTTTTGCCAATATCACCGTACAAACACAACCGGAAATGCGGATGTCGTTTCAACCCCAATCAAGGCGGAAGTTTATGTGGATGGAGACAAAAAGGGCATCACCCCTTTAACCCTCAGCGATTTTCTGGTTGGAAAATACAACCTGAAAATTTCAAAACAGGGCTATGGTACGGTTACAAAAACGCTGACCATTCAGGAAGGCGAGACCATCTCGGTTGATGCGCAATTGCCCCAGGCCAAAAAAGTTGCCATCACCAGCCAGCCTTCCGGGGCAGATCTGTATATCGACGGCAGTTATATAGGCAAAACCCCTTATGAGGGTGAATTGGGTTTTGGAAGAAGAAAAGTGAAAATGATAAATGGAGAAAGAACGAAGCAGAGAAGCATTCATGTTACAGATGGAGGAAAAGACATATGGAGGTTTGAAGTTTTTGCAAATAAAGGAACTTTTATTGACTCCCGCGATGGCCAAACTTATGAGTGGGTGCGTATAGGCGACCAGGTGTGGATGGCCGAGAACCTGAATTACGATCAGGATGCTTATGGCGATGATAAGTGTTATAATAATGATCCATCCAATAGCGATACTTACGGGCGTTTATATAACTGGGATGCTGTAATGCAGGGTGAAAGCAGCAGCCATCGCAACTATAAGACACCTCACATGCTGATCGGAGGCTGATGTAACCCGCAAATAAATGCATCCTTATTTTTCTTTGTTGTATGTTCGTTTGTAGGTATAAAAAAGAGGCACCCACAAAAGCGTTTTTGTAAGCACCTCACTATCAAGTGAACCAGGGGGGACTCGAACCCCCAACCTTCTGATCCGGAGTCAGATACTCTATCCAATTGAGCTACAGGTTCATCCGTTAAATCTATTGTCTCTGCGCTTGCCTGAAAAGCGGGTCAAAGTTACAAAAATATCCCCGCCCTACAAACTGAAGGCCCCTATCCTGTAAGTTTTATTCTTCCTTCTTTCAAAAAAAGCACCTACAGAATACCTCTGTAAGTGCTTTATTATCAGGTGAACCTGGGAGGACTCGAACCCCCAACCTTCTGATCCGTAGTCAGACGCTCTATCCAATTAAGCTACAGGTCCATCTATGTGGAAAATTCTTCACCGCTCTGTGAAGTATCTTTTCCTGTTCCGGCCTTAACCGGATGTGCAAATATATAAAATTTTCACCATTTACCTCCAAATTTAAACAGGAATTCTCTTCCACTTCCATTGTTGCCCTGAGCCCGAACGCATTTTTTTTCAGAACCCCCTCTTATTATCTTTTTATCCCTGACCGTACTGGCTGTTGCTAAAAAAGGATTTTTCAGAGGTATCCTGAAAACCAGGATAGAATTAAATCAATCGACCTTCTGGTGAACTTTCGCCCCGGTGCGTGCATTATTCCCTAATAATTCTTATTTTTGAATAAAACCCTTGCATAACCAGATAAGCCATGAAAAAATTTTTGAAAACCCTCGTTGTGATCATCTTTGCGTTGTTGATCCTGCTCATCACGATACCATATCTTTTTAAGGATCAAATCCTTAACAAGACCCGTGAAATCATCAATGAAAATGTAGAGGCCCGGGTCAGCTTTGACGACGTCAGTGTTTCGCTGTTGAAGCGATTTCCCGATCTGAATGTCGGCATTCACCATTTGATCGTCTCCGGCAAAGGCCAGTTCCGGGAGGATACCCTGGTCCAGTTCAAAACCTTACATGCTGAGGTGGATCTGTTAAGCATTTTGAAAAAGCAGATCGTTATGGAAGGGGTGTATTTGGAAGAACCCAGGCTGAAAGCACGCATTGCCCCTGACAGCAGTGTCAACTGGGATATCATGAAGGAGGCCCCGGAGCCTGCCCCATCTGAACAGGTCGATACGGCCGCTGAGCCTTCTGATTACCGTGTTGAATTGAAGACTTTTCAGATCACCGGGGGAAGGCTCCTGTTTGATGATCAACCGGGTGATATGAGTTTTTCGGCCCACAACCTGAATTTTACCATGAGCGGAGACCTGGGCGCTGACTCTTCTGACCTGGATATGAGCCTGGATGTAGAGCCGGTGAATTTTCGGATGGGCGCCGTGCGGTATTTGAATCAGACCGATGTATCCTTTGAGGCCGGTATCGCTGCCAACCTCAAAGAAGAACGGTATCATATCCGCAACAATCAACTGAATGTTAACGGGTTGGTTCTGAATTTTGATGGGTTGGTCTCCATGGCCGAATCGGGTCGTATTGATACTGACATTGAGTTTGCCTCGGGCAAAACGAATTTTAAGAGCCTGCTCTCGCTGATTCCCGCCTTCTACATGCAGGATTTTAAAGCGTTGGAAACCGCCGGCAACCTGACCCTCAATGGCCAGATCTCCGGTTATTACCACCAGGATGTCTTCCCCTCGCTGGATATGAACCTGCAGGTGGAAGATGCCATGTTCCACTATCCGGATTTGCCTGAACGGGCGAGCAACATTCAAATTTCCCTCCAAACCTATTTTGACGGCAAGAAACCGGACAAGACCAAAGTCAACCTGGAGCGCTTTCACCTCGAGATGGCGGGTAGCCCCTTCGATGCCTCTTTATTACTGCGAAACCCCATCAGCAATCCCACGGTTAATGGCGCCTTAACCGGTAAAGTGGTCCTGGATCAGCTCGCGAAGGTTGTTCCCATGGAAGACCTCGAGCTTCGGGGTGTGATCGACTCCGATTTGGAATTTGCCGGCAGCCTGGACATGGTGGAGCAGAAACGCTACAATGAATTTAAGGCCAACGGTTCGGTGAATGTGACGGATTTGTATGTAGCCACTCCAAGCCTGCCTGAAGCCCTTACCCTGAATGCCCGGATGGTATTCACCCCGCAATACCTTGATTTGAAATCTTTAACCGGAAAGCTCGGGAAAAGCGATTTTAGTATGACAGGCAAAGTAAGCGATTATATTGGTTATGTTTTGGAAGACGGGGTGTTAAGGGGTGATTTCACTCTGAAATCCGGTTATTTGAATGTTAATCCATTCCTGGCAAAAGGAGAGGGGCAGACCCCGGACGATACAGCTGCCCCACAGGAGATGGAAGTGTTTAAGGTCCCCTCACGCATAGATTTCAAAATGGATGCCGGCATGGACCGTATCCGTTATGACCGGATGCAGATTACCAATGCCGGCGGCACCGTGCTGGTGAGAGATCAGTCGGTATATCTGAATGATTTTGCCATGAACCTTTTTGAGGGCCGGCTTCAGGCCGACGGGGCGTATAATACTCCGGATACGGCCGATGCTTCGGTCAACTTTGATATGGCCCTGTCCGATCTTCAGATTCAAAATGCCCTGCAATCCTTCCGGATGATGGACACCCTGGCCCCGATTTTAAAGCGGGCCGAAGGGAAGATTTCGATGGATTTGCAGTATATGTCGCAGTTAAAAACCAACATGATGCCGAAGATGCCTACGGTCAATGGTTTTGGAGAGCTGAGGAGTAAGCAGATCCGCCTGAGTGGTTCCCGCTCTTTGGGCAGGATCCTGAAGGCCCTTGATTTGAGTGAATCGGGTGAACAGACGTTAAATGACTTAAAGATCAACTTTTTGCTACGCCAGGGCGAATTGGTCATTAAGCCTTTTGATGTCCAGCTGGCCGGCATGGGCATGACCGTGAGCGGTTCTCAGCGTTATGACCGGACGATGGACTATGACATCCAGATGCGCATTCCACGCTCCAAGCTGGGAGGAGCGGCCAACCAGGTTATTAATAATCTGGTGGATAAAGCAGCTTCCCGGGGTTTGGACATCAGCCCCGGTGAAAACATTCCGGTGGGGGTCGATCTGACCGGCACCTTTTCAGAGCCTAAGGTTGGCCTTAGCTTTGGCCGTGGGGAAGGAGAAGCAGGCAAGGATGTCAAACAGCAGGTCAGGGAGAAGGTGGAAGAGACGGTTCAGCAGCAAAAGCAGCAGGCTGAAAAAAAGGCCAGGGAAGAAGCCTCTGAAAAAGCCCGCCAAATAATAGATCAGGCTCAGAAGAAGGCCGACCGCATCATCCGACAAGCCCGCCAGGCTGCTGAAAAGCTCAGAGAAGAGGCGGATAAACGTGCCAACCAAGTAGAAAAGGAAGCCGAGGGCAAGAATTTGTTGGTTCGTAAAGCGGCTGAGGAATCGGCCAAAAAAATCCGTCAACAGGCCGATAAAAAGGCCCGCCAGCTTATTGATGAAGCCGAAAGTAAAGCC
The DNA here is from genome assembly GCA_913055635.1 of uncultured Bacteroidota bacterium. GTDB lineage: Bacteria > Bacteroidota > Bacteroidia > Bacteroidales > UBA12077 > JAGXLC01. Next base: position 43,502 of record CAJXLK010000023.1, read on the forward strand.
GACAGCCTCGTGGCAGAAGCCAGGAAAGAGGCCCGGAAGATTCAACAGTGATCAAATGAACCTTGCATCAGAATATAAAAAATCCCGTACCTGCTTGGGTACGGGATATCTTTTATGCAGAAACCGATCGATGGGTTTGCTTTTACACCCTGCGCTCTTTGATCTTCGCTTTGGCTTTTTTGCCGGTAAGCCCACGCAGGTAAAATATCTTGGATTTTCTCACCTTCCCGCGCTTGTTCACATCTACCCCCGCAATGTTCGGTGAATGTACAGGGAAAATCCGCTCTACCCCTACACTTCCCGACATCTTCCGAACCGTAAAGGTCTCGGAAAGTCCTTCTCCTTTGCGCTGAATGACAACTCCCTGAAAGTTCTGGATCCTTTCTTTATTGCCCTCCTTAATCTTATAGTGAACGGTGATCGTATCTCCGGCTCTGAAGCGCGGCATCTGGTGATCTGTGCCGAATTCTTTTTCTACTTCTTTCATTAAGTCCATGCCAGTCTCTTATTTTGTGGTTACTATTGCTCGTTTACGGAGCGCAATATTAAAAAGATTTTTTTACATCGCATAACATTTGCCTAAAAATCACACAACATTTTATCGCATGAGATCCGATGAGATGTAGCACCATTGTCAGATGTTTGGTCTATAAGATGTTGTTTTTTAATGTTTTGTTAAACGATCACCCGATGCTTTGTGCCAAGATATTTTACCGTGTATCTGTGTTGTTTTCCTTTGGGTGTTTTATCCGGCCATGGTCCGTGGTGACCTATTCTTTTATTCTATCGGGTAGTAAACCATGGTAACCCATAGGGTGGAATCGGGTTCGGTTTGGGGATCAGTAAGATAAGTCTCCCAGAACTCGCCCTTTCGTTTTAAATTTTTTTCCATGGCATGTTTGATCACCTTGTTATAGGTGATAAACAGTGATTGATAGGGGCCTGTGTGTTGGGCGGTTATGGCTCTGCCAGCCGGATAGATTTTAAAGGAAATATTGCTTTCGGAGGGAATTTCCTGTTCGACCGGAAAGCCGGCTTCAAAGCGCAGGGGCTGGCCCGACTCGTAAGCGCCTGTATAGCGAGCAAACGGAGGGCCGGCAGGGATTACATCGTTCCGGGTTAAATACTCCATCAACTCTCCATAGGCTTCTCCCATGCTCTTGGCGATCTCTTCCATAGAGGATTGCTTTTCGACAACTACTGCGCGCATTTCAGGCATTTCTTTGACCCGGATGGCTGAAGTTCTCCCTGGCCAGTTGGGCAGGCGTTCGATATAGTTTTTAAAGTTGTTTAAACCCTTTTGAAAGGATTTTATGATGTCGCCTTTCATAAACAACCCGGCCCAACGGGCAAAAAAGTTGCCCCATTCACCCTTCATCTGCCAGGTAAGTTCTGTACCCCCCGCATTGGGATTGAAATTCCAGACCATCCGCGCGGAATCGGTCCCATTGCCCATAAAATGAATGGTGGAGCGTATCTGCTCGTGGATGTTGACCGAACGCACGGTGATTTTTCCTTTCCCAACCTTTTCTCCGTCCCACTCCCAGACAGAGCCCATGCCGTTTTCTGTCATTTTGGTGTAGGTGTGTGCCCGGGGGTCCTCCTCAATCCAGGGATCCCATTGGGGCCGGTTGTTGAAATCGAGGGCATGAAAATAGGCTACTTCGGGTGAACGCTGAACCATAGCCTTCGCCTCAATCTTATAGCGATTGGGCAGGACCAGTCCGACCAATACAAACAGTATGATCAGAACCAGCAATGACAATGCAATGTACCTGAAGGTTTTCATAAGTTTATTTTTTTTGTTAATATATTGGCCGTATGGAACCTGCATGAATAATCATGTCCTTGTTGTGTAAGTCCTTGCATGCAGGTTTCATAAGGATATACTTTAATTAAAAGCTTGTAAATCAATATGATCTGAATCTTAAAACAGACATTATGTGGTCAATCATTATGGAACCCGCATGTATATCCATGTCCTTGTTGTGTGTGTCCTTGCATGCAGGTTTATTCGTATAAAGTTTATTAACGGTTTGTATTTCAGTATAATAATGGTATATAATCCGTTGGTCTCGGTAACCTCTGCTATGGAAGCCCCATGCTTTATTCATTTCCTTGTTGTGTAAGTTCTTGGATGGGGTTTCATTTGGGATGAACATTTGGTTAAGTGTTGTATCGTTCCACACGATGGACTTCATTTGAATGTTAAGGGTTCCACACCATTGTGTAAGCTGCCGGTATTGGATAACTCTTTGAATTACATCTCATTGTTAAGGGGCGATAAATAAAAGGAGGCTTCATACAAAGGTATGGAATTTCTCCATAGAAGGCCACAGAAAGGCCACAAAAAAAGACCGGCCTTAAAACCGGTCTTTTTAGTGAAGCGGATAAATTTGTGTTGGGGGCAGATTGATGCTCCGGGTAAAAAGGCAGCTGCTAGTGGCTGTCTTACTCGGGCACTTTGAATTTATCGCCGGTTTCTTCAATCAGCTTTTTGTACCATTCTTTGCTATAACCAGGTTGTTTGAGTTTGACCACGCCGGTTCCGTTGCTCTTGAAGTCTCTGCCGTCGGTTTTTTTGACGTTGCCGTCCATGAATTTCATGAACAAGAACTGGTAAAATCTTTTCCATTTGTGCACCAAAGCGTTGGCATTATCAACGGAAAAGTTGGATACCAGCTCTTCAGCTTTTTGTTGATCCTGTTGATAGATTTCTTTGGCTTTTTGATCGACCATTTCGGTGTACTGGACAAAGCGTTTCTCCAGTTCCTGCTGGAGGTCGTGGATATAGGGATGGATCAGGTCGTAGCGGGTATAGGCCAGGTTGGAGACCTGGTTGAAAGTCCAGAAGGCGGAGTTGTTGGACCATTCCATCATCGAGCCGTTGCCTTCGGCGTAAGTTGCCGGTGCTTTCTGGAGTCCGGCATAGAGTGGGGTATAGACGGTACTGGCGGCATCGTCGACGCTGAACCAGAAAATACCGCCAACCGGGTCGGGCAACCAGCTTCTGGCCTGGGCTACGAAAGAAAAGCCGGTTTGCTGGGTAGCGGTAGCCCGCTCATTACAGTAAGTCTTGCCATCTACTTTCCAGGTCAGCGGACGCCACCGGTAAGGCCGGTCGAAGGGGCCGGCACCAAAGTCTTTACGCATGTCCAGCTTGGTATCCTCGTAATGGTCGCGCATGAAATTCATCATGTCGCGGGCGGAAATTTTCTTGTTGGGCTTGATCCACAGGGGCATCCGGTTGTCCAGGTCATGGCCCATGGCATATTCCAGGTACTGGTCCATGTTGTCGTGAACATCCTTGAAAAACGACCATACGCGGGCTTCGCAGAAACGGGCCCCGCCAAAAGTCATCGGTGCGTAAGTGTCAGAAAAGCTGAAGTCCTCGTCTTTGCCTTCATAGAAGCCCATTTCCCTGGCAAAGGAGATGACATCGTCGGAATAGACGGTGGTCACTTCCGGGTTGGAAATCTCATCGATGTTGCTAAAAGTGATGCTCTCCTCCTCATCGGCCAAGGGAAAGGTCTGGATGCGGGCCTGGTTGGCGTGGGCCGATACATAACCGTCGGGTATCTTGCGGGCAACCCATACCGCGCCTTTACCGGCCGGGCCTTTTCCGATGATCTCCAATATCCATACCTCATTGGGATCGGCAATGGAAAAGGATTCACCCGTGCTGTAATAGCCATATTTGTCGACCAGGGTGGTCATCACTTTGATGGCCTCCCGGGCTGTTTTGGCCCTTTGAAGGGTGACATACATCAGGCTTCCGTAATCCATGATGGCGTTGGTGTCTTTTACCGCCAGCTCCTCGCGGCCTCCGTATGTGGTTTCTCCTATGGAGACCTGGTGCTCATTCATGTTGCCTACCACGCGGTAAGTATGACGAACCTGGGGAATCTTGCCCAGGAATTTACCGGTGTCCCATTCGCGGATATCCATCATGGCCCCTTCCGGATAATCGGCAGCCGGGGTGAAATACAATTCCCCGTAAAGCACATGTGAGTCGGCAGCATAGGTGATCATCGTCGATCCATCAGTCGAGGCGCCTTTGGTCACCAGAAAATTGGTGCAGGCATTACTGGTCAAATGCCCGGCTAAAATGGAAACGAGAAGAACCAGTGTGAATCGGAGTGATTTGGTTTTCATACATCTGTTTTTATGGGATTAAACTTTAAAATAGGTACTGATGTGCATGGCGAAAAAAATACGTCTATGTCTGATTTAACAAAAATAGAATTTTTTATTCAATTGCATTTATGACCCCTGCAAAAAACTCCGGTTTAAATGGTATGAACCACTCCACCGCAATTATCTCGGGATGCTCCGGTTGCAGAGGCCAGACAGTTGTTTTCGTTCCTGATCCTGAGCAACCCCATGAGGGCAAAAATTAAGGCCTCTTTGAAGTCGATGACTTTTGGGGAAGGTTTAATGAGTCGGTGGGGGGTATGGTGTTGAAGTACTTCCATGAGGAAGGTATTGTGTGCCCCGCCACCAGTCACCAGCATCTTTCCGGGGGGCAGGTGGCGGGTATGGGCAGCAAGCTGAAGGGCAATGTGTTCATAGAGGGTTCTGAGTTGGTCGGCCACCGACAGATCCTGGTGTTGGTGGATCAAAGGCATGAACTGTTGATTGAACCAGCCGTCTCCAAGGCTTTTGGGTGGGGGTTGCCGGTAATAGTCCAGGTTGTTCAGGGCTGCCAGCAGGGAAGGGGAGATGTTTCCTTTGCGGGCCAGACTGCCGTTGAAGTCTATATCCCGGCCTATTTGACGGGCCAACAGGTTGATGGCCTTGTTCACCGGCGATATGTCGAAGGCTCGGCGACGGCCTTGTTCTGACCAGGAGATGTTGCTGTATCCTCCCAAATTCAGGCAAAACTCGTATTGATGAAAAAGCAACGCATCGCCAATGGGCACCAAAGGGGCTCCCTGGCCTCCAAGGGCCACATCCATCGAGCGAAAATCGGTGATGGTCGGAATGCCGGTGATGGCAGCGATGGATGCCCCATCCCCAATCTGGCAGGTATAACCTTCAGCCGGGTTATGAAAGGCTGTATGGCCGTGAGAGGCAATATAGCGAATCCTGCTTTCTTCGGATTCCGAAAAGAACCGCTTTAGGGTATCGCCTATATAGTGCCCGAGCCTGACGCTTAAGTGGGCAAAGGCTTCGGCCGGTATCTGCGACAGCTTATGCAGCTCCTCCCTCAGCCCGGCCGGATAAGTGAACGTCTCAGCCTTTATGATTTCATATTCCCACCCTTGGGCTGTCCGGGTGAAAACGCAATGGGCCACATCCAACCCGTCAAGAGAAGATCCTGACATCACACCGGCCAATTCATACCGGTGCCCGGATGGACTAGCCAAGTCATTCATTCAAATGGCCGTTGATTAAATCCTTAACCGCTTTCCGGTGAAGGGTGGCCAGGGTTACCCGGCCGGTATCATCCTGCCCCCGCTCAGTGAAACTGCCGAATAGGGCCTGCTCTACTTTGAGCGGCTTATCCGCCTGGTGCTCTCCATGCCAGCGGTCAACCGGCAATATCCCTTCATTGTTGTAAACGGTGATGTCAATGTCATAGCGGGGAAAGGTTACCTCTTCCGCCAAATCCGGGTTCTTTTCTCGACGCTCCTGGGTCTTGCTGTCCAGCTTGATTTCTACTTTAAAGTAATACGGGGAATCACCCTCCCTCATAGCCTTGGAAATGCTGGCTTTGGGATATCCAAACGGGTCATATTTTACCGCCTGCATGAAGCTATTGATCGGCAGAATGCTGATCTGAAGGCTGTCTTCCAGCATCGGCGTCATGTTATAATACAGATGATGCACGATCAACGCCTTTAATCGGTCTTTGGCCTCTTTGTTATGCACTTGAGCCGATTCAATATAGGAATTCAGCGGCTTCAGGTCTTCCCTGATTTCCTTGGTAATCTTTAAATTATAATTGATCAGGGCAAACTGCTTGTTGGCATAATTCTGGGCAAAAATTCCCACGGTTACCAGTAGGAAAAGTGCGGTAAGGATTGTCTTTTTCATATCTCGGATTGTTGTTCCCCGACAAATTTATAAAATGATGGTGAAATTCTATGTGTTGGTTGATTTGATTCTCACCATAAGTGCATTTTCAATGCTAAGCCACGATTATGATGTTTCGCCAGCTTGACAATGTGCCGGGATCCGTTTGATTTGAAGGAAGACTTATATAAAGCTTGTACATTGGTATCATTGTAAGTTATTTAATTGTTATTGACCGCCTTGCCATCAGACCTACATGCTTTCTGCCAATCCTGGTTGGGAAGGTCCGTATATGTGGGTTTCTTTTAATTGAGGGTTTCTTTTAATTCGGCGAGATGGCTGCTTTTCGGTGGAATGTTGTTGAATAACATGCCATTTTTTGGATCAAATATTTGACCGGTGTTTAGGGATGAATTATATTTGACCAATTGGTTAAATCATGTAGTTAAACCAATTGGTTAGTATAGATACAATTGCTTATGGCCGATCAATCGACGAATACGCAAACCAAGATCCTGGAAGCAGCCAGCCGTGTTTTTCAGAGAAAAGGCATGGAGGGGGCCAGGATGCAGGAGATTGCCGATGAGGCAGGAATCAACAAGGCTTTGCTGCATTACTATTACCGCAGCAAAGACAAATTGTTCCTGGAAGTCTTTCGCCTGGCGATCCATGACTTTATTCCCGGTATCAGGGACATCCTCTTTAGGGATGTCCCCCTGACCCAAAAGCTGGATCACTTTATCAGGGAATACATGCGGGTTCTGCTGGAAAACCCATTTGTTCCGATGTTCATCATCCATGAGCTTCAGCGGGATCCCGACCGGCTGTTTCAGGTGTTTGTAGAGGCCGGTATTGATCCTTCCGAGATTCTTCAGCAAGTAGAGAGGTCTTTAAAGGATAACGACCACCGTTCGATGGATCCGAAACATTTGATGATCAATGTGCTTTCGCTGTGCATTTTTCCGGTGGCAGGCCGGCCTTTGTTGCAACGGATTATGTTCGACAACGATGGCCGGGCCTACGAAGCCTTTTTAGAGGAGCGTTATCAGGTAGTTTCGAATTTTGTAATAAATGCCCTTCAATCATGAGAAGAATTGCTGTCTTACTGTTATTATTAACGCAGGCATCATTTGCACAGGTGGATACATTGGAGTTGGCCCGGTGTTTGGATGCGCTCGAACAAAATCAACCCGTGGCCGACCAGAAACCTTTGATCCATAAGCAGACCCTGCTGAAGTTGAAAAATTTAAAATCGCGCTGGTATCCCGGGCTGGATTTCTCGGCCCAGGCCACCTATCAGAGTGAAACGGTGCAGATTGATCCGGATCTGCCTTTTGAAGCCGATTTTCCGACGCCATCGCGCGATCAGTACAAGGCCACCGTGGAGATCTCTCAGCTGCTGTATGATGGGGGGATGGTGAAGGCTTCCCGTAAGTCGGAGCGCATCGGGGAAAAAGTCGACAACCAATCGGTGCGGGTGGATCTGCATCAGGTGAAGGAACAGGTCATGGAGGTTTACTTTGGAATTTTGCTGTTGAACAAACAGCGCGACATCCTTGAATCGACCCGGAAAGAACTTGATGGCAAGCTAGCCACGGTCAAGGCAGCCGTCGAGCATGGCACGCTGCTGCCTTCTGATTTAAAAACCATTCAGGCTGAAAAGCTTCACCTGGAGCAAAACATGGATGAATTGACCGTACAGGTTCACGCCAGTTACCAGGTGCTTGGTGAATTAACCGGTCTGAAGACCGATTCTTCCATGGTCCTTGACCCCCCGGAGTTGGAAGTCGAATCCTCCGCGAAAATAGAGCGACCCGAGAATAAGCTCTTTGACCTGAGGAGTCAGCGCCTAAAGGCCCAAAGTCAGGTTATCCGCTCCGAAAGGCGCCCCACCGTATCGGCTTTTGCCCAGGTGGGTTACGGCAAGCCGGGATTGAACATGCTCAGCGATCAATTCAAGGGCTTTTACTATGTAGGAGCCCGTTTAAGCTGGAATATCTGGGATTGGGGTCAAAATCAACGCCAAAGGCAAATCACCCGGATTGAGCGGGAAAAAATAGACACCCGGGAGCGTGCCTTTAATCAAAACATTCAGGTACAACTCTCCCGGATTGAATCCACCATCAGCCAGTATCAAAAGGCCCTTGAGAAAGATGATCAGATCATTAACCTGCGGCGCCAGGTCACCCAAAGTGCCCGGTCCAAACTGAAGAACGGGGTGATCACCTCGGCCGATTACATTGCCGATCTCAATGAACTCACCCAAGCACGGATCACCCATGAAAGACATCAAATAGAATTGTTAAGGGCCAAAGCCCATTATCAGTTAACAACCGGTAAAATGCAATAAAAATGAAGATCATGAAACGCACCATTTTTCAAATACTTTCATTCACAGTTGCTGTGTTTTTTGCAGCCTGTTCCTCGCAGGAGGAAAAGTCCGATGCCTATGGCAATTTTGAAGCCCGCGAGATCATGGTTTCGGCTCAGTCGCAGGGTGAGCTCACAGAATTACAAGTGCAGGAAGGCCAGACCCTCCAGGCGGGCAAAACCGTTGGATGGATCGATACCTCTTCGCTTGCAGCCAAAAGGGAACAGCTTCAGGCACGGATCCACTCTCTTTCGGCAAAACTGGCCAATATTCGGGCCCAGGCCGACGTCCAGCAGGAGCAGATCAAAACCCTGAAAACCGAGCAATCAAGGATAAAACGATTGTTGAAAGAACAAGCTGCCACCCCTCAGCAATATGACAACATCACCGGCCAGTTGCATGTGGCCCAAAAAAAGCTTCAATCCATCCGCACCCAGAAGCAATCGGTTTATTCCGAACGAAAAGTTTTACAAAAACAAATCGGCGAGTTGGAGACCCAGATCAACAAATGCCGAATCACCAACCCAATCCGGGGCACTGTTCTGGAGCAATACCTGGAAGCCTGTGAGGTTGCTTCCCCGGGAAAACCCGTATATAAAATCGCTGATTTGTCACAGATGACCCTCCGGGTTTATATCAGCGGGGCTCAGCTGCCTGATGTTGAGATTGGACAGCCTGTTGAGGTGCTGGTCGATAAGAATGCAACAGAAAACCAGGCTTTTCAGGGTCAGGTGACCTGGATATCGCCCCGGGCAGAGTTTACCCCAAAGATCATTCAAACCAAGGAAGAACGGGTGGATTTGGTGTATGCCGTTAAAGTCCGCGTGGACAACGATGGCACCTTAAAAATCGGGATGCCCGGGGAGGTGAACTTTAAAAACCAAGAAGACCATGGCGGCGGTAACAGTTGATCATATAAGCAAGCATTACGGGAGCACGGCAGCCTTAAGACAGGCTAGCTTTGAGGTGGATCCCGGCGAGCTTTTTGGCCTTATCGGACCCGATGGGGCAGGCAAAACCACCCTGTTCCGTATACTTACCACTTTGTTGATCCCCGATCAGGGACAGGTCCGCGTCAGGGGATACGATCCGGTGGGCGAATACCGCAAGCTCAGAAGGCTGATCGGATACATGCCCGGTGATTTTTCCCTTTATGGTGACTTAACGGTGGAAGAAAATCTGGATTTCTTTGCCACCATTTTTGATACCACCATTGAAGCCAATTATCATCTGATCCGCGATATTTATCAGCAGATCGAGCCATTTAAGCGCCGTCTGGCAAAGAACCTGTCCGGGGGGATGCAACAGAAGCTGGCTTTGAGCTGTGCCCTGATCCACAAACCCGAAGTGCTGATCCTGGATGAACCCACCACCGGGGTAGATGCAGTCTCGCGGAAGGAATTCTGGGACATGTTGCTCAAGCTTAAACAACAGGGCATTACCATCCTGGTTTCGACCCCTTATATGGATGAAGCCGGTTTGTGTGACCGGGTGGCCCTGATACAGCAGGGCCAGCTGATGAAAATGGATGCCCCTGCCCGGATCATTGAGGCTTTTCCCAAAAAACTCTGGATCGCCAAGGCCGACCATCCTTACCGGTTGTTGCTGGATCTGCGGGAGTGGTCGGATTTGGCTGCGGTGTATCCGTTTGGTGATTCCATGCACCTGACGGCCCACAGCGACGACCTGGATGAAACCCGGCTGAAACAATTTCTCCGTGAGCGAAACCATACCTCGGTGGAAGTGGCCCGGGCCAACCCCACCATTGAAGATTGTTTTATGGATTTGATGAATCAATAGCCTTGTGATGGAAACCCCGTATATGATCACAGCCAGGAACATGGTCAAAAAGTTTGGCCACTTTATCGCCAACGACCATCTTACTTTTCAGGTAAGAAAAGGCGAAATTTTTGGCTTTCTTGGCGCCAACGGCGCAGGGAAAACCACTGCCATGCGCATTCTTTGTGGTTTGTCGGCCCCCACCTCGGGCGAAATCTCCGTGGCCGGTTACAATGTTTATCGCCAAAAGGAAAAGATCAAGCGCAGCATTGGCTATATGAGCCAGAAATTTTCCCTGTACGAGGATTTAACCGTGCGGGAAAATTTCAGGTTCTATGGCGGCATTTATGGCCTGCCGCGCAAAAGGATCCGGGAGAGAACCGCTTATTTGCTGGAGAAACTGAATTTTTCCCATGCCATCGATAAAAAGATTGCCCAGATCCCTTTGGGCTGGAAACAAAAGCTGGCCTTTTCCATTGCCATCATCCATTCCCCGCGCATCGTTTTTCTGGATGAACCCACCAGCGGTGTCGATCCAATAACCCGCCGCCAGTTCTGGGAGATGATCTACGAAACGGCTTCCCGGGAAGTGACCGTTTTTGTCACCACCCATTACATGGACGAGGCCGAATACTGCAACCGGGTATCCATCATGGACCAGGGGCGGATTGAAGCACTGGATACCCCGGCCCGCCTGAAAGAGAAATATCAGGCTGCCAATATGAACCAGGTTTTTGTCCAAATCGCCCGGTGATTTTGATTAACCGGTAAAACCTCAGCTATGAAACGATTTTTTGGATTTGTGCGCAAAGAGTTCATCCACATTTTCCGCGATAAGCGAACCCTGCTTATCCTTTTTGGCATGCCCATCGCCCAAATTCTGATCTTTGGATATGTGGTAACCAATGAGATCAAAGAAGCCCGCATCGCCATCTACGATAAATCAAAGGATGCAGTAACGCACGAAATTACCGACAAACTCCTTTCTTCTGACTATTTCAGACTGGCCAAAACCATCGAAGATGAACAGCAGATCGAGGCCACATTTGAAAAAGGAGATGTCAAGGAAGTCATCGTATTTGAATCTGATTTTGATGAAAAACTGCACCATGAGCAATCGGCCCAGGTCCAGATTTTGCTGGATGCCACCGATGCCAACATGGCCAATTTGCTGCAAAGCTATACCTCCGGCATCATCAATGACTATTCGCGCCATATTAAAGTGTCTTCTGGCAATATGCCGGCGATCAAACCCAAACCCCGCATGCTGTTCAACAATGAACTGAAAGGGGTTTATATGTTTGTCCCCGGTACCATGGCCCTGATTTTAATGCTGGTAACCGCTATGATGACCTCCATTTCCATTACCCGTGAGAAGGAAATGGGCACCATGGAAGTATTGCTGGTCTCGCCCCTTAAATCAGTTCAGATCATAGCCGGAAAGGTAATGCCTTATGTGGCCCTGGCCTTCCTCAATGGGGTGGCCATATTGGCCCTGGGATATCTGGTCTTTGATATGCCGGTTCATGGAAACGTTGTCCTTTTGCTGGGGGAAACCCTGCTTTACATCATAATGGCCCTTTCCCTGGGCATATTCATCTCGACGGTCAGCCCCACCCAGCAGGTGGCCATGTTTATTTCCATGTTCGCCCTGATGCTCCCTACCATGCTGCTGTCGGGTTTCATCTTTCCCATTGAAAACATGCCCTGGCCCCTGCAGTGGTTGAGCACCATCATACCGGCCAAATATTTTATCATTCTGATCAAGCACATCATGATTAAAGGCACCGGTTTCGTTTTTGTTTGGAAAGAAACCCTGGTGCTCTTGGGGATGACGGCCATTTTTATCGGTTTGAGCATCAAAAATTTTAAGATAAGACTGGAATAGGCTTTTCAATGTTTAAAACGCCATTGCCATGAAGACGATACGATTCTTGTTACAAAAAGAGTTTATACAGATCCTTCGCAACCGGACGATGCTTCCGCTGATCATATTAATGCCCTTTATCCAGCTTATTATCCTGGTCAATGCCGCGACATTCGACATGAAAAACATCGACATCTACGTGGTGGATCAGGATCTATCTTCCACGTCTCGGGGGTTGGTCGATAAATTTGAGGCTTCGCCTTTTTACCATCTGGAGGGCCGTTCATTCAATGTAGAGGATGGCCGGGAGGATCTACTGACAAACGAAGCAGAGATGATCTTAAACATTCCGGAAGGCTTCGAACGTGACCTGCGCCGGAAAAACCAGGCTTCGTTACAATTGCTGATCAATGCCATCAATGGCAATGCCGCCGGTTTGATACAGGCCTATTCCAATCACATCATCTCCGGTTACAACCAGCACATCGCGGTAGAATGGACCCAGGGTGTGGCGGCTCAGAAACAGCAGCCCCTGGAGGTGGTCTATTCCTACTGGTACAATCCCGAAATGAACTATAAGATTTATATGGTCCCAGGAATACTGGTGATACTGGTGACCATTATCAGCCTTTTTCTGACAGCCATGAACATTGTAAGGGAAAAGGAAATGGGCACCATTGAGCAGATCAATGTGACGCCCATCAAAAAATATCAGTTCATTATCGGTAAATTGCTGCCTTTTTTGATCATTGCTTTATTTGAGTTGGCTTTTGGCCTGCTTTTGGGGCGATTAATCTTTGACGTACCCATTGTGGGAAGTTTATGGGTACTTTTTGGGGTAACCGTTGTTTATCTTTTGGTGATCCTGGGATTTGGTCTTTTCCTTTCAGAAATATCTGATTCCCAGCAACAGGTTATGTTTGTCACCTTTTTCTTTATGCTGGTTTTTATCCTGATGAGCGGCATATTCACCCCAACTGAAAGCATGCCTGACTGGGCCAATAAAGTGAACGTGATCAACCCCATTGCTTATCTGATGCGCATCATCCGGATGATCCTTTTAAAAGGTTCGGGTTTTGCTGATATATGGCAGGAATTTTACAGTTTGCTTATATATGCTTTCCTGAGCCTGGGCCTGGCGGTATGGCGGTACCGCAAAACGGCCTGAGATTGTTCAGGGCATCTCCCGTCCCGTTTGGTTTGCTTTGAATAATTATTTATATTTAAATGGATAAATCTTATATTTGTGGATTTTGAGCCGTTTAAATAAGGAGGAATGATGCGCCTTTTTCGTTTGTTGCTGATTGTTTTACTGCTGGCATCTATCTGCACGGGGTGTGGCAAGGATAATCGGGTAACGATTAATAAAGCTGCCTGGTCGAGCAGGGCACCCTTTAATATTCCCCTGAAACGTCGCATCAAGGAGCAGGAAGAGGGCAATAAGGTCATCAATCCCTCCTTTGAACGGGGCAGATATTTCAATGACCGGCTTAATACCTACGAACTGGTTGGCTGGACGGAGGTGGGCAATGCCACCGAGTGGGTCGATGCAGACAAGCCGGAATATGGCGGGGAAGAGGTTTCAGGGGGCCGTCATGCGGTGAAGATAAGGCGGGAAGATGTAGATGAAGTGGTTCAGGAGGGCTCGGGGATGCTCAGCGACTATATAAAGGTCATCCCGGGCAATTACCGGTTGTCTTACTCCATTCGCCTGGAAAATATTTCTCCTTATAAAGAGCGATTGGGCAGCAGGTTGGAAGATGCCATAGATGTGCGCGTTTACTATTACAACAAAAATAAGGTGCGCATTGGCGGTTCCAGCAAACATCCCCTTACCGGCAAGCGATTCGACAATGAATTCAAGGCCCTGCCTTTTGCCGGATTTTGGAATATCGATCGGCTGGATTGGACCAGGGTACGGGGGATTAGCCACAAGTTCCCCTTTTCGGACGGCGATCTGCCTGAGAACACCCGCTATGTCAGGTTGTTCTTTGGCCTTAAAGGCGCCGGTACCATGTGGGTGGACCAGGTCCATTTCAGTTTTACCCCCCGCAACTTTTCCCTCTACGAAAAGATCCGCCCATGGCAGGATAGCACTTTTACCCCCTATGATCTGATTATTCCACGGCCCAAGCAAATGAAGCCCGGGCCAAGTTATAGCCTTCTTGATTCCTCTGTCAGTCAATCCATCCCCGTTATTGTTATTCCCCGAAGGCCGGCCCCGCTGGTTGAAGAAGCGGCCAAGCTGTTGCAGGATGAACTCAGAAAAATTCTTCAGCCCGGGGCAGCGGGTGGCCAGCTTAACATACCAATGGTGGATTCCCTTGGCGCGGAAGAAATTCAGCAGAGCTCCATCGTCTTTTCATTGGGCAACAACGCATTGAACAAGGCGCATCGTTCAAAGTTGCCCTATTCGAATCTGCCCGACAATGCCCAGGCTTATTTCATCCATCAAACCACCAACCCCTCTCCATTGGTACACATAGATGGCCATCAACCTTTGGGGGTATACTACGGAGCAACCAGCCTGGTTCAATTGTTGGATCAGCCACAGGGCCAATATCACCATGCCGACATCATCGATTATCCGGATGTTCACCAAAGGAGTGTGTATTGTCCACGGGGTGAGGGCATGTCGGCTGCATTGGATTTTCTCACCAGCAATCGGTTCAACCGGATTCACCTGAAAGTGGAGCCGCCCTATCAAACACTTGATAATCAGAGAATGATAAGAGAAATGGGTGAGGCCTCATTCCATGCCGCATTGTTTATTCCTGGGCTGTCGGTCCGCCCCTATCAACATTCTCCCCTGAAGAATTTTGACCCGGACAATGCTTTGGCTCATGAACAAAAGTTATACGAGCTTGTCCGATACAGCAGGGCCCATGATTTTAAAAGGGTTCTTGTGAGGATGGATGCCCCTAAAGGGAAGGGGGCGCCTGACAGTTGCACGGTAAAACTTACCAAAGACTTAAACCCTCAGAAATATCAAAACATGTTGGATGTGCACACTGAGTTGATCGGAAACTTAACCTCCATTGGTGGGGGCGAGACCGAGGTGGCTTATCTGCCGGTTTGGCACAACAATGCATGTATACTCAAAAGTCATGGCAGGGGGGAGTTGTATTTGAACGAGTTGTTCAAGAAAGTGCCTGAGCGGGTTAAATTTTTATGGACCGGCGCAGTGGGACATCCCTTGATTGTGGATCAATCAGAGGTAGCCTATGTCCGAAAACGGGTGGGCCGGGCACCAGGCTTTTTCAGTCTTTCTATCCACCCATACGGCCGCGAAGAATTTTTAAGGGCCTATCCGGGGAAGGCTCGCATGGCAAGTCTTTTCCGGCATTTCATGCTGGACCTTCCCAAGGGTCTATTCCATCGTTCAAACAACGGCTTTTATGCCGATATCTCTCCCCGTGATGCATTGGATCAAATCAGGCTCCGTACACTGGCTGAATATTTGTGGAATGCCGACAGGTTCAATCCCGAACGTGCGTTGTTGCGGGTTTTAATCGCTCAGTACGGAAAAGAAACCGCTTTTCGCCTGATTCAATTTAATGATGCCTATTATGGCCTTTATGAGATGTACCAAAAAGTCACCACGCGCGAAAGTAAAGTCAGGTATATCCGGTCAGCCGAGGCTTTCAAACATCAGTTGGAACAACACATGAGCCAACTTGAACGGGATCTGGCCAACAGCAGCCTTATACCCCTGCTGGCCGAATATCGGAATCAAGCCAGAACCTATTTTCAAAGGCTTTTAGACCAATAGGCTTATGTTAACAAAACGTGCAAAAGGTTTGCCTGGTAAAGGCTTGTCGATATCAATTTTATTTATAGATTTACAGCGATTAAAAGCGGCTTTATGAAAGGAAGTCATCGACCCAATTATTTCGGAGACAATCAGTTTGACGAATTGTTGGCCCGGTATGAGAAAATGCTTGGAGAAGGGGAGCAGTATTATTTTGATGTGGAAGATTTTGAGCAGATCATTGACCATTATCTGGATGTCAGCAAAACAGGCAAAGCCCTTCATGCTGTGCGGTATGCTTTCAGACTTCATCCCAACGCATTCGCCCTGAAGGTAAAAAAAGCCCAGATTCATCTGCGCAACAAAAATCCCAAACGCGCTTTATCCACCCTTAAGGAAGTACAGGGGCTGGAAGCTTCCAACAACGAATTTTATATCACCCTCGGCCACGCTTATTTATTGCTGGGGGATCAGCAAACGGCCGAAAAACATTATCAAAATGCCCTGGAGCAAGTCAGCGACCGGGAAGAAACCCTTGAACTGCTGCAGAATATTGCCCAGACCCTTCAGTTTTCCGACATGCACCGGGCAGCCATCAAATATCTTAAAAAGGCCCATGAACTGGAACCCAAAAATTTACTGATCATCTATGACCTGGCCTATTGCTATGAAAAAACAGATCAACCGAAAAAAAGCCTGTCGTTTTATTTGACATATGTGGATATTGAGCCCTACAGTGAGCACATATGGTTTTCCATGGGCAAGCTTTACCATGAAACCGCTCAATTGGCCAATGCCCTGGATGCATACGAAATGGCAGTAGCGATTAATCCCGATTATGCCGATGCCCTGTTTGAACTGGCCATGCTTCAGGATGAACAGGGGCATGAGCGAAAAGCCATCGACAACTACCTGGAGTACCTTGAGCGGGACCCTGATTCGGCTGAAGTCCATTTCTTCCTGGCCAATTGTTATTACCGCGAGGGCCAGGATGAAAACGCACTGGGACACTATCAGAAAGCCCTGAAGCTGGAATCCTATAATCCAGGCGTATATTACGGGATTGCCCGGGTGCTTTTCCGCCAGGAACATCTGTGGGATGCCCTGTTTTATGCAAAACGCGCCACCATGTTGGATGATAGCGATTATAAGCTCTTTGTCCTTTACGGCAACATCAATTCCAGGCTGAGGATGTACAAGGAGTCGGCCAAAGCCTATCTGAAAGCCGTGGAGTTGAAACCCGAAACCTTAAGCCATTGGATTCATTTGACCGATGAGTTGATCCACAATCAGAAGTATGACCAGGCCCTGAAATATGTGCTACAGGGACTTGAAATGCACGCCAGCAGCCCACTGCTTTATTTCCGCCTGGCTGCCCTCTACTATAAGACCGACCGCCTGCGCAATGCTGTCCGCTCCTTCAAAAAAGGTATGCTCATGGATGCCGACTATTATGAGGAATTTTTCAAAGTTTGTCCGGAAGCCAAACGTTCCAGAGAAATCAAGAAACTGTTGAAAAATCAAATTACTTAAAAAAATAACCTTTATGAATGCAAATTTACCCTATATTCCGGAACGCCAGCAGAAAAAACGCAATCATGGCATCACCATGGTTATGGATAAGGGGTTAAGTCTCAGGCAAGTTGAGGATTATATCCAGAGTGCCGGTTCCTACGTGGATTATGTGAAGCTTGGTTTTGGAACCGCTTTGGTGACTGAACGGCTCGCAGATAAGGTGCGCCTCTATAAGGAAGCCCGGATTGAGCCATATTTTGGCGGAACCCTCTATGAGGTCTATAAGATCCGGGATATGTTTGACGATTTCCGGCATTTCCTGAGCCAATATAAGGTGGAGATGGCAGAGATTTCAGATGGTTCGATACACCTTTCCCATGAAGATAAGCTCAAGGACATTAACCGCTTGTCGCAGGATTTTACGGTCTTATCAGAAGTCGGCTCCAAGCGGGCTGAGGATGTGATCACCCCCGACCAGTGGGTCTCAATGATGAGATCGGAGCTGGAAGCCGGCAGCAGCAAGGTTATCGCTGAAGCCCGGGAAAGCGGAACCATTGGAATTTATAATAAAGATGGTTCAGCCAAAACCGAACTGATTGACGATATTTCCCACCACGTCAGGATGGAAAACATCATCTGGGAAGCCCCCCAGAAAAATCAACAGGTATGGTTTATCAAGCATTTTGGCAGCAATGTCAACCTGGGTAATATTGCTTTTCCGGAGGTCATTCCCCTGGAGACGCTCCGCACTGGCTTAAGAGGGGATACCTTTTTTCAGTTTCTGCCCCAGGAAATGAAAAATCACTAGACGCCACCCCGACAATTGCAATGACTTCGCCCGTAAACTTTGCGATGGCGAAGTTTTTTTATGGAACCTTGAAAATGAGTGCCCCTGTGAAAAGAAATATCTTTGATTATTTGATCCTGACCCTTAAAGGGATGGGGATGGGAGCAGCGGATATTGTACCCGGTGTTTCGGGAGGAACCATCGCCTTTATCACCGAGATCTATGAGGAGTTGGTCAATTCCATCAAGTCGATCAACCTGAATTCGGTACGGAAGATTTTCCAACAAGGCCTGCCTGCCTTCTGGAAGGGCATCAACGGTTCATTTTTGGCCGCTGTTTTGCTGGGGATTCTGATCAGTGTGTTTTCACTGGCCCAGCTCCTGGAACACCTCCTGCATGAGGCCCCCATATTGGTCAGGTCCTTTTTCTTTGGTTTGATTGTGGCTTCGGCCCTTTATATAGCCGGCAAGATTGGCTCCTGGAATTTAGCCCGGATCATTGCGCTTTTGGCCGGCATCGTCGCTGCTTATTTTATCACCCAGCTTACCCCGGCCCAAACCCCGCAAGTTGGCTGGTTTATTTTTCTGTCCGGGGCCCTGGCCATATGTGCCATGATACTGCCGGGCATTAGCGGGGCTTTTATCCTGCTTTTACTGGGCAAATACCAGTTTGTCATTGAAGCCGTGGGCAGCATCGACCTCTATGTGCTTGGAATACTGGCAGCAGGAGCCCTGTTTGGCATCATTGCCTTTTCCAACGTGCTGTCCTGGTTCCTGCGCAAATATCATGACCTGACCATTGCCGTTTTATCGGGCTTTATGATTGGCTCGCTCAACAAAATATGGCCCTGGAGGATGGCCACTGAAACTTTTACCAACCGTCACGGGGAAGTGGAACCCCTGGTGGAGAAAAATATTCTTCCCACACATTTTACCGCTCAAACCGGCCAGGATCCGTTGTTGCTTGAGGCGGTTCTTTTGGCCCTGGCAGGCTTCGCGGTCATTTTTATTATAGAGGGGGTAAACCGGACAAAATCGAGGCCATGAAGCTCTTTGGTCTGATTGGTTATCCCCTGGAACATTCTTTTTCCCCGGATTATTTTAGGGAAAAATTCAGGCGTGAGCAGATTCAAGCCCAATACCGGTTGTTTCCCCTGGCCAGCATCGGAGAATTCCCCTCCCTTGTGCGTCAGTTTCCAAGGCTTTGCGGATTAAATGTCACCATCCCCTACAAAAGACAAATTATGCCTTTTTTGTGGCAGATTAAGGATGAAGCCGCCGAAATCGGGTCGGTCAATACCATTGCTTTCATCCGGGAGAAAGGGGAACCCGTAGAGCCACTGGGCTTTAACACTGATGCCTATGGGTTGGAACAGGCCCTGAAACCCTTTCTCAATGAAGACCACCGCAACGCTTTGATATTGGGAACCGGAGGATCTGCCCATACTGCAGGCTATGTATTGAGGAAACTGGGCATTCATGTCCAATGGGTTTCGCGTTCTGAACACAATGAAAACGGTCAATACAGCGATTCAGACGTGTTGACCTACGGGCAATTAACCCCGGAGGTGGTGGCCCACAACAGGCTTATCATCAATACCACTCCGCTGGGGATGTATCCCCATACCGATGGTCGGCCTGACATCCCCTATGATGGCATTGGCCCGCACCACCTGCTTTTTGATTTGATATATAATCCCCCGCTAACCGCTTTTCTCCGGGAAGGGCAAAAACGCGGGGCTACTGTGGAAAACGGCTACAATATGCTGCGCCACCAGGCTGAACAAGCCTGGCACATCTGGAACCAATTTATCTAGCCGGTTCTTCCCCCTCCAGAACCCCGCTTTCAGACCCCCGCTTAGCGGGGTCGCTTGTCGGAATCCCGCTTAGCGGGGTAGGTTTTCAGACCCCCGCTTAGCGGGGTCGCTTGTCAGAATCCCTTTTAGGGAATCTCCTTTTTTACCGGAAAACTTAGCCGGCTCCTAGAAAAGCCTTGATAAGTTCTTGCTTATTCTCTTACTGATAAGGCTTTCGCCCTGGAGACGGGATAACACCCGCGAATTGCCGGACAGATGTCGGATCGTGGCGTGCCTCAAATCCCCGATAGGATTTGGCTGGCCGGGATTGTTATGGAACACATATGGCCCTGACATATTTCATGATTTATGTTGGACAAAAAAGCCATTTTTGATTATCTTTACGAGCGCAAATGTGAAATATATAAATAATTGATTAGCATGGACTTAATAAAACAGATTCAGGATAGTGCCAAAAAGGTTAATAAACGCATAGTATTGCCCGAGTCAACCGAGGAGAGGACCCTGAAAGCGGCCAACGAAATACTCCGCAAAGGCCTGGCGCAGGTTATCCTACTGGGTGGCCCGGAAAAGATCAAACAGCAAGCCTCCAACCATCAGCTTGCTCATATTGAACAAGCTACCATTATTGATCCGGCCAATCATGACAAGCGGGATAAGTACATCGACTTGCTGGTGGAGCTCAGGCAGCACAAAGGTCTTACCCGCGAGGAGGCCGCTAAGCTGGTGGAAGATCCCCTTTATTTATCTACCCTGATGATTAAGAACGGTGATGCTGATGGGGAGGTAGCCGGCGCGGAAAATGCCACTGGTGATGTGTTGCGTCCGGCTTTTCAGATTGTCAAGACCAAACCGGGCATCAGTGTGGTTTCCGGTGCTTTTCTGATGAGTTTAAAAGATAAGGAATATGGTGAAGACGGATTGCTGGTCTTTGCCGATTGTGCTGTTCATCCCGATCCGACCAAGGAGGAGCTGGCCGAGATAGCCGTGGCCACGGCCGATACCACCAGGGCCATAGCTGGTTTTGAACCCCGGGTTGGGATGCTGAGTTTTTCCACCAAAGGCAGCGCCCAACATGAGATGGTTGACAAAGTCATCGAAGCAACTAAGATTGCCCGCGAGAAGCAGCCCGGATTGAAGATCGATGGCGAATTGCAAGCGGATGCGGCCCTGGTAGAGGCCATTGGTAAAAAGAAAGCCCCGGACAGTGACATTGCCGGTAAAGCCAATGTGTTGATCTTCCCGAATCTGGAATGCGGGAACATCGCCTATAAACTGGTGCAGCGATTGGCCCATGCCGAGGCAACCGGTCCGGTCCTCCAGGGAATGGCTGCCCCCATCAATGACCTCTCACGGGGTTGCTCGGTCGAGGATATTGTCAACCTGGTGGCTATCACCGCTAACCAGGCAGCCAATGAACAACAGTAACCTGATCGCATCCAAATTCGATTAATAAACAGACAAAACCATAAAAGATTATGAAGGTATTAGTATTAAACTGCGGGAGTTCATCCATTAAATTTCAGCTTTTCAACATGGAGGATGCTACCGTCCTGACCAAGGGGATTGTAGAAAAGATTGGGCTGGAAGATTCATTCGTCAAACTCGAGTGCAATGGGCGGAAAGAAAAATTTAACTATGATGTGCCGGAACATACCAAAGGCATTGAACATATCCTGGAATTGCTCGTAAGTGAGGACTATGGCACAATTGAATCCCACGATGAAATTGATGCGGTAGGCCACCGCGTGGCCCATGGCGGGGAAAAATTTGGCGAAAGCGTTTTGATTGACCAACAAGTGGCCAGCGAGATTGATCAGCTCAGCACTTTGGCTCCCCTGCATAACCCCAATAACCTGAAGGGCATCAGGGCCATTGAAAAGCTCCTGCCCAGTGTTCAGCAGGTGGCCGTATTCGACACGGCATTTCATCAAACCATGCCTGCTTATGCTTACATGTACGGTTTACCCTACGAGATGTACGAAAAGCATCGTGTACGCCGGTATGGTTTTCATGGGACCAGCCACCGTTATGTGGCGGAAGAAGCCTGCAAGCACCTGAATGTCAACATAGAGGATCAGCGAATCATTACCTGTCACCTGGGCAATGGGGCCTCGATCACCGCCATCGACCATGGCCAATCCGTCGACACTTCCATGGGCCTTACACCAGTGGAAGGTTTGATTATGGGCACCCGTTCAGGCGATCTTGATCTGGGGGCCTTTACCTTCATTATGGAAAAAGAAAATCTGGACATCCAACAGGCCAATACCCTGATCAATAAGAAAAGCGGCATGCTGGGAGTAACCGGTGTTTCACCTGATATGAGGGAGATCAGGGAAGAAGCAGCTAAAGGCAATAAGCGGGCCGAACTGGGCCTTCAAATGTATGATTACCGGGTGAAGAAATACATCGGGGCTTATACTGCTGCAATGGGCGGTGTTGATTTGATCGTCTTTACCGGTGGTGTAGGGGAGAATGATTATGAAACCCGTGAAGGATCCCTGCGGGGGCTGGAGTACCTGGGTGTTGAGTTTGATCCCGGCAAAAACGACGGGGTAAAAGGAGAACAAAAAGTGATCACCACCGATAACTCGAAGGTAACGGCCATGATCGTCCCGACCAATGAGGAGTTGGTCATTGCCCGGGATACCCAGAGAATCATCGAAGGCAAAAACCAAACCCAATAAATATGGATTTAAAACACCTTGATGATCTGATTGACATTGCTGAAAAAAAGCCTACCAAACGGCTGGCCATTGCGGCAGCCGGTGATCAGGCTGTATTGGAGGCCGTGCACAAAGCCATCGAAAAAGGCATCATCAGTCCGGTACTGGTTGGAGACGAGCAAAAGATCAGGCGCATTGCAGGCGATTTGGGCATGGACGCCAATGACCTGGCCATCCATCATGAGCCCGATCCGGGTGAAGCTTCCCGCAAGGCGGTTGCCCTGATTCGTCAGGGAGAAGCCGACATTCTGATGAAAGGACTGGTCAGCACTGCGCCCTTGCTGAAAGCAGTCCTGGATAAAGAGCAGGGGCTGAGGAAAGGGGGTACCCTTAGTCATTTTGCCCTGGTTGAATCCCCTCATTATCATAAACTTGTGGGGGTAACCGATGCGGCTATGAACATCGCCCCGGAGTTTCAGGAGAAAGTGGATATGATCAACAATGCGGTGGAAGTTTATCATGGCCTGGGCTTTCCCGAGCCCAAAGTTGCGGTGCTTGGCCCCCTGGAAGTGGTCAATCCCAAGATCGAGTCCACTTCCCATGCCGCTATGCTGGCCAAAATGAACGACCGCGGCCAGTTGAAGGACTGTATCGTCGACGGGCCTTTTGCCATTGACAATGCCGTTTCAAGAGAGGCTGCCGAACATAAGAAAATATACAGCCCTGTAGCCGGTGATGCAGATATTTTGATGACCCCCGAACTCAACAGTGGCAATGTGCTATATAAAACCCTTATGTTTATGGGAGGTGCCACCTCCGCCGCGGTGATCATGGGGGCGAAGGTTCCCATTGTGCTGACTTCACGGGCCGACACCGAGAAGAGCAAAATGATGTCGATCGCCCTGGCTGCCGCGATGTAACCGATTGTCTCATATAATCTCTAATCTATGGAAAAACGCTATATCTTACTGGCCATCAATCCCGGATCTACCTCCACCAAAATCGCTGTATTTAAAAATACCAAATCGGTTTTTCTCAAAACCATTCGCCATACCTCGGAAAATTTGCAACACTACGACCGCATATCCGATCAGTTTCATTTCAGGAAGGATGTGGTGCTCAAGGAGCTGGAAGACAGCGAAGTTGATCCCCGCCAGATTTCGGCTGTTATCGGCCGGGGTGGTCTGATCAAACCTGTTCAATCGGGCGTTTATGAAGTCAACGATGCCATGGAAACCGATTTACGGGAAGGCAAACGCGGGGAACATGCCAGCAACCTTGGGGGGTTGATTGCCCGCGACATTGCCCGATCCCTCCCGGATGCCCGTGCCTTTATTGCCGACCCGGTGGTGGTCGATGAGATGGAGGATGTGGCCCGCGTTTCCGGACACCCCTATTTCCAGCGCTTCTCCATTTTTCACGCCCTTAACCAAAAAGCCATTGCCCGCAACCATGCCCAAAGCATCGACCGCAATTATGAGGAGATGAACCTGATTGTTGCCCACCTGGGTGGGGGGATATCCGTTGGGGCCCATCGAAAGGGTAAGGTCGTCGATGTCAACAATGCCCTCAACGGTGACGGACCCTTCTCACCCGAGCGTTCCGGTGGCCTGCCCGTTGGCCAGCTGGTTGATCTGTGCTTCAGCAATGACTATACCCAACAGGAGATTAAACGCATGATTAAAGGCCATGGGGGCCTGGTGGCTTACCTCGATACCAACGACGCCTACGAGGTGGAACTGATGGTTCGCGAGGGCAATGAAAAAGCCAGACTCATTCAAAACGCCATGGCCTACCAGATCGGAAAAGAGATTGGTGGCATGAGTGCTGTCCTTAGTGGTGAAGTGGATTCCATTATTCTTACCGGAGGAATTGCCCATAATCCAATGGTCGTCGATTATGTACGCAGCATGGTGCGTTTCATTGCCCCGGTGGCCATTTATCCCGGCGAAGATGAAATGCAGGCACTGGCTGAAAACGGCCTGCGCGTGCTTCAGGGTTATGAAACCCCCAAAAAGTATGAGTAAAACACCCCTCTTCCATTGCGTTGACAAAAGGTTCAATCATTGATGCTTCTATCTCTTTTTATTAACCTCTGATCTAATGAAAGGGCGCCTTCGGGGGCCCTTTTCTTCTGAGAACAGGCCAACTCCATTAAATGCATTCATTGATGGCAATTGACGCGTTGAATGGCTGTTTTTTTGACGGGCGGATAAAAAGGGTGACTGGGATCTTGTTTATCCGCCTCAAAACAGGGACAGGGGCAATTTTACTGACCCCCCGCCAGGGATGAGCCCCTTGCTTTATCCTGGCCTTAAGTGATTTGGTTTCCACAATTTTTAAATGAAAAAAGAGTTTTCAACTGTAAAAAGATAATTTTGTAACAAATGAGGCAGACTCTATGTTAAAATATATTTTCATGGCCCTTTTCACGGGGGTTGTTTTGATACAAACCCCGGCATTGGCCCAAAAAAATGCAGTTACAAAGAAGCAGCCCGATCAGGAGGAAGCCGATACCACCTTCAGGGATAAATTGTTTTTTGGGGGGTATTTATGGGCTACATTTAATCAGTTTCAAACAAGTGTGGAAGTGGCGCCCCAGGTGGGTTACCACTTGAGTGAGCGTCTGGATGTAGGGGTGGGGGCCAAATATATGTATTCCTATTCCAGGTCACTGCTTCGCGATACCAACCTTACCCGGCGCACCAGCAACCACATTTTTGGCGGCAACGTTTTTACCAGTTTTGTGGCCATTAAGAACCTGAACAAGATCCTCCCCTTTAAGTTTAAGGGTCGGCTGGTGGTCCACCTGGAGTACGAGGCCTTGAATCTTCCCAATAAAGATTATTTTGATATAGGCAAAAGCGGAAACCGCTTTTGGCTGAACAACTATTTTGTCGGAGGCGGGTTGCGCCAGCAGATTGGTGAAGGCTCTTTTGTTAGTCTGCTGGTTCTTTACAATCTGAATGAAAAAGGCCGCATTATATACAACAATAATCCGATTATCCGCATCAGCTTTGGTTTTTGACCCTTATCCGGTCTCTTGCCCCCGTTGCGCCCAATTCTTTATCCATGCTCATAACTTTGCTCATGCTCATAGATGAGGACAGGCAAATTTAAAAAAGGGGTATCTCCAATAAACGGATATCCCTTGTAAATGAGGTTGCTTCATGGTTTTTTACTTCTAGATAACCATGATGGCTGGTGAAAGGCTTAGCAAGGGAATGGCCATTTTGGGATATACCCCTTAAATGGAGCGGCTGGTAAAGCGCTTCAGGACATTGGTTTTAAAGCCTTTAATGCTCAACCAGGAAGCTGATCTTGGTTTTGACCCAGTACTCAACAATCTTGTTGTTTTCAACTTTACAACTTTGGTCAATAACCCAGACGTTGTTGATGTGTTTAACGCTTTTGGCAGCTTCGTCTACTGCTTTTTGGGTGGCGTCCTCGAAACTCTGCGAGGAGTAAGCCAGAATTTCAATGACTTTTGATACGCTCATACATCTGATTTTTTGTATTTAACTACCCTTTAAAATACAAAAAATGGCGCACAAGTCAAAACATCTGGCGTGGAATTTAGCGGGAAAAGCACAGAGCCGATGGAGGGATTCGAACCCTCGACCTGCTGTTTACGAAACAGCCACTCTAACCGTCTGAGCTACATCGGCTTGGGGTCATGTTATTGTTGCTCCAGGTCCTGCCGCAAGGCAACCATCCGGATGGCTGTTTCGGCGGCTTCTTGTCCTTTGTTGCCGAATTTACCGCCTGCCCGATCCAATGCCTGTTGCTGGTTGTCGGTGGTCAGTACCCCGAAAATAAAGGGCATTTGGTAGCGAAGGTTCAATTGGGTAATTCCCTGGGTCACACTGTCGCAGACATAATCAAAATGTCTTGTTTCGCCTTGAATAACGCTTCCCAGGCAAATAACGGCATCAACGTTTAAATGCTCAGCCATTAACTGAGCCCCCAGAGTCAGTTCAATACTTCCGGGAACGTGCCGGCAAATGATATCGTCTTCCAGGGCACCGTGGTCCTGCAATGCCTGGATCGCTCCCGCTTTGAGCTGACCGGTAACTTCCTGGTTAAAATCGGCCACCACCAAGCCAAATCTCAGGCCTTTGGCTGTGAGTTGTGAATTGACCCCATGGGAGGATTCGGCGCGCGTTGTTGCCATAATTGGTTAAAATAAATGGTGTGCCGTTGATTAACGTTTGGCCAGTACTTTGAGCCGGGCAATGTTTTTGTCGGCCTGCTGACTTTGTGATGAGTTGGGGTATTTGTGTTTGATCTTTTGATAAAGTTCAATGGCTTTCTGATACTGACCCATCTGTTCATGGACAAAGGCCGCTTTGCTCATATACATTGGCCGGGTAAAGGCATTGTCATCGGCTTCGATCGCTTTTTCAAAGTATTCCAGGGCTTCCTCCTGGTTGCCTTTTTCCAGATAGGCATTGCCCATGGCCCCGTACTTTTCAGGTTCAATGATTTGATCATTCACGTCGAAGGCTTCGAGATGCTCCAGGGCCTGGTCATAATTCCCCAGTTTGAGGTGAGAGATGCCCGCGTAATAATGGGCCAGATTGGCCGACTTGGTGATCCCGTATTCTTCTATAATATCTTTGAAACCCAGGTAATTGCCATCCCCGTTGAGCGCCA
>CAJXLK010000024.1 GCA_913055635.1 uncultured Bacteroidota bacterium
CGAACGGCTGGATATCGTTGCCGGCAAAACCCTACCGTATGCGGTTATCGCTGTCACAGTCACAGCGGCTATCGCCGCGGTAGTCGGTGGAGGACTGCTGTCGGTTGCGGCGGTCGTCCCGATCGCGATGACGTTTTTGGCGGCGACGTTCCTTGGGGCGATGTTCGCTCGGTCGTTCAAGGAACTCACGTTCGTGACGATCACGATCACCGTCTTCCTCACGAGCTACGTGTTTATCCCATCGATATTTACGAACGTGACGCCGATCGCGCTGATCTCGCCGCTGACACTTGTGGTCATGGAGCTACAGGGTGAGGCTGTCAGCCTCGGGAGCTACCTGTTTTCGACCGGGCCGTTCTACACGAGTGCGGCCGTGTTATTCCTGCTCGGTACGGGCGTCTACCGCGAGGAGGATATGTTTTCACAGAAGCCGGTGCCGCTGAAGTTCCTCGACGCGCTTGATGCGCGATTGAGCGGGGTTCGATCGGTTGGCGTGTTGACCGCGCTGTTTTTGCCATTTGTCTTTATCGCTGAGCTGTTGGCTATCGCCGTGTTGTTCGTGTTGCCGATCGAGGTGTCGATCCCGCTGGTGCTCGTGGTGATCGCCGCCGTCGAGGAGGTTGCCAAAAGCATTCACGTGTTCGCCGGCTTCGAGAGTGATCGATTTGATCGGTCGGTGCGAACCGCGCTGCTGTTGGGACTCGCCTCGGGGATCGGCTTCTTTGTCGCCGAGAAGTTCACCGCCGTTGCCCAGTTCGTTGGCTTGCCGAATCTCCAACTTGGCGAAGCCGCCCTCCAGCCGGCCGGCATCGGGATTACGCCATCGACATCGCTGCTGCTGTTGGCTGGCCCATTGGTACTGCATACGGTAACCGCCGGTGTTGCTGCCCTCGGCGCGCGGAAAAGTCTGCGGTGGTATCTGGTGTCGCTGGTCGTCGCAACGGCGATTCACGCGGCGTACAACTTCGGGGTGGTGACTCTCTATGGCTGATCAAGAGTGGTTGCGGGCCCGGTGGCGTGCCATCGTAGACCGCGTCAGCGACCCACGACTGACGATCGCCGGCCGCGAGCTACGGGTGTTGGGCCGCGAAAAGACGATCATCCTTGCGGTCGTCATCCAACTATTTGTCGCCGCGTTCTCGGGCTTTCTCGTTGTCGGGCTTGTCTCGTTGTACGACCCCGGCAGCGTTGACGGCTATCAGATCGACGCCGCCGTCACCGGCGAGGCCACCGACGAGATGCTGGCGGCCATCGAGGAACGGCCGGCCATCGAGGGCACGCGGTACGCAACGACAAGCGAGGCCTACGCTGATTTTCAGGATGGCGCGGTCAACGCGGTGTTTCAGACAACCCGCAGCGACGGCCGTATCGAGGTGGTGATGACCGCCCCAGAGGGCAGCATCGAGACCACGTTAGTCGTCTCGGAAGGTCAAGAGGCCTTGCGCGCTCTTGAGCGAAACCTTCGTGCCGACCGCGCTGCCTCGCTGTCGAATCCGCCGCTGCCGCTGCCGCCTGACACCGGTGGCAACCCCTACTACGATTTCACCTACACGATCCTACTGCCGCTGTTGGTGTTTCTGCCGGTGTTTATCAGCGGCTCGATCACCGTCGACTCGCTGACCGCCGAAAGCGAGCAGGGCACGCTTGAACTGTTGCGTGTCGCGCCGGTGACGATGGTTGACATCGTTGACGGCAAGTCGGCGGCAATGATCGCTATCGCCCCCTTGCAGGCGGTTGCGTGGCTGGGGCTGCTTTCGTTGAATGGTGTCGCCATTGCCAACGTTGGCTGGCTGGCCGCGCTTGTGACAGCGGTGACAGCGATCGTTGTCGCATTGTCGGTGGCCGTTTCGCTGTTGGCACCCGATCGGCTTCTTTGTCTGGTGTAGATGTCTTCTCTCGATATGTTCAATTAAAGTATTGCAAAAGCTGTCGGTCCCGGATGTGTCCGGTTTACGGCAGAAAGGTCTTCAGGTGATGAAAGCGGTGGGGTTCCACCTCTTCCCATTCCGAACAGAGAAGTTAAGCCCACCAGCGCCGATGGTACTGCGTGAAGCGGGAGAGTAGGTCATCGCCGACTTTTTAAAATCCCGGTTGGGTCCGCCCCGGCCGGGATTTTTTATTGTTCTCCCGAAACTTTTGCAAGCCCCCCGAAACTTTTGCAAGCCCCCCGAAAATTTTTCACGTCCCCCGAAACGCTTACAACCCCCCGAGGCGTTTATATTCCCCCCAAGGCTTTTATACCCCCCCGAAACGCTTACAACCCCTCAAGGCGTTTACAATCCCCCGAGGCGTTTATACCCCACGAAGCTCTTACAACCCCCCCGACTTTTTAACGCTCCCATAGCTTTTTCACGCCCCCGACACTTCTCCAGATCTGCCCATCCCTTTGGCTTAGACAAAGCCAGGGAGGAACTGCTCCCCGCTTGACATTCCGGGGGTGGACAGCTTTTCTTGAAACCTTTCCTCATGCCGTCCAAATATGTCACCCTTACAGCTTAACGGCCTGCTGCCAACAGGGGTCCGGGTTCCCCCAAAGCTTCCGCATAGGCAAGGAGAAGGGGCCCGTTACCAGTCAAACCGCCTGCCCAGTAACCCGTAAAGCTCTTCATTGTGGGGGCGGTAAAAATCCTCCAGCATCTGCCGTGTCGATGCGGCGATTTGTCCGTAGTGATGCACGTTACGGGGATATACATCGGATGGAAGATAAGATGCTTCAAGGCCAAGAAACCGCAACGAGCTTTTGACCATTTGTTTTGGTCGGGCGAAAAAAAGCTCCCCCTGTTCAATCCAAACCTGCTCGCGCGGGAAATACCGCAAATATTCCCTGAGCTGTTGGGCATAAAGTCCCCTGGTGCGGTAAGAGAACCGCCTGAGGTTTTTATTGCTCCGGGCCGATAACCAGCCATACCCCAGTCTGCCACGGTATCTGGCCAGCCGGCTTTCTTCCCTCTTGAGGGCTTCTTCCAGGGATAAGGTTTCTACCCCCTTTTGCCTTTGATGGAAATAAGCGGATATGGCACGATCCACCGGATTTCTCAACAAAACCAGCAGCCTTGCCCGGGGCAACGCCTTATAAATGCGACGGGCGGCTCCCGGGTAGAAAAGATAGGAGGGGGAAGCTTCCCCGGTAAGCTGACCACCCGTCTTTTTTTCAGGAAAGTGCCAACGGTACCACAACCGTCCTTTGTAATAATTTTTGTCAAAATAATGGATCTCTTTTTTAGAAGCCGGTAAAATGGAAGGATGTTGGCAAAGATACTCATACAACGATGTGGTGCCCGATTTCTGGGCCCCTATGATTAAAAAATCCGGGTCGGCTGTCAGGTTCATGGGTTGAATTTTTGGAGGGTTTCCATTTACAAAAATACATATTCCCTGCTAATTCTGTCAATATCCGCGCGGATTATATATCACGCTTCATAGCATTAGGCTGGGGCCATAGGGTTGATCCATAAACTTAAATCATGAAGCCGGATTATAAGATTGGATCATAAGATTGAAGTCATATGGCGAATCCATAAGGTTAAATTCATATGGCTAAATTTATAAGGCTGAATCATAGTACTGGGCCTTAAATTCATAAAGTTCTTTTGCTGTTGACCGGATCAAAACTTTTTTCTGTGTTTTTGTTTTGTTCGAAGCATCAATGAGCGGGGAAGGCAAAAAAAATCCGGCTCCCAGAGGAACCGGATTTTTTATTAATGGAAAGGGTTATTCTTCTTATTTTTCAACCTTTTTGAAGGTCAGGGTTCGGTATTGATCCTTTCTCCAGAGGCTGATCATTTCGCGGAATGCCTTGTAACTGTCCGGAGAGATGATTGTTTGGTCGATTTGCAGGTGGCGGTCAATGGACACATTGCCGTTGCCCGGTTCGATATGGATGCGCAATTGGCCTATGTCGGTATCTTTTTCAATTTGGGTTTGTTCATTGATCAATTCGACCGATTCAGGAAGATCAACGCTGTATTGATACCGGATGTCCAGGGGCCAGCCAACCTGGAGGGGGGCTTTCCTGTTGCCAGGCAATACCTCCATATGCCATTGATCCAGTCCGGTTTGGGTATGAGGAATGGAGATGAACCGGTAACCATTTTGTTGATCAGGAGAGAGATTCTGGTCAATCGAGAATGAAACCGAGGTTTGTGAGGGCGTGGACTGCTTTAGGGTAAAATCACTTACTGCTGAAGCAGGGAAGCCCGGGGAAAGCATTGATTTGATGGTCCCCTCATCCCTTTGAATGGAAAGGTATGGATTTTCGCAATGGGAGAGGGTGGCGTCGATTTCCCCCTCGATGTGCCGGGCATCCTCCATCTCAAAGCTGGCTTCCAGGTGTTGCTGACTGGTTGGTGTCTCGGGCTTCACCACCTTTGTTTCGCCGGCTTCTTTATGGATCACCAGGTTCACCTGCTCGCCATGCCTGTAAAGGCCATTGAACGAGTGGTCTTCAATGGCCGAGAGATAAAGTTTCTGGTCATTGGCATTGACCTGGACGTAATATTCGACAAAATTGTTCAGGTTACCTGTTTCTTTTTGATGAAACGGGCCGGGTTCGATGGCCACCGGATGGGCTTGTATACCCAGGTGTTTGAGCAGGCTGGTCAAAAGGACGGTTTTTTCAAATGTGGTACCCCCATTGTTTTCCAATACCTGGTTGTTGGAGTGGAACTTGAAGCCTTTATACCGGGCAGGGATGTCAAAATGGTTGATGTGGTTGACCACCATGTCCTGAACGGCCATGATGCTGTCCATTCGGCTGGTTTTGTTTTTCATCAGGTCTTTCAGCCCCGATTCTACACTTGCGGGCAGTTCGTAGTCAACCTGCTCCATCATATAGGAAGCCGCCCGGTCGAAAGAGGCCGTGCTGAAGATAAGCCTTGGCCGGTGGGTGTCATGGCGGGGTTGATGTTCCTCCTTCGAGGTGGCCGGGACATCTTCAAACACCCATTTATAGACCTTCATGTCACCATCCTGCGAGATGTTTAGATTTTCCTCGGCATGGAGGAGTTGATAATTCAATTCCTTGTCCTTGGGGAAACGCACTTTAATGACCAACTCCCGTACGGGTGAAGATTCGGATAAAACTTCATTGCCCATCAAAAAAGGCTTATAGCCAGCATCTGTCTTCAGGCTGTAATTCATAAAAATGGTGGAATTTTTTTCCAGGCCGGTATGGGTCACCACCATCTCCCGCAGGTGATGGTAGGGCGGTGCACCGGAGGCAAACCGCGGCAACACTTCATTGTAGGCGTTTTCTGGTGAAGCCACCATTTCGCCTTCTGCCGTCCTTGTCTCGGAACGCTTTACATCCAAACTTTGATGTTGGGGATTGTAAACAATAAAAGTTTCCCCATAGAGGCTGTTAAAGGCATAGTGGCTGTGAATGTCCAACTCGTGCTGATATTGGTAATTCATCGAGCCATCCGGCTTAAGGGTATATACCTTGGTGATTTGCTGAAAAAGGGCATCAGCCTGTTTTTGCTTCTTGGTAGGCTTGTCGCAGCTGTTCAATGAAACAGCTATGGCAGCGGTAAATATGATTAGGAATATTCGTTTCATATTGCTTTTTTTCAGGATTTAGTGTTTATTTTTCCAGGATGACCTTTTCATCGGCCAGTTTTTGGTGAAGCTTCACCACATTCCTGAAGTTTTCCCAGGCATCGGCTTTGTATTTGCGTTTTTTGAAGGTGATGGTTTCGTTCAGCACCAGTTGGTCGTCGTTTAACTGGTATCCCCCCTCGAAGGCGGCGGCCGAACCCTGGATCTTGTCAGCTTCCGGAATATAGGCGGCCTGCTTGTAATCAGGTAGGGTAATGGTTTCGCTGAGTTCCACCAGCCGGCTGCACCGGTCGCGGAAGCCATACTGGCGCTCTTTCATGTCGGGATCAAAGTTCAGGTGGTAGTTGACGTTTTTAAATATCTCCCTGGCCACTACCGGGGTAAAGATGATTTCTCCACTGGTCACCCGGCCGAAATCAGGAATGCGGTATCGGACCTTGATCTTCATGTTGTCGTCTTCACCCTGATAATCATAAGGATCGCTATACGTTAATTCCAGGATTTCCATATTCGGGTCAATCTGGCGAATCAGTTTTTCCATGGTCCGATCCCAGTCGCTTTTGAAATTGCTGGTGAACATACCCCGGATGGCGCCATCTGATTGGCCCTCGGCTTCAATGTTCATCTCACCGGTCAGGGTACCATCCTTTTGCAGGGTGGAAGTGGCGTTGATCCGGAAGTAATGATTTTCCGGGGCCGATATGGCCGTTTCCTTCAGATCGGAACCTTCGGGTGTGCCGGGCAGGTAATCCTGTTGTTGTTCCAGGCTTGACCATAATTCACGGGTGAAGGGCACCCAGGTGGGATCCAGCAATTTGTAGCCGGTGTCAAGTTTAACCATGGTGATGCTGTGGTTGAATTGATCGGCCGGGATGTCTTTGATGCTGGATCGGGCCATGGTCATGGCTGCATAGGATTCAAATCCGGCGGCCCGAAGCATGGTGATCAGCATGCTGGCTTTGTCCTTGCATACGCCACAGCGGTCCCTGAAAACTGTGGTGCCTTTATGCAGGGTATAGCCCTCGCCTTCTCCCATGGATAAGCCTGAGTAACGGATGTTATCGGCCACCCAGTGGGTCAGTTGGGCAATGCTGTCCCTTTGAGTCTGGGCATCCTCTAATATCTCATTCACCTTGTCTTTGATGGCCTGGTTGTACTCAAAACTGCCATAATCCTTGTTCACATTGTAAAACCATAGGGATTTCTGTTCCCATTTCTTGGTGGTGGTCATGATCAGTTTGGGGGCCACATCGGTAACGGCTACCATATGAGGCTCGCGTTCAACCGGGCCTACATCTGTCTTGACGAAGGTATACTGATCATGATCGCCCTTGCTAACCTTATTGGCGTAGAGGTTGGTGTTGTAAGTCTCGTAATAGAGCTCTTTGGATTTGGGCAGCAGCAACTTATAAACCTTCTTCTGGATGGGTTCATCGTTCCAGAATTCCACAATGTCGTAAAAATGCCCTTCCATCGGTGGCACATACTTGCTCTCGGAAGTAGTGGGCTCATCCTGCAACAGGGCATAGGTGAAACCTTTCATGAACCTTTCAATTTCCACCGCATCGCCGGGTTCCAAATCCCCGATGTTGATCATCTTATGGCGGGCTCCCCAGTATATCATCCGCGCCGGTGCCGGATAATCACGTTCTTTGTCCATGTCAATCGTTTCTACCGTCCCGTCTTTCCGGTAAATCTTGACATTGCGTATTTCAACGTAAGCCGATAGCGGATCGTAACGGAACTTTAAGTGATTGAGCTTTTTGGCCCCCTCCGGGGTAAGCACTTTGTAAAGCTTGTGATAATGGCGGTAACTTAAACCGCTTTCCTGTACATCCACCCGGGTGCTGTCAAACACCACCAGGTAATCGGAATGGGGATAATCCTCTGCATCTCCGGCATTTTGGATCATGCTGAAGGGTACACCCATCATTTGAATGCTGAAGAAGAACAGGAGCGCGAAGAGAGTGAGTTTTCTTAACATAGTCCATCGTTTTGGTTGTAATTCGCCTCTAAATATAGCAAAAAATTTTTTTATACCTTGAGCCTGCTGCCCTCCATGTGCCATTTTCGTAGATAAGCTGGCAGTGAGCCTTCTGGATCGAAGGGCTTCGGGTTGAAGGGGCAAAAATTTTTTTATTTCCCGAGAGCGACGTAATTTTGTGTCTCATGTGATCATTTTTCTATTTGAGTTATTGATCACCTATCACTTGCCACGATCAACCAATGATCCGTTTTGTGAACTTCCTGTATTGGAAACCGGAATAATAATTTGATCGTGCAAAGGCGTGAATGCATAAAAACACAGGGGGAATTATGATTCAGGAATTATTAAAGAAGAGGATTCTTGTCCTCGATGGTGCCATGGGCACGATGATTCAAAGTTACCAATTGTCGGAGTCGGCTTATCGCGGTAAAAGATTTGCCGATATCGATCAGGATGTGCAAGGCAATCATGATTTATTGTCGATCACCAGGCCCGATGTGATCCGCGAGATTCACCATGGATTTTTAGAGGCGGGCAGTGATTTTGTCACGACCAATTCCTTTAATGCCAACAAAATATCGATGGCCGATTACCAGATGGAAGATTTGGTCTACGAGATGAACGTGGCTTCGGGGCGTTTGGCCAGGGAGGCGGCTGATGCGTGGACTCAAAAGACGCCTGATAAGCCGCGGTTTGTAACCGGCACCCTGGGGCCTACCAATAAAACTGCATCGGTTTCACCGGATGTTAACCGGCCTGCCTACCGCACGGTAAGCTTCCGGGATCTGAAAGAGGCCTATTACGAACAGGCAGCCGGTTTGGCAGAAGGCGGGGTGGATGTTTTTCTGATTGAGACCATTTTTGATACCCTCAATGCCCGGGCGGCCTTGTTTGCCATTGAGGAATACAACGAAAACA
Source organism: uncultured Bacteroidota bacterium (assembly GCA_913055635.1). Classification (GTDB taxonomy): domain Bacteria; phylum Bacteroidota; class Bacteroidia; order Bacteroidales; family UBA12077; genus JAGXLC01. The sequence continues at coordinate 8,462 of CAJXLK010000024.1, forward strand.
GTGGCCGCAATATCCCGGTAATGGTTTCCGGGACGATTACCGATGCCAGTGGCCGCACTTTTTCCGGTCAGATGCTGGAAGCCTTTTACAATTCCATGTCGCATGTGGAACTGTTGAGCATTGGCCTGAATTGTTCCTTTGGGGCCAGGCAGTTGCGTGAGCCCATTCAGCATTTGTCTGAGATGTCGAGGTTTTATGTCAGTGCCCACCCGAATGCCGGGCTGCCCGATGAATTTGGCAATTATAACCAGTCGGCCCGCCAGATGCGGGAGGAGATCAGGAAATATTTGCAGGAAGGGCTGGTCAACATCATTGGTGGATGTTGCGGTACCACCCCTGAGCACATCAGGGGTATTGTCGAAGAAGCTGCCGGCTATGCCCCCCGCCGCATTCCACAGGTTGAGCGGGCTACCCGGCTCTCGGGACTGGAGCCCGTTACCATTACCAACCAGAGCAATTTTGTCAACATAGGAGAACGAACCAATGTAGCCGGTTCCAAAAAGTTTGCCCGGCTGGTGCGGGAGGAGAAGTTTGAAGAAGCCCTTTCAGTGGCCCGTCAACAGGTTGAAGGCGGGGTCCAGGTCATTGACGTGTGTATGGACGATGCCATGCTCGATGCCCAAAGCATGATGCGCCATTTCCTGAACCTGATTGCCTCCGAACCTGAGATCGCCAGGGTGCCCGTGATGATCGATTCTTCCCGTTGGGAGGTCATCGAAACCGGCTTGCAATGCGTCCAGGGCAAGTCGATTGTTAATTCCATCAACCTAAAAGACGGGGAAGACCGGTTTATTGAACAGGCCGGCAAAATTAAAAAATACGGGGCGGCTGCCGTGGTGATGCTTTTTGATGAACAGGGACAGGCCGTCGATTTTGAGCGGAAAACGCAGATAGCCAAACGTTCTTACGACCTGCTCACCCAAAAAGCCGGTATGGCCCCTGAAGATATCATCTTCGATGCCAATGTCCTGACCATCGCCACGGGCATGGAAGAGCACAACAATTATGCGGTTGAATTCATCGAGGCAACCCGCTGGATCAAACAGCATTTGCCTTATGCCAAAGTTAGCGGCGGTATCAGCAACCTTTCCTTTTCCTTCCGGGGCAACAACGTGGTGCGTGAAGCCATGCATTCGGTTTTCCTTTACCATGCCATCCAGGCCGGTATGGACATGGGCATTGTTAATCCATCCCTGATGCAGGTTTATGATGATATCCCCAAAAACTTGCACCAGCTGGTGGAGGATGTGGTATTAAACCGCCGCCCCGATGCTACCGACCGCCTGCTGGCTTATGCCGACCAGGTCAAATCTTCAGGCCCGAAAAAAGAAAAACAGGCCGACTGGCGAAATAAACCCCTGCCTGAGCGGATTTCCCATGCCCTGATCAAAGGCATTACCGATTACGTGGATCAGGATATGGAACAGGCCCATCAGCAATATAACCGCGGGCTCGAGATCATTGAAGGACCTCTGATGAGCGGAATGAATAAGGTCGGAGATCTTTTCGGGGAAGGTAAGATGTTTTTGCCCCAGGTCATTAAGAGCGCCCGCGTGATGAAAAAGGCCGTGGCATACCTGATGCCCTATATTGAACAGGAAAACCAGGAGGAAGGGGGCAGCACCTCAGCCGGAAAAATTTTACTGGCTACGGTCAAGGGCGATGTCCACGACATCGGGAAAAATATCGTCAGCCTGGTCCTCTCCTGCAACAATTATGAAGTGATTGACCTCGGGGTAATGGTGCCCACCGAACAGATTGTGGAAGAGGTTGGCAAACAAAAGCCTGATATTTTGGGTTTGAGCGGATTGATCACCCCCTCGCTGGATGAGATGGTTCATGTGGCTGAACAAATGCAGCGCAACGGCCATCATGTTCCCATGCTGGTTGGCGGGGCAACCACGTCAAAGGCCCATACGGCAGTCAAAATAGCCCCGGCTTATGATCAGCCGGTGGTCCAGGTGAAAGATGCATCTCAAAGCGTTGGGATCGTCGATAAGCTGATTTCGCCCAAAACCCGCGACGGCTTTATCGAGGAATTGCGCCACCAGCAGCAGGAGGTCCGCGACAGGTATACCAAGACCCGCAGTCAGCAGGCATATGTCTCCCTGGAGCAGGCCCGGGAGAACCGCCCACAGATGAACTGGAAGGGATATCAACCGGTTAAGCCTTCTTTTACCGGTGAACGGGCCTTTTATGACCTGGACCTGGAAAAGGTGATTCAATACATCGACTGGACCTTCTTCTTCCACTCGTGGGAGTTGCGGGGGAAATATCCTAAAATTTTTGATGATCCGGTTAAGGGAAAGGATGCCCGGCAGTTGTATGATGACGCCCAGCAGATGCTGCGACGGATTATCGATCAAAAGATGATCCGTACCCAGGCAGTGGTGGGTTTTTATCCGGCCCTGGCCCATGGGGATGACATTTGTATCTACCACAGCGAGGGCGACAGTGAACCCCTGTTGAGACTGCCTATGATTCGTAATCAGCGCGAAAAGGAGGCCGGCCAGTCCAACCTCTGCCTGGCTGATTTTGTTATGCCTGCAAAAGAAGGTCGCATGGATTACATCGGAGCCTTTTTTGCCACGGCCGGTTTGGGCGTAAAACAATGGGCAGAGCATTTTGAAAAGGACAACGACGATTACCGGGCGGTGATGTTGAAAGTCCTGGCCCAGCGCCTGGCTGAGGCCGTCACTGAAATGCTCCATGAACAGGTTAGGCGCGAGTTGTGGGGTTACGCTCCCAATGAAAATTTCTCGGTCAAAGAATTGTTACAGGAGAAATTTCAGGGCATCCGGCCCGCTTTTGGTTATCCGGCCATGCCCGATCATACACTGAAAGAACCGGTGTTTAACCTGTTGAAAGTCAATAGTCATACTGATATTCAGCTGACCGACAGCTATATGATGATGCCGGAGGCTTCAGTCAGCGGCCTTTATTTGGCCCATCCCCAGGCACATTACTTTGGCGTTCAGCGTATCTTGGAGGATCAACTCAACGATTATGCCCGGCGCAAAGGATGGTCTATGGAAACGGTTAAACACTGGCTTTCTCAAAATATAGTGGAATAACAAACACACCCCCGCTTAGCGGGGTCCGCTAAAATTCACCCCCGCTTAGCGGGGTCGGCTAAAAACTCACCCCCGCTTAGCGGGGTCGGCTAAAAACACACCCCCGCTTAGCGGGGTCGGCTAAAAACTCACCCCCGCTTAGCGGGGGTCACTAAATTTAACCCCGCTTAGCGGGGTCGGCTAAAAACACACCCCCGCTTAGCGGGGTCGGCTAAAAACACACCCCCGCTAAGCGGGGGTCACTAAATTTAACCCCGCTTAGCGGGGTGTCAAAAGCGGTGTATCGGAAATGCGGGAGCGAGCGTTTCGATGAGCATAGATGATGTAATGCCATACCGATTGAAAACCTTGAATAAGTCTATATACCAATGAAACCTGCATCCAAGGACTTACACAACAAGGACATGATTATTCATGCAGGTTCCATACGGCCAATATATTAACAAAAAAAATAACCGTATGAAAGTGATTGATTCCATCAGAAAAGCCAAAACTCCGCTGTTCACCTTTGAACTGTTGCCCCCCAAAAAAGGAGGTAAGATTGATAACCTCTATCAAACGGTTAATGACCTGGTTGAATTTGAACCCAGCTACATCAATGTGACCTATCATCAGCATGAAATAGAGTACTATGAGCGGGGAGACGGTCTGATGGAGAAAAAGGTGGTTCAAAAGCGGCCGGGCACCATCTCCATTTCCAGCGCTTTGTATAACAAGTTTAAAATTCCCGTGGTGCCCCACTTGATATGCGGAGGCTTCACCAAAGAGGAAACCGAAGACGCCCTGATCGATTTAAATTTCCTGGGGTTTAATAATATTCTGGCTTTGCGTGGCGACCCCGTCTCGGGGCAGAAAAGGTTCAAGCCTGAGCCTGGCGGTCATGTCCATGCCAATGAACTGGTCAGCCAGATTGTTCAAATGAACCGGGGCCAGTACCTCAATCCCAACCTGAAGAACACCACCGCCTCTGACTTTTGTGTGGGGGTGGCCGGATATCCTGAAAAGCATTATGAATCGCCCAATATGGAAACCGATATTTACTGGCTGAAGAAAAAGGTAGAGGCAGGGGCTGATTATATTGTAACCCAGATGTTTTTTGACAATGCCAAATATTTTCATTTTGTTGAAAAATGCCGGGAAGCAGGCATTCAGGTACCGATCATCCCCGGGCTAAAACCTATATCTACCTTTAAGGATATTGATATGATCCCCCGCGCCTTTTATATCGATATTCCCAACGAGTTGTGCCAGGAGGTTGGCAAATGCAAGACCCGGGAGCAGGTTAGGCAGGTTGGTGTTGAATGGACGGCGCAGCAGGCCATGGAGCTGAAAAGATACGGGGTGCCAGCCCTGCATTTTTTTACCCTCAGCCAGTCAGACAACATCCGCAAGATTGCTGCCCGTGTTTTTTGAACCCCTGGCTGATTTTTTCTGCTTTTTTTTGATGGTTCAAACTGGTTTGGTCTTTTATTTGCTGATTTTTCATTTGAAAGCGCTCCTGAAAATATTTATCTTTATAATAGAAGGCCTCATGTAGGATATTTTTGGCCCATAAGTGAGGGCCAGCATATAGGGTGAATCGGAATAGGTTGATAAAGAGCAGGTTGGGTTAGAACAGACTGAATTAGAGCAGGTTGAATTAGAATGGGCTGACTTTAAACAGTTTGAATTGGAACAGACTGATGCAAAGCGGGTTGAAGTAAAATGAACCGATCAAAACAGGTTGAATTAGAACCGGTTGAATCAGAATGAGCTGAACCAGCGACATTTGAATTCGAACAGGTTGGTTAAAATGATTGGGTTCAGGATGAATGGATGAGAATGGATTGGTTTAGCAGGGGTTGATTCAAAAAGGATTGACTGAAAATGTCTAATGCTGCAGCGGAAACTATAATAAATGCAGCGGAAACTATAATAAAAAGGCGATTATGAGATATTTGGTTTTCTTGTTCATCTTTGCATTGGCGGGTTGTGCGCAACTCTCCGGTTCCTCTTCCGGCGAAGCGCCACAGGATGATAATGAACCCGGGAAGGAAGCGGCCGTTTCCGGTAACAACCGCTTTGCCTTCGGCTTTTATCAAGAGCTGAAGGCAGGCCACAACATTTTCTTTTCTCCTTATAGCATTTCTTCGGCTTTGGCTATGACCTATACCGGTTCAGCCGGTGAAACCCGCCGGGAAATGGCTGAAGTCTTTGGTTTTCTTTCCGGCAGCAGGCAGAATGCCCTGGCATACCATCAACTTCAGCAACATCTGGATTCGTTCAATCAGGAGGATCTGGCATTAAACGTGGCCAATTCATTGTGGGGGCAGAAGGATTTTGCTTTTCAACCCCGGTTTCTGGATATCAACGGCAAATATTTCTCGGCCGGCATCAAAAGGGTTGACTTTAAGCGGCAGCATCGTCAAGTCAGACAAGAGATTAACCGCTGGGTAGAACAAAAGACCAATGACCGCATACAGGATCTGCTGAGTGAAGGTGTACTGGACCGGATGACCCGCCTGGTTCTGGTCAATGCCATCTACTTCAACGGGCAGTGGGAAAATCCCTTCAATAAAGACCATACCCGCCCCGATGTCTTTTACAAAGAGCAGGACAAAACCCTCGAGGTGCCCTTTATGAATCAGTCCCTTCGTTTGCCTTATTATGAGAATGATTTGCTGCAAATGATTTCCATACCTTATGATGGAGGTGATCTCTCAATGGTTATCCTGTTGCCCCGGAAAATCGATGATATGGCACGACTAGAGGAAAATCTGGATGCGAAGTGGTTTGATCGCCACACCGATTCCCTTCAGAAGCAGCAAGTTGGCCTTTCCATGCCCCGCTTTGAGCTGACCCTTAAATACCGGCTCAACGACCATCTGAAAAGGCTGGGTATGCCATCGGCCTTTGGCGGAAAAGCTGATTTTTCCGGTATGACAGGCCGTAAAGATTTGTACATCAGTGAAGCGATTCACCAGGCCTTTGTGAAAGTCAATGAAACCGGAACGGAAGCTGCCGCTGCCACTGGCGTTGTGATGCGCAAAACCGCCATTGTCCGGAAAAAATCGTTCAAAGCCGACCATCCTTTCCTGTTTATGATCCGCGATAATGCCACCAATGCCATTCTTTTTATGGGTAAAATCACTGATCCCTCCTGACCGGGTTCCTTTGACATACCCTGGTTTTACATCTTCTCAAATTAAAGGGGCCCTTAAAGATTTACAATCAAGTTCCTTTGACATCCCTTGGTTGCACATCCCCTGGTGGTCCTTTGAAGGCTGCTTATTCCCCGAAGTTTTGGTTATGGGGCGGGCGGGCTCCATTTTATTCGGATTCCCTGTGAATTGACCCCCGCTATGCTATCATTAACCCCGCTATGTTATCATTGACCCCGCTATGCTATCATTAACCCTCGCTATGCTATCATTGACCCCACGATTGGCTTGAGCTGGGTCCATAATCGGGAGCGGTTCGCCAAAAATGGCCCCTCAATTTAGCTGCCACCAACGATCAAATTTCCCTTTGAGATATGAGGGTCCGGTTGGATCCTTGCTATTCCCATATGTCCGACAAAAATAAAGGAGTATGACATGCAAAAATCCTTTTTGTAGGTATTTATACTTACCCCTCCTTATGGTTATGGAACGCCTTGCGTATATTTACCCTATTTATTTTTTAGTGAACTGATATTGAGTTTTTAATAAGCCCTTTAGGAAACAATTGGCGAATAAGGGAAATATGTATTAAGAGGTTCATAATGATTACTTTGGATGGGCCAGGGGTGCAGCGGGGAACGATTGCCTTTATACAACCCGTTCAAAAAACGGTGCTGATTAAAAGGAATTTACGATGTTCACGGGTGAAATTACGGGAAGGGCCAATTCACGTGAAATCACTCTATGATCCGGCTCGATCATTTCGTAAACTTGTTGGTGATCACCAGCAATCATTGACAACCCTTTTAAAATCTAAGCTTATGGAACAAAATGACTCCGAGAGTAAATCTTATCTGACCTTTAAATTGGGGGATGAAGAATTTGGTGCCCATGTATCGCAAGTGCTCAACATTCTGGAAATGACCAGGATTACGGATGTACCGCAGTCGCCCGAGTATATGAAAGGGGTAATCAACCTCAGGGGGTCGGTCCTGCCGGTGATTGATACCCGCATCAAGTTTGGTTTGGCGGAAACCCAGTATACTCAAAATACATGCATTGTAGTGATGGATATTGATTTTGAGGGGGAAACCCTGAACCTGGGTGCCATTGTGGATGAAGTCCTTTCAGTGGTCGAGATTCAGCAAGACCAGGTTGAACCCCCGCCAAGTCTGGGCAGCCAGTACCATTCCGAGTTCATTGATGGCATGGCCAAAGTGGATGATCACTTTGTGATGCTGATCGATATGCAAAAGGTGCTCAACAGCGATGAGCTGGCCGGTATTGCTGAAACATCCCGACATCAGGCAGCAGAAGAACCTGAGAATTGACACATGTTTGGGCATCCTGTGAAATCAGGCAGGCCCTTAATTAATCAGATGCATTTATGCTTTTTTAGGAAGGATTGCTCTCATGCATTGTTCCTGCCTTAATAAAATGCATCCCAGAAAAGCAAACTCAAAACCAAATCTTATGAAATGGAAAGACATTAAAATTGGAAGAAAACTGATCATTGTGTTTTTGGCAATTGGCATTGCTTCAATTGCCGTATTGGGGGTTATTTCCTTTAATGAATCGAAGGATGCCTTAATGAAAAAGAATTATGCCGAGTTGCAGGCGATAAGGGAGCTGAAGAAGAATCAGATCAATGATTTTTTTGAAGAGCGCCTGGCGGATATCAAGGTTTATTCGGTCAATACAGCCGTACAGATGGCCTCCCAGCGTTTTATCAGTGCTTTTGATACCGCGGGTATGGAAAGTGCCGAATACCAGAAGTGGGAGCGCAAGCACGGGCCCAAGCTGGAGCGTTACATCGAGGAGTATGAGTATTACGATTTGTTTTTCATCTCCAACGACGGGGATGTGGCTTATACGGTGGCCAAGGAAGACGATCTGGGAAGGAACCTGGTTACCGGAGGCTTATCGGATTCGCCTTTGGCCAGGGCATATCAAAAAGGCAAGAATGGTTATGCCCTGACCGATTTTGCCTGGTACGAGATATCGGATGAACCGGCAGCATTTGTTTCCGGCCCACTTAAGGATGATCAGGGCCAACAAATGGGGGTGATCGTTTATCAGATCTCGCTTGAAGCCATCAACGATATCATGCAGTCGCGGGCCGGCATGGGGGAGACTGGCGAGACCTATTTGGTGGGTCCTGATAAGCTGATGCGTTCAGATTCCTACCTGGATCCGGAGAGCCATTCGGTAGAGGCTTCTTTCAAGGGTACAGTAGCTCAGAACGGGGTTAACACCAAAGCCGCCAATGAAGCCCTGAGTGGCATGACCGGCCATGATATCATCACCGATTACAATGGCCAACAGGTGCTTTCTGCGTATGCCCCGGTTCAGTTTGGGGATGTGACCTGGGCCTTGCTGGCAGAGATCAACCAGGGGGAAGTGATGAAACCGGTCAACAAACTGCGCAATGAAATTGCTTTGGTGGCCCTGATTGTCGGCATTGTTATTGTTGTTGTTTCCATTTATTTTGCCCGTTCGATCTCCACACCTATCAATAAGGGGGTTGAATTTGCCCGGCAGCTGGCCAAAGGTGATTTGACGGCTACTGTGGATGTGGACCGTAAGGACGAGATTGGTGTTTTGGCTTCGGCATTGCGCGATATGGCAGAAAAGCTCAAGGAAGTGGTAGCCAACATTCAGAGCGGTGCCGACAACATAGCTGCCGCCAGTCAGCAGACCAGCTCCAGTTCACAGCAGATGTCGCAGGGGGCCAGTGAGCAGGCTTCTTCGGCTGAAGAGGTTTCTTCCTCGATGGAGGAGATGACTTCCAACATCCAGCAGAATAGCGACAACGCCAAGGAAACCGAGAAGATATCGGTTAAAGCAGCCGACGGCATCCGCAAGGGCAATGAAGCGGCACAGAATTCGGTTCAGTCAATGAAGGATATTGCCGAGAAGATTTCGATCATCAATGACATTGCATTTCAAACCAACATCCTGGCTTTAAATGCTGCTGTAGAGGCGGCCCGGGCCGGCGAGCATGGCAAAGGTTTTGCCGTGGTGGCTTCTGAAGTGCGTAAGCTGGCTGAGCGGAGTGCTGAAGCCGCTAGCGAGATCGATGAGAAGTCCAAGAACGGGGTGGAAATATCGGAGCAGGCTGGTCAGCAGCTTCAGGAGATTGTCCCTGAGATCGAGAAAACCTCTAAGCTGGTTCAGGAGATTACCGCGGCCAGCAATGAGATGAACAGCGGGGCCGACCAGGTAAACAGTGCCATTCAGCAATTGAACCAGGTCACCCAGCAAAATGCGGCATCTTCTGAAGAGCTGGCCACCAGTGCGGAAGAGCTTTCGAGCCAGGCCGACCAGCTTAAGCAGGTCATCAGCTTCTTCCAGCTCGACGAACAGGCCAAAAGCATGTACCAATCATCCGATCAGCAGAAGATCGATTTTGCCCACATCAATCAACAGCAACAGGCCAATAAAGGGGCAGCCCCTCAGCAGCAACACCAGCCTGCCGCTGCCCAGTCGAGTCAACCCAGTGGCCCTACCCATCAAAACCAGCCAGCCCATCAAAATGCCCGGCAGGCAGCACCATCCCAGCATACGGGCAACGGAGGGGAATCCGGCCAGGGCGTTGACCTGAAAATGTACAATGAAGCCCCGAGCCAAAACAAATCCGGTTCGGATGGCAATGAATCGGCTTCTGACAGGGATTTTGAAAACTATTGATTCCTGAATCACTGGCCGGGAATAAGCCGGTAGCCGTTTGTGTTAAGTTCTGCCGGCTGGTTAAAATGAAGTAGGCTTCAGGCGCGCGGAGGGGGCAGGAAAATTTTCCTCCCCTGCCCGGCGCTGAAGGCAAACATCGGCGAAGCCCTTAAAGACTTTTGGGTTAGGTTTAGGGTTAACCTTTGGGTGTGTAAACGGGCGCAGCTGCCAGGCAGCTGCGCCCGTTCTATATGGGGCTGGTTCTGATCTTTACTGGCTTTTTCCTCCTTTTCGTTGTGTTTTAACGGGCCGATTGGGCCATTTTGGCCGGCCCTGGCTTTGAACCACCCCCTTTTTGAACCACCCCCTTTTTGAACCACCCCCTTTTTGACCGGCCCTTTTTGAAGCATGCCCAGGCCTTTGAGCATGACTCCCCTGGTATTTTGTTGTCTGATATTTGAATTCAACCCATCAAATGCTTTAATTTGTAAAAAAACATTGCTATGAAGATCGTCATGCTGGGGGCCGGAAACCTGGCCACCAACCTGGGGCTGGCCCTTAAAAAGCAGGGCCATGAAATCCTCCAGGTTTACAGCCGCACCTATGATGCTGCCGAGCAGCTGGCCCGGCAAACCGTCTCGGAAGCCACCACCAGGCTGAACCGCATTGTCAGGGGAGCTGATCTGTACATCCTTTCAGTCAGTGATGATGCCATGGAAGAAGTGCTGTGGCATTTTCCCTTCCGGGATGCTTTTTTGGTGCATACCGCCGGAAGCGTTCCCATGGATATATTGAAAGGCTATGTGGATCATTGCGGGGTGGTTTATCCGTTGCAGACTTTCTCCAAAGAGCGGACCGTCGATTTCCAGGGCATCCCCCTTTGTTTGGAAGCCAGTTCACCCGAAAAACAAAACCTGCTTGAAAAGATGGCTTACAGCTTGTCTGGAAATGTTCATCATGTCAATTCCTACCAGCGCCAATACCTTCATGTGGCCGCAGTGTTTGCCTGCAATTTCACCAATTATATGTTTACCCAGGCTGAATCGATCCTCTACGATAAAAACATGGCCTTTGATCTGTTGGCTCCATTGATTCGGGAGACGGTTGACAAGGCCCTGGCGGGCTCGCCGGCCCGATCCCAAACCGGACCCGCCCGCCGTGGCGATCAGCAAACCCTGCAGCGGCACTTAAATTTGCTGGCCCATTCCGATAAATTGCAAAAATTATATAGCTTTGTATCCGATGCCATTGAAGCGGAGTATAAAAGCCATTAAAGAAGTGGACCATGAGCAACTTTAAGGAAGATTTACGTACGGTTAAGGCTTTCGTTTTTGATGTGGATGGGGTCTTCACCGACGGGAAAATTTATTTGGCCGCCAAGGACGAATTCATGCGGGCGATGAACATTAAAGATGGCTATGCCGTAAGGTATGCAGTGGCTCAGGGTTTTCCCCTGGCAATCATCTCCGGGGGCAATTCGGAAACGGTGCGTCACCGGTTTAATAAACTGGGCGTGACCGATATTTATATGAACACCCTTGATAAGCAAGATAGCCTGGAAGATTTTTACTTTCAATATGACATTGATCCAGCCTCCATATTGTATATGGGAGATGACATTCCTGATTATCAGGTAATGCAACAGTGTGGCCTGCCTACTTGCCCCTCTGATGCAGCTGAAGAAATCAAAGCCATTTCTAAGTATATATCCAACTTTAAAGGGGGTCAGGGCTGTGTGCGTGATGTAATCGAACAGGTGCTGCGCTTACAGGGGAAGTGGCTGTAAATCATCAATCGGCATCCGGTAACTATGTATGATTATTTCAAATTAGTACGTTATCCCAATCTGATTATTATTGTATTGACCCAGTACCTGATGCGATGGGGCATTATGGAACCCATTCTGGGGGTCAATCAGTTTGAATTGCAACTCAGCAGTTTTCATTTTCTGCTTTTGGTCCTCTCGACCGTAACCATCACGGCAGCCGGTTATGTGATCAATGATTATTTTGATACCCACACCGATCTGTTGAACAAGCCCCGCCAGGTACTGGTCGGTACCAAAATACACCGGCGTTTTGCCATGATCTTTCACATTGTTTTGAATGTAATCGGGGTGGGCCTGGGCTTTTATATCTCTTTTCATGTCGGCATGCCCTACCTCGGGTTTGTTTTTCTTGTGGTGGTGGGATTGCTTTGGTTTTATTCGACCACCTATAAACGGCAGTTTCTCATTGGCAACCTACTGGTGGCCCTGCTTACTGCGGTGGTTCCCCTGATGGTGCCCCTTTTTGAAATACCTTTGCTGAACGTGACTTACCGCGATATTTTGATTGAACATCAAACCAATTTTATGTACCTGCTCTATTGGGTGTTGGCTTTCTCCTTCTTTGCTTTTTTGACCAATCTGATGCGTGAAATCATCAAAGATATGGAGGATTTTGAAGGCGACCGGGTCTATGGGCGCAATTCCCTGCCGGTGGTCCTGGGCATGAAGGGTTCCCGGGTTGTGGTTAATACTCTGGCGTTGAGCACTATGGCCGGGTTGGCCTATGCCTATTTTCGATTCCTTGGGGATGCCATCAGCGCCGTTTATTTTTCATTGTTTTTGTGGTTACCTTTACTATTTTTGATTATTAAAACCATCAAAGCAGATAATAAAGGTGATTTCCGACTGCTCAGCCATATACTCAAGGGAATGATGCTGCTGGGGGTCTTATATGCTTTGGTGGCGCGATATATTATTCAAACCCAACTCGTATGAATTTTTTTGAGGAGATTGGTAAATACCAGATCATACTGGGATCACAGTCACCGCGACGTCAATACTTACTCAAAGAACTGGGGTTAAAATTTGACGTCAAACTGAAACAAATGGTTCAGGAAGTTTATCCGGAGAACCTCAGCAAAGAAGAGATCCCGCTTTATCTGGCCCGCATGAAGGCCGATGCTTTCGATGATGAGTTGAATGAAAACACCATTGTCATCACCGCCGATACGATTGTCTGGAAGGACGACAAAGTGTTGCAGAAACCCGGCGATGAGAAGGAAGCCTATGATATATTGCGCTCCCTTTCGGGTAGGGTTCATCAGGTTTATACGGCGGTTTGCATCCGTTCGGTGAATCAGAAATCCACCTTTTCTTCCCGCACCGATGTGTATTTTAAGGAATTGACCGATAAGGAGATCTGGTATTACATCGACAAGTATGAGCCTTATGATAAGGCCGGTGCTTATGGCATCCAGGAATGGCTGGGCTACATCGGGGTGGAAAAAATTGAAGGTTCCTTCTTTAATGTGATGGGCCTGCCGGTTCAGAAGTTGTATGTAGAGCTGAAGAAATTTCTCAATATTACTTAATTAAATTCCTTGATCATGAAGAAGCGACATTTTTTATTGTTTTTAACAGCCCTCTTTTTGTCTGCCCAGGCCACAGCCGGGGAAGGGATGTGGATTCCCAGCCTTTTAAAGCAGTTTAACATTAAGGATATGGAAGAGGAAGGCTTTCGCCTGTCAGCTGAACAGATATACAGCATCAACCACTCCAGCCTGAAAGATGCGGTGGTTATATTTGGAGGGGGATGCACAGGTGAGCTCATCTCCGACCAGGGCCTTTTGATTACCAATCATCATTGCGGATATGGTGCCATTCAGGAGCACAGCACCATGGAGCACAATTATCTGAAAGATGGTTTTTGGGCCGATTCCAGGGAAGAAGAGTTGTCAAATCCCGGTTTAACGGCCACCTTCCTGGTCCGCATAGAGGATGTCACCGACCGGGTGCTGGCCGATGTCACCTCCGATATGGATGAATCGCAACGCCAGCAAGTGATCGATCAGGCCATTCGTGAATTAGAACAAAAAGCCACAGAGGGCAACCATTATAAGGCCGTAACTAAGCCTTTTTATTACGGCAATGAATATTATATGTTCATTTATGAGACCTATAAGGATGTAAGACTGGTGGGGGCCCCGCCATCGTCCATTGGTAAATATGGCAAAGACCGCGACAATTGGATGTGGCCGCGTCATACCGGCGATTTTTCCCTTTTCCGGATATACGCCGATCAGAACAATGAACCGGCTGAATATGATCCGGATAATCAGCCCTACCAGCCCAAAAAGCATCTGCCCATTTCCCTGAAGGGTTATGATAAGGGCGACTTCACCATGGTGATGGGCTATCCGGGAAGCACCCAGCAATACCTGACTTCCCATGCCGTTAAGTTGATACAGAAACACCGCGATCCCGAACGCATCGACATCCGGGATATTCGCCTGGAGGTGATGGACAAGTATATGAGCCGCAATGACTCGATCAAGCTTAAGTATGCGGCCAAACAATCGGGCGTAAGCAACTCCTGGAAAAGGTGGAAGGGTGAGATCCGTGGATTAAAGCGCATGAATGCCATTGAAAAGAAAAAGCAACTGGAGGAGCGTTTCACTGAATGGGCCCAGGGCAATCCCGTACGGCTGGATACTTACGGGGGGCTGATCGAAACATTTGATCAGACCTATCAGGATTATAAGCCCTATGCAATGGCCCGGGATTATTTCAGGGAAGCTGCCTATTACGGCATTGAGCTGATGCGCTTTGCCTCTGCATTCGATCCGTTGGCCAATACCGATCAACAGGAAAATGTTTCCCAGGCCATTAGCGAGCTGAAAGTTGATGATTTTTTCAAGGATTATGTCCCGGCCATTGACCGGGAGATCGCCCCTCAAATGCTGAAGATTTATCATAAAAACATCGATCCGCAGTTTCACCCGGATATCTTCAGCCAGATTGAACAAGATCACCAGGGCGATTTTAAGGCCTATGCCAAACAGCTCTATGAGGAATCCCTTTTTGCGGATTCGGCCCGGGTGCATGATTTGCTGGACGATTTTCAGCTCAAAGATACATCGCGTATATTGAATGATCCTGCTTTCCGGCTTGCTGAAAGTTTCATTGACCTTTACCGGGAGGATATCATGCCGGGGTATGAAAAATACAATGTGAAGCTCGACAGCCTGTACCGGATTTATGTAGAGGGTCTGCGCACCATGCAGGAAGATAAGACTTTCTGGCCCGATGCCAACTTCACCATGCGGGTGGCCTATGGCGAGGTAAAAGGCTATAAACCCCGCGATGCTGTTGTTTATAAGCACCAGACCACCCTGGAAGGGGTGATGCAAAAGAACCGTAAGGGGCTGAAGGTTTATCAGCTGCCTGATAAGCTTAAAGAACTCTACCGGAATAAACAGTATGGCCGTTATGCCAATGAAGAAGGGGAAATGCCGGTTTGCTTCATTGCTTCCAACCATACTTCCGGAGGAAACTCGGGAAGTCCGGTGATCAACGCCAACGGAGAGCTGATTGGGGTGAATTTCGACCGCAACTGGGAAGGAACCATGAGCGACATCATGTATGACCCCACCCAGTGCCGCAACATCACCCTCGATATCCGGTATCCCCTGTTTATTATCGACCATTTTGCAGAAGCCGACTGGCTGCTGGAGGAGATGACCCTGGTGGAAAACTAACGTTTGTGAAGCATGGACGCCCCCTGGGCATAGAAAGCAGCCTTGCCAGTTAGCCAGGGTATAAAGCATTGAAAGGGTATGAATGAACAGCTTGATCCGGTGTTTGCTTTTGTGGATTTTTCTTTTTGCTGCCGTGGGGCTACAGGCTCAGCAGCAGGAGGGTTATTATATCCGTTTTGATATTAAGGATCCGCGTCAGTTGGATACCCTTACCCGGATGATCTCCATTGATGATGTACGGGATCATACGGTCTATGCTTATGCCACAGCTTCTCAGCTGGAGGGGTTGAGGCAGGAGACCTCTTTTTCCATCACCCTTTTATCGGTTCCCGGCGGGAAGCGGAGATCATTTTCAATGGCTTCATCCCCGGGGGAGATGGCTCAGTGGGACCAATACCCCACGTATGGTTGCTATGCTGCTATGATGGACAGTATGGCCGGGGCACATCCCGGCATCAGCCGGCTTGATACCATAGGTTCCACAGTAGAAGGGCGGCACCTGGTGGTCATGCGCATTACCGACCACCCGCACCGGGAGGAGCCTGAACCGGAGGTTTTTTATACCAGCACCATGCATGGCAATGAAGCAGGCGGCTATGTTATGATGCTGCGCCTTATTGACACCTTGTTGTCCTCTTATGGCCAGAGTGAGCACATTACCCGTTTGATCAATCACCTGGATCTGTTCATCAATCCCAATGCCAACCCGGATGGCACCTATGCCGGGGGCGATCATACAGTGGCCGGTGCTGTGCGCTACAATGCCCGGGGGGTCGATTTGAACCGCAATTTCCCTGGCCCGGTTGCCGGGGAGCATCCCGACGGCCACTCCTGGCAGCCCGAGACCCGGGCCATGATGGATTTTGCCGCCAACCAAACGATCAACCTCTCGGTGAATTTCCACGGCGGCGCTGAGGTGGTGAATTATCCCTGGGATACCTGGTCGCGAAGCCATGTTGATGCAGCGTGGTTTCAGGATATCAGCCGTGTTTATGCCCGCAGTGTTCAGGAGAACAGCCCTGAAGGGTATTTTGCAGGACTCTCGGACAGTGGCATCATCAATGGCTACGACTGGTATACCATCAAAGGCGGCCGGCAGGATTATATGACTTATTTCAAAGGGGCCCGGGAAGTGACCATCGAACTGACGAATACCAAAATGCCCGGGTCTCCTCTCTTAAGGAATCTATGGCGGTACAACCGGGAGGCTTTGCTTTTGTATATGGAACAGGCCCTGGATGGAATTCATGGGAGGGTCACCGGTGGCGGCGAAGATCCCCTGAAGGCCCGGCTGCATCTGTCGAATCACGATACCTGCCTCGACCGCTCCTGGATTACAACCGATCCCGAGATCGGCGATTACCACCGGCTGATCGATTCCGGCAGCTATGACCTAAAGTTCTCGGCCTTTGGCCATCGCGACAGCACCGTCACAGACCTGCGGCTTGCTCCTGACCAACCCTTGCAGCTCGATGTCAACCTCAAACCCCTTTCCAATATACCCCTGGTCATTCAGCCAGATAGCCTGACCGGCCATATGGCAATTGAAGCACGCGATACCCTACCTCTTATCGTAGCCAATCGGGATGACCTCCCCGCGGAACTGAACCTGAGGGTGCAGGATTCGGCACAGCATCCCTGGATCAAACCCGCCGCCCTCTCCCAAACCATCTCCCCCGCCAAAAGCGATACCTTGAATTATTTCATATCCAGCGGAAATGTTGATACCACCCTTTCAGCCAGCATTATCCTTTCTCTGCCCAATATGAACAGTGAAATGATCGTACCGGTTAAGGTGAAAGTGGACCAGCTCCAGGGATTAAACGATCCCGTCCCCAATATACAAGCCCGCTGCTATCCCAACCCTTTTTACCAGGTGTTGAACCTGGAGCTGAACCTTTCTGCCCCCAGCCGGAAAGTGTCCGTCCAAATCCATGATTCGCAGGGTAAACTGGTCAAGTCCACCGAAAAACAATCCCTGCCGGCCGGAAAGCACCATATATCCTTTCACTTTCATTCCGGTGAATTATCCCAGGGCCTCTACTTCATTCGCATTATAACCCCTTCTGGCCAACTTCATCGTAAAGTCTTGCATCTTCACCCGGTTTCAGATTAAAAGGCCCCTGGAAGCCCAAAAATGATTTTAAGGCCGGTGGCCATAATGGCAAGCCACTGTATTGCCCAATGTTTTGCTCAGTGATGGGAGGCCGGGTTGATTTGGCTGGTGTCGGGCAGTTTTTCCGAATCAACGATGTGAACCGTTTGATGCTGCATCTGGGTAATGGTGATGGGGGCTTCCTTTTGATGGGAAAACCTGGATTGGGGCGCATGCGATATTTGTTCTGCCGAAATTTGATGAAACCCGAGGATTTGTTCCACCGGCAATCCAATGAATTGTTTTTGACCTGGTTTTGGGGAAGCATTTTTCTGCTGCTGAAGGATTAACACACAGGTGTTATGGGGATTGATGCTGACAGGGGGTACGGGAAGGGTACTGATCGGATCTAAAACGGGGGCATATCCACTGTAGAAAGGGACCACTCCGGCTAAAAAACCTGGCTGTTCCTCCATTTCCTCTACCTTTTGCCCTTCCAGAATCATCCATACCTGGCGCAGGGGAATGGCAAACTGAATATCCCCGATCCTGAACCGCAAATGAGGGACAATAGAGGCCTCTACAGCCATAAAGGAGCTTTTTAAAGATGGGAAACCGAGCCTCAAGTTAGTTCATTCAAAATAAAAAGTAAAGGGTGAAGCAATCTTTTAATCAACATTGCTGGCAGTGACCTTCAAAACAGGAATAAATCAGCTGCAGGGCCCTGTTGGGTGAAATCAACCGAAAATAATCGGTGCATCTTCTGAAAGTGATTTGGCCTTTAGGGGATAAATATCAGCAGGTGATCCATTTATTCTGAACCCCCGGTAGGAACGGTTCGAGATTTAGAGCATTTTGTGGTGAACCGCATACCGGATCAGGTCGGCGGTGTTTTTGGTGCTGGTTTTATTCAGGATATTGGCCCGGTGCGATTCTACCGTCCGCTTGCTGATGTAGAGCTTTTTAGCGATCTTTTCACTGGTATAGCCTTCATAAATGAATTGCAGAATTTGCATCTCCCTCTGGGTGAGGTTATAACCCGGTCTTCTCCTTGCTTTGTTGGAGGTTTGGGTTTGTTTGCCTCTTTGTTTCTCTCGTATATTCAGTATTCCTGACAGACCGGAAAGTGTATGGTGGATTTCACCTACCAGTATGTTGTCATCTACTGATGGCGACTTGTTTTGGCCATTCTGCTTTTCAATAAGATACTCTGCCACCAGCGGCAGATGATCCAAATCCAGAGGCCGCCCGAATAAGCGCATATCTTTCCAGCTTGATTCCGGGGTATATATTTGAATGTCTTCCGCGTAATGGTGGATTTTCCGCTGCGAAAGCTGTTTGATGTTATCCAGAAAGGGCTTTCTCTGATCTTCCTGGATCTTTTCCGAAAGGGGATGCAGCTGTATGGAAGCCGGATGCATTTGAACCATTTTGGCAGCCGCGGGGTTGATCATTACAGGATAGATCCCATTGCTTATGATCAGGCCTATGTTCATTTCGTTTACGGTTTCTGCAAGCCATTGCACCTGATGTTGAAACCGCTTAAAACATGTTTTATCGCTGCCCTCAGGAAGATTATGGGCTAAAAGATAGGAAGATTCCGCCCCCGCATCGCCCCCGGGCTCTGTTTGCTCCAGCATGTCAAGAAACTCGCCCTCGTCTTCAACCTCTTTCACAATGTAACCTTTCTCTTCTGCCTTTTTCTTTAAACGGGTTTGATCAACATCGGGGTTCTTCAGGAGATAAATATGTGCATCGCGCTTAAGGATCATGTGAAATTCACAAATTCAATATTTTTTCAAATCCATACACAAATCTAATAAACAATGAACCTTTGCCTGTCAGTATAAATACGGAAAATGGCGTATGCCGGCAGATACACACTGTTTATGCTTAGATGTTTCTACGGAATGTCTGTCTGGCCGGTTCCCTTGCTTACGATTGTGCCAACCGGAAAAAACCGGTTGTATATCGTGATTACTTTGCTTATCCCATTGCAGAAGTTACATCATCGTCAACTCCATCATGTTGTTTATCGTGATGGCTTGGATTATTACCCGGCAACCGAAAGAAGAGGAATGGTGTAACAATTCATATGTCTTATACCAATTTACAAAAAATTGCAGGAATATGTTTTTTCAGTATTGATATTATAATAGCTTTTTGTTACAATGCTTTTATTTCAGAATGATCTTCATTGTTTGGCTACCTCTTCGTGTTTTGATGAGCAGGTGGTATACTCCTGGAGGAAGGTAGCTGGTATTCAGGTTTATTTGTTCATTCTTCATTTTTTTCTTGATGGTTTTCACCGGGTATCCTTGGTTTGCAATGAGTTTTATGTGAAAGGTTTGTCTTTCAGAGGCGTTCACTTCAAGGATCATATGGTTCCGGGCCGGATTGGGATAAATTTTGGCGGAGTATGTTTTTGGAGGAGGCCTGTGGTAGGAGGTAGGTTTAAAGATCATGATTTCATCCCGGGCAGGGCATCCATATTGGTTAAAGACGGTTAATCTGTACTTTCCGGGATGTTCGGCCATGTAGGTTTCTGAGGTACTGCCATCCTGCCATTGGTAGGCATAGTAATTGCCAGGGTCGATCTCATAGGGCAGCTGGGTGTAGATGGTATCGCCCAGGTCGAGTTCCGGGACGGGGTATATTTGAAAAGTCTGGGTGGTTCTATTATTAGAGGGCCTTGCATCACCTTTCATGCGGGCAGAAAGTTGCAGTTTGTAGGTGTCGGTTTGTTGTTCGAGTTGGGCCGAATCGGAGAATTCGAACAGCAGGCTATCGTGGGGCAACAGATCCTGTTTGAGGATGAGGGTATCGTGTTGCTTATGGTGGTTGTCAATGCGGAAGGAAACCGCCAGGGTTTGGTCCCTTGAAATATTGGTATTGCCGTTGTTTTTAAGGCTGATTTGAACCGGGGCAGGCTGATCCTGCCTGCAGATATTGCCCGGGCTCAGGATCCGGGAAATGCTGATGTCGGGAATCGTCAGGCTGATTTGTGCTGTATCGGCTGTTTGGCAGCCTTTTAAGTTGGTCACCTCAACGTAATACCGGGCCGCTTCCCGGGAGGTCACCTCATAGGTTGGTCCTGTCGACCCGTCCTGCCATTGGTAGTGGGCATAACCGCTATCCACCCTCAGGGTCAAAGTGTCGGGACGCGTGGTATAGAGGGTGTCGGGCCCCAGGTCGATCTGCGGAGCGCTGTAATGGGTGATGGTTTGCTGAAGGGTGTCATTCGCCTTATTCGCATCATCTGCCATGGCCACATATGCAGAAAAGGCATGGTTGATTCCAGGCTGGCTCAGATCAACAGGATCGCTGAAAGTGAAAACAAACGAAGAATCCGGATAGAGTTTGTGGTTAAGGGTGTTTTTTTCCTCAACCTGGGGTTGATCGTTGAGGTGATAGCCCAGCCGTATTTTCCGTCCCTCCTGTAGGGTGTCGGCCCCCTTGTTGCGGATGCGAAGCTTCAGGGGCTCGTTTTCACTTAATTGACATGCAGTCGAAGGATTAAGAATGGAGTCAGCCTTCAGGTCATAGGTCATGATCCGGGCGGTGTCAACGTAGCTGCATCCATGGAGGTCGGTGATCGTCAGGTGGTAGTTGCGGCTGGTCTTGCGGGTGACATCAAAAGCCGGGTTGGTGGAGCCATCCTGCCAAAGGTAGGCGTTTTCTTCTATGTTGGGCCGCAGTTGTACGGTATCGGCCCGGGTGGTATAAAGGGTGTCGTAATTGAGGCTGAATTTGGGATACCCATAGGCTTTGACTGCATCCAGCAAGGTATCATTGCTTCGGTCAACATCGTGGCGATGGTCGGTAAAAAGTTTAAAACGGAAGGTCTTAAAGCTGCTCATGTCGAGCGGATCTGTAAAAATATGGGTGAAGCTTTGGCCTGGCAGCACTTGGTCCTCAAGTTGGGCGGTATCCAGATGCCTCGTGCCGTCCTCCATTTGATATCCCAGGGGTATCGGGCTACCAGCGGCAAGGGTGTCATAGCTGAAGTTTTTTACCTGCACCTTCAGGTTTTCGGAGGAACTTAACCGGCAATCGCTGACTGGGGCCATCAATTCGGTGACTCCAAAATTGTAGGTATAGATGTGTACGGTATCGCTGTCGTTCCCACAACCGTGGTTGCCGGTGACCTGCACGGAATAGGCGGCTGATTCATTCCGGGAAACCTGGTAAGTCTGGCTGGTGGATCCGTCCTGCCAAAGGTAGCTTTCAAAACCTTCACCGGCATCCAGGGTGATTGTATCGGCCAGGGTGGTGTGGATGACATCGCGGGTCAGCTCCACATCGGGATGCCCCCAGGTGTGGATGGTTCGCCTCAGGCTGTCGTTTTCGGGGTTGGCATCCGGCTCCTTTGCTGTGGTTATCATGATGGGGTGGGGGCCTTCGGCGGAAAGATCCACAGCCGGGTTGAGGGTGAATGCCGTGGAACTGTCCGGCATCAGGGGATTGGACAGTGAAAGGGTGTCGCGGTGGCGGGTCCCATCCACTCGCAGGCGCACCGGTATCAGGGCCCCGGCCAGCAGGCTGTCGGCGCTGTAATTGGTGATCTGAACCCTCGCTTGTTCGGAATCCGTGAAGCTGCAGCTGCTGTTGGGATAAACCAGCGAATCGACGCCCACATCGCGTGCGATGATGTGGGTGGAGTCTGAATCCTCCCCGCAACCGTGCCCGTCGGTTACCGTGACTTTGTACCACTGACTGCGGTTATGTTGAACGCTGAAGGTTTGTCCTCCGGTGCCATCCTGCCAGGTATAGGTCTCGAAGCCGGCACCTGCATCCAGCGTGAGGGTGTCGGCCCGGGTGGTGATCAGGGTGTCGTACTGAAGTTCAGTGTCGGGGGTGCCCCAGGTATTTACCAGGATCTGGGCCGTGTCGTTGCCCCGGTTATAATCACTGGGGTAATTGGTGAAAAATTTCAGCCGGTAGGCATCCGCCCGGCTCAGATCGATCTTTTGATCAAAGGTATGGTTCAGGGTGCTGTCGGAGCCGGTCTCCGGCCATTCATCGTTTAATAGGAGCGAATCGTATACCGGGGCCTGGTCATTGATTTGATAGCCCAGGGGGAGGGTATCTCCTGCCGCGAGCGGGCTTAGGCCCATGTTGCTGATCTCTGCCTCAATGGCCAAAGGCTGATCATGTTGACAGGCATCTTCCACCGGGGTGATGATTTGGGTGATGCCGGTATTGATATCGGAATCGACCACCTTTACCGAATCAGTGGCCGTACACCCGGTGTCGTTTTCAACGGTAACCCGGTACCAGCCCGTGCTGTTTACATCAATCCTGCGGGTATTTGCGCCGGTGTTCCAGGTGTAGGAGGCATAACCGGCTCCGGCGTCCAGAGTGGTGTCGACCGGCGAAGGCGTACCTACAACCCGGCCCATGTCGTAGCGGGGCATGCCCATCACCGCAATGGTGTCGGTGAGGGTGTCGTTGCTGTGCGGGCCATAGAAATAAGGGTTATCTTCCCGGGAAGTGTAAACCTGAAAAGGGTATTGACCACCATAGGACATGTCGAGGGCCCGGCTGAAGGTGAATGGGGTTGAATCGCCGGGGGCCAGATTGGATTGGAGGGTCAGGGTGTCCAACAGATGGGACCTGTCATTAAAATGCATCCCCAATGGGATCTCTTCTCCCGGAGAAAGGGTATCGGGGCCATCATTGCGGACATAAACTTTAGGTTGTATCCGGGGGCTTAATTCGCAGGAGGTTTTAGGGTAAGCCATCGAGGAGACCCCCACATCGGAAGGTGCCTCGTATATTTTGATGTCGTCGATGCCATAGCCTTCAAAGGGGTTGTAGGGATCGGTGGCAAAGACCAGGGCAAACCGGACGTTTGCCTGTCCCGCCGTTTCGCGGGGGAGCATCATTTTGGCTTTCATCCAGCTGTTGGTGGTGGTATCCCATCCGGGTCCGTTCAACCCCTCAATATGATTACTGGTGTAGCCGTTCCAGGGATAGTTGCCCCGGCCGGAGGCCAGCTTCCAGGTGGTACCCTCATCCAGGGAATAGTAAAGGGCCAGCCCGTCCTTTCCTTTTTCCACTTCGCCTTTGATCTTTATTTCAAAGACCGGGTGATCTGTCTCGGAAAAGTTGAAGCACGGGCTCTTGATGAAAGAAGAGTCATTGATCCGGTAGGGCCCGGAAAGGTTGGTGGCCCATATCTTGCTGCCGGAAGCGGCCGAATCGAGGACTTCACCATCGGGTCGGCCCCATTCAAAGATGGAGCTGTCCGGGTTGGTTCGCCAGTAACCATGGTTTTGTTCAAAATCTTCGCTGTAGGGAGGTTGATAAGTGGGGGCAATGAACAGGGGGTGGTTGAGCCGGTTGTTATCGGTGGCCTCGTCCTGGGGCAGTTCCGTCTGGACCCATACTTCCCTGTACCAGCCCGGATTGGTCAGATCCAGTGTTTGGTCGAACGTATGGGTGAGCTGCCCGCCAACGGGAATGCTTTCAAAGATGGTGTCGCGGATCACCTGTGCCCCCCCGTTGAAGTTGCAGGCCAGCGGGATGGTGTCGCGGGTGGGATCGCCCCCGTAATTTTTCACCACCACCCGAACCGCTTCCTCGGCACGATGGCCGCAGCCGTGTGAAGGGGCAAGCCATTGGGAAATGCCCACATCCTGGCCCACATAGTCGCCGGTGATCACAATGTTGTCCAGGTTCCATCCCGAGAAAGGCCAGCTGTCATCGCTGCCCCCCAAACTGAAGCGCAACCTTACACTGTCGGTGCGGTTGACATCATCGCGCAGATCAAAATGATCCCGCTCCCAGCGATCCATCACAATGGCCCCGCTGTTTTTCCAAACCTGCTGCCATGTTTGCCCGTTGTCCTGGCTGATGTCGATCGATACCGTGTCGAGCCCGTCCACATTCAGCCACCGATAAAAATAGAGTTCTATGTCCTTGTAGTAAAATAAATCGAGCATGGGGGTAACCGCCTGGTAGGCGTCAGACCCCAGGTTGTTCTCATAATCCCCCGGCGTGCTGCCCTGCCCGGTGATGTCGGTCCCCGCCATCCGGCTTCCCTCATAGGCCCTGGCCGGGTCAGGATTGCCAAAGGTGCCGCCCAGCGGCGGATCATGCGGCGGTGCCACTTCAAACTCCCCCGTGAAAATCCAATCGGAAGGGGTTTCAAAATTTTCATACACCACCGATTCATAGATCTTGCGGGAACCATGCGGAGACTTGAAAACCAGGGGGTAATGTTCATGGTTGATCACCATGTCATGGGCCGCGATTTTGGCATCCAGTACATGGCCCTGGGTCTGATGCGAGCTGTCGGCTTTTACATCGTAGGTGACCCACACTGAGGAGAGGCCCCGGGGTATTTCATAGTCAATCTGATCAAAAACCGCCTTTCCCTCAATAAAATCCCTCCCTTCAGCTATTTGCCGGCTTTTGCTGAAAAGGGTGTCCCCGGCCGCAAACAGCTTGACCCCATTTGCCTTTAAATCACCATCGCTGGTGTTCATGGAAGTTACGGCCAGGGAATCCAGCCGGATGGTGCCCTCGTTGCCTTCAATGTTGATGTCCATTCGGACAATGGGATTGTTCTCGGACCGGGTGGCTACAAAATCAGTGGAGGCTTGTTGGTAATTGATCCCCTCCACATATTTGGACTGGATCTCACTTTCTCTGACCATCACCTGATCAATGCATACGCCAAAGCCATTGTTGGTTTTTCCTTCAAAAGCAATATAGTAGTTGCCGGACAGGGAACTGTCGGGTAGCTGGATGCTTCTTTTCTGCCATTCTTCTACAACTGCCGTGTATTCGGCCAGTTTTTGCCAGGAGGCTGTTTGGGCCGACTTGTAATACACCCGGAGTTCGTCGTTTCGGAAAGCATCATAGGTGTATCGCTCATCCTGGGCATGCCAGAAGGTGAGTTCAGGCTTCACTTTGTAGGTCAGATCCATCGGGGGGGTGACCAGCCTGGTGCTGATCCCGTTGAGGCTTTCATAATGCAAAAGGGCATTGGTGGTGCCTTCATAAGCATAAGGCGGATGCCCGCTGCCTTCGATTTCCGGTGTCTTGGTGAACCCCCCGTCCTGATATTGCCAGTTGCGGGTGCCGGTTTCATGCTGGTTGTTCCAGCCCTCAGGCAGGGCTGCCGATTCAAAATTTTCATACAATACGGTATCAACCCCTTGGGCATGGGTGTTTTGGAAAGGCAGCACCAGTACCGCAATTAAAATGAGCAATAAACCCTTGATGTAGGATGAGTTGCCGGATGTCATTGTTTGAAGTTTTCATCAGGGTTCATACCGGATAATGATCACGGGAACCTTTGGGCTTCATTTACGTATGTTTTTGATAAAAGTTTCCTGTGCTTACACGAAAGCCGCTTGCGCTTTTGTGAACAGACAGGTGGCCGAGCCTTTTCTCCGCCTGGTCGAACGAACCTGAAGGGGCTTGACCGTAAAAAAGCATTCGAGCATCTGGGCAACAAGTACATAAATGGAGCAGTGCGGGTTGCATAAAAGCGTTCCGATGAGAATAGATTGTTCAATATGATGCCGATCAATAAACCTTGATAGGTCTTTATGCCAATTACATATTCTGATCGAGTGAAAGATGATAAGGAAAAAGTTCATACTGGCTGGTCTTTTATTTTTGTTGAGTCTTGGTGAATCCATCGCCCAGACCGATTCCACGTTCTGGTTTGCCGTGCCGTATGCCACGCCCCACCATGTAACGGAAACCGGCGGGGTCATTCGCCTGACAACCCGTGACCGGGATGCCCGGGTAACGATCACACGGCCGGCCTCTGGCGATGTGGTGTTTGAGGGGTTGGTTCCTGCCGGGCAAACGGAAAGTGTGGTGTTGCCGCCTTCTTATGTGCAGAATGAGCTGACCAGTCCTTTTTGGGACATCCGGGAAAATTCTTCGTTTCTGATTCAATCGCGCAGCCCCTCGGGTGATATGCCGCCCCAGATCAAGGCCTATTATGAAATAGCCCGGGTCGATCCCACCGACACCACTGTGATGGTCAGTGGCAATAACAACCCCGATATTTTCTCACTTAAAGGGAAGAATGCCCTGGGCCGGGAGTTTTATGTGCCTTTTCAGACCCGCTGGAACAATGAAGACTGGAATGTTTCAAACGGGGCCTTTAGTTCCATTGTCATGGTGGCCACGGAGAACAATACCACCATCACCTTTAACTCGCCTTATCCGGTGGCCCAAAGCACCGGCGGCAATTATACGGCCAATACCGATCACAGCATCACCCTGGACCGGGGCGAGACCTACAAGATCACCCCCCGCCGCAAACCTTCCAATCCAGGGGTCATTAGTGTGGATGCCGACTACAGGCTGCGTGGTGCTCATGTTACTTCCGATAAGCCCATTGCTGTTACCACCGGCGATGATTCCAACCGGAAAGAAGGGGCCTATGACTTTATCGGCGATCAGTTGGTGCCCATCAGCAACATTGAAGGAGAGCAGGTGATTGGCCATGAATACCTGGTGATGCGCGGGCGGGTGGATGACGACCATGGAGGAGAACGCCTTTATGTACTGGCCACTGAGAACAATACCACCGTTGAACTGGATGGATCGGTGGCTTTTGGTGGGCCCATCGATGCCGGTGATCAGGAGGTCTATGAGATCCCACCTGGCGAGGCCTACACCCATGTCAATGCCGATAAGCCTGTTTACGTGTTTCATGTCTCCGGTTTCGGGGATGAGTTGGGCGGGGCTGTTCTGCCTACGATTGACGGATGCACCGGTTCGATGGATGTGAGTTTTGTGCGCTCAAAGCGGGGAAGCAACGGCGATCGCTTTTACCTGAACCTGATGACCAAAAAGGAGGGCATTGATAATTTTCATGTGGTCACTGACAATGGCAATACCACCTATGATCTGAATCCCGGCAATTTTACCCCGGTGCCGGGTACCGACTGGTATGTGCTGGATCAGGGCGATGACAACCTGTTCACCGATGCCGAAATCACTCCTCAGACGGTGACCCGGGTCTACAACGATTCGGCTGTTTTTCACCTGGGGATGATCAATGGCCGGCAAACCGGGGGCGGGTGCATGTACGGCTATTTTTCCGATTACATCGATGCCGTGGCCGATGTGGTGATTGTTTCCACCGGCAGTCAGTTCATCAGCGGATGCTTTGGCGATACCATTCAGCTGAGGGCTTCCGGGGGCATCAGCTACCAGTGGCAGCCGGCTTCGGGTTACCTGGATGACCCGACCATTGCCGAACCCAAAGCCATCGGCCTGCCACCGGGCCTCTATAAGTATGATGCCATCATCGACAACCCCTGCTTTGGCACCGATACCCTGACCGTGTTCATTGAGATTTATGAGAATGTGGAGGCTTTCTTTGAAATCAGCTCAGGCATTGGCTGTGCCCCTTTTGATGTGGAGATCAACAACAAGACCACCGGGGCCAATGTCTATAAATGGGACTGGCAGAATGACCGGAATTTTGATTATACCTCCAACTCAGACACCAATATTGTCCATACATTCGACAACACCACTTCCAGCGATTCGGTCTACACCATGCGGCTGGTGGCCCAGAATGATTCGACCATTTGTTCGGATGAATATGAAAGGCAGGTTCGGGTTCACCCGGAGATCCGGGCGGGCTTTGACCAGGACCGCGATTTGGGCTGTCATCCTCTGGAAGTGCTTTTCTCCGATACTTCCTCCGGGCACACCGATCCCGGCGGATATGAATGGGACCTGGGCGACGGGGCTTCTTCGGCTTCCGATACCACGGTGCGCCATACTTATATCAATAACCGGGGCACGGATACCACTTACCAGGTGGAGCTGGTAACCACTTCACCGGCCCTTTGCCGGGATACTGCCCGCAAGGATATTACCGTGCGCTCTTACCTGGAGGCCGGTTTTACGATGGATACGGTACAGGGATGCTCGCCCTTTGAACTGGATATTGAGCACACTTCCCGGGGAGATGTGGATACGGCTTTCTGGCATTTTACGGGCACCAGTGGCCTGGACCACCGGGACACCACCTATGGGGCCAATGTGGCGCCCCCGCCAACCCTGCTCTATGATACAGCCACCAACCAGGTCGATACCATTGACATCGTCCTTCGCGTGAGCAATGGGTATTGCTATGACACAGCCCGCCGGCGGGCCTATGTATTTCCCCCGGTAACGGCCGGTTATACGCCCGGTGCCATTTCCGGATGCAACCCGCTGGCGGTCAGCTTCAACAATCACTCCTCCTACACCGGCATGTCCCCCGGCGATACGACAGGCCTGCTTTATGACTGGTCTTTTGGAGATGGTGCTTCTTCCGAGCGTTATGCCCCCGATCACCTCTATAATCACCTGAATGACACACCAACGACCTATCGCGTAGAGCTGATGGTGAGCTCGCCCCATGGATGCCGCGATACAGCTGCCTCTCGGGTCAATGTGGCCCCCTATATCCGGGCCGATTTTAAGGTGGAAGAGAACCAGGGCTGCTCCCCCTTCCAGGTACAGTTGCATAATACATCCGAGGGCGGGGTTGACAGTATATACTGGGATTTTCAAAGCGATGGGCTCATCGACAGCACCCTGCACGACACAGCCTTTACCCGTGTCTTTTATAACCGGGGAACCAGCCCTGATACCGTTGATATCCGGCAAGTCGTGGCGAATCCTCAGGGCTGCCGCGATACCATGGAACGCCGCATCTATGTTTATCCCGATGTACAGGCCGATTTTGTGCCCCTGGATACGGCAGCCTGCCACCCCGCTGCCGTTACCTTTGCCAATCATTCCAGTTACAGGGGCACCCCCGATACCACCGGTTTGACCTACCACTGGGAATTTGGCGACGGGGCTACCTCATCCCTGCCCAATCCCGGCCATACCTTTTACAATTATGATCCCCGCCAGGATACTTCTTATACCGTCAACCTGGAAGTGGTCTCACCCCACAACTGCCGCCACGATACCAGCAGGCAGGTTGCGGTTTACCATCAGCCCCGGGCCCGGTTCGATTTGGATACCACCGCTTCCTGTCCGCCACTGGAAGTATCCATGGAGAATACTTCCACCGGGCACAGTGCCTTTGAATGGCGTTTTGGCGATGGCAATACCAACAGCACCGACCCGGTGGTTGCCGATTATTCGTATGGGGGTAACACCACGGGTTCGGTGAAGCACTACCAGCTGGAGCTTTATGTGGAAAGCAACCGGGGATGCGCCGACAGCTCCCGCCAGGATGTAAGCGTTTATCCCGAGGTGATGGCCGATTTTGCCATGGATGATCCGGCCGGTTGCCACCCCCATGCGGTGAGCTTCACCGGTCAATCCCAACATGCCGGTCAGTATAGCTGGGATTTCGGCGATGGGGGAGGTTCGACCCAGGAAGACCCGGTTCACCGGTTTGTCAACCCCGGAAGTTCCGATACCGCTTATTCGGTTGAGTTGATAGCCGGTTCCGTTTATAACTGCCGGGATACCGCGGTCAGGAGCGTTGAGGTCTATGCCCGGCCCAATGCCCGTTTCAATGCCACGCCTGAACTTCAGCAATGGCCCGGGAACAGGGTGTCTGTTTCAAACCTCTCCAATGCCGGGGCCTGGAAGTATCAATGGGATTTTGGCGATGGCAGCAGCCTGACCACCTTACAGGCGGATGAACCTGATCATCATGATTATGAAAAATGGGGGCACTATACCATTGAATTATCGGTGCACAGCACTACTTCTCCCTGTATGGATACCACTGCAAAAGAAGTCCAGGTCTTGCCCCCCGAGACGTTTGCCCGCTTCACGATGGATGATGCCGATGGTTGTGAACCCCATAACGTGAGTTTTAGCGGCGGGGCTTCTCCGTTTGCCGGACAAACCGGCGAAACCTATCAGTACCACTGGGAATTCGGCGACGGTTCAACCGCAGAGGGCCGCTATCCCACCCATGTCTACGATTCGGCCGGTACCTACTATGTCTCGATGGAGGCGATAGGGGCGGGTGGCAGCGATATGGCTACCGATACCGTGGTGGTTTACAAAGTTCCTGAAGTGGATTTCGAAGTGGAGCCTAAAGTAGTGATGCTGCCCGACCAGGTGATGCATTGCTACAACTTCACCGATTATGCCGAAAATTATAAGTGGAATTTTGGCGACGGCGCCACCTCTGAGAAGAAGAACCCCCAGCATGCGTATGAAAAACGCGGCACCTATGACGTGGTTCTTACAGGCAGCACCCGTTACAACGACCATGTTTGTGCCGATTCCCTGCGCAAAGTGGATGTGGTGAGCGTCCAGGGTAAAGGCTTCATTGAATTTCCCGATGCCTTCACCCCAAGCCCGAGCGGACCCAGTGAAGGATACTGGGATCCCCAGGATATGAGCAACGACATTTTCCATCCGGTGGGCGAGGGCATCGATGAATACAAGTTGGAGATCTTCAACAAATGGGGCGAGCGGCTGTTCATCAGCGAAGATTTCCGCATCGGCTGGGATGGCTATTACAATGGCGAGCTCATGCCCCAGGATGTCTATATTTACAAGGCTGAGGGCAGGTTCAGCAACGGGGCTGCTTTTGAAAAAATGGGCAATGTAACCCTGCTGCGGTAAAACCTGGTTGGAGTTTTCAACAAGTTAAGCCGCTCAGGCGAAGAATATACCGGTGCTTACTTTCTGCAATACCCTCTATTACGGGTTTTTCCAACGCTTTCCATTCAGGGTTGGATTGTGGAAAACTTTTTTTATCAATTTTTATGGATGATTTACCTTTTAAAAAGCAGGGTTCGTCAAAAAGTGTCACAATATGGAACACCTCGGCATGCGGGTTATGGGAAGCCGGTAAGGGCTGAAGCATCGTCTTTATAGGTCAAAGGAAAAGAATGGTTGTATACATTCTGTATACACCGGCATTTGGGAGATGAGATACCTCACCTTGCTGTATTATAACCAAAATAAAGGGACCCTCGTATGCAGGTATAGCATTGATTAAAAACCGGTTTTTCGTGTTGATATGAAGAACATCTACCTTCGGACATTTCGATTGCGCTTACTTCCTAAGATACTGCTGCTGACTGGATGGTTTATATTAATTCATTTCTCTTTATGGGGACAAAATTTGACCATAGATCCTCCCCATGATGCTGATTCAACTTTTGTGATTAAGGATACTGTATATCAAGATAAAATAAATACAGGAGCTGCAAGTGGAACCTTTATATCTGGAACAGGCGTATTAAATTTCAATAATAATACCGCAGATTATAATCCTTCACTCGCAGGTGTCGGGATTGATTCCATTATATATGAAAAGAATTCAAGCTATGATACCCTCGCAATCCGGGTTATCCCTTACATCAGTTATGACACCACCTTCACGGCATGTGAGAACGATGGGGCTTTTAACATCAATCATGCGGTAGATACACCAACGACGGGGACTCCACATTACTATGGGACTGGCGTAAATTCTTCAACCAATGAATTTGAGCCCCTTTCAACCTCCGGACACTCCGGTTCGCCCTATAAAATATACGCGGAAAAGAGCGTTACGGTGGGCAGCAATACCTTTACCAATACCGATTCGACTACTGTAACGCTGAAGGCTGCGCCAGACCCTTTTTCCTTAATGAAGGATACGGCTTACTGTCCTTCACAGGGTGGGGTGAAATTGTGGATGGAAAATACCCAGAACAATTCTTATCAATATGTATTACAAAAAGGAGGTGCCGATATAGATACGGTTCCGGGCGAGACTGATTCGGTGGCTTTTCCCGGAACCTATACTGCCGGCAGCTATACGGCTTATGCTTATGTAGGGGGATGCAGCACCCCCATGAACGATACGGTTACAGTCTCAGAAATAACGGCTGATTCGCCCAACCTGGAATACATCACCGATTCAGCCTTTTGTCCGGGTGGGGCCGGCGTTGAATTGGGACTTGATTCCAGTGAGGTAGGGGTCAATTATATCCTCCAGCAGAATGGGGTGGATGAAACGACTGTGGCGGGTACTGGTTCGGCCATTTCTTTTGGAACATACTATGATTCGACCGGCCATTATGCTGTAGAGGCCACCAATGGGGTTTGTGACACATCCTTGAACGATACCCTGAAAATTTATAAGAAGAATGAACCGGAAGTTTATACACTTGACGGCCCGGGAGGTTTTTGCCAAGGGGAGTCCAGTATCAAACTCTATCTGCCCAACTCTGAAACCGGCATTCGGTATGATCTTATAAAAGATGGCAGCAAATTTACTGATCAGTATGGCAGTACCGGTGATTCGGTTATTTTTTCAATTACCAGCACAGACACTTATCATGTTATAGGTGTTGATACTGCCACAGATTGCACAAGTCCCATGGATGACACCCTAGATATTGTGGATTATTCGCCGGTCAATGCTTCGGTGGCTTTTACAGATTCCACTATATGTAATGGCGAATCAATTGTGCTGGAAGCAAGCGGTGGAGATAGTGCCTACAGTTGGACCCCGGTTTCTTCCCTGGAGACATCTTCCACTATCAGTAATCCCGAGGCCCAGCCTTCTAATACCACAACTTACGAAGTGGTTGTTACAGATGATAATGGATGTCAGGAAACCAAGGCGGTAGATGTTACTGTAGCCGGAATACCTACAGCCAATGCCGGGACAGATACTTCAGTATGTAAAGGGGATAGTGTGCAGTTGGTAGCAGACGATGTAACAAGCTCTTTTCCTGATGCATCGTATTCATGGACACCTACAAGTACCCTTACGGATCCAACCAAGCGGAAAACCTATGCTGATCCAGAAACCCCTACCCAATATACCCTCGAAGTAACAAGCAAATTTGGATGTTCCAGCACCGATCAAATTACGGTGGATACCAACGCTGTCCCTAATCCTTCATTGTCTGATTATACGGTATGTAACGGTGAAAGTGTTACTCTTAAAGCCTCAGGAGGCAATTCTTATTACTGGCCGGATCTTGATACCACAGCTCAGTCTGTTACAGTTAGCCCGAATTCAACCCGCGATTATACTGTGGAAGCTTCCTATACCAATGGATGTTCTGGTACTACCGACGGGCAGGTTCAGGTAAATCCTACCCCTACGATTACAGCTACTGCTACAAAAAATCCCGTTTGTGCCGGGCAAATGGATACAATTAATACAACTGTTTCCGGAGGTACTAAACCCTATCAGTCTTATGCATGGAGTCCATCTGGTTCCGGAGACCAGGTGGATTTTCAGGCGCCTACCGGCGTGTCCGAGGTCACTTATGGCGTTACTGTGACGGATAACAATAATTGCCAGGATTCAACTTCGGTGACTGTGGATATAAATGCGTTGCCTAATGTTTCCATAAGTGGCCTGGATAGTGAATATTGTTCGGATGAAGGACCTGATCACATTTACGGAACTCCCGAAGATGCAAATGGTGAATTTTTACCTGCTTCTTATGTCACTGATGATGGTGATGGAACTGGGGTATTCGATCCATCAGCATTGTCTCCTGGTAATTATACTATTGCGTATCGATATAAAACAGATCCACAGGGTTGTGTGGATAGTGCATTAGCTACCACTACCATTTCTTCCGATACCATACCCGATCCATCCATAAACGGGCTCGATAGCACCTATTGCGACAATGATGCCAGCACCTATATTATCACGGGAAGCCCTGAGGGTTCCGGTGGCAGTTTTACCTATAGTCCGGCTTCCGGCATAACCGATAATGGATCGGATACTGCTTATCTGACACCCCAGGATGTGGGCACAGGAGATCATACCATCACCTATACCTACACCAGTCCTTCGGGAGGATGTTCGGCCTCCGTTACCGAAACCTTCCAGATTGGCGTGCCATTTACCTTCAACCTTGCTTCGAATTATTGCGCCAGCCAGGATACGTTTCAGCTTATGGTTGATAAGCCGTCGAATACAGCACCGGGGAAATTTTATGTATACGATGAAGATGGTGACAGCATCTTATATAGTGCTAAGGAGGGTACATCTGAAGCTGTTTTTGATCCCTCTTCCCAGGGACCAGGCGTTTATGGGGTCAGGTATGAGGTGGCCGATACGGTTATGAATTGCAGCAATTCCGATTCAGTTGGGTTTACGGTTCATTCGAATCCTGATGCAGGCTTTACCCTGGATGGGATACCCAATGATTCGATGCATTTTCGATATTGTAATAGCGATACAATAATTACCCTCGATGGCCAGGTGAATGATGGCGGTACGTATAACGGTGCGGGTGTTCCCGGGGGTAGCAACAAATTTGTACCCGGCGATACTACAGCCGGTGATTACTGGCTCACCTATACCTATACCAATTCAACCACCGGGTGTTCCAGTACTGACAGCGCCCGTGTAACGATCAGACCCTCTCCGGATGTAAGCATTAACGGGCTGGACCCGGGCTATTGTACGAGTCTTGACACGGTCTATGAAATCACGGCTTCTCATGATTCCGGTTATTATTCCACCAATCCCTCGAGCGACTCCTCGTTGTTCTATGACAAAGGAAGCGGTCTGGCCGATTTTAATCCTTCAAATGCCCCTTTCACCGGAACCTTCGAGATAACATTCACGGCAGTGGGCATGAATGGATGTAGCGGTGATACCACTCGTGCTGTGAGTATTGACGCTCCTCCGGCTGTCTCTATTACAGACCTTCCCGATACGCTCTGCTGGAATGCCCCTGCCGACAGTGTATATGGCAATCCTACAGATGCAAACGGGAAATTCATCGGCCCTTCCTTTATAAAGGATAATGGCGACGGCACGGCGGTCTTTGATCCCGATTCGGCATCCTCCCCGGGTACGTATGATGTTATTTACCGCTATACCACTCCGGTAAGCGGATGTTTGGAAACCGATACCCAGTCTGTAACGATCCTGCCTCTGCCCAAAACCTATAGCCTGCAAGGTGGTGGCTCCTATTGTTCCGGAACAGGAGGACGGGAGCTTCGGTTAAGCGGAAGTGACAGCAGCGTGCGTTATCGCCTTTATAAATACGGAAGCTTGGTGGAAGATACATTAAGAAAGGATGACGGTGAATTTACATTTGAAGGTACCTGGCTGGCAGGTGGCTATTCTGTTAAAGCCAAAAATACCGGTGGATGCACGGTGGCTATGAACAATACCGATACCATAACAGAAAAGTACCCTCCGGAAGATGCTTCTGGTCTTTCAGGTACAGATACCCTGGCGATCGGGGGAACAGGCTCTTATTCGGTACCGGAGCTGCAGCATACCACCAGTTACGTCTGGAACCTTCCATCAGGTGTTACCATTTCCTCAGGAAGCGGCAACCGGTCGATAGATGTTTCGGTTGACCCAACGGTCGCGCCGGGGACCGATTCTGTTTCGGTTTATGGAACAAATGGATCAGGGTGTGGAGATGGAAATCCCGACTATTATGAGGTCTACATACTTCCCAAACCAGAAGCTGTCACCTCCCTTAAAGGCAAAGATACAGTATGTGCCGGTTCTCAGCCTTTAAACTATGAGGCGGCTCCGCAACCTCTGGATTATGCTGATTCCATCCATTGGACCGTACCCTATGGTTTTACCATTACCAGTGGCAGGGAGACCAGCAGCATTGTTTTGGATGTAGCTCCCGACGCTTCTTCAGGCTTTGTTGCAGCCCGCGGTGTTAATGCTTCGGGAAAAGGCCCTGCTGATTCCATTCATGTTTATGTAAGCGAACCCCCGGAGATAAACGTCAGCGGCCTGAATTCGGCCTATTGCAGCAATGATCCTGCCACTACGATTGTTGCTACTCCTGATTCCGGCACTTATAGTTCGTCCTGGAGTACCACTGTTTTTGTGGATAGTGGCGATGGTACTGCCCATTTTGATCCATCGGGATTATCCGGTGGGTCTCCGTCTACAGATAGCATCCGGTATTCAATCACCAGGAATGGATGTAAGGCAGACACCACTATGGGTGTGACCATCTATAATGCACCGGGCGTTGCTATTTCAGGGGTTCCGGACATCATCTGTGAGAATGCCGGCCCTGATACCCTGGAGGGAAACCCGATGGATTCCAACGGGCAATTCACAGGCACCGGTGTTGAGGATAACGGAGATGGCACAGCGGTTTTCTATCCCGATACCGCCGGTCAGGGAAATCATGCTGTAACCTATAGTTATACCGATCCTGCCACCAGTTGCATGAGCGATACGACCTACTATATTTATGTAAAAGAGCCCCCTCAGACATATACCCTCACTGCCGACGGCAGCTACTGTGAGGATACCCCCGGCGATACCATCACCCTTTCCGGTGGGGAAACCGGCGTGCGTTATAGCGTTTATGAAGGAGGTACCGCTCTGCTTTATGATACCACCCTTTCGGCAAATGTGGGGAGCGACTGGGTCATTGATACGGCCTTTACATCGGGCACCTATACGGTCAAAGCAACGGCTAATGGTTGTACAGCATGGATGGACAACTCATTGGAGATCACCAAAGCGCTTTTGCCATCTGATGCTAATCCCCTGTCGATGACAGGAACAGATACCGTAATCCTTGACGGAAATGGCTCTTATAGTGTTGATCCGATAGCCAACACCACCACCTACCACTGGATAAAACCTTCTTCAGCTGCATTCCAGCTGAAGGAGGACACTACCGATGTAACGATCGACTTTACAGGCGTCCCCGCCGGCGATCATCAGATCGGGGTGTATGGGGCTAACCATTGTGGTCAGGGAGATACGGCATATTACGACGTTTATATCCTGCCTAAACCTTCCCAGCCGGATTCGATAAGCGGTGATAGGATAGTCTGTGCGGGAGCTGTAAATGTCACCTACGATGCCCATCCCTATCCACTTGCCCATGCTGACTCTGTAGAATGGGATGTACCCGGGGGCTTTACAATAGTAGATGGAAAAGGTACCTACCGGATCAAGGTTGATGTGGCCGGTTCCGGAGCTGTTAGCGGTGATATCCGTGCCAGAGGTGTCAATGCCTCGGGTAAAGGCCCGTGGGTTTCTTATCCGGTTAGGGTCAAATCGATACCCGATATCAATTTCAGCGGCATTTCTTCCCCCTATTGTGATTATGCCCCTGAGGATACGATCACGGCCCTTCCCGATTCCGGAAGTTATATTCGTCCCTCTACATGGACTTCGGCAGCCTTACAGGATCTGGGCAATGGAAAGGCAGTGGTTGATCCCGGAGCACCTGGTGAAGGAAGCTACGAGATTGGCTATGAGATAGATCTGGGCGGTTGTAGTGTGGATACCAGCATCCAGGTAGAGATTAACGCAGCGCCGAATGTAACTTTCGATGGTTTGCCCGGAGACACGACAGATCTGTGTAAGAATAGCGGATCCTTATCATTGAAAGGCAATCTGGCCGATTCCAACGGATATTACAAGGGTGCCGGCATTAATGACCATCATGACGGTACAGCCACTTTGGACCCGACCCATTTATCTTCCGGAGTATATGATATTGCCTACCACTATGTCGATACCACTTCAGGATGTATGGATACAGCCACTCAACAGGTAAGGATATTGAAAGCACCGCAGAATTATGCTTTGAAAACAGTATCAGGAGAATATATTTATTGTGAAGATATGCCGGGACTTGAGTTTAAGCTGAGTGGCGGTGATAGTGCAGTAACCTATGATCTGATTAAAAATGATAAAAATGATGTTGCTTCTCGCACTTTGAGCAGTGATGGCTCATTCACCTTTAATGGTTATTGGGAAGAAGGCACTTATTCTGT
The DNA here is from genome assembly GCA_913055635.1 of uncultured Bacteroidota bacterium. Taxonomy (GTDB): domain Bacteria; phylum Bacteroidota; class Bacteroidia; order Bacteroidales; family UBA12077; genus JAGXLC01. Next base: position 46,687 of record CAJXLK010000024.1, read on the forward strand.
GTATGCTGTTACTTCCAGGGGATGTAAGGATACCATCAGCAATACGGTAACAACTTATGAAAAGGCCCTTCCTGAACCGGCGCCCCCGATCTGGGGTGACAGTATAGTACCGGTGAATGACAGTGGCTCGTATCATGTGGCTCCTATAGCAAATTCTTCCTCCTATCAGTGGATTTATCCATCTGATGCTTCGATTACCGGTAATGGATCCCGCGAGGTTGCCATATCCTTTGATTCTGCCGGGCTGGATTCTGTTGGAGTTTATGGCCGGAATGATTGTGGACAGGGAGATACTTCCTATTTTAAAGTAGATGTTCTGGACAAACCGGCACCCATTGATTCCTTAGCAGGAGATACATCGGTTTGTGCCGGATCTGTCAACCTCGAATACGAAGCTTTCCCTGGACTCACCCGGATTGATTCGATTGAATGGATTCTGCCAAATGGTTTTACTATCACTTCCGGCAAAAAAACTCAAAGCATTGAAGTAAGCATAGACAGCTCTTTTGCGGATAATGGATATGTCGTGGCCAGGGGTGTTAATGGTGCCGGCAAGGGAAAGGCAGATTCACTGTTTGTAAGGGTTCATCCCATCCCAGCCACCAATAGCGTAAGTATTTCAGGAGAATTGACCTGTGCAGTGGATTCGGTATTGATAGATGGAAACAGCACTACCTCCGGTGCAAGTTATACCTGGGTGGGTGGTAACAAAACCGTTCATGATGATTCTGTCTATGCTCCGCTGAAGGGCGAATATACGCTGACGGTGGAAGCCTATGGTTGTACCCACGACACCACTGTAACGGTTACCGAAAACAAAACCACCCCTTCGGCCGGCATCGCCACCCCGGATACACTGACCTGTGATAACCCACAGGAGACCCTTCAGGCCAGCACCGATGCCGGCAATCCGGGATTTGTATGGACAGCTGGTGCAGGTGGAAATATCGTCTCGGGCGACTCCACAGCCACCCCAACCGTCGATGCCCCCGGCTCATATACCGTGACGGTGGTGGATTCAATCAATGGTTGTACCAATACCGCCACGATCACCGTGGAAGAAAATGTGACGCAACCCAGCTTCAGCCTGAATGACCCCAGCGACATCACCTGTGCCAGGGATACGGCCGTGATATCCACCCCGGGCGTATCAGATGCCACCTATCAGTGGAGCGGCCCCTCCGGCGGCATCGTCAGCGGACAAAACACCGCCTCCGTTGTGGTTGGTAAGACAGGCGACTACAGCCTTACCGTGACCAAGAACAGCAATGGCTGCAGCCGGACCAAATCAAGAACTGTCAGTTCCGATTCGACCCAACCCGCCATCAACAGTTATACAAAAACCGGGGATATCACCTGCCACCACAATCAGGTGAACCTGGAAGTGGATGTGGATACCACCAATGTAAACTATACGTTTGAACCGGTCTCCAGTGGCAACATTGTATCGATCAACAACAACATTGCCACGGTGGATGCTGAAGACCGCTATGCCGTTGTCGCTACCTATGCAGCTACCGGTTGCAGCATTAGCGATACCCTTAAAGTGAACGATCTGCGCCACCCGGTCAATGTAAACATCGATGCGGCTTTCACCACCCTTACCTGCAACCAGCCCTATGATACTTTGACGGTGACTTCTGATTTGACCGACAAGGAAGTGGAGTGGAAGGCGACCAATGGCGGCCATATTCATTCGGGCCATTATACCAGCCAGGCCATTGTGGATTCGGCCGGCAAATATACGGCTACAGTAACCGATACCACCACCGGGTGCCACAATAGTGAATTTGTGGAGGTCAACAAGGATTTTTCGGCGCCTGTGTTCAACGGCATCACCAAAAATCCGGACAGCCTCACCTGTAAGAGCGATGTTACCCTGGTGGCCGATGTATCCGGTGCCGTTTCCTATTCCTGGAGCGGGCCTGGAAACATTTCACCTTCCGATCAGGATTCGGTGGAAGTGGATCAACCCGGCACTTATACCCTGGAGGCCACTGCTGCCAATGGTTGCCCTTCAACCGACAACGTGGCGGTGCCGGCCGATACCAGTTCCCCCTCAATGACCCTGCACACCAATTATGACGATATCACCTGTACCAACCAGAAGAATACCCTGGAGGTGTATTCCAGCACCTCGGGCGTTACCTATCACTGGAGCCAGACCACCGGCAGCGGCAACCTCTCGGATAACAATGTCCAGTTTCCCGAAGTCGACGGGGCCGGTACCTTTAAGGTGGTGGTTACAGATGCTGACAACGGCTGTACCACCGAAGACCAGGTTAGTGTAGATACCAACTATACCCTGCCGGTTATTGACAATTTTGAAGACAACCCCGACAGCATTTCCTGTGCCAACCATACGGTAGAGCTGTTGGGTTCCTCCTCCACCACCAACGCGGATTTGATGTGGACGGTAAGCTCGGGCAGCGGCAATATCTATGATGAAACCACTGAAACACCCACCGTGGATAAGAAGGGGGAATACACCCTGACGGTGACCCACCCCACGACAGGTTGCCAGGTGGACAGCAGTGTGACAGTCGATAATAATTTTGCTCAGCCCGTTGCAGAGGTCGATCAGAATGTGGGCCAGATCACCTGTAATGTCGATACACTGCAGCTTGACGGCAGTGCTTCGACGGGCGTGAACTTTAACTGGAATGCCGTCAATGGCAGTGCTTTCCATCCGAACGATTCGGTTGCAAAACCCTACATCACTTCCGACGGATTGTATATCCTTACTGTGGAGCATCCCCACAGCGGTTGTACGGATAAGGACTCTGTGGAAGTCAAGCGCAACAATTCGGTACCCAGGATCACGATGGGTGATGTCAGTGCCGACACCCTGAATTGCGCGGTGGACAGTTCCATATTAAAAGTCGATTACGTGGATCAGCCGGATTACTGGTGGTCAACCACCGACGGGAACATCACCAGCGGGGCCAATACCACCACCGTGGTAGTGGATGCCCCAGGCACCTATACCTTTACCGCTGAAAATCCCACTACCGGCTGTACCAATTCCAAATCGGTGACCATTGAAGAGGAGACCACCCAGCCCACTTTTACCCTTTCGGCCAATAAATTGACCTGTACGCGCGATACGGTGCAAATCCATACCGACGTGGGTTATGCCACCGATCCAAGCCGCGTCTCCTACGCCTGGACATCCAGCGGCGGGCAGATCATTTCGGGCGATGAAAACCTGCCCAATCCCAGAGTAGTTAAGACAGGCACCTACTACCTGACCCTGACCGATGATGTGAACGGATGTACCCGGACCAGGAGCATCAAGGTGACCGCGAGTACCACCCCACCAAATGTTTCCCTGGATACACCGAACGATCTGACTTGTTCGCGAACCAGTGTGGACTTGCAGGCCAACACCAATATTTCCGATTCGTCTTACCTGTGGACCACCACCGGCAGCGGAAATATTGTCAATCAAACCACTGCCACGCCTACGGTGGATGCCATCGGCTGGTATACGGTAAAGGTGACCAACGAGAAGAACGGTTGTTATAGTGAAGACAGCGTTTATGTGGACAAAAACGTTTCCACACCGGATGTTCATGTGGATCCGTTCAACGACATCACCTGTTCGCGCACCACGGTGGAGCTTTTCGGCAGTTCATCACAGGATGTCTACTTTAGCTGGAGCGGCGGACCCGGCAACATCAGCGATCCCAATTCGGCCCTGACCGAGGTGGATGGGGCCGGCGATTATACCCTGAAGGTTAAAGACAAGGTCAATGGATGTAGCAACGACACGACCGTCACAGTGGAGGCGCACACCGACCTGCCATCCAAACCGGTGGTCAGCGATACCGGCAGTTGCTATGGCCAGGCCAATGTGGCGTTGACCGCCACGGGAAGCAACAACCGCTGGTACAGTGAAGCATCCCAGGATCCCTCAACCCTTGTAGGGACTGGCGACACCTATACACCGACCATGAGCAGTGTGGGCGATTCGGTCTTTTATGTCACCCAAACCGGCTCCAATGGCTGCGAGAGCCCGGCCACGGCAGTGACCTATACGGTCTACCCCCTGCCCGATGCGCCTTCGGCAACCGATAAGGAGGTGTGCTTTGGTCAGGCCAATCCCTTCCTCGAGGGCATGCCTGCCAATTCCGACTATACCATCAACTGGTATAATACCTCCGACAGCCTGCTGTCGACATCTTATCAGTATCAGCCAACCCCAACGGCTCCCGGGACCTATCCTTTTGGCGTGACCCAGGTGGATGCCAACGGATGTGAAAGCCCGCAAACACAGGCCTATTTCACCATCCATGATCTGCCTCCTGCCCCGATGGTCGACTCCGATACCCTGCGGGTATGTGAAGGCGCCCCGGCCAAAACCTTTATTGCCCATGGCGACAACATCAGGTGGTACAACACCACCCCGCCGGCCAGTCCCATCGCCTCGGGCAATATCTTTGAACCCGATGTCAGCGGTGTGGGTCAATATCATTTCTATGTAACCCAGTCCGAATCCTCCACCAGTTGTGAGAGCGACTATAAGCGGGTGGTCTACATCATTCAGCCCAATCCCGATCCCTATACCCTAAAGGGAGGCGGAACCTATTGTGAAGGCACCGGCGGCAGGGAGATTTATCTGGACAATTCGGTGGATACGATTTCCTATGAATTGCGGCGCGATGGCAACACCTATATGACCAACATCTCCGGCGATGGCGATTCACTGACTTTTGGACGGATCAAGCCGGAAGGAACCTATACCGTTTACGGAACGGCGGGCAACGGCTGCACCGCCAGGATGTCGGGAACGGCTGTGATCTCGGTCGATTCCCTGCCCGAAGCGGCCGGAACCATCGTGGGCGATTCAGTGGTCTGCCAGGGCGCTACAGCCATAGATTACACCGTGCCGGAGATTCCTTATGCCGATCAATATGAGTGGAGCGTGCCGGCCGGTGCTGAAATCATTGCCGGGGAGAATGCCAGGACCATTTCGGTCAACTATTCCGATTCCGCTGAGAGTGGCCAAATCACCGTTTATGGGGCCAATGCCTGTGGCGACGGGCCTGTGTCAACCGGCCATGCCATTACGGTCAATGCCCTTCCGGGACCGGCCGATAGCATCATGGGCCCCGGCGGTGTTTGCCAGGGTGCTGACGGGGTCACCTTTGAAGTGCCCAACATTGAAAACGCCTCGGAATATGTATGGTCGGTACCTGCCGGGGCCACCATCGTGGCCGGTGAAGGCTCGCGAACCATTATGGTCGACTTCGACGCCTCCTCCACCGGTGGAATGGTTCAGGTACACGGACGCAACAGCTGCGGCACGGGAGCCTCTTCACCCGATCATACCATTGATATTACTTCAAAACCCATCATCTCGGCCGAAACTTATCAATCCATCTGTTCTTCTTCCGATTCCCTGATCGCCAGCGATCCGGGTTCGGCCACCATTCAATGGGCCTTGATCGATGGCCAGGCCAATATCGCCCATCCCACCCAGTTTGAAACAGAGGTGACCAACCTGGGCACCGGCCGCAATGCCTTTGAGGTGACCCTCACCCAAAATGGCTGTTCCGATGTGGATACCGTCGTGATCGAGAACAACCAGCGGTTTGTGAATGCCGGTGCTGATCAGACCCTTTGTTCCAGTTCCTATACCCTGTCGGGTACCCAGCCAGCGAGCGATGTAAGTGGCAATTGGTCGATCGAACAGGGCTCAGCTAGTTTTGCCGATGCCGGCCGGTATAATACCGAAGTGACCAGTCTGCAGAAAGGGGTGAATGTACTGCGCTGGACCCTCACTAAAAATGGATGCAGAAGCTATGATGAAGTAACCATCGTTAACGACAGCCCCACCCAGGCCGAGGCAGGCATCAACCAGCAATTGTGCAGCGATTCCACCTATCTGGATGCCAACACACCTTCGCGGGGTGGCGGGCAATGGACCATTTTAAACGGGTATGTGGATTTTGAAAGCCCAACCGATCCCAATACCCAAATCACCCATGTGGCCAAAGGCGATAACCTGCTGCAGTGGACCATCACCAATAATGCCTGCAGCACGGCCGATACGGTTTCCATTGTCAACAATAAAGTAGAAGTGGAAGCTGGCCCCGATCAGGTCATCTGTGGCTATCAAACAACCCTCGATGCTTTGACTCCTGCCAAGGGAGACGGGCAATGGTCCATCCTCAGAGGATCGGCCACCTTTGAAAACCGTTCCGATCCGAAAACCAAGGTATACCTGTTGGTCTCCGATACTACCGTCCTTTCCTGGGATGTATACCATAACGGATGTGTCTCAAGCGACAGCATGACCATCGTCAACAATTCGCCCACCAAAGCGGATGCAGGTGACGACCAGGAGATATTCCAGGATCATACCTTCATGGAGGCCAACGATCCTTCAAAAGGTTCGGGTGAATGGAAACTGCTGGCCGGGTCAGCCAATATCTCAGATAAGACCAGCCCCTCTAGTGAAATTACCAACCTGGCTTACGGGGAGAACCTGTTCCAGTGGAAAGTGACCTATAAGAATTGCATCTCCATTGATTCTGTAGTTATTGATAACCAAAGCACCGGCAACATCACCGCCGGCAACGATACCACCATTTGTACCGATGAAATGCGGCTCAGTGCTTCCGAGCCGGTCCAGGGCGAAGGCGAATGGTCTGTGGTGAAAGGCTCCGGCACCTTTGGAGATAAAAATTCCAATACCACGATGGTTCGGAATCTCTCGCGGGGTGAAAATGTCCTTAAATGGACCATCATTGGCAACGGGGTGATTTCGGACAAGGTGACCATCATCAATAACGCCCCCACCCAGGCCAATGCCGGTCCGGATATGACCTATTGCCAGGATTCGGCGGAACTTTCTGCCAATCATGCTTCCATTGGCCAGGGTAAGTGGAAGTTGATCGCCGGAGAAGGCACCTTTGAAGATACCACGGCCAATAACACCATGATTCATAATTTGGGCACCGGTAAAAACACTTTGCGTTGGACCATCACCAACCAAAAATGCCAATCCACCGATGACGTGGTGATTACCAACAACAAGCCCACGACGGCGGATGCCGGTGTGGATCAAACCCTTTGTTCAAGCGAGGCCACCCTTTACGGCAACTCACCTTCTGTGGGTCAGGGCCTGTGGACCCTGGTCAGTGGTTCGAATTCCGTGGAATTTCAGGATCAGACGGTGGGCAATACCCGGGTTACAAACCTGGGCCGGGGTGAAAACACCCTGCGCTGGACCATCACCAATGGCAATTGTGTCTCTTCGGATTCGGTAACCATCATTAATGACAACCCGACACCCGCCAATGCCGGCCGGGATAAATCCATCTGTGTGGATTCCTTCGAGCTCAATGCCAGTGAAGCGGTGATTGGCCAGGGCACATGGACCGTGATCAATGGTTATGGAGAATTTGTCGATTCATCGCGGCACAACACCCAGGTCAGGAACCTGGATAAAGGAGGTAATGTTTTACGTTGGAGCATTGAGCATAACGGATGTATTTCGTACGATGAAGTCGAGATCTCCAATGACCTGGTAGAAGCTGAGGCCGGCTATGATCAGAGCCTTTGCACCGACAGCACGTATCTCTCGGCCAATAACCCGGGTCGTGGGGAGGGCTACTGGTCAGTGATTACCGGATCGGCCTCTTTCGAAGACGCTTCCGATCCCAATACCAATGTAAAAGGATTGGATCACCGCAGCGACAACATCCTGAAATGGACTGTTTCTCATAAGTCGTGTGTCTCGACCGATCAGGTCACCATTGAGAACAACAGCCCGGGCATTGTTTATGCCGGTGAAGATGCCGAAGTGTGCGATGATGTTTATTACCTGAGCGCCAACCCGAATTACATCGGTGAAGCCCATTGGGAAGCTTTGAGTGGTGGGGCAGATATTGTCAAAGATTCTTCGGCCAATACGATGGTCAAGGATATGGGTCTTGGGCGCAACACCTTCCGTTGGACGGTTCGTCGGGATGGATGTGTCAAGCACAATGATGTGACCATTTACAACAATATGCCGGTGGATGCCTATGCCGGGGAAAATGACACCATTTGCTCCACAACCACCACGATGCACGCAGAAGAGCCCCCGTTTGGCACCGGTCAGTGGAGTGTGGTGGCCGGCTCCGGTGAGTTTGCCAACGACAGTGCCGGCAATACCACGGTTACCAACCTTTCCCAGGGGGCCAATACTTTCAAGTGGTCCATCTACAACGGCCGTTGCTCAACCACAGATGAGGTGACCATTGTGGTCAACCGGCCCAATGAGCCACGCGCTGGCGCCGATCAGGCCATTTGTGCCGATTCAACCTCCCTCCAGGCCAATTATCCCGGTCCGGGCCAGACCGGCCGCTGGGAGGTGGTCGAAGGAAGCGGTAAGTTTGAAGACCGGAATGACCCCCATACCAAGGTTACCCATATGAGCCATGGAGATAACATTTATCGGTGGAACATCAGTTATAAGCAATGCAACCTCTATGATGAGGTAACCATCACCAATAAGATGCCCACTGAGGCCGACGCCGGTCAAAACATCGACGTATGCGGCGACCAGGTGCGCCTGAATGCCGTTCAGACTTCCATCGGCAACGGTCACTGGAGCCTGGTCAGCGGACAGGCTGAATTTGGAGACAGGAACGATCCCAATACAGTGGTCAGTAACCTGGGGTATGGACCCAATACCCTTCGATGGGAAACCACCCACGGTGAATGCACTTCCATGGATGAGATCATCGTCTCCAATAAAAAGGCCACGGCCTATGCCGGTGTTGACCAGGAAGTATACCGGGATTCCACCACCCTGGTGGCCAATAAGGCCATCCGCGGCGAGGGTACCTGGATCCTGCTGGGTGGCTCCGGTACATTTGCCCAGCCCCATTCGGCGCAAACCAAAGTGCGCGACCTCACCAATGGAGTCAACACATTCCGGTGGCAAATCAACAATGATGGATGCATCTCAGCCGATGAGGTGAGCATTACCTATTACGAAATGCCCAATCCTGAGTTCGACGTCAGCCGGGACAATGGTTGCCCACCCCTTACGGTTCAGTTCTACAACGAATCGCTGAAGCTGAATACCGACTTTACCTGGAGATTCGGCGATGAGAACATTTCAACCAATGAAAATCCGCGACATACATACTATCAACCCGGCCGCTACGAGGTCACTCTTAAGACCCAGGGCCCCGATGGCAGCAGTGTTTCCGAAGACACCACCATCGTGGTGCACGATCTGCCCGAAGCCCGGTTTGATGTGGCCCCCGATGTGCTCTATATTCCCGAACAGCACCTGCAGTGCTATGACATGTCCATTGATGCCGATCGCTATAAATGGCATTTCGGGGATGATTCCACATCCAACGAACCCAGCCCCATGCACCACTACCGCGATACCGGTACCTATGACATCCGCCTGAAGGTTTGGTCACCCCACGGCTGTACCGATGATACGGTGAAACATGATGCAGTTACCGTCAAGCAAAGTGGTAAGATTAAGTTCCCCTCGGGCTTTACGCCCAATCCCAGCGGTCCGGTCGGGGGGCATTATAATGAAAACTCAAAGAGTAACAATATCTTCCATCCCATCGTAAAAGGAGTAAATGAATACCACATGGAAATATTCAACCGGTGGGGCGTCAAGGTCTTCAGCACCGATAAGGTCGATGTTGGCTGGGATGGCTACTATAAAGGCAAACTTGCTGAAGAAGGTGTCTATATTTATAAGGTTCACGGAACCTACAACAATGGCACCCGGTTCGAAAAAGTTGGTGATTTTGTTTTAATCAGGAAGTAATCATGAAACGTTGGATTGTAATCGCATTGATGATAGGGATTTCTTCTGCAGCATTGGGGCAGGATCCCCAATTTTCGCAGTTCTATTCTTCCCCTTTGCATTTGGGCCCCTCCTTTGCCGGTGCCTCCGGTAAAACCCGGATCTCCCTGAATTACCGCGATCAGTGGCCCAAACTGCCCGGGGTGTTCGTGACCTATGCTTTTGCAGCCGATCATTACGCCAAAAGCCTCAATAGCGGATTTGGCCTTTCCTTTATGAATGACCAGGCCGGTAATGGAAAAATATCCACCACCAATGTGGCGGCCAACTATTCTTATAATGTGAAACTGAATGAGCGGTGGAATTTTCGCCCCGGCATCAAGTTCTTTTACCACCAATACCACATCGACTATTCCAAGGTGGTTTTCAACGACCAATTGGGGTTTGATTATGTGAATCCTTCCTCGGTGGAAGGTCTCCCCCAGGACAGCCGTTTCAGCTATTATGATTTCGGCAGTTCCATCATGTTTTACAATTCCCGTTACTGGATAGGGGGTATGGTGGATCATCTGATCAAGGCCAGCCCCTCATTTCAGGACAATCCCAATTATAAACCTTTAAAATACAGCCTGTTTGGCGGGACCCAGATCCCCCTGGAAAGCCTCCACTATAAGCAGGACCTGCACAGCCTCTATGCTGCCTTTCATTTTAAGTCGCAGCGGAATGTTAGCCAAATGGACATTGGGGCTTACTATCAAAAGGAACATTTTTTGGTAGGCCTCTGGTATCGGGGAATCCCCATGATCAGTGAGGCCCATGGCAGCGATGCCATCATCCTGATGATGGGGTACCGCGATGACAACTTCAGCGTAGGTTATAGTTACGATGCCACCATTTCCCGACTGATTACCAATACCGGTGGGGCCCATGAAATTTCTTTTACCTATACCTTCTCAGGAAGCGATGTCTTCAACATCAGGGAGTATGAACCCTTGCCCTGTCCGGAGTTGTAATTCCATACCATTTTTTATGGGATTCTCTAATTGCTTAAAAGGGCTTCTCGCGCTGATGGCTATTGAAGCTGATACTTGTATTGAGAAACCTTTAGCGGGTGAACAATTTTTCCTTTAAGCTGTTGGAAGATTATATTTGGCGTTTTAGGAAAAGATTGTATATTTGCCCTGTTATGCTAATCAAACAAAACCATAACCCCCGCGTACACCATCACCATCATCACGATGGGGTGACCCCGTAATGCAAAAAATTGCAAGCGAACGAAGATATCATTCAGGCCCGCAATTTTTTGCGGGCCTTTTTTGTGTGCCATGCATGCGGGCTGTCGCGTTAAAACAGCAATGGGTTTATTTTTTAATCTGAAGACCTGCAGAAATTTTAACAAATACACATCAATGATTCCATATCAACAACATACTGCTCACTTCCATCACCATCATCACCATCATCATCACGGGATACCTATCTGATGAGGAAGACAAGCAGTATGCCATAACCTGAGAACCCATTTTTTCAAAGGCCTGCGGAGACTTCCGCGGGCCTTTTTTGTTTCATCCAAATATGATTGAATATGACCCAATTGAAAATTGCCCTTCAAAAATCCGGCCGGTTGAGCGATAAATCGATCGAGCTCATCCGTGAAAGTGGCATCAGCCTGACCAACGGCAACCGGAAGCTTTTATCGCTTTCCGCCAATTTTCCCCTGGAAGTGATGTACCTGCGCGATGATGACATTCCCCGTTATGTAAGCGATGGGATTGCAGATATCGGGATCGTCGGGGAGAATGTGGTGGAAGAGGAGCAGGCTCCGGTTGAGACCAGGGAGAAGCTGGGTTTTGCACGGTGCCGGATGTCGCTGGCGGTGCCCAAAACAGAGGCTTATGACGGTCCGGACGATTTCACCGGCAAACGTATTGCCACTTCGTATCCCACCATCCTGCGGAATTATTTTGCTGAAAAAGGCATCGATGCCGATATCCATCATATCAGTGGATCGGTGGAGATAGCCCCCGGAATTGGCCTGTCGCACGGTATATTTGACATTGTAAGTTCCGGAAGTACATTGATCAGCAATGGATTGCGGGAAGTAGAAAAAGTAATGGATTCCCAGGCCGTGTTGATCGCCCCACCTTCCCTGGAGCAGGAAAAAGAAAAGATCCTGGCGGATTTGCTGTTTCGCATCCGGGCGGTCAAAAAAGCGCGCGACAACAAGTACATCCTGCTCAATGCCCCCAATGACCGTTTGGAGGAGATCAGCTCCCTGATCCCCGGAATGAAAAGCCCCACCATCATGCCCCTGGCCGATAAAGGCTGGAGCTCGGTTCATTCGGTGCTGAATGAAAACGATTTCTGGCAGGTCATTGACGCATTAAAGGAAAAAGGGGCGCAGGGCATCCTGGTGGTCCCCATCGAAAAGATGATTGTTTGATGATTTAGATCCAACCGGTTGTAGGTTTATATGAACATCATCAATTCTAAAAATATTGGTTAAACTCTAAATGTTGGTTGATTTGATGGTGAAGGTTGATCATTATATAAATTGTTCATTGATTCTCTTTTAGAATAAAGTCAAAATATTTAACCCCAAAAAATTCGTATCATGGAGATCATAAAAAATCCCCCGAAAAGTGAATGGAACGGGCTTTTAAAGCGGCCCATGGATGATCCGGAGCAAATTCGCGAGAGCGTCTCGACCATTCTGGCTGATGTCAAGAAGAACGGTGATTTTGCCATAAAGAAGTACACCCGGGCATTGGATGGAGCTGACCTGGAATCAATCAGCGTTTCGGCTGAAAAGGTGGCACAGGCGGAAAAGCAGCTGAATGAAGGCTTGAAACAAGCCATTCGGCAATCGGCGGCCAATATTAAAAAGTTTCATGAAGCCCAGGATTCCGGTGATGTTTCGGTAGAAGTCCAGCCGGGTCTGCGATGCTGGCAGAAGGCTGTGCCCATTGACCGCATCGGCATCTACATTCCGGGCGGGTCGGCGCCCTTGTTTTCATCGGTGTTGATGCTGGCTGTTCCGGCGATAGCAGCCGGGTGTAATGACATTGTGCTGGTTACTCCGCCGGATGAACAGGGAGGAGTGGATCCGGCCATTTTGTATGCGGCGGCCCAAAGCGGGGTACATCGCATTTACCGCATAGGTGGAGCCCAGGCTGTTGGTGCCCTGGCTTATGGCACGGAAACCATTCCCCGGGTCGATAAGATCTTTGGTCCGGGCAATCAGTTTGTCACCCTGGCCAAGCAGCTGGTTTCCCTGGAGGGGACGGCCATTGACCTGCCCGCCGGGCCATCAGAGGTGCTGGTGGTGGCCGACAAAACAGCTTCAGCTGATTATGTGGCGGCCGATTTGCTTTCTCAGGCCGAACACGGAGCCGACAGCCAGGTGATTTTGCTTTCTGATGATGAGCCGTTGATCCGTCAAACCCGTGATGCCCTCCAGCTTTTGGCAGCAAACCATAACCGGTCTGAGCTGGTAGAAAAGGCCTTGGATAGCTGCCGGCTGATCCTGCTGGAGGATAAAGAGCAGATGATGGAAATGGCCAATGCCTATGCCCCCGAACATTTGATCATTGCTGTTGAGGATGCCGAACGCCTGGCATCACAGGTGCGCAATGCCGGTTCGGTCTTCCTCGGTCATTATACCCCGGAAAGCCTGGGCGATTATGCTTCGGGAACCAACCACGTGCTGCCGACTAATTCGGCGGCCAAAGCCTATAGTGGGGTTAACCTCGACGCCTTCCGCAAGAAAATCACCTTTCAGCAGGCTTCTCGTCAAAGCCTCGAGCAAATGGGGGAGGTGGTCATGCAAATGGCCGAAGCAGAGGGTTTGGAAGCCCATCGCCGGGCGGTTGCTATACGGTTAAACCTCAAAAAAGGGCAAAAATGAAGCCAGTCAATGAGTTGTTGCGGGAAAATATCCGTTCGCTTGAACCCTACCACTCGGCAAGGGAGCATCATCAGGGGGGTGGGCTGGTTTACCTGGATGCCAATGAGAATCCCTTTGGCCGGAAGGTCAATCGCTACCCCGACCCCCATCAGCGGGCATTGAAGGACATGCTGGCCGGGTGGGTTGGCCTCGCCCCGGAGCAGGTTTTTCCCGGCAATGGCAGCGATGAGGTGATTGACCTGCTGATCCGGACTTTTGTTGAACCCCACACCGACAACCTGGTGCTGCCCGATCCTACCTACGGCATGTATGAGGTCGCGGCCCGGGTGCAGGGGGCAGAGGTCAGGAAAGTTCCGCTCAAAGAGGATTTTCAGCCGGATGTCTCCGCGATGATCAGCCGGGTGAATGACCGCACCAAACTGATCTTTTTGTGCAGCCCCAACAATCCCACCGGTAACCTGGTCAAACAGGATCATCTGGAATATCTTCTGCGGCATTTTGAAGGGTTGGTCGTGGTCGATGAGGCTTATGTGGAGTTTACCCGAACATCGGGTTTCCTGGCCCTGCTGAAGCAGTACCCCAACCTGGTGCTTTTGCGGACTTTCTCCAAGGCCCTTGGTATGGCAGGCATAAGGTTGGGATATGCCCTTGCCGGTGAATCCATTGTCCGGATACTTACCCGCATCAAGCCCCCCTACAATGTCAACCGGCTGACCCAGCAAATGGCCCTGCGAAGAGGCCGCAAACCCGAGCGGGTTCAAAAACTCGTCAACCTGATTGTCAGGGAGCGTGCACGTTTGTCTGCTTTCCTCAACCGATGCCGTTTCGTGGAAGAGGTGTATCCCGCTCAGGCCAATTTTCTGCTGGTGCGGGTGAAAGAACCCGATAAACTGGTCAAATACCTTAAAGACCGGGGAATCATCATCCGAAACCGAAGCCACCTGACCCGCTGCGAGCGTTCAGTGCGCATCACCATTGGCAAACCCAGAGAAAATAAACGGTTGATGAAGCTTTGCCGACAATTCGACCAGCAATACGTCCATTTCTAACCCCAATAACGCTACCATGAAAAAGAGAAGTTCCTTTGTTGATCCTCGATTCGAACACCAATGCAGCTACTTTAACAATAGATGTTCTTTTGTTGATTGTTAATTTGAACACCAACACATCTGACTAAGAAATAAAGGTCGCTTTGAACCTCCTAGAAATACTGCTATCATGAAAAATAGATATCTCTTTGTTGATCATCAGTTCGAACAACCATACCGTTACCATGAAAAATAAATACCTCTTTATTGACCGCGATGGAACCCTAATCAGGGAGCCGGAAGACGAACAGGTTGATACCCTGGATAAGCTGGAGTTCATGCCGGGGGTTTTCCGAAACCTCTATCAGATTGTTCATGGCCTGAATTACCGGCTGGTCATGGTTTCCAATCAGGACGGGCTGGGCAGCAGTCGCTATCCTGCGGCGGCCTTTGAACGGGTACAGCGCAAAATGCTCCGGGCTTTTTCCAATGAGGGCATTGCCTTTGATCAGGTCCTGATCGATGACTCCACGGCCGATGACCCTGCTCCCACCCGCAAACCCGGTACCGGCCTGGTGGCTCCCTGGCTGGAGGGAGATTTTAACCGGCAGGCCTCCTGGGTCATCGGCGACCGGCTTACTGACATCGAACTGGCCCATAATATGGGCCTGAAAGGGATGCTTTTCTCATCGCCGGATGCATCCCTTCCGGAAAATCTGACACCCGTTTGCCGGTTGCAGACGAATCAATGGGATCAGATCTATCGTTTTCTCAGGCGTTGGGAACGGTCGGCGGCTATTAACCGGCAAACGGGCGAAACCTATGTACAGGGAAGGCTTTCACTGGATGGCACCGGAGAAAGCTCGATCCACACGGGGTTGCGGTTTCTGGATCATATGCTCGACCAACTGGCCCGCCACGGTGGTTTTGACCTGGAATTAAAGGTTGAAGGCGACCTGGATGTGGATGAACACCATACCATCGAGGATACGGGTTTGGCCCTGGGCAGTGCTTTTTTCCAGGCCCTGGGCGATAAAAAAGGGCTGGCCCGCTATGGGTTTTATGTGCCCATGGATGAGAGCCAGGCCAGCTGCCTGATCGATATGGGCGGGCGGCCCTACCTGTCCTGGGAGGCTTTGTTCACCCGGGAAAAAATAGGCGATGTGCCAACCGAAATGCTGTCGCATTTTTTCCGCTCTTTTGCCGACCAGGCCCGCTGCAACATCCACCTCTCCGCCCGGGGTGACAATGAGCACCATAAGGCGGAAGCCCTTTTTAAAGCCTTTGCGCGGGCCCTGCGTATGGCAACCCGCTGGGACGATGCCGATGCCACATTACCAACCACCAAAGGAACACTCTGAACCATGAAAGTAGCCATTATCCGGTACAATGCCGGTAACATCCGTTCGGTCGATTTTGCCCTGAAAAGATTGGGGGTTCGGGCAGCGATCACCGACGACCATCAGAAGATAAGCCAGGCCGACCGGGTGATCTTCCCCGGGGTAGGCGAAGCCAAAAGCACCATGGCGTATTTGAGGGCAAGGGGGCTGGATCGGTTGATCACCAGCCTGGAGCAGCCTGTTCTGGGCGTTTGCCTGGGTATGCAGCTGATGTGCCGTTGGTCGGAGGAACGCAACACCGCCTGCCTTGACATCATTCCTTCTTCGGTGTTGCACTTCAAAGGCGGGATGAAAGTGCCCCATATGGGCTGGAGCCGGATCAGTGATTTGAAATCCCCTCTTTTTGAAGGCATACCGGAAGGAGCTTATGTGTATTTCGTGCATAGCTACTACCTTCCGCAGAATCCCTATACCATTGCCCATGCACACCATGGCATGCCGTTTAGTGCAGCTGTAGAGAACGGTCGGTTTTATGCCGTGCAGTTTCACCCGGAAAAAAGTGGCCCCATAGGGGCGCAAATCCTGAAAAACTTTTTAAGCTTATGATTCAAGTTATTCCCGCCATCGACCTAATCGATGGCAAGGTTCAGCGCCTGCAGCAGGGCGATTTCAACCGTAAAACCCCATATCCCTGGGATCCGGTAGAGTTATCGCTGTTATTGGATCAGAAAGGATTCAAACGGCTTCATTTGGTTGATTTGGAAGGGGCCGGCGAGCAAAGGCCGGTTCACCTGGAAGTGCTTCAGGCCATAGGGCGGGAGACTTCCCTGGCCATCGATTATGGGGGTGGCATTCGCCGGGGGGAAGATGTGGAGCGGGTGCTGGAGGCCGGTGCCAGGTTTGTGGCCGTTGGATCGCTGGCGGTTAACGAGCCGGATCGGCTGAAATCGTGGATGGATGCTTTTGGAGGGCGCTCTTTCCTGGTCGCCGCCGATGTGCGCCAGGGCAGGGTAACTACCAGCGCATGGCGGCAAAACTCTGCCCTAAGAGTTGAACAGGTGGTTGACCCCCTGCTGCCCCATGGCCTGGAGCAGCTCCTGTGTACGGATATCAGCCGCGATGGCATGCTGGAAGGCATCCGCAGAGGCTTTTATGAAGACCTGAGAAAACGCTTGCCTTCCCTCCACATCATCGCCAGTGGAGGCATTACTTCCCCGAATGACCTCAAAAGACTGGAAGAGGCAGGGATCGATGCAGCGGTGGTCGGTAAGGCCATGTATGAAAACCGCTTTGACATGGACCGCCTGGCTGCCTATGCGGGATGAATGAGCCTGCCCGGGTCGATGGAATGATTTACATCATAAATGTTGTTTGTTAAAAAGATGAAATATGCCGGCAAAACGAATCATACCCTGTTTGGATGTTAAAGACGGCAAAACGGTTAAAGGCGTGCGCTTTGAGGATATACGCGATGTAGGTGATCCGGTGGAAATGGGAAAAAGGTACTCTCAGGCCGGGGCCGATGAGCTGGTTTATCTCGATATCACCGCTTCCCATGAAAAAAGGCAAAGTTTGCCTGATTTGGTCACAAACATTGCCGAGCATTTGGACATACCTTTCACTGTAGGGGGAGGGGTGCGCAATATCAAGGATGCGGAGGTCTTACTGGAGGCCGGGGCCGATAAGATTTCGGTCAATTCGGCGGCCGTTCGCTCACCGGAGTTGATCGACCAGGTGGCCAAACATTTTGGAAGCCAGTTTATTACTTTGGCCATTGATGCCCTGGAGGTTGGAGGGGGTTGGCAGGTTTATATCAATGGCGGACGGATTGGTGCGGGGAAGGAACTTTTCTCCTGGGCCCGGGAAGGGCAGGAGCGGGGTTGCGGAGAGATCCTGTTTACCTCAATGGGCCATGACGGGGCCCGCCGGGGATATGCCCTGGAAGCCCTTGATGAGGTGAGCCGGCGGCTTTCCATTCCTGTCATTGCCTCGGGCGGGGCTGGGGTGATGGATCATTTTGCCGGGCTTTTTCGCTATACCGGCGTGGATGCGGCCCTGGCCGCCAGCGTTTTTCATTACGGACAGATCACTTTGCCTGAGCTGAAACATTATCTCAACGGGCAGGGCCTCGAGGTGCGGATTTGACCTATATCCACCCCGCTTAGCGGGGTCATAACTAAACCACCCCCCGCTTAGCGGGGTCTGCTCACCCCCGCTTAGCGGGGTCTGCTCACCCCCGCTTAGCGGGGTTCTAGCCTGACGACGTCTTAACTACCCCGCTTAGCGGGGTCATAACCTGGGGCGACCTGACTACCCCGCTTAGCGGGGTCTGCAACCTCCGATCCATACAACATCAGTCGGTGTTGCATGGATCTCCTGCAGGGCAAAATTCAGTCGTCAGGCGTTGATGCCCCACTTAGCAGGGTCTGCAAAAAACCATTTAAATTGGGTTTTATCATATAAAATAAGCGATAATTATGGAAGAAATGGATTTTGAAAAATTGAACGGGCTTATTCCCGTCGTGATTCAGGATTGGGAATCCCTTCAGGTTTTAATGCTTGGTTTTATGAACCGACAAGCCTATGAGCAGACCAGGCGTGAAGGATATGTTACTTTTTACAGCCGCAGCAAACAGCAATTGTGGACCAAAGGAGAGACCAGTGGCAATTATCTGGAGGTAAAGGAAATGGTGTTGGATTGTGACCAGGACAGCCTTTTGATCAAGGCAACACCTTACGGGAATGTTTGTCATACCGGCCGGTACAGTTGCTTTCATCAGCCCGCGCCGAACGTCCCCCCTGAGGGATCCAGCCAACCTGATCATCCTAAACGGTCTGAATCCTCATATTCTAATGATGGTGATGACCCCATTGATGGCCCAAAAAACTTTAGGGGCCCAAGAAACTTTGGTGGAGGAAAATTCTTTGGAGGCCCAAACTCCTTTGGCACCGCAAACTCCTTTGATAACGAAAATCCTTTTGATCGTCAAAATTTTTTTAATGGCGAAAATTCCTTTGATGACCCAAATTCCTTAGCCTCCCCAAATTCCCTTGATAACCGAAAACACGCCGACCCGCCTGACCCGGCTTCCTTTCCTTCACTGGATTTTTTAGGCCAGCTGGAAGAATTGTTGCGCGATCGAAAAGTGCATATGCCTGAAGGTTCCTATACCGCTAAATTGTTTGGCAAGGGGATTAACAAAATCGCCCAGAAGGTTGGTGAGGAAGCCGTAGAGTTGGTTATTGAAGCCAAGGACGATAACCGGAATTTGTTTCTCAACGAGGGGGCTGATTTGATGTACCATTTGCTGGTGCTGATGGTACAAAAGGGCTATTCTCTGGCCGATGTGGTGGAGGTTCTTAAAGGGCGCCACGGGTAAGGGCGGCTGAGTAAATGAGTCCGGCTAAGCGGGGTGTTTTTCCGAAGACTGACACCGCAGACCTGCGAGGGGGGTTGGAACCGGGACAGCCCCCCGCTAAGCGGGGTCCGTTTTACCCCCGCTAAGCGGGGTCCGTTTTACCCCCGCTAAGCGGGGTCTGTTTTACCTCCGCTAAGCGGGGTCCGTTTTACCCCCGCTAAGCGGGGTCTGTTTTACCCCCGCTAAGCGGGGTGGCTTTGATCTTTGACCCCGCTAAGCGGGGTTATTAAGTGGGGTTAAGGAAGGCGCGGGCCTGGCGAAGTTTCTCGGGGGTGCCGATGTCGAACCAGTAACCGCCATTGTCGGGATAGGTCTGGATGCGTTTGTGGGCTGCCGCCTTCAGGTATAGCTCCATGATGGAAAAAACTTCTTTTTGAGGCATCAGGTTGAACAGCCCGGGATCGGCTATGTGTATGCCGCTGAAGGCCCATCTTGACCAGGAACGAGCCGGAAAAACCATTTCCTGCGCCGCGTTTTTGGTGTTTTCACGGCCGCAAAGGCGGTTGTCGCTATCCACCAGTAAATAGCGGGAAGTGGTTC
>CAJXLK010000025.1 GCA_913055635.1 uncultured Bacteroidota bacterium
TTTGTAACTCAATATGGTCTGAATCTTAAAACAGACATTATCTGGTCAATCATTATGGAACCCGCATCTATATCCATGTCCTTGTTGTGTAAGTCCTTGCATACGGGTTTCATTCAATCATTTAAGCATTAAAAAACTGTCCGAACAGCCCCTTGGGGGGAGCCATCCGGACAGTGGGTTATTGTTCGATGGAACCTGAAGTTTTAGATTTCGAATTTGATGCCCTGGGCCAATGGCAGATCGGTGCCATAATTGATGGTGGTGGTCTGGCGCCTCATGTAGTTTTTCCAGGCATCCGAACCGGATTCGCGGCCACCGCCGGTATCCTTTTCACCGCCAAAAGCCCCGCCGATTTCAGCACCGGACGTTCCAACGTTCACATTGGCAAGGCCACAATCGGAACCGGCATGAGAAAGGAACCTTTCTGCTTCGCGCACGTTCAGGGTGAAGATGCAGGATGACAGGCCCTGAGGCACGTCGTTGTGCAGACGCAGAGCTTCATCAAAATCGCTGTATTTGATCAAATAAAGCAGGGGTGCAAATGTTTCTTCCTGGACGATCTGATAATGATTCTCAGCTTCGGCAATGGCGGGGGGGACATAGGTTCCTGCTTCATATCCTTTACCGCTGAGCACTTCACCCCCGAAGATGATCTTTCCTCCTTCTTTCTTGACCTGCTCAACGGCATTCTGATACATCTCAACGGCTCCCTTATCGATGAGGGGACCCATCAGGTTATCCGGGTTCAAGGGATTACCGATCTTCTGAGCCACCTGTTCATAGGCATTGACCAGTTTTTTCTTCACCTCTTCATAAATGCTTTCATGGATGATGATCCGGCGGGTGGTGGTACAACGTTGTCCGGCGGTACCGACAGCACCAAAGACAATGGTGGGGATGGCCATATCGATGTCGCCATGCTGGGAAAGGATCATGGCATTGTTGCCGCCCAGTTCGAGGATTGTTTTACCCAGGCGCCGGCCAACCCGTTCGGCGACCCGTCGGCCTACTTTGGTGGAACCGGTTACCGAGATCAATGGAATGCGCTTATCATCGACCATATTATCACCAATATCGGCCGAACGGCCAACCACCATGTTGAAGACCCCTTCCGGTACGTCGTTGTTGCGCAGCACGCTGGCAACAATGTTCTGTACAGCCACGGAGGTGAGCGGGGTTTTCGAGGAAGGCTTCCATACCACGCAATCACCAGCAATGGCAGCAATCATCGTGTTCCATGCGTACACCGCCACCGGAAAGTTGAAGGCGGTAATCACCCCAACTACGCCCAAAGGATGATACTGATCATAGAGGCGGTGATGGGGCCGCTCCGACTGCATGGTGAAACCATAAAGCATACGGGCCTGGCCGGTGGCAAAATCGGCAATATCAATCATCTCCTGAACTTCTCCCAGCCCTTCCTGGTAGCTCTTACCCATCTCGGTGCTTACGATCATGCCCAGATCTTCCTTGTTCTCGCGCAATGCCAGGCCAATCTGGCGAACAATGTCGCCGCGGTCCGGGGCAGGCATATCCCGCCACACAGGAAAAGCTTCCTGCGCCTTTTTCAGTACCTGTTCATAGTCATCACGGGTGGCATTCTTGATTTGTCCCAACTCGCTCCCGTCAATCGGGGTATAAGAACTGCTGGTTTTACCACTTGCGTCCAACCAGTTGGTACCGGTGGAAACACCTGAATTAACTTGCTCAACACCAAGGCGTTTTAAAATGCCCTGAATATCGTAATCGTTTTGGTTCATAAATAAGTGAATTTTTATCTGATTAGATTTTTTGCGATATCCCGCAAATTATAAAAAAAATAGGGAGAAAAAAAGTTTGGAACATCCAAAACAATTCTATATTTTTGCACCTCAACAATAGATAGGGCCTGAATGGCGGAATTGGTAGACGCGCTGGTCTCAAAAACCAGTGGGCTTTTGCCCGTGTCGGTTCGACTCCGACTTCAGGCACTTTTTTCTTAAAGGCTGGCCAGCTCAACAGAACACCAACCACCAGGGGAGAAGCTTTTTAGGCAGGGATAAACATGCAGCCTTGACGACAGACCAACCGCTGAACCAATGACCGAAGCCTCACCTTTACGCCCTTATCGGGATAAGCAAGCCGCATTTGACAGGAGATATATGGAAATGGCCCGGATATGGGCCAAAAACTCTTACTGTGAGAAAAGACAAGTAGGGGCCTTGTTGGTCAAGGCAAGAATGATCATCTCGGATGGTTACAACGGCACGCCCTCGGGCTTTGAGAATGTGTGCGAAGATGAAAACTACCGGACCAAGCCCTATGTCCTGCATGCCGAAGCCAATGCCATTACAAAAGTGGCCAAGTCCAACAATAGCAGCGAAAATTCCACGTTATATGTTACAACTTCTCCGTGTCTGGAATGTGCCAAGTTGATCATCCAATCAGGCATCATCAGGGTGGTTTACAGTGAACGGAAAACAACCCATGATGGCATCCCCTTACTGGAGCGGGCCAATATCGAAGTAGAACAAATAGACATTTAAAGGAGCCGGATCATGAAGCTTACCGAAAAGAGTGCCAGGATCTATTTTCCCATATTCCTTTCCCTGGCCGTTATCATAGGTTTATTGCTGGGCAATTTTCTGGGCCAGAACCATTCCAGCAAGCAGACCCTGGTCTACAGCAATCCCAGTAAAATCGACAAAGTCACCAAGTACATTCAAAAGAACTATGTGGATTCGGTTTCCACGGAGAAGTTGGTTGAAGCAGCCATTCCGGCCATTCTCAAGGAACTGGACCCCCATTCGGTCTACATCCCGTCCAGGCAGCTCAAGGATGTGAATGAACCGTTAAAGGGCAATTTTGACGGCATCGGCATTCAGTTCAGCATGCAGCATGACACGGTGGTGGTGATCAGCACCATCAGCGGGGGTCCATCGGAGATGGTGGGTATTCAGCCCGGCGATCGGATTGTAGAGGTCGATGGTGAAACGGTGGCCGGTCAGGATATGTCGAGCAACAACATTGTGGACATGCTCAAAGGCAAACGCGGCACGGAGGTCAAGGTGGGCATCAAAAGGCCGGGTACCGAAGAAAGGTTACATTTTACCATTACCCGGGATGAAATCCCACTTTACAGCGTAGATGTTTCCTATATGGTGAACCCGCAAACCGGTTACATCAAAGTCAGCCGCTTTGCTAAAACCACCTACGAGGAGTTCATCAAGGCCGTAAAAAAACTCAAGGACAAAGGGGCTCAAAAGCTGATGCTGGACCTGCGCGACAACAGCGGGGGCTATTTGAACGCAGCCACCGAGATTGCTGATGAATTCTTAAAGAAAGGCGAGTTGATTGTCTACACCAAGGGCCGCAACAGCCCCAAAAAAGAGATTCATGCTTCCTCAAGCGGGATCAGTCAAAACCTGGATGTGGCGGTACTGATCAATGAATGGTCGGCTTCGGCCAGCGAGATCCTGGCCGGTGCCATCCAGGACAATGACCGCGGCATCATCGTTGGAAGAAGATCCTTTGGCAAGGGGCTGGTCCAGGAACAAATACGCCTTTCAGACGGTTCGGCCATCCGCCTGACCGTTGCCCGCTATCACACCCCCACCGGCAGATGCATCCAGAAACCCTATAAAGAGGGCCGCGAGCAATATTATAACGATCTGAACGAACGCTTCAAGCACGGAGAATTTTTTGATGCCGACAGCATCGAATTTGCCGATTCCCTGAAGTACACCACCCCGAAAGGCGATGTGGTTTACGGGGGTGGCGGCATCATGCCCGACTATTTCGTACCGGTGGATACCACCTTCAACTCACCCTTCTTTACCAAGATTCGCAATGAGGGGCTGATCTATAATTTTGCCTTCAATTATGCCGATGCCCACCGCGCAGAGCTGGAACAGCTCGGAGGCCACCAGGCCATCAGCCGTTACCTGGAAAACCGCGATATTTACTCCGATTTTCTCAATTATGCCTTTGACCACGGAGTAGACAAAAACATCGAAGGCACTGATAAATCCCGCGAAGTGGTCAATACCAGGGTCAAGGCCTACATTGCCCGGAACATCATCAACAATGAAGGCTTTTACCCCATCATTCACCAGATTGACCGCACCATGCAACGGGCCACAGAATTGCTGGCCAAAAACAAAGACGCCTAGCGCCCGATCTTAACACACTTGTGGATGCTCTGGTATTCTCCGGCATTAAACCTGTAGTAATAAACCCCGCTGCCAAGGCCTTTCGCCTGCCAGGTGATCCGATGCTTACCCGCATTTAATGGCCGATCCACCAATTGGGCCACTTTGCGGCCATGACTGTCGTAAACCTGAATCCGAACCCTTGAATGCTCGGGCAATTCAAATTCAATCACCGTATTGTCTGTAAAAGGATTGGGATAATTGCCTGTCACACGAGGCCCGGACTTCGAGAGGTGTTTGACTCCATCGTCGGTTTTTTCGTGGCCTTTGCTCACCCGGCCATTGTTTTCACGCACTTCATAAGAATAGGTCAATGGCTTCTCCCGATCCCCCGCTTTTTTTCCAAATGTCAGTGACGCCAACTTGACTTTTTTATGAAGCGGGGAAGAATTGCCTGTTTTGGCCAAATCAAGCTCAATTCGCCCCTCCTGCCTGTTATGGCGGGTCAGCAAAATGCTGCCTCCATCGGCTTGGGTTAAATATTTTCCCCTGGATATATTTTCCAGGTGAAGTGACTCCGCAGGATAATCAACAACCAACCGGGAGCTGCGGTAATTCCGGGTTTGTTTAAGCCATACCCCATAGTGGAGCGTATCCTCGCTATCGCCTTGTTCATGTGGAATAAGCGCCATGCCAGCAGGCCCAACATTGCTCTGATCGAAAAATAAACTTGGCGAATGGGCTTTGCCGGCATTCCGGAAGTTCCAGACCTGAGCGAACACCATTAGGTCTTCAAAATCCACTACATGGTCGGGATGAACCATCATATCAGGCAGTTTTCCGCTTGCAGGGCCGATTTCAATCACAGGATCCTGATGATTCCAGGCCAGAACCAGGTCATCAACATCCTCATAATCCAGCTGTCCATTTAGGTCATAATCCCCGATCATTCCAATGGTGGTTTCTGCCCGGATGGTCTGATCTGCTTCTACCTCGAGTCCATGTATGTAACGATTGAAGTAGCCCGGTTTCCGGACATTAAAATCATAATTCCCATATACCATTGAGTCCATAACCTCTCCCTGTTCGTTGCTCCAATACTGCTGCACAACTTCACCCTCATCCACCAGCTCAACCAAAGCGCTATCCAATGCCTGGTTATAATCATAAACCTGCAATCGGAAAGCTCCCTTTAATGAAACATAACCCCGCCAGATGAAATGCAGCGCATTCGGCTGACCATAATCCACTTTGTCACTTGCGTGAAGCTCAAACCTGGCGGTATCGCCTTCCTCAAAAACCTCTCCTGCCTTTGCTGCCGAAAAAATCAATGTATCCCTGCTGAAGGATAACGCATCAGAAGAACAACTATAAACCTGGCCATCCAGATGGAAACGCAGGCTGGCGGTATCCAGCTCTGAGAGCTCATCTTTCAGTTGAAGGGCCACCTCCGGAAGCGAATCCCTGATTGATCCCCTGTCTTCAGGGGAATAATAAGTGATTGCCGGTTGAGTGGTGTCATAGACAAAACTCCAGTTTTCAGCGGCCGTATTGCCATATACATCAGCAATTGAATCGAAGGCTACCTGGTTGGTTCCCTCGACCAACATATTTTGCAAAGTACTGGTTTTCAATATGATCGACGTATCGGTCACCATCAGGGATTGGCTCGAAGCATGGAGGCTCGTATCATTCAGGGTAGCTCTCAGTGTGGCGGTCTCCAATGGGTTAGGCTCCTGATAGGCCAGCGTGATCTTTTCAGGTATTTGGGAGGTAATAGCACCTTCAGCCGGATGGGGCTGATGCACCTGTGGGGGCTGATAATCGAGGGTAAGCAGGTTTTTCTGAGAAAAAGCCGAACGGCGGTCTGACTGATCGACCGATTGCAGCTGAACCTTATAATTGCCGGAAGGCAATCCTTTCACCGTCCAACTGGTATCCTGGATGGGGCCACCGGTGCGAATCCTGCCCCGACCACTTTCCAGATCAGCAAGGGGAGCAATGAGCATTTGATCGTCGGCATCGTACAGGGCCAGGTTATAGGTCAGCCCCCCGGCAGGGGTTTCCTGATCCCGGGCCGGCGACCACGAAATCACCAGGGCGCTGTCCTGAACCTCTGATTGAACATGCTCAGGAGGATCAGGGGGTTGGTTGGAGACATTGATGTTGTTGCGGAACAAACAAGTAAAGGAGGAATCTTTGGAGGTGCCCGAGAGATAAAAATCCAGGTCCTGGTCACCATCATAATCCCAAAAATGAACCGAACCCTGGGATACCCCGGGAAGTTTCGTCGGGGGTTGGCTGAAAGTGCCATCCTTCTGGTTCAGGTAAAGGCGGGTAACAGTAGAATCCAGGGCCTCTCCGGCCATTAGCAGGTCGGGATACCCATCGGAATTGTAATCGCCAAAGTCGGCCGAACCATGGACGAGCCCCTCAAAACTTACCTGCTCTGTGAAATTCCAGTTTCCGGTATTTTGATACAAACGGGCAACGTTTTGGTTGCCATTGTGGCCACTGACGAACAGGTCCGGATAGCCATCGTTATTATAATCGTCGCAGGCAAGAGCTCCTGAATCAACAGGGGCAACGGCAGGCACGGCCTGCTGGGAAAGGTTTCCATTTCCGGTGTTTTGATAGAAAAGGGTTTGAGGGGCAGTGCCATCATTGCCTGAAATGACCAGGTCCAAATCGCCGTCGCGGTCAAAATCAGCCCAAAGGGCATCCCCAAAAGCCAGATCTTCAAGCTGTGCTTGTTCATCAAGCCGGTAGGAACTATCCTGATGCACATAAAGCATGGTGAAGGGTGCGTTCCCGTCACTGCCCATGAGCACCAGATCGCGGTCACCATCATTGTCATAATCGCCCATAGCGCTGCTGGTGTAATTTAACCCCCTGAACATTGAGCTATCGGCCAGGGTAAAAGCTCCGGAACCGTCATTGCGGTATATCATGGATTTGGGCTGATTCATGGAGTCAAGGCCTGTGACCAGGATATCCAGGTTGTTGTCCTGGTTATAATCCAGCCAGTGAACTGAGCTGTTAGAAAGCCACTTCATGTCAAGCGTATCAGCCCGGGCATTGGCTTGATCATAGACAAGGTATTTGCCCTGATGATAGAGAGAGCGAATCTCCTGTGGCGGAAGGGCCCGTCTGTAAATACGCACCTGATCAATGCTGCCGTTGAAGTCCCGGTTTTCATCGTAACGGTCAAACCGGCCTATATATAAAGGACTGGTGTTGCTGATGCCTTCAAAATTGGCAGCCACTGTATCATCCCGAAGCTGTCCGTTGATGTAAAGCTTCAGTTCCTTATGCTCTCCATTATAAACAGCCACTGCATGTTGCCACCGGCCTTCCCGGATGTTACTCCTTACACTGTATCCGTGGTTATCGCCCTGGTCATCTTCGATGGAATACCACATGTCATTGCCGTCAGCACTGACAAACATCCCCCAGGCGTTGGTAAAAGTGCCTCCTATCTTGGATACAACACCTGAAGAACGGTTATAGCTCTGGGAGTTGTCAAGGGTCTTAACCCAAACACCAACGGAAAAACTCTCTGAACCAAGCTCGGGCTGTAACTTGCTGCTATGAGGCACTTCAAGATGATCTTCATTTTTCCGCTCAAAGAAACCAGCGCTTTCCGGTTTACCCAAATGACCCTCCACAAAGGTAACCCCTGATGGGGTGGCATCATGGCCATTAGCAGTGGAATCACTGAAACTGGCCTCAAACGGATAAAAAGCCTCCAGGCTGTCGGCTGAAATTTTTGAACCCGGCAAATTTTGCACCAGGTTAACCTGCCCGTCATTATCCACATCCCCCAGCAGGCTCTTCCCGCCTGTATTGTGGAGGAACCGGCCGGTGGTGTCCTGTTGGATATCCTTGATCTTTTCATAGGCCCCCAGGTCAATCTGACCGTTGACAACCCGCGGATTGCCCTTTAAATCATACTGATTCACTCCATAATGATTGGAAAAAAATCCTAACCCATGAACCCTCGCAATAATTTCACCTATTTCGTCTGACGCAGAGCCATTGGCCGAACGCATATAAAAATGAATTCTTACTCCATTTACTTTTGCATCCAAATGATAAGAATGGTCTTGTCGTGTAGATATTTCATTTGAGCCACCATAATCCGATTCACTGTAATCATAAAGGGTGGTATCGGTTGTCCAGTTTGCCCCATCATAGGTCTGAATTTCCACGATGATTTCTGCCAGATGGTTCCCATCGTTCTCTGATCTGGCATAGCCATAAAATTTATAATTCACTTTATCAATATGTTTCCTGACACCGAATTTGGCTCCAAACTCCCAGTTTCTTTCAATGCCATTATGACCGGAATAGTTCCTGGAAGCATAACTTGACGAATCCTGATCAAAAGCTTCCCCGGGATTCAAAAAAGCATCAGGATTATATCTATTGAATGATTCCAACATTGATTTATAAATATCATGCCCTTGATCTATACAGGGCGAACCGGTTTCCAATTCATAATTGCCGTTGGCCGTATCCTGGAATACAGGCTCTTCCCATATGTTGTTGCTTGCATAATTTACCGTATCGTAAGCATTGTAATCAATGCCATTCAAACCCATATCCACATCGGAGTATGATACGGATATTCCCGCTGTATCGGCAGTGCCCAGATCGATTTCGCGGGGTTGATTGTCCCAGAGGATGGAATTGATGAGTTCAGGATGCGATTGATGCAGGCTCATAATGTTTCCCCCTTCAATGCCTTTGTTTCCGGCAATGGTTGCATTGGCAATGACCGGGTTGGCCAGGCTGTCGGCATAAAATCCGGCTGCTTTAGCGGCAGCGTTGTTGGTAACCAGAGGATTGATCAATATCGGTGAAGAAGCCCTGAAGAAACATGCTCCGCCCTGTTGATCAGTGGTATTATCAATGAGTTTCAAATTTTTCAGGGTTCCGTCAGTGCGCAGCAAATAAAGGCCGCCTCCCTGGTTTGCCTGATTGCCATGAATGAGCAAATCATTCATCTTATTAATGGCTTGACCGGAAGCGTACACTCCTCCTCCCAGTCTGCCGGCCTTGTTGTCTATTATTTCTGAATGATCAAGGGTTAATGCCGTTTGTCTGATGAACATTGCTCCCCCGTCATTCGATGCTGAATTGCCCTCCATATGAACATGGTTCATGTAAAGGCTGGTTGAATCGCTGTATATACCGCCTCCATTCCTTGAGCCCTGGTTATTGTTCAGGGCAATATTTCCAAGCTCCAGGTCGGCATTACGGGTCCAGAAAGCACCTCCATCCTGTGATGCGACGTTGCCGGAGGCCTGAACATCCATCATGTTTCCACGGGCAGAATCGCAGTAAAATCCGGCGCCGTTGACGGCCGTATTGTTCTTCAAAGTTAAATCCCCTATACTCAAAGAATCCACGTTTTTACACCAGATTCCGCCGCCGTCAGCCGAGGCATCATTCCCTCTGAGCGTTACATTCCGGACAACCAGGCTGTCGCTCAAAGAGCTTATCCCGGCTCCATTGATGCCGCTGTTTCCTTCCACCACAAGGTGCTTAAGGTTCACTATTGTATTGGTATCACATACAATACCCGAAGCCTGGCTGTTGGTTACGGTAAAACCCTGAAATTCTACCTTTTCTACCCCGGAAATGCGCACAGCCGGCAAGCTGTCATTCCTGCTGCTGATCACTGTTTGGGTAACATAAGAATCATTGGGTGTAATTTGGTATTGAGAGGTCACAAACAGATCCTTCCCTTTAAAATCAATATTTTCGTTATAGGTACCCCTATGAACCAGTACGGTATCATTTCTGCCTGCTGTATCGATGGCTTGTTGGATGGTTCGGAATGGACTGGTTTCACTCCCGTTTCCTGTCACATCAGAACCTGAAGTATCCACATGCCATGCTTTATTGACAAGTTTAAAACTATCCGTGGTGGCAAATGCCGAACCCACTCCCGACTGATCAATGCTCTGCACCGTCCAGTAGTAGGTTCCTGCAGGAAGGCCATTCACCAGGTGGAAAGAATCCTGGCCACTGTTGCCTTCTACGGAAGATTTCAAATAACCCGCAGAATCAGCCATGGGATAAAACAGCCTCATGCTGTCGCTGGAGCGGCCAAGTTTAATGTTGTAGGCCAGTCCCTGGTCTGGGGTTTCCCTGTCGCTGCCATCATTCCAGTTTAATACGGCCTGTTTACCATATCCGGAAACATCGGCGGATAGCTCATCCGGGGCGGAGGGTTGCTGATTCTCCTGATAAACGGAAGGGGCCAGTTCATTTTTATAAAGCATGGAATAGGGATTGGCGTTGGCATCCATTCCGGCGCTCAGGATGTCGGCATAACCATCATTGTTATAATCCTTCCATATCAGCGAAGAATGGGTAAGTCCCTGTATACCAGCCACAACGGTTAAAAAGTCGCCTTTGCCCTTATTGCAGTATAACCGGGACATTACCGTATCACCGGTATGGCCTGTAACCAGTACATCCTTCAGCCCGTCGTTATTGTAGTCGTTGACCGAAACCATTCCATTTTTAACATTGAGGAAGGGCACTGGGCGAACTTCGCTGAAACGGCCTTTTCCTTCATTTTTGTAAAGTTTTGTTGTGGATTGATGCGA
The DNA here is from genome assembly GCA_913055635.1 of uncultured Bacteroidota bacterium. Taxonomy (GTDB): domain Bacteria; phylum Bacteroidota; class Bacteroidia; order Bacteroidales; family UBA12077; genus JAGXLC01. The sequence continues at coordinate 10,754 of CAJXLK010000025.1, forward strand.
AGAATCGGACCCCGCCAGGATGACATCCTTCAGCCCATCCTGGTTATAATCGAGGAAGGCCACTGATGAACTGTCCACACCCATAAAAGGAACATTGGCAACTTCGGAGAACCCCCTTCCCCTGTCGTTGAGGTATAGCTTAGAAATGGGGCTGCTACCATTGTTGCCGGTAAGCAACAGATCGGCATATCCGTCGTTGTTGACATCAGCCCATTGTGCATCGCTGTATTGGACATCAGCAAAAGAAATGCCGGTTATTTCGGTGAAGCCGCTTGTATCGTTCCTATACAGTTTGGTAACAGGATTGCTGCCATCGTTGCCGGTAACCAGAAGATCAAGATCGGCATCGTTGTCGTAATCCATCCATTCCACGTCTCCCTGTTGAACAGCCACGAATGAGACATCTGTTTCTTCGGTGAACTGGCCGGAACCATCGTTGCTGTAGAGCTTTGTCACAGCGCTGCTGCCGTCGTATCCTGTGATAAGCAGGTCGCGGTCCTGGTCGCCGTCGTAATCACCCCATGCCGAAGCCCCGTAACGTACACCGGTTATAGCAGGTGATTCGCCATTGAACGTCCCATCCCCTTTATTTCGATAGAGGGTGGAAACCAGGGCGCTGCCATCATAGCCAGTTAGCAGAATATCTACATCCTGGTCGTTGTCCACATCACACCAGGAGGTCTCTACATCGGTTAAATCTGTAATGTTAATAGCCGTTTGGCTTGTATAAGGAGACTCAATGGTGAAAGTATTTTCTGCAGCAAATTCAGAACCCGCATAGGCATGGTCCACTGCCTGAACCGACCAGTAATAGGTTCCGGGACTCAGGTCATCGATGTGCCAGCTTGTGTTCTTCTGCACGTTGCCCATCTCAGGTATCAGGCGGCTGCCGTCAGACAGCGACATGGGAGGAACGATGGTATCACCGCCTTTCTTGTACATGTATATATTATAAGATAGCCCGTCTTGCGGGGTTTCGTTGTCGGTGGCCTTGTCCCATTGCAGTGTCGCCCGGCTGGCCTCGAGAGAGACTGAGAGATTTGTAGGTGCTTCAGGGGTAGTGTTGGAAGTGCTGGTTTGGTTTTGGTAGATTCTGGTTATTCTACTACCTTCACGATAACCGGTGAATAAGATATCCAAATCACCATCGCTGTCGTAATCGCCCCAGTCTATTAAACCATTAGAAACACCAGGTAGGGAAATACCAGTCTGTTCACTGAAGGTGCCATCACCATTATTGCTGTATATTTTAGTTATTCGAGAACCACCATCTCCACTAAGCAAAATATCCAAATCCCCGTCGTTGTCATAATCACCCCATTCTACAGAGCCTTCAACATCGGCAATGGAGGTGCCAGGCTGTTCGCTAAAATCACCATCCCCGTTGTTCCGATAAATTTTTGTTATCGGATTATAATTGTTATCATCACCGCAAAGCAAGATGTCCAAATCACCGTCATTGTCATAATCACCCCAATGAATAGAACTACTCATAACACCAGTTAAGGTAACATTAGTTTGCTCGCTGAAAGTGCCATCCCCGTGGTTCTGGTAAATTTTTGTTATCATATTATTGGAACCATCAGAACCACTGATTGAAATATCCAAATCACCGTCGTTGTCATAGTCAACCCATTGAACAGAGCTAGCTTTAACGCCAGTAAGAGATATATTGACCTGCTCGTTGAATGTACCATCGCCATTGTTCTGATATATTCTTGTAATTGGATTATCTATTTGGTCATGCCTGCCGCTAAGCAAGATATCTAAATCTCCATCGTTGTCATAATCTCCCCAATCCAAAGAGCAATTATAAACGCCGGTGAGAGAAATGCCGGTTTGTTCGCTGAATGTGCCATCGCCGTTATTGCTGTATATTTTGGTTATTCTATTCGAACCATCATATCCACTGAGCAAAATATCCAAATCACCATCGTTGTTGTAATCACCCCAGTCTACTGAACCACTTGAGACACCAGCAAGGGAAATACCGGTCTGCTCACTGAATGTGCCATCACCATTGTTTTTATATATTTTGGTTATTTGACTCGAACCATCATATCCACTGAGTAAAATATCCAAATCGCCGTCGTTGTTGTAATCGCCCCATTTCATTGATCCCGAAACTCCGGTTAGTGAGTCACCGGTTTCCGTAAACAGGTGGTGGTGGTCATTGATGTTTCCGGTGGTGTCGGTGGTATTGTAGTGCACGCTTCCGGCAGGGCCGTTATATTCATATACCACAAGCCGGTAATGTTCCCTCAGGCTGATTCCTTTCACCACGGTGCTCGAATCGGTGCCATTGTACACGCAGTACCAGCCGGATGATCCGATCTGGCCGCCCTGGCCAAATGTGCTGTCAGCAGCATAGGTGGTGCTGTCAAGGGGTTGAGCCTTTCCGGAATCACCCCGGGCCATGAACACGGCATTGTACTGGCCGTTGCCCCGGCTCCAGCTAATGTCCAGGCTGTCTTTCCAGGGACGGTCAACAGTCAGCTGGCTTGCCTGCCGGGAGGGCTGATCCAGGGGCAAATCAGCCTGCAAATAAATGGTTGAATCGGGGCCGTTGGTGTAAATCAAAGCCGAATCGGAGTAGGAACCGACCAGGGTATCGGTGGAGAAGGTTACCGAAAGCTGCAGGGTGTCGTTTCCGTGAACGGTATCCGGTACACTGTAATTCCAGGTAAAAGGTGCATCAGGTTTTTGTATGCTGTCCACAACCAAATCAGCCTCACCTGTATTGATCAGGTTAAATTGCCGGGTGGTATCGCCGGTGTTCATATTCTGCCTGTCAAAATCAAGCGTATCCGAATAAAGGCTGGTTTCAATGGCAGGAAGTGTAAGAAGACTGGCACCCAGAACAATCGCCGTGTCCCGCTTATTAGTAAAAAACTTCACAGAGTCCCTGTAAGATGTGGCGGAAGTATCGCTGTCCAGAATCATGTCCAGCGACAGGGTATCACCGGGTGTCAGGGTATCAGGAGTCATTATTCCGGCAGCGACGAATGGCAGTTGAGGGCTCTGCACACTGTCGATGGTTAGATCAGTGCTTCCATTATTGGATATGAAATAAGATATGGTATCCTTCTGCCTGTCAGCTGGTAGCGAGCCGAAATCAACCGTGTCAGGCGAAAGTGTAATTTGAGGATTGATGACCTCTCCACCGATCCAAACTGTCGTATCCCGGTGATTGGTAAATAAGACCAGGGAATCGTTGTAAATGCCATGGGTAGTATCGCGATCGAAGGTCATATCCAGGGCAAGGGTATCATCAGGTATAATGGTATCTGGAGCGGTAAAATCCGCTACCCCAAATGGCAACTGAGGCATACTGATGCTATCTAGGGTCAACTCAGTGGTACCATAGTTGTAAATATTAAAAGAAGCGGTATCTGTAGCCGCCCTTTTCAGTACAACACCAAAATCAAAGCTGTCAGATGGAATATTCAACTCGGGGTTGATCAATTGCCCGGTTAAGGGTAAAACAGCATGGCTGTCATTGGAATAGATCTCCAGGGAATCGCTGTACCAACCTGCTGTGGTATCCCGGCTAAAAGTTGCCTGAAGGGCAAGGGTGTCGTTCGGCAGCAGAGTATCCGGTGCAACAAGTCCTTCCATCAAAAATGGTGATTGCGGCATATACAGGCTGTCGAGGATCAATTCAGTAGTTCCGGAATTATAGAGATAAAAGGCCGTAGCATCGGCAAGGCTGTCTGTATGGAAGGAACCGAAACCAATGCTGTCCTGTGTGAGCTCAATCACGGGATTGATGAGATGAGCTGCCATCGGCATGCTGGTGTCCCTATCATTGGTATAAAGGAAGATGCTGTCGTTGTAATTACCTGCCAGGGTATCCTGATTGAACGTTATGGCTGGTTTAAGGCTATCACCCGGAGCCAGAGTATCAGGGGCTGTAAGGCCTTCCAGGGAGTAGGGTTTACCTGGAGTTTCAAGGCTGTCAAGAATCAGGTTGGTGGTACCTGTATTGTAGAAATAGAAAGAAGCGGCAGATCCGGTGGTATCCACCTGCAAGGTATCAAAATCAATGCTGTCGGGAGAAATAGAAACAGCAGGATTGATGATATGGCCCTCGATGAATACAGTAGTGTCTATGTCACTGGTATAAATCGATAAGGTATCGTAGTAACCATCTGCCGGGGTATCCCGGTTAAATGAAACGGTTACGGAAAGCGTATCGGTTGCTCCAAGGGTATCCGGAGCAGAAAGATCTAGGGTGTTAAACGGGGCCTGAGGTAAACTGAGGCTGTCGATGATAACCGGACGTGTGGCATTGTTGACCAAATCGATGGCAGTGGTATCTGCAACAGTATCTCGGTGGACAGTGCCAAAACCGACACTGTCGGCAGAAAGTTCCAGTGCAGAGGCAATCAGAGATCCCTTAAGGGAGACGGTTGTATCCACATCGCTGGTATATAAACTGAGGGTATCTTGATAGCTTCCAAGGGCCGTGTCTCGGTGAAATGTTGGGGTCAGAGAAAGTGTATCATCAGGGGTCAGGGTATAAGGAGTGGAAATGTCTTCAATTCCAAACGGAAGATGGGGTTTATTGAGGCTGTCAAGGATTAGATCATTCTCCCCATAATTGGTAATGACCAGCCCGGCAGTCGATGCAATGGTATCTGTTGGAAGGATGCCAAAACTGATGCTGTCTGTAGTGATGCCCAGGCTAGTGGCAGACAATCTTGCCCACATTGGAATGGTGGTATCTCCCTCATTGGTCGATAGTATGATGGAATCCCGGTAGGTATTCACAGTCGTGTCCCTGTTAAAGGAAACGTTTACAGAGAGGGTATCCTCAGGTGCCAGGGTATCGGGTGCAGAAAGACCTTCAAGGGAAAAGGGCGCCTGAGCTATTTGCAGGCTACTGATAATTAGGTCTGTAGTTCCTGAGTTGAACAGGCCAAATGTGGTGGTTTCGGGAAGGGTATCGGGCACTGAAGTACCAAAATCAATGCTGGCCGGGGTTAATCCCACTTCAGGATTAATAAGGCTGGCCTTCAAAGGCAGGATAGTATCCCCGGCATTGGTGTAAAGATCCATTGTGTCGAGGTAGGTTCCGGCGGTAGTATCGTGATTAAAAATAGCCTGAAGATTGAGCGAATCACCGGGAACAATGGTATCAGGGCGTGACAGGTTTTCTGACTTAAACGGCGACTGAAGGGATGCCAGGCTGTCAAGAATCAGGTTGGTGGTGCCTGAACTGTAGAGATAAAAAGAAGCAGTATCTTTTTGATCGTTTGACAATAAGGTGCCAAAATCTACACCATCATTTGAAAAGCTTATAGCAGGATTGATGAGCTGGCCTTCAATGGCTACAGTGGTATCTTTGTCATTGGTATAAATCGAGAGTGAATCTTGGTAGGTTCCTGCTGAATTATCCCGGTTGAAAGTCACCCATAATTTTAATGAATCATCAGGTACAATGGTATCGGGAACAGTATAACTCGTTGAATTAAAAGGACCAGCCGGAGAAATGATGCTATCTACAATCATATCGAGTTCGCCATGATTGTATAGTTGTATTGAAGCAGTATCAATAAACGCTCCGTTGGTAAGCTTTTCAAAATTGATGCTGTCCTTATTCATCACCAATTCAGGTGAAGGCGCTTCCAGTTGACTTATTACAGGAACACAGGTATCTCCGGCATTGGTATAAAGCCATAAGGAATCCTTGTAAGTACCAGCGGAGGTATCTTTGTTAATTGTGACATCAAGCTTTAATGAGTCTCCTGCTGCAAGGGTATCCGGAGCGGTATTAGCGACCACTCCAAATGGTACTTCGGGGATTTCCATGCTGTCCACAACCATCTCAGCACTCCCCTGGTTGGTCAGCTTAAGGGCAAAGGTGTCCACATCAGTACGTGTGGTAAGAGTGCCAAAATTTATACTGTCTGAACTCAAATCAATTGCAGCAGAATATAAATAAGTCGTATTTCTGATGCAACGAACAGCAGCTCCATCATTCTTGTCAAGGCCCATAATTTCAAGATCATCCCATCCCATCATTCTTCTTGTATATCCGGAGGTACTGTCCATTTCACTGGCCGCCCATTGATAACTAGCACTGCCTAAAGTCACATATTTACCCGAATCGGGCATCCTAAATCCAGAAGGTAAAGCAGCAAACCCGTAATCATCCGTACCATTATCCCCATTATCCCATCTTAAAGAGTCTTTTAAATGTAGGCCTACACCTTCCCATTTGGAGCCATCAAATTGATAAGGCCCCATCTCATCGCTGATGTATTGGGCAAGTTCACTCCATTCTTTATGAGTAGGCACATGCCATCCTTCCGGACATACCCCCTGAACAGAGCCGGGATTGCCCGTATCTGAGGGTTGATATTGCATCATTTCATCCCACTGATACAAGCCCCCATACTCCCGGCAATTAAGGGTATCATCCCGATAGCAATATTTTTCAATAGTGGCATTGTTAGTGGCATCGATGGTACTATCAATTCTTGTTCCTACATTTAAATTCTCGCCCATCCAGGTCTGTTGGCCGATCGTTACCCACCGGTAACTCTGGCCATCGCGGGAATCGGTAAATTCTCCGCTTTGAGTCTGTCCATAGCTCGCTATAGGCTGGGCTATAAAAAATACCACCCAAACAACTAGCTTAAGCAAAATAGATCCCTTCAATAATCTTATCCATCGAAGGATCTTGTTAAGATCCTGGCCATAAGAGTGCGTAGAAGTATTTATCATAATCAATATTTATTCAATCGTTACTGTAAGACCAACCGTTGTATTAAGAGGAATGGACTGATTATTGCCATCACGAATTGTACATGCATCTTTTATAAAGTCAACGCTGGCGTCACCGGCCTTTAAAGCCCTAAAACGGATTCGGGCAACGGGTCCGCTGCCACTTACCGCCACCGGATCACCACCTAAACGGATAGCACTTAACTCAATCATCCCATCCTGATTAGCAGAATCAGCAGGAGAACTCACAAAAGGAACCCCCGAACAAGCAGAGCGATTTAGGATACCCTCTGTCTGTTTGGCCGAGAGCATCTTGAGAGAATCGATGGGGAAACTTAGTACGGTTTTTAAGCCCATCACATTTTCAAATTCCTCGGCTTGAAGGATGAGTTCCAATGTATCTCCTTGTCGGATCTGCTCAAGGCTGTGAAATCGTTTGAGCAAAAAAGCCGGACCATCAATGACATCTATTCTAAAACTGCGTTGAGTGGGATCCACCTGAACCGAATCAGTCGGATAACGCTCGCGGATATAAAAGGTATAGCTGTCATCCGCCAATTGATCAAAGGTCAATTGCTGGTTATCGGTAGAACGCCATTGGTTCATTTGGGGTGCCAACCGGTAATCAAAAGAGCTGGAAAAACGGGTTTCTGCCAACCTTCCTTCCCATTCAAAGAAAACCTGGTTGCTGCTGAGCGTGGCTCCATCTGCCGGCCCACTGATTATGGTGGCCTTCGGAGCCTTATACTGGTCGGAAGCCGGATCCAGGGGATGATCAAAAGCAACCCGCTGGGGCACCTTTTCACAAGCATTCAACAGCAACAGCCATGAAAGCAGGAAAAAAACAGCGGATCTTCTACCGGATAGAGGATGGTGCATGGTATCAAAATTTAACAAGGATTGTAGATTGATGGCATCAAAAAGTTACGGAGACCCCTACCGTGACAGACCTGGGACCCGGAAAGACGGAAACATTCACCGGTCCCTCGCGCGATATGGCCGAATGAACCTGGTTTTCAGCTACCTCCTGCCCACCAAAAATAAGGGCATCCAGGAGGCTGAGGGCATAGGCCGATCCGGCTACAATCAGGGCATACTCGCGATATTCTTCATACTGCTTCATCTGGTCATACTTGTCTTCCATTTCCGTTTTGTATTGATCCAGATTGGTTGAGGCCTGGCGGTAATCCGAATGGAGCTGATCATAATCATGTGAAAGGGAGGCTATTTCATTGTTCAGATAAAACCAACTGCCACCGGCCACTAAGGCGGATATCATATAAAAGGCACCCCGCCCATTGGAGCGGGTTGAATAATACTGGCCTGCCCCGGGGATGAATAAAGACCAAAGGAATGCATTGCCTTTCGAACCGGGTTTGCGCTTGTAGGCCTTTAAATGAATGCTCTTCTGCGTTTCCCGATCCTGCTCAATATTAAAACGAACCAGCCTGGACTCATAATTCTTCCGCTCAATCTTCATCCGGTAATGACCAATCATCAAATTCGGTTTGATTTTACTCCCGGTCCATCTGCTGATCTGTTGATCGCCCCGGTAAAGCGTTACGGTGGCATCCTCAGGGTATACCTCAGCCAGCAGCTTACCCGTGATGGGTTTGAGGAAGAAATTGACCTGGGTGGTCTGATTACGGCCCCGCAAGGGTTTCTTCCACCGGGTTTTGTTTTTATACTTGTTTTTCTTAACCGTGATTTTATGTTCTTCAATGGTTAAAAGGGTATCGCCGGTCGGGGAATGCAGCGGGGTACCATCTATCAGTATGGTGGGATCTTTCACATTGGTTTCAATGTTCAAATTGCCCATATTATAATCCATCGATTCCCTCACCACATTCTGGCCTTCGCCCTTTACCACCAGCTCCCTTTCCACCGGAGCGTAATGATCTTTGTACAAACGCATATTATACTTGCCGGGATAAAGGAACAATTCCATATTGGATTGGCCCCGGCGCGTTCCATCAATAAAAATTTCGGCCCCTTCAGGCTTCGTCTTGAAAGAAACGGGAACTTTATTGACCTCATCCAGGCGATAGGTAAATTCAAACTGATCCTGCTTGACGAAGATGGTATCCTCGATGGATGCGTATCCAAATTTTTCAAGCCTTATCACATGACGGCCAAAACGAACCTTTTCAATCGTACTCTGGCCCTCATCGTCAATCCGCAGATCGCCGTCCAGATATACTTTGGCGTCTTCGGGCGTGCGGTTGACCGTGATCGGATACTTCAGGCTTGAAGAAAGGGTCAGATGAAACACATCATACGAGGCAACCTGATAATCGTCGGGGAAATGAAAGGCCTTGGCCGCATACCCCTCTTTTATGAATTCAATCCTTTGCTCGCGTTCAGAAATGTAAACCCAATATTCCCCGGTCTTGCGCCTTACCTCCGTAATGCCCAGATTGGATTTAAAACTCAAGTTATCCAGGCCGGTTTTTACCTTAATCAGAGCACAGGGAACATCATTGACATCCCTGACCTCACTTCTGCGTGCAGCAATATCATTGGGGGCTTTTTTAAAATTTTTGATTAAAAATTCATTGCCCTGCGACCTGACCTGAGAGGAACCAGCCAGTAAAGCAAAGACAAACAAAACCCACCACCAGTATTTATTGGTCATGTTGAAGCAATTCATTAAAAATCTATTAAAAATGAAAATCATGAAGTCCGATCACCGAACTATCGGGAATCGGGGTACCCTCGGCGTTCTTGTAGGGCTGCCAACTCCTCACGTGTATCTTGGGCCGATCCACATCAGAGAGGTTGAACATCAAAAACAGGTAGCCTTTGTCGGCATAATTCTGTGAGTAGTAATTTTGGGCGATCTGGATGCCATAAATATCATCGTTGGCCCTTTTCCTTACTTTAGCCTCCTCAAACTGGATGTTGACAAATTCATTGCCCCGGAAAACCCGCGAAAGCTGGGTTATATACTCTTCCTTGGTCCGCCGCAGAAACTTTACATTGTGATTGTTCAGGCCCTTGTACATTCCGTCAAGCTTTTCTGCTTTTTTTACCACTTTGCCCACAATGATCAGGGCGTTTTCAGCAAAAATGGATTCAATATAATCAAGGCGCTCCAGGGCATAAGCGGTCTTATAATTTTCCATGAACTCGATCAAATGGTATTTGGCGATTTCAGGATATTGACCCTTATCCATGATGTCTTCTACAGATTGGCTGCTCAATGAAAAAGCCAGGCCTTCTATTTTCATGTTCCGGTTGAACGTGAAGGTGACTTCCTCCACAAAATCCTCTACGTTGGAACGAAAAGAAAATTCCATGGGAATCGACCGCAGGATATACCGGTCATTCACCCGGAGGATCTTCAGATTCGGTTTCTTATCAAGGACCGTGGCATGGCCATATTCAATCAACCGTTCGAACATGTCAAAGCCTTGATGGGTAAACAATTGGGCACAGGAATCATACTGGCTGGACTGGATCGACCGGATCACCTGACTGATTGAATGTTTGAACCGTTCCAGTTTGGAGGTATCCCCCACATAACGCACCACTTTTTTCGAGGAACCTTTCTTCGAAGGACTTTCCTTTGAGGAAGCCACCTGGTCTGCTTCTCCCCTTTTGGCCACCTTCTTCCCCGATTGAACCGATTGTTTGCTCTGTTTGTTTTGCTTTGTCTCTTTGGCAGTTTCCTTCTTTATGGTTCCCTGATAATGAAGATTCTGAGGAGATGATGGCCCGAATATCTTGAAACCAAGCCGGGGTTGCCTGACATTTTCCCGCACAGAAGGCTGCAGGGAGACCTCGTAGGTGGCCGACTTAAAATAGGGAATATAATCGCGGGTCTTATCCATAACATCCCGCAATTCCAAATCCAACCCGCTTTTATTCTTATACTTGTATTCTGCCTTTAAACGAACCTTCTTACAATTTGATGCATAGGTTCTGGACAAACTTACCGTGCCTATTCCATCCTTGGCACTGACCACCCGCGAATACCCGCTCCCGGTAAAATATTTGTAATCAAAATTCTGAACCTTATGCCCCTGGTATTTAATGCCCAGTACAAAGAGGCTGTCCTTCCCCCTCGACTGCGTTTTTCGCACGTTAATGTCCACTTCCCCCAGTACCTGATTGATGCGGTCCGTTATATAAGCCAAAAGACCCATCGATCGATCTCCGGAAGGAGGATTAAACCGAAGCTCATTTACCTCCGGATGACTTCTTAACAAAATCAGCGACCAATAATAATACTTCAGTGCATCGCCCACGCGGTAATCCTTTTCTGCTTCAATGGCCAGATGTACATAATCCTTGATCTTTTTTTCCCGGTTTTCGAAAACCTGGTCCATATTTTCCTTTTTCACATAGCGCATAATCTTAACCGTATCCCCCCGTCGTTCCACTACCTTGCTCGGGGTTTTCGGCAATGTGGTATTGCTGTAAGTCTTGACCACCGATTTGGCATACTGGTCAAGCTTATTGTTCTTTTGCTCAACAATGTTGACGAAATTGCTTTTCACGTGAACCGAAATCTGACTTACCAAATTTTGCAACGCCTGGCGATCAGCCCGATCATAATTCCGGGCTTCTCCAAAGGCATATAAGTAATCTCCGGATTTCTGAATGGTTTGAACATCCTGTGCCTTTCCCGGCAAAGCCATGACAAACAACAATAAAAGCATAAGGGAAATTCGAACGGAAAAGATGGAAATCGGTTTCATATAATTATTTTCCTTTTGATTTATGGGTTATAGGCTAATTTCCTCGGGCAAATCAATCAACTATGGATAAAAAATGATTGTTTGTTTAGGGTCCTTTTATAAACATCATGATTTTCATGACCGGACGAAACCTAATCCCAACAAGCATTGCAAGTTATAAAGGATACGACTTTTTTAAAAATATAACTCAGGGAATTATGTGAAATGTAAGCGTGGCTTTATGAAATATCAATTTAATGATATGAATGGATGTTAAATATGCCCCCGGGGTGCATATTCACCCCGCTAAGCGGGGGTACATGTGCACCCCGCTAAGCGGGGGTAAAAGCGGGGGTAAAAGCGGGGGTAAAACACCACTATTGGGAGGCACCTGCCTGTATGAAATTTTTTACCCCTTGCAGGGCGCGTTGTTTTTCTTCAACAAAGCCAAGGTGGCCTGAATTTTCAAGGGTTAAGAGCTTACCGTTCCGGGGAAGTTCTATTTTAGGAATGACGGTGTCATAATCGATGTACTTATCCTTGCGGCCGGCTATCTGCAGAAAGGGTTTGTTGGTGTTCCTGACCAGGCCACTGCGGTCGGGACGTTGCATCATCCCTTTCAGATTGGCAATGATGCCTTCACCGGGGGTTTTCCGGGCCAGTTTACCGACCCATTCCACCTGGGGGCTCATTGAATCCAGGTTGTCATCGGCAAAGAGCTTGGGCACATTTACTTTAAAGATCTCTTCTGCCTTTCCCTGCTGAACGAGCTCAATTTCATTTTGCCGCTTTCTCCTGACCTGCTCGCTGTCGGCAAACGGATGGGAATGGAACAGGGAAAATCCTTTCAAGCGGGTGGGATAAAGGTCTGCAAAGGCAAGGGTCACGTAACCTCCCAGCGAATGGCCAAACATGGTACATTGTTGTATGTTTGCCCGGTCCAAAACTGTCCTGGCCGCTTCCGCCAGCAAATCCATGGAATGGGTATCCCCGAGCACCTCTGAGCTGCCGTGGCCCGGCAAATCCATACGAATCACCTGATGATCCTTTGCCAGTTCCCGGGCAAATCCATCCCATATTTCAAGAGATTCCAGGTAACCATGAATCAGAAAAACGGGTTCGCCCGCTCCCTGAATGTGATACCTGATTTTTTTGCCTTTAAATTCAAGTTCCTGCATAAGCCAATTTTTTTGCGTTCAACAGCTATTTCATGAACAACAATTTACCCACATGCGTTTTAGAGCCGTCTTCATTGGTCATAAAGATCAAATACACACCGCTGGCCACGCGGTGGCCCGAAAAGTTTTTCCCGTCCCAGACAGCCTGCCCTCCTTTGGCTACTGTTTCATATACCAGATTGCCACTGATGTCAGTAATTTTAACGTTCACCCCTTCGACCAGGTTGGTAATGGTGATTTTCCCTTCGTATCCGGGCCGAACGGGATTGGGAAAGACATAAGCGTTTTTAAAATTCTCACGTCCCCGGGCGGCCTGGCTTCGATAAGAACAGATTCCCGAGGCGGTGGCCATAAAGACCTCGCCGGAGGCGTTCATAGCCAGAGACCGGGTGGTATCGCTCAATAATGGGCTTTGCGAAGCGGTATAATGTTCAACCAGCCGATCGGCCTGAGGGGAGAAGACAAATATTCCCGCCCGCCGGGTGGCGAACCACTTGCGGTTGGCGGGATCAACGGCAATATCGGTTACGATATTATCCCGGAGGATGTACTGGGTATAACCTTCAATGGTCAGGCGGATGCGGTTGGGGCGGTAGTCCTCCCGCTCAAAGAACCGGAGGGGGTCATAATCCACCGCCACCCCTTCATCTGTAGCAATCCAGATGTTTCCTTCCCGGTCTGCCGCCATTGCATAGATCCGGTCAGCAAACGGCTTGCCGTTGTAATTCAGCACTTCCCGGATCATCACCTGGTCGTCGGCAGGATCCGCCCAGGTACCTGCGGTATTAACCACAAAGACCAGGGGGGTGTTATGAAGAAAACCCCAGATGTAGCCATTTTCAGTGCACAACATGCCGCCGGGTTCTTCATTGCGCAGGGGGTCATATTCAGGCACCATCCACTGGCCTGATCCCTGCAGCACTTTTATGGGATGTTCGGCCTGGTGGTTGGTCAGCCACAGATTGCCTTCCCTGTCATAACAAAGGTTGCGCACACCGGTGGGGCCATTGTGGTATGAAGTCAAAGGGCTGTTGGCCGGGGTATAGTGGTTAACCCCTTCACCGTCTTCAATGGCCAGGAGTCCATCCTGCCAGGATGCCACCCATACCCTGCCGGAATGGCCAGGATCCTCCCTTATATCAACAAAATCGCTGTATTTGGAAGAGATCTCGTTCTTCCATTGTTCTTCTGCGAAACGGTACCATCCGCCGGATACATTTCCCGGGTCCAATCCCGCGCCATAAAAACCGTGCACCCCGTAAACACTTTCCTTGCCGGACTGAAGCGCAAACACCTGGTCGCTCCACGGACCATTGTATACAATGGATTCGGCCTTTTGCTGCTGCCAATGAACCAATCCCGAGGTGGAATCCCCCACCCAAAGCCCCTGCTGCGGATCAGCATACAGAGCAGTAGGCCGGGGCTGCTGAAGATAATCCTCCAATGAAGATTGCAGGTTCAGGTTGGCATCATACACCTCCACTTTTCGCTCAGCCACAACATATAACCGGTCAGCACTTTTCTCAAGGGTCACATCCCGGTATTCGCCCATCCCGTTAACCTGCCCTGAAGGGGTTAAATGATAAAGCACCTGGCGGTCTTCGGAGATATCGGCAACAAAAAGCACCGCATCCTGAAGCCTCCGGACCGAGACAATCTCTTTCCCGAAATCGGGATAATTGTCGAGGCGTTCCCAGCGCCCGGGATCATCCAAATTAGGAGCATCCACCGGGGCGAAGAACAAGCCTCGTTCAGTAGCGGCGTATATAACACCCCCGGCCTGATCAACCGAATACACTGCAATGCTTTCCCCGGGAACCAGCCTGAAGGTTTCCCTGAAATCACGGGTTTCCATATCGAATACGGCCACCCCGAATGAACAGGCCAGAAAAGCCCTGTTCTTTTCAAATGCAACATCATGGATGCGCTTGCGGGGATACAGCCTGTGATTTTTCAGGGCCGGATAATTGGATACTTCCCCTTCTCTCCAGACATCGAGGTTGCCGTTGCGGTAACCAATGAGCAGGGCTTCATTCAGTGAAGAATAGGCCACTGCAGAGATACCCACATCACTTAACTTGCCGACCTTATCCAGGGTCTGTGGATTGTTGAAGGCTTTGTGGTACAGCAGCAAGCCATTGGGGGCGGCGGCAAAGATGCGCTGATCTGAACCGGTAACATCATGGATCAACCGATAGGAAAGGTGCCCCCGCCACTGACCAACCTCCACCTGAGCATGGCCCTGGAGAACCGCTCCGGTGAACAACACCACCACCAGCAACCACTTCAGATGGTGAACAAACCCAATCATAGATGTTGACTGTATTGCCGAAGATAATTGGCCAGTTTCATGATCGCCCGACTGCGATGGCTGATGCGGTTCTTCTCCTCCATCGACATTTGAGCAAATGTGAGGGAACTGCCTTCCGGAAGAAAAATCGGGTCATAGCCGAAACCGGCATCACCCTTTTTTTCCCTCAAAAGACGCCCCTCTACAACCCCTTCAAAAAACATCTCTTCCCCCTCCAAAATCATTGAAATGACCGTCCGAAAACAGGCCCGCCGGTTATCTTCACCCTTTAACTGCTCCAAAACTTTATCCATATTGGCCTGAGGATCCTTATCAGAACCGGCGTAACGCGCCGAATATACACCCGGAGCTCCGCCCAGGGCAGCCACTTCCAGGCCCGTATCATCGGCAAAACAATCGCGGCCATAACGCTCATAGATAAAGTGGGCCTTCTCAGAAGCATTGCCCTCCAACGTTGATTGCCGCTCAGGAATGTCCTGTTCAATCCCCACATCCTTCAGGGTCAAAACCCGAATCGTATCGGGCAGCATCTGTTGAATTTCTTCCGCTTTATTCCGGTTATTGGTGGCAAATATCAATTCCATGGCATTCATTTTTTAAGTTACCAAATTAATAAATAAATCAATCTGATCCGAAACAGGAAGTTTGCGGGCCGGCAAAGATTCATTCCGATCCCGTTTTGGGGTCAAAGGCGGCGTTAACGGTCAAAAAAGCAATAGGCATAAAAATTCAAAAATAGCTGAAAAACAACCTGTTTTCAAATGAAAAAATTATTTGGTAAATTTTTGCCGATCAAAAGCAGCTGCAAAATCAACTTAAATGAAGTTTTCCCCGCCACTGAACGCCGTTTTCTTCACCCTTCTGTTCTTGCTGCCCCCTTTAGGCCTTAACGGCCAGCCGGATCATATCACGGGGAATCCTTATATCCTCTCGTTTCAGACCAAGCCCTACGACATTCACCGCAACAACCAATCCATTGCCCAGGACACCAACGGTTTGATCTATTTGGGCACCTCGGGAGGCATCATCCAGTATGACGGGCACCACTGGAACCCGATCACGCGTGAACCCGATCCGGTGCTGACCAGAGGCAAAGAGGGCCACATTTATGCCGGATCATTCAATCATTTTGGCCGCATCGACCGCCAACCCGGCAGCAACAAATTTGTCTCGCTGCTCAACCCGGGGCAGAGCCTTAAAAAAGTCAGAAGCATTGTTCCGGTGGGGGGTAAGATTTACTTTTCTTCCGGGGCTAACCTTTATTTTTTTAAGGGGGAAGAATGCCGGAAAGTACATGAGTTTTCATCCACCATCCGGTTATTTCAGGTGGCTGGGGAAAACCTGTATGTATACGTGCAGGGGGGTGCCCTTTATCAGCAGACGAACAGGGAGATTGAGCGCGTGCTGGATGAAACAGAAATCCCGGGTCCCATCATAGAATTGTTGTCATTAAAGGGCCGGGATCTGGCCATCACAAAAAATGGTGCCATTTTGGAACTTCAGGCGCCCCATGCGATCACCCCTTTGCATTGCGGGCAACGATTTAAAAGCAGGGTTACCATTACCGACGCGATGGTCCTGGACAACCAGCTTATCCTGGGGAGTCTTTCCAAAGGCCTGATCTTTTGCCGGGCCAACGGGAGAATATCCAAAGTGCTGAACGAAACCAACGGGCTGTACCAGCGCCAGATCAACAAGCTTTTTCTTGACAAGGATCACAACCTATGGGCTTTGCACCCAAAAGGCATCAGCATCATCCGGAGTTCTTCGGGCATTGGTTTTTTTAGCCGCCGGAACGGGTTAAAGGGAACCATCCGGAGCATTGCCCGTTTTGACCAATCCTTATATCTGGCCACCTCCCGGGGGGTGTACATGCTGGAGGATCAAAAACCGGGGCACAATAATCAGCAGGCCAGCTTCAGGAAAATGGAGGGCATCACCTCGCAGGCCTTCAATTTTTATCGGGCCGATGACCGGCTTTTTGTCACCACCCGCCAGGGAATCTTTGAGCTTCAGCAAAGGCGTGCCCGGTTGTTTTACAACAAGTATTGCCGTCAATACACGAGTGTTCTCCAAACGAAGCAACGTCCGCGGTTTCTACTAATCGGGCTAAAAGACGGGCTTTCACTGGTGCGCTATACCAATGGCCTTTTCATTCATCAGGGCCGGTTAAAAGGGATTGAAGGGCATATTGTTCACCTTGTCCAGGACCCAAAGGGAGACATATGGGCCACCACCCGTTACCGGGGCATATACCGCATCAGCTCTTTGCCCGGGGTGTCCGGCCAGCTGACCTACGACCATTTTAAAAAGGAAGACCTGTTCGGCCGGTCCCCTTCCTGGGTGAAACCCCTGTCCCTGCCAGGCGGGCTTATTTTCAACACCCCGCACGGAATCTACCGGTATGATGACAATGAGGAGTGCTTTTTCCGGGACACCACATATGGCTTTGCCCGGGGCAACCCATTGATCCATCCCATTGCACGCGGGCCCGGTCAAAGTCTGTGGATGAACATCATCATGAACAACCCCACCCGGCGCCAGATGCTCTATGGCATTTTTCCCCGGAAAGGGGAAGGCCGGCGCAGGCTCAACCTCTCGCTGGCCCCGGTCAGGAATTTTCACATCCATTCGCTCCACCCCGAAGGCGATTCCCTGTTATGGATCGGGGGCAACAAGGGCCTGATCCGACTGAACATAGACAAATTTCAAAATAAGCAGCATTCCTCCAAACCGCTGCTTCATCAAGTCGTCGCCAGCCAGGATTCACTCATCCACAGCAACTTCTTCGGCAACCAGCGAGGCCCGCTGCCAGAGATATCCTACCCGATGAATGATCTGCGGTTTGAATTCAGCGCCACCAATTACGCCGGGGCCAACAACATGCTCTACAGAACCCGGCTGAAAGGCTACAACAGGAAGTGGTCGGACTGGAGCACGCGGCACCGGCGCACCTTTACCAATCTGGGCCCCGGCACCTATCATTTTCAGCTGCAAACCCAAAACGGCCATGGCCGGAGTTCACCGGTAATCCAATATTCTTTTGTCATCGATCCGCCCATTTACCGCACATGGTATGCCTATGTAGGCTACGGGCTCCTTGCTGCGGGCCTTGTGTGGTTGATCCTGTGGCTTCGCTCGCGCCATTTTGCCCGGGAACGTCAGCGGCTGGAACGAATCATCGACCAACGAACCCGGGAGCTGCGGGAAGAAAAAGACAAGGCAGACCGGCTCATCGAACGCATGCTGCCCAAAGAAACAGCGGAGGAACTTAAGTCAGGGGTTAAAACCCGGCCCTATTTCTACAACAAGATCACGGTGCTTTTTGGAGATATCCAGGGTTTTACCCGTATTACCGAGGAGACCGAAAAGCATCAGCTCATTGATCAATTGAACCAGTACTTTTTGCAGTTTGATCAAATCGTGGAAAAATACAACATTGAAAAGATCAAGACCATTGGAGATGCTTATATGGCAGCCGGGGGCATTCCGGATGAACGTCAAAGCCACCCCATCGAGGTTATTCTGGCCGCAATGGAAATGCTTCACCATATACACCAATTACCGGAGGATGAAAACGACAACCGGTGGAACCTTCGCATTGGGATAAATACCGGGCCGGTGGTGGCAGGTGTGATCGGACGCGACAAAATATCCTACGACATTTGGGGCTCTACGGTAAACATGGCCAGCCGGATGGAGGCCTTCAGCACCCCCGGAAAAATTAACATCTCGGGCAACACCCATGCCCTGATTGAAGATTTTTTCATTTGCCGCTACCGGGGGAAGATTCCGGTCAAGGATGCCGGTAACATCGACATGTACTACGTGGAAAACCTCCGACCCCATTTTGCATCAGACCATTTTGGATTAAAGCCCAATGAACAGCTGCAACTCCAGCTGCAGCTGCTGAGGCTGAACGACCTGGAGGAAGTGATCCTGGAAAAACTGGAAAATCTACCTTCCAACCTGTACTACCACAATCTAAAACATACGGTCGATGTGGTGACCCAGGCAGAGTTGATCGGCCAATCAGAGGGGGTAACCCGGCATCAGATGCTGCTGCTGAAAACCGCCGCACTATTTCATGATATTGGCCACCTGGTAAGCTATGACCACCATGAGGAGGAAGGGGCCCGGATGGCACGCGAGATGCTGCCGGATTACCATTACACCCAGGCACAAATCGATGAGATTGTCCGGCTGATCATGGCCACCCGCATGCCCCCTCAGCCACAGACCCTGTTGGAGAAGATCATCTGTGATGCCGACCTGGACTATCTGGGCCGGAGTGATTTTGTACCGGTGGCCTACAACCTTTACAAGGAGCTTAAGGTGCGCAACAAAGTCTCTTCTTTTGCGCACTGGAAAAGGGTACAGATAGAATTCATGCGCCATCACTCCTACTTCACCCAGACGGCAAGGCGCCTGCGGGAAGCCAACAAGGAACAGCAACTCGAGAAAATCATCCGCGAAAGCGAACACCATAAGCACGCTTAGAAGTAACCCCGAGAAGTAACCCCGCTTAGCGGGGTCATATTATTTGGGCTCCCGCTTAGCGGGGTGGGAGTTAATGGGAACAAAGCTGGGGGAGCTTCCCGGGGGATCACCCAGCAGAGAAGGTTTTGGCCGGGGTCAGTCGACTTCGAGCTTTGCCAGGTAGCCATTGTGCTTGCGGACATTAAAGACCTTTCCATCGTCAAAGACCAAATACTGCCCTTTAATGCCGGCCAGACGCCCGGAGTATTCATCCTGCCGGTCGAAATTGATGCCTTTTACTTTGGTCGGCGGTTCTTCCAGGGGATAATGAATGGTGGTCACACTGTCCTGATCGATCAAATAGCCCTTTAATTCGGAGCTGAGCAATTCGCCGGCCCGCTTCTTTTCCTGGTGAAGATCCACTTCCCGCTGAATCTGTCCCTTAAGCATGCGTTGCCAGTTGGTTTTATCTGCCAGATGTTGCTTCAAATCCACTTCAATCAGCCCGGCGATATGGCGGTTGGGTGTTTTGGCGAGCCTGATCGCCTTATGGGCCCCCTGATCAATCCAGCGGGTCGGAATTTGCGTGTGGCGCGTTACCCCTACCTTCAATCCACTGGATACCGCCAGGTACACATAATGATCGATCAGGCAATGGGTTCGCGACCATTCCATGTCCCTGTCCTGCCCCTCATGGGCCCTGCACTGCTCGGGATGAACAATGCAGGGGGCTGTTTCCGGAGCATTAATAAAACATGGATAACAATAACCCTGGAAAAACGACTTGCTGGTCTTTCGTCCGCAACGTATGCAGTTGATCTGATGTTGGTAAGTAAGGGTCAGGCGATGACCTATCAATTCATTGACATAAACCTGCTCATCGCCAATATTCAGGTAATAATCCACCCGTTCGCTATGCCGGGTTGTCATCTTTAGAAGATTGCCTTCAGTGGTCATTTTTGATCAAAGTTAATGAATTTTTAGGGCAATGATTGGAGGATTTTTTGCCCCCTCTATTTTTACCCCCGCTAAGCGGGGTTCGTCAGATAGCCAACCCCGCTAAGCGGGGTTCGTTGGCGGGGCAGATTGGCTGACCCCGCTAAGCGGGGTCTTAAAAATTACCCCCGCTAAGCGGGGTTGGGGTTTGGTTTTTTCAATTTTTTACTACCTTGTATTGCATAATACTATTATTTTTATATATCTTTGCAATAACAAATCCTAAATGACCGACCATGAAAAAAATGGTTTCCATCAATCTATCGGGCATGCTCTTTCACATCAACGAAGATGCCTACCAGATACTCCACAACTATCTTGAGCGCCTGCGTGAAAAATTGCCGCAGGCCGAACGCGAGGATATTCTACAGGAGGTGGAAAGCCGGATAGCGGAATTGTTTTCCGGGATGATCACCCCGACAAATCAAGTGATTCAGACCCCACAGGTAAAAGAAGTCATTCAGATCCTGGGCGAGCCAGAAGATTTCAAGCAAACCCGGGAAGAAAATCATAAAACGGAGGAGACCACCATGAGCCACAACAAAAGATTATACCGTGATCCTGACAACCGGGTACTGGGAGGGGTTTGCGGAGGCCTCGGCGCCTATTTCAACCTGGATCCCATCCTGTTCAGGCTGCTTTTCCTGGTTATATTCCTGCTTTTTGGCACCGGCCTGATCATTTACCTGATCCTATGGCTAATCACCCCGGAAGCCATCACCATGGCCCAGAAGATGGAGATGAAAGGCGATGCCTTTACATTTGACGACTTCAAGCAAAAGGCCCGCAATGAATACGAAGACATGAAAAAACATTTCAAGGGAAAAAAAGGCAGCGCAAATGAAAACTGAAAATTCCAAGGCCCAGATGAAGAAAGGGGTGCTTGAATATTGCATTCTGGCCATCATCGCCAGCAAAGACAGCTATGCTTCTGAGATCATACATGAGTTGAAGCAGGCCGAGCTGATTGTGGTGGAGGGCACCCTTTACCCATTGCTGACCCGACAAAAAAATGCCGGTTTATTGAGTTACCGCTGGGAGGAATCCCGTCAGGGGCCTCCGCGCAAGTACTACACCCTGACCGATACCGGCCGCCAATATTTGGAAGAACTGGACCAGGCGTGGCAGGAATTAACCGAAGCGGTTGAACAGATCAACCAAAAGCGAACCACCGATCAATCGACAACACCATGAAAAAAACGATACAGATCAACCTCAGCGGCAGCATCTTTCACATTGATGAAGATGCTTACGAATGGTTCAACACCTATCTTGAACGCATTCATCGTCACTTCAGGCACCAGGAGGGGGGCAAAGAGATCATCGGCGACATTGAGCGGCGCATGGCCGAGCTTTTCCAGGACAAGCTGACCGGGGCCAAACAGGTGATTTCCCTGGCAGATGTGCAGGAAGTGGTTGAACGGATGGGCGAGCCGGAAGATTTCGGCGAAAGGGAAAGCCCTTCCGAAGGGGGCGCCTCGGGAGGACGGGGCAAAAAGTTGTACCGCGATCCGGATCAGGCCATTTTGGGTGGCGTTGCCGGCGGCATCGGCACCTACCTGAACATCGATCCGGTATGGATACGCCTGGTGTTTGTACTACTGCTGCTGGCCTACGGGTTTGTAGGCATCCTTTACCTGCTGCTGTGGATATTTGTCCCGCGGGCCGAGACCTATGAACAAAAACTGGAAATGCGCGGGGAAAATCCCACCATCTCAAACATTGAAGAAAAAGTACGGCGGGAATATGAAGGAATGAAGACCAATTTCTCAAAGTACCGGCACTCTCAGGCCTACCGAAACTTCACCAAAGCGCTCAACGAAATTTTCATGCTCCTGGGGCGCATTCTGAAAGTCGCCTTTCAGGTTGTACTGATTGTGATCGGCGCCGGACTGATCATTGCGGGTATCGGCATCATTATGGGCATGCTGGGGATTTCGTTTATCCCCTGGTCAGTCCCGTTTTTTGATGGTTTAACATCCGGTGAACCTGCCCTGATGGTGATTTTGCGTTCCATATTTCATCCTACCGGCTTTGCCCTGACCCTGACCGGGCTGATCCTGCTGATGGGCCTGCCAGTGCTGATCATTGTCTACATTGGGGTCAGGTTGCTGATTGGATTTGGCCCGGGCGACCGAACCCTTTTGATATCATCCCTGGTCATCTGGTTTGTGGCCCTTTTCCTGACGGCCGGCAGCATACTCAACCAGGTGCGTCATTTCTCCACCCGCGCCTATACCCTTTCCGAACATGCCTTTGAACCCGCCGCAACGGGTAACCTCAACCTACAGATCGGTCATTCCCCGGAAAAAATTTACTTCTTCGACAACATCCCCTTCTTCGGAGAAGACCATTACCCCACGGGAACCAACCCAACCGGCGATCTGTTTATCCAACCCAGGATCTCCATCCTTGAAAGTCCGGATGAATCCTATCGCCTTACCATCAAACAAAGCGCAAGGGGCCCCTCTCACCAAAAAGCCGCACAAATGGCAGAAAAAATCAATTATAGCTGGTCCATCAAAGACTCAACCCTTCTGATGGCCCCTTATATGAAAATACCCCATCCCCTGCCTTATCGCCTCCAAAACACCACCCTGAAAATCTATGTCCCGGAAGGCCGCCGGATTACCATTCCCGAAAACGCAGAAAAATATATCAAGGAAGCGGATACCCACCGGGAAATGTGGCCCCATGAAATGGGCAACAAAATATGGGAAATGAGAAACCGCCAATTGCACCTGGTCAGAGAACTGAACTAAAAACATGTCAGAACCACATAAACAGAAGATTTTTTTTGATAATCCCCCATAATTTTATTTGGCGAAAACATATTTTTTTTATATTTGCAAAGCCTAATCAGGCAAAACAGGACTTTACTGACCCATGGTGTAAGTGGCAACACGTCAGGTTTTGGTCCTGAAGAGTCCAGGTTCGAGCCCTGGTGGGTCAGCCAAAAATCCCGTTCTTACAAGGACGGGATTTTTTATGTTTATAGGGACCGTTAGATGCCATCAAAAAGGGGACGATAAGTATGTAATAAGACGGGCGAATAAGTGCCATAAAAAGAGGGCGATAAGCATTCAATCAAAGGGCACGACAGGTGCAATGAGAGGGCGGGCCAATAATTGCAATAAGAAGGTTGGGCAATATCATCGAAGGCAATCTGGCGATCAGGGATAGAATTCGATGCCGATCATGGAGATGTCATCGAAAATGGAATGATTGTCTTCATCCAGGATATTTTGTTCGCGGATGATGGCAGACATATTATGATCGATGCGTTCGGTATTGCTCAGGTGGTTCTTAATCTGGTCGGTATCGTAATGGACCTTGCTTTCGTCCATGATTTCGACCAATCCATCGGTATAACAAAGCAGTTTGGTTCTTTCGGTAATTTTTTCCTTTCCTTTTTCAATGGAGGGGATTTCATCAAGCATCCCAAGGCCCAGGCATCCACTGGTAAGGAATTTCAGCTCCTGGCTTTCGGTTTTATAGATTATGGGGGGATTATGGGCAGCGGTGATATACTCCAGGGTTTGACTCGGGTAGTGGTATTTGGCCAGGAAAAGGGTAATAAATTTTTCACCTTTGGCGCTTGACATGACCCTTTCATTAAGTTTGGGCATGATGTCTTCGATGTTGTTTTCGGCAACGGCCAGGGCCCTCAAATTGGCTTGAAAATTGGACATCAGAAGTGCCGCCGAAATTCCCTTACCTGATACATCGGCGATACAAAAGACCCCTTCCTCATCATTGATGCGAATAAAATCATAATAATCACCCCCCACCTCATAATGGGGTTTATAGAAGGAGGTGGCAAAAATATGGTCATTGTTGGGCAGGGAGGTTTTATCGGGGATGAGCATCGATTGCATCCGCGAGGCCAGTTCCAGCTCCTTTTTCAAGGCTTCCTGGCGGAGGCTTTCATTGTAGAGGCGAATGTTCTCGATGGCCACCATGATGATGTTCGAGAGGGTCTGGATAAAATGCAGATGCTTGATGGTGGGGCTCACCCCTTTGGTTTCCTCGTCAATATCGCCGATCAACACATAAGCCAGGGGCTCATTGTTGTGGAAAACCGGGATGATGTTGTCAAACGTCCGCAGGGAAGGATTGGGAGAAGCCGTAACAAAGGCAATTTCCTCATGGCCTTTGATGTCCTTTTCCATATCGATCTCATTGACCTCCTGCCCGCAACCCGAGCTAAGAATGATCTCCCAGTCCTCCTTGTTATAGTTGTATTTATAGATCAGAACCCGGCCTATGTTCAGCTCTTCCCGCAAGATGGTCTCATAGCGTTTGAGCAACTCTTCAGTGGACAAGTTGGCATTAATGGCTTTCGTAATGGAAAGCAACGAATTCAGCTTAAAAGAAAAAAGCTTGAGTCGTTTGATCTTTGATTGACTTGTCTTCATAGCTGAGCCGGGTATCGTGATCTACAAAGATCAAATGCCGCGTCACTTCTTGATGCGCTCTACATAAGAGCCATCGCGGGTATCGATCTTAATGCGTTCGTGGTTGTTGATGAACAGGGGCACCTTTACTTCTGCACCGGTTTCAAGGGTTGCCGGTTTCAAGGCAGTGGTGGAAGTGGTATCGCCCTTGACCCCCGGTTCGGTATAGGTGATCTCCAGTTCCACAAATTGCGGCAGTTCACACCGCAGGGGTGATTCGGTTTCATCGTGGAAAAGGATTTCAACCTGTTCGTTTTCTTTGAGCAAATGGGGCGAATTGATCAGTTCTCCGGGCAGGGTAATCTGCTCAAAGGTTTCGGTGTGCATGAAGTGGTAGCCCATGTCATCATTATAGAGGAACTGATAGGGCCGCCTTTCAACACGGGCGGTTTCCACTTTGGCCCCGGCCGGAAAGGTATTCTCAATGACTTTGCCTGTGGTGACACTTTTTAACTTGGTACGGACAAAAGCTGCTCCCTTTCCCGGTTTAACATGCTGAAATTCCACGATGCTGAACAGATCATCATTGTATTTGATGACCATCCCGTTTCTGAAATCTGACGTACTGGCCATAGAATTATTTATTTTGTCCCCAAAGTTAAAGCAAATCCATCAAAAATCTATCGCTCCGCCAACACATATTTGCTTATTGAGGTATTACGATCAATGGTTTGATTTATTTCCCGGTAAAATGTTTTTTCGGGGTTTGGTGGCAATAAAATCCTTTAAATAGAAAGGCTCAAAATAAGCAACGTCTTCAAAGCGCCCATCCTGGTATTTCTGTTCAGCCAGCCGGCTCATATGCTGGGCCGAGGGTTCAATGCCATCGATAAAATAGGCATGGGGATGGTCGATGGTTTGGCGTGTTTTGGGGGCACCGGTACCGAAAAAAACCAGGTTGTAGCGGGCCAGCCAATCCAGGAAGCTGGAATCATCGATAATTTCAGCTTTCACCGCCCGCTTAAACTCCAGTTGCGGTGTCAGCAATGCTGAATAAACCTCCATCCGCCGGGCATCCATAAGGGGCACCAGAAGGGTGTGTTCATCCAGCGGGGGCGGATCATTGGAAACCTTTAAAGCATCCAATAAACCCTGACTTAAAGCCTGAAGGGTAGATACCCCAATTAAAGGAATACCGGCACCGTAACACAAGCCTTTGGTGGTAGAAACCCCGATACGCAAACCTGTATAGGATCCCGGACCTTCGCTGATGGCCACCGCATCGAGATCGGTAACGGCCAGATGCTCCTGCTTGAGCATTTCGTCGATGAACTGGGTCAACAGGGAAGCATGAGACTTTCCCTCATAATTTTCCCTGATGCTCAGCAACTCACCATCCCTGGCCAGGCAAGCCGAACATACATGGGATGTGGTTTCCAGATTTAAAATCAACGCCATATCATTTACACCATTCTAGCTGATACAATGTGGTTGGAACGAAAACGGCTACCGCATTGTACTTTTACAATTCAATCCAACCCTAAATAAAATAAATCCTGTTGGATTTTGCCTTACATTATAAGGCTTTCTGCGATCTCTCCCTGTTTGCCTCGCCGCAACGACGCTTTTAATCAGCCCGATACAGTTTGTTTTTATCCACAATGGTTACCCGGTCGCCATGTTTCAACCTTCCGGAAATGTCGCTGTAAGGAGCAGTTACCACCTGCTCATCGGGGGTTAAACCCTTTACAATCTCAATGTATTGGTTATCCTGTATGCCGGTTTCGACAGGTTTCATCAACAATGAATCGCTGTTGACGGTAAAAACCACCTCACTGAGGGCTCCCCTTTGAGCGGTATCGGGGCGCGTGGTGACTGCCTGAATGGGTACAGACAAGGCGTTTTTTTGTTCGCGGGTTTTGACATCCACAGTGGCAGACAGGCCGGGCCTGAACGGGTAAGGATTTTGATCGCTGATCAAATCCTGGTAGGAAGATTTAAGCAAATAGATCTTGACTTCAAAACTGGTCACCTGATCGGTAGCAGTTCCCTCGACGGTTGCAGAGTTAGCAATTTCAGAGACCACCCCCTCAAATTTCCTTCCCATATAGGCATCTATTTCAACAATACAGGTATCCTGAAGTTCAACTTTGATGATGTCATTTTCATTGACATCCACCTGCACTTCCATCCGGTTGAGGTCGGCCACGCGCAAGAGTTCGGTTCCGGCCATCTGCTTGGTACCGACCACGGTTTCGCCGACTTCCACATTCAAGCGGGAGACGACACCCTGCATAGGCGAGTAGATGCTGGTTTTCTGGAGGTTTTCGCGGGCTTCTTTGAGGGAAGCGCGGGCACTTTCAACGGCATATTTGGCTGAAAGCACCGATTGGTTGGCGGCTTCCAGCTCAGCGCTGCTCATCTCATAATTCGACACGACGGTTTCGTATTCAGCCTCGGAGATGGTTTGTTCCTCCCAGAGTTTCTTATTGCGGTTATAATCGCGCTCGGCCTTTTTGTACTTGGCTCTGACCTGGGAGAGCCCGGCCTTTGCATTGGCATGCTGTGCCTTTGCTGAATTCAGGGAAGCTTCAGCCCTTTCCACCATGGAAATATACGTGTCGGGATTAATGCGCACCAGCAAATCGCCTTTACTCACCGGCTCTCCCTCTTCCCTGGTGATCTGAACAATCTCGCCCGAGACTTCCGGTGAAATTTTGACTTCGGTTTCCGGTTGAACCTTCCCGTTGGCAGTAACCAATTCCACGATCTTCCTCGGCCGCGGTTTTTCCACGGCAACCTGATAGGTGTAACCCTGTCCGAACCAGCCGGCTTTTTTGCCGACCACCACCAATACAATCATCACCCCAACGATGATCAATAAAACGGTTAACAATTTTTTTTGCCTGATAGCCATGTCTTAGATATTAAGTGGTTTGCCCTGATAAAAATCGAGGATCCTTGTTTTAAACAGGTACTCATACTTAGCCTGAAGCAGTTCCGACTGGGCCCGGATCAGGTTATTTTTGGCCGTATTGAATTCGATGGAATTGACCAGGCCCACCTCAAATTTTTGGCGGGTATATTTGAAGGCTTCCTTCATGGACTGGACGGTTTTTTGGGCGGCCTGATATTTTTTCCAGGCGGCCACCGCATCGGCCCGGGCATTTTGGATGTCCTTAAAGAGTTGATTTTCTCTTGACTCCAGCTCATACCGGGCATTAAGCATGTTCACCCGGGCATTACCAATGGAATGGCGCACCTGCCAGCCGTTAAAAATAGGGATCGACAGGGAGAACATCACCGAGGTACTGGCATTGTCCTGCAGTTGCTGCCAAAAGGGATAGTCTCTGTAATGGGGAATGGGCTGGGTAGCATAAACGGGGATATTGTTGGCGGTTCGGCCAATGGGTATGCTCACACTGTCGACCCCTGCCAGGCGATCGCGGATGCTGGAATAACCACTGCCATAGTTCAGGTTCAACGATATGCGGGGGCTAAGTTGCCCTTTGGCCACGCCAAGGGCTTCTTCTCGGGACTGCAACTGATATTTGGCACTTTTTATCCGGGGAAGATACCCGCGGGCTGCCTGGTAAATGGTGTCGACCGGGGGTAAGGGCTGATGCTGGATCAGCTGATCCGTTTGGGGGCGTTCAATTTCAAACCCATCGGCCGTATCCAGCTCCAAAAGCTGAATGAGTGAAATATAGGAAGACCGCAGCTGATTTTGTTGGTTCACCAGGTTTAGCTCCTCATTGGCAGCCTGGGCCTCTATCTCCAGCAGATTGCCTTTAGCAAGGCTGCCGGCTTCTACCAGCTTGGCGGTACGCTCTACCTGTTGATCGATGAGCTTCAATTGATCACTTGCTACCTCCACCAGCTCATGATTGAACAGGATCTGCAGATAGGCCGATGCCACATTCAACGATACATCGTTCTTGAGACGCTCCAGCGCCTGAAGACTCGCCTTTACAGAAAAACGGTCCCGCTTTATGGCATTCCATTTTTGAAACCCGCTAAACAGGGTCAGCGAACTGCTTACATTAAAATTGCTAGACTGAACCTGCTGATCCTGCGTGAATTCGTAAGTGGTCTCATCCAAAGCCCGCCCATAAGAAAAATTGTGGTTGGCCCCGGCGTTTAAAGAAGGCAGGGCACTGAGCCTGGTTTGTTTCAAGGCTTGCTTACTGACCTGGGTATTGAGCTGTTGTTGCTTGACCTGGATATTGTGCTCCAGGGCATACTCAATACATTTCTGAAGGCCCCAGGATTCCTGGGCTGTCATATGCAGAGGCAGCATAGCCACCCCCCATACCCACAGAATGATTCGATATCTCATATGTGTATAGGTGATATGGTCCTAATCAAAATTAATAAACTTTTTGGCTTAATTATTTATTTTCATATAAAATGATTCACTAAATTTGTATAGATTGGAAGAATTGGATTAAAAAATAAAGTTTGCTGGCTGTCATATCAATATATTGCTGGATTACCAAAACCAATGCCGTTTTATTTCCGCTGAGATGTCTCAGCGGAGGGGTATATTTATTTTTCAACCCAAAACTTAATCAGGAAAGTGAAGGAAACTTACATCAACGAGCTGGGCCACGTCAGGCTTACCAAGCGGAAGCAATCCAGGCGCATCACGGTTCGCTATGATCCGGAGGGGCTTTTAAAGGTAAGTATACCCCAGAAAGTTACCTATCAAAAGGGGCTGGATTATATCATAGCCAATAAACGGCAAATAAAAGAACAGATCACCCACCTGCAAACGGAACAATACAGCCACGACCTTTCCCATTTTCAAACCCGCTGGCATACGGTTGAAATATGGCGGGAAGACAGAGAAACCATCGCTTATCAGATTGAACCGGACCAGATCATTGTGAAAATCCCAAGGAAAACCTCCAGCACTGACCAAACGGTGCAAAAAGCCATTCGCCAGGGCCTGGAAGAGGTCATGCGATGTGAAGCAAAGGTTTATCTTCCCCGAAGGGTGCAGGAACTTGCGGAACAATACAATTTAAAGTACAACAAATTGTTCATCAAAAAAGCCCAGTCACTGTGGGGCAGCTGTTCGGAAAAAAACAACATCAACCTGAACATTCACCTGATGCGGTTGCCCGACCGCCTGATCGACTATGTGATCTTACATGAGCTTTGCCACACCATACACAAAGATCACAGCCGGCGATTCTGGGACCGCCTTCAGCAAATCACTTCCAAAGATGTAACCCTACTGAAAAGGGAATTGAATCAGTACACCCCAAAACTTTATTAAATCAAGCCTTCAGGGTTTCTCCCGGCTGCCAGTAAAGTGGAAAACCGGCCGGAGTTCATTTATGCTTTCAAAAGCATGAACCGACGGGCTTTTTTATATTCCCTGAAAAATAGTTATATTGCCCGCCCGGAAAAACAAGTGCAAAATCCCTGTTTCGATGGGCGGCTTTTCCTTTACAACCTCCATTTATTGCGGAGTTCCTCCGTCAGGTTCAAAATTCATGTATCCTGCCCACCTTAAAATACGTAATAAGGTAGGTAAGCAGGTAAAATTCAACTTAAGCATGCATTCGAACTGCTTCTACACCCATGGCATGTTGGCCATTCTTCAAAGACCATCCGTTTATCAGAACGGGAATGGTTCCAGGCATATAACCCCTTTACCCATTACCCAAACAAACCCATTCAGTCATGAAATTGAATTTAAAACTCAGGCACAAAATTCAGTTGATCATTATTTCATTATCGGTCATCATATTTCTGGGGGCCATCGGCTACATCAGCACCAAGGCCAGAAAAGCGGCCTACAAGAATTCCACCCAGTTGGTGGATCTTCAGGCCCAGAAATACGGCCATCAAATTCAGGGCATCTTCAACCGGGATTTTTCGGTGGTAAGAACCCTGGCCAATGCCTTCAAAAGCTATGATTATCTGCCCAAAGACCGCTGGCAGGAGTTGATCCAAGAAATGTACATTGATGTATTCCAGGCCAATCCTTCGTTCTATAATTTATGGGACAGCTGGGAGCTTCAATACATCGACACTTCTTACACCAAGCCGTATGGGCGGATTTCCAATCAAAATTTCCGGGAAAACGGCATCCTGAAAACCAGCACAGACAAGCGCAGCATGGATGGGGATCCCGAGCTCTATGCCGACTGGAAATCGCGCAAAGAAGAGTTGGTGGCTGAGTTGTATGCCGATGTGTTTGTCCAGCACAAAGCCGAACAAAAGCTCATGACAACCCTGGCCACCCCCATCTTGAAATCGGGCAATTTCATCGGCCTGGTGGGGGTTGATCTGACGCTGGGGCGGTTTCAGGAAATCGTCAACAGCATTGATATTCAAAAGCTCGAGGGTTGCCAGTCTTTTTTGCTCTCACACGAAGGCAAATATGCAGGACATCCGAACGAAGAGCTGCTCAATAAAAAAGCCCGGGCCAATCCCACGGGCCGGCAGGATTTTAACCTTTTTGAGAAAATGGCCCGGGGAAATGCTTTTTCCCTGATACACCAGCCCAAAGAGGAGGATGACGGGCAAGATCGGTATGTTTCCTACGCCCCTATCCAGATTGGCCGTACGGGCACCAACTGGTACCTGGGGGTCTCTGTGCCAACCAGCTCGCTTCAGGCCCAGGCCAACCGCACCTTCACCATTTCCCTGATCGTGGGCCTGGTGGGGCTGATTATCCTTTCCCTGGTGATCTATTTCGTGAGCCGCAACATCAGCAATCCCATTGAGCAAGTGACCCAACGCCTGAACCGCCTGGCCAAAGGCCACATCGATACCGGCATGAAACTGCGGCTCTCCACCGGCGATGAAATAGAGGAGATGGCCACCGCTTTAAATACCTCCATTGATGAACTCAACAAAAAAAATGAATTCGCCAAAAAAATTGGCAATGGTGAATTGGAAGCCGATTACCAGGTGCTTAGTGAAAACGATGAGTTGGGCCAGTCCCTGATCGAAATGCGCAACAGCCTTAAAGAAGCGCGGAAAGAAGAGGAAAAAAGAAAGGTGGAAGACGAGAAACGGCGATGGGTCAATGAAGGGCTCGCTAAATTTGCCGATATCCTGAGGCAGGACAACGATGACCTGGAAAAACTCAGCTACAAGATCATCAGCAACCTGGTGCAATACCTGGAGGCCAATCAGGGTGGATTGTTCCTGTTAAATGATGAAGATCAGGAAAACATTTTCTACGAATTAAAGGCCGCTCATGCTTTTAACCGGAAAAAATACCTGGAGAAACAAATCAAGCCGGGTGAGGGCCTGGTCGGTACCTGCGCCATCGAAAAGCAAACCATCTACATGAGCGACCTGCCCCAGGATTACATCCAGATCACTTCAGGATTGGGCGATGCCAATCCCGACAGCCTGCTGCTGGTGCCCCTAAAAGTAGAAGAGGAAGTGCTGGGGGTCATCGAAATCGCCTCGTTCAATAAATTCGAACAGCACCACATCGAATTTGTCGAGAAGGTGGCCGAAAGCATTGCTTCAACCATTTCATCGGTGAGGGTCAACATCCGGACCTCCCAGTTGCTGGAAAAATCACAGCAACAGGCTGAAGAAATGTCTTCCCAGGAAGAAGAAATGCGGCAAAACATGGAGGAACTTAAAGCCACCCAGGAAGAAGCGGCCCGCAGGGAAAACGAACTATCCGGTATCCTTGAGGCCATCGATCAGTTCCTGATCAAATCAGAGATCGACCTGCAAGGACAACTGATCAATGCCAATCCACTGTTCCTTAAAACGCTCGGGTATGAAGAAGAACAGATCAAGGAAAAATCGATGAAGGACTTCATTGCCTCTGCCTACAAA
The DNA here is from genome assembly GCA_913055635.1 of uncultured Bacteroidota bacterium. Lineage (GTDB taxonomy): Bacteria > Bacteroidota > Bacteroidia > Bacteroidales > UBA12077 > JAGXLC01. The sequence continues at coordinate 43,353 of CAJXLK010000025.1, forward strand.
GATACCTTTGAACAAGCCTGGCAGCAGGTGATTCAGGGCAAAGACCAGCATCACACCTTCCAGTGCGAAAACAGCAAGGGGCAAAACCTCTGGTTGATCGCTTCTTTATCCCCGGTCAAGGATAAAGATGGCCACATCAACAAAATCATTTTCATCGCCCTGGATCACACCGATTCAGAAAATGAAAAACAACAAATGAGAAAAAAACTGGAGGAAAAAGAATCCTAAGCCCATTACTGTTTAATGAAATGCATATTTTTGGCAATGAAACATCAAAAGGAATATCACTTAAGCTCCCTATGATCCAATAAAAAATCAACCAGATGAAGACCGCATGTGCGGACTTACACAATAAATCCAGATAGAGATATGCGCCTAAAAGATATTACCCTAACGGTGAAGCAGAAAATACAAATTTTCACCCTGACCACAGTAGCTGCGGTAACGGTTTTGATGGTCATTTTAATCAATCAGGGTTTCCAGGGAAAGGTCAAAAAATCGGCCCGGGATCTTGCTGAGGCTCAAACGCGGCGTTATGCAAGTATTTCGCAGGAGAGACTGGCCCCTTACATTGGACTCACCCGGTATCTTCGCCAGAGTTTTGAAAGCCCCGGGCAATGGGCACCGGATAAAAGCTTAGAGGGATTAAGCGGTTTGCTGGAGCAAAGCCTGGTCCACAATGAGGATATCGATGCCGTTTGGGGCATGATGAATCCTGTTGCCTTTGATCAGGCTGACTCTTCGGGGGAGAAAGCACAAACGGGATTTTCTCATGTTTACCGGCGCGTCAACGGCAAAATAAGGTTTGAGGATCAGGCCAGCCGGGGGCTGAGCGCCATCCTGACCGATGAGGATTACCAGCGGATAAAGAGCAATGGCAGCGAAACGATATTTTTGTCTGATAATCGTGGCATGGGAACAGACAACGAGCGTAAGGCCAGGTATGCTGCACCCGTCATGAGGAATGGGCAGATGGCAGGGGTGGTTGGTGTTGAATTTTCCCTCTCCGGTTTAGCCCGGCAAATGGAACAGTTCGAACCCTTTGCCGGTGGGCATGCTTTTTTAATGAGCCACAACGGGAAGGTCATCGGCCTTAAACAGGAATCGCTCAGCGACAGGCTTCAAAACGCCGGTTTAGCCGAACAGGCAGCAACCAATCTGAAGCGGCATCCCGGCAAGGGAGGATTTTTTGACACCTGGCTCAATAAAAAGAAAAACCAGCAAGGATATTACCTATCCATGGTCCCGGTCAGACTGGGGCAAACGAAGACTCCCTGGTATGCAGGGGTTGTTGCCCCTAAACAAGCCATCGCCCGGCCGGCTGCAGGGGCAACAGATACTTCCTGGCTCGTTGCCCTTTTGGGGTTGGGGATCATCGGCCTGGTGACAGTGTACATGGCAAAACGGATAACCCGGCCCCTTAAGACCCTTCAACGAACGGCCTCCCATATTGCCGACGGCAATGTCGATTCATCACTGAAAGTAGAACAGGCAGGCCGCGACGAAATTGGTTACATCAGCCAAACACTCAACCGGTATATTGACGGGTATCTAAGCAAATCAGATTTTGCCGCCAACCTGAGCCAGGGCAATCTGGAAGCAGAATTCCAGGTGATGAGTCAAAACGACCGGCTTGGAAAATCACTGCTGGAAGTGCGCAATAGCCTGAAACAAGCCCGGGATGAAGAAAAGAAGCGCGAGGAAGAGGAAAGAAAAAGGCGTTGGGCCAACGAAGGGGTTGCCCAGTTTGCCGACCTGCTGAGGCGCAACAATGAAGACCTGGAAAAACTCGCATATTCCATCATCAGCAACCTGGTTCAATACCTGGAGGCCAACCAGGGCGGCATCTTCCTGCTGAACGACAACGATGAACAGGACCCCTGCTATGAACTAACAGCGGCTTACGCTTTTGACCGGAAAAAATACCTGAATAAACAGGTCAAACCCGGTGAGGGGCTGGTTGGCAGCTGCGCTTTGGAACAACAAACGATCTACATGACCGATCTGCCCCAGGATTACATCAACATCACCTCCGGGCTGGGCGGCACCAATCCCGACAGCCTTTTGCTGGTGCCTCTGAAAACAGAGGATCAGGTGTTGGGTGTTCTGGAAATTGCTTCATTCAACAAATTTGAGCAATATCAGATCGATTTTGTAGAAAGGGTGGCTCAAAGCATCGCTTCTACAGTTTCCTCAGCAAAAATCAACATCAAAACCAATCAGTTGCTTGAAAAGTCGCAGCAACAGGCTGAAGAAATGAAATCGCAAGAGGAGGAAATGCGCCAGAATATGGAGGAGATGAAGGCGACCCAGGAGGAGTTGTCGCGGAAAGTTCAGGACAATGAAGCCATGCAGAAAGAACTGGCCAAAGAAAAAGCCCTGCTGGATGCCCTGATGAACAACCTGCCCGATTACATCTACTTCAAAGACCGCGAGAGCAAGTTCATCCGCATCAGCAAATCCATGCTGCCGCTGTTCCCGGTTGACAGCATTGAGGATATGATCGGAAAATCCGATTTCGATTTCCATAAACCCGAAGCGGCGCAAGAGATGTATGATGAAGAACAGGAAATCATCCAACAGGAAAAAGGCTTTCAGGACAAGATACAACATGAATATACTGAAACAGGCAAAGAACAGTGGGTATCGGTAACCAAGCTGCCCCTTTATGATGAGGAGGGCAAGCTGATGGGCACCTTTGGCATATCCAAAGACATCACCCATTACAAACAACTCGAACTGGGCGCCCAGGAGAAAAATCAAAAACTGCAGGAAAGGCTCAACGAGTTAAACGCCTATCAGCGAGAAGCCCAGCTGCGGGAGAATGAAGCCACTGCCCTCAAAAATGCCATGGATCAGGTTCTGTGGCTGGCCGAATTGGACAAGGATATGGGGGTGGTTACCGCCAACAGCCTCTTCCTGTCCCGAACCGGCCTGGCCCTTAGCGACATCCAGGGGCAGGCCTTTCGGTCACTGGTTGCCGGAAAAGAGCAAAAAACCTTCGATGCGATGTGGCAGCAAATGCAGGAGCAGGGCGTCAGTAAAGCCTCCCTCTCAATTAAAACCAGCTCATCCGGCAAAACCCCGCACCCTCAGGTTTCATTAATCGCTGTTATGGATCAGGAAAACAGCTTGTCAAAAGTACTGTTCATTGCCACCGAACAAAACAAACATCATTCATAGTCTCCATATCAAGCAGCACCCCAAAAAGCACAGCACCCCATGAATATTCAAATGAAACTTAAACAAAAGATTCAACTTCTGCTGATATTCATATCCGCCATCATCTATCTGGTTGCCATCGGCTATATCAGCATCAATGCCCGGCAAACCGCCTATAAGGACAACAAAAAACTGGTGGACACCCAGGTCAGCAATTTTGCCGGTCAGATCCAGGGTCAGATGAACCGGAATATGGCAGTAGCCAGGACTTTGGCTTTAAGTCTTTCCAATTATCAAGTCATGCCCAAGGATCAATGGTTGGACTTCGTTAACCAGGTCTATGAAGAGGTCTTCCCTGAGTATCGTGACTTTTACAACCTCTGGGACAGTTGGGAATTGAATGTTATTGACTCCTCTTACAGCAAACCTTACGGGCGGATTGTCAATGAACATTTCCGTGACCAGGGCATTGTCAAGAGCAAACGCACAAAAAGCAGCATGGACGGGGACAATAAGCTTTACCAGCAAATCAAGGAATCCAACAAGGAGATGGTCTTTCCCCTGTATTTCGATCTTTTTTCAGAAGGCAAGAGTGAGCGCAAACTGATGACCAGCCTGCTGGTGCCCATCCGGCAGGACGACGGAGGTTATGCCGGGGTCATTGGCATTGACATCACGATGGATCGTTTCCAGGAAATCCTTGGCAATGTTCAGATCAGGGGTTTGGAGAAAAGCCGGGCTTTTCTGCTGAGTCACCAGTGGAAATATGCCGCCCATCCCGATACGTCAAACCTGAACGAAAAAATTGCCGTCAATCCAACCGCCCGCAAAGACTTCAACCTGCATGACAAGCTGGCCAAAGGCAACAGCTTCTCGATCATTCAAAAGCGGGAAGGCCACAGGAAGCAGTACGTGAGTTACGCCCCGGTCAGGATCGGCCGCACAGGAACACCCTGGTACCTGGGTATTGCAGTCCCCGTAGATCAGATCATGGCACAAGCCGACCAGCATTTCATGATTTCCCTGATCGTGGGGATCGTCGGGCTGCTGATTTTATCAGGGGTTATATATTACATCACCCGAAGCATCACCCATCCCATAGAAAGGGTGACCCGGGTACTCAAACAGATGGCCCGCGGGCGCATCAGCCAGGATATGAAACTCAACATACAAACCGGTGATGAAATCGAAGAGATGGCCCTGGCCCTGAACACTTCCATCGACGGGCTTAATAAGAAAAATCAGTTTGCCAGCCACCTGGGCCATGGCGAACTCGACTACAATTACCAGATGATCAGCGACGAAGATCAACTGGGCCAATCCCTTTTGGAAATGCGCGACAGCCTGAAAAAAGCACGCGAAGAGGAGGAAAAAAGGCGCAAGGAAGAACAAAAACGCCAGTGGACCAATGAAGGGCTGACCCAGTTTGCAGACATCCTACGCCAAAACAACGATGAGCTGAACAAACTCACCGACGAGCTGATCAAAAAACTGGTCCATTACCTGGAAGCCAACCAGGGAGGCATATTCCTGATGGAAGACCAGGATGAAAACGACCAGCACCTGGAACTCTACTCGGCTTTTGCCTTTGACCGCAAAAAACACCATCAGAAACGCATTGACCTGGGTGACGGGCTGGTTGGAACTTGTGCCATTGAAAAGGAAACCATCTACCTGGAGGAAATACCGCAGGATTACATTGAAATCACCTCCGGCCTGGGCGATGCCAATCCCGACAGCCTGCTGATTGTCCCCATTAAGATGGAAGACACCCTCTACGGAGTCCTGGAAATTGCCTCGTTCCATACCTTTGAACAGTACCAGATCGATTTCGTGGAACGCGTGGCCGAAAACATCGCTTCCTCCATCTCCTCGATCAAAGTCAACATGCGCACCCAAAAGCTCCTGGAACAATCTGAACAGCAAGCCCAGGAACTTTCCTCCCAGGAAGAGGAAATGCGCCAGAACATGGAGGAACTTAAAACAACCCAGGAAGAAGCCGCCCGACAAAAATCAAACATGGAAGGGCTGGTCAATGCTTTCCAAAATGCCCACTACATCGTAGAATACGATACCGATGAAAAAATTATTGAAATCAATGACCATTACCTCAACCTGTTGGGACTCAACCGAGAAGAGGTGCTCGGCACCCACCACTCCTATAAAATGAAAACAACCTCCGAACAGCAGGAGGGGTACAAAAAATTCTGGGATGACCTAAGAGCCGGGAAAGTCAAAAAAATGACCAATGTGGTTGAACACAATGGCAAAGAATTCGTATTTGCCGAGACCTATACCCCCATTAAAGATCAGGAAGGCAACATACAAAAAATCATGAAGATCGCCATCGAGGCCTCCGAGTTCGACCTGGAGAAATACATTTGCCAACAATAGCTTAACCGCGGCTCACATTAGCACTCACTGCAGCAGCCCGTCGGTTATGCAAGCCCGACAGCCGGAGATGAAGTGGGGGCATTATGCGTCAGGCATCGGGGCAGGGTTCGAATGTATTTACGTTATTTTTGCTCTTTTCTCAAGATTTTTTGCCCTTTTTAGGTGGTCGGCCCCCGGTATTTTTTTTGTTCTTCTTAGGACGGCCTTTTTTCGTTGGGCCCTCCGGTTTCCATTCAGGGCCCTGGCCCAGTTCGGGGGGCGGGGATAGCTTGGATATTTGCTGATCAATCAGGCGTTCAATGCGGCGCAATTTATGCATATCATCGGGATTTACCAGGGTCAGGGCTACTCCGGTGGTATCAGCCCTTGCTGTGCGCCCTACCCGGTGTACATAATCCTCGGCATCTGAAGGCACGTCATAATTGATGATCAGGTTGATATCCTTGATATCTATTCCACGGCTTAACACATCGGTTGCCACAAGAATACGGGTATTACGGGCCTTAAAACGGTTCATGACCTCATTGCGCTGACTTTGCTCCAGGTCAGAAGACATCGATTCTACAAGAAACTGCTCACGTTTCAGGGCCCGCTCCAACTCTGCCACCTTTTTGCGGGTGGAACAGAAAATCAAGATGCTGTGGTATTCCGGTTTATCCTTGAGCAGGTGATCAATCAGTGCGGTTTTTTGATTCTCATAAACCAGATAAGCCGCCTGAAGAACCCCTTCGGCGGGTTTGGCAACTTCTATATTAATTTCGACAGGTTTTCTGAGGATTTTATTGGCAAAAGAACGAATGTTACCGGGCATGGTCGCGCTGAACATCAGGGTTTGTCGCTCAGTGGGCAGCTCGGCAATGATCTTAAGCAAATCTTCCTGAAACCCCATATCAAGCATGCGATCGGCTTCATCCAGGACAAAATGTTTGAGATGATCGAACGAGACATAGCCCATTTTCATATGTGACAAAAGCTTGCCCGGGGTAGCCACGATAAGGGGCGCCCCTTGTTTGAGGGCAATTTTCTGCTGTTCCCAGTCGGAGCCGTCGCCGCCGCCATAGATAACAGCCGGGGTGATGTTGGCTGAATACCCCATCCCCATAACCTGTTGACCGATCTGAATGGCCAGCTCCCGGGTGGGAACCATAATCAACACCTGGGTGCCCGGATTTTCACTGCCTATCATATCATTCAATACCGGTAAAAGATAAGCGGCCGTTTTACCGGTGCCGGTCTGCGCACAGGCAATTAAATCATTTCCCTGCAGCACCTCAGGCATGGCCTGCTCCTGAATCGGGGTGGTTTCACTAAAACCCAGGTAAGAGATGGCCTCGAGCAATTGCTCATTCAGTCTAAAATCGCTGAATTTCATAATGGGTCTGTCCTTTCTTAAATATTGATCCGCTATGTTTGCCTGGCAAAGATAGCAATAGTTATGATTTTACGATCAAAACGCCAGATCATTTTAACAAAGGGAATGGCCACAGCAGGCCAACCAGTCAATAACCCCACTTGCCATCCACTCAACAGCAAGGGCCTTCAGTGACCATGAAAAACCATCAACAGGGGTGAGTGCTATGACAAAGATGGCAACAGTCAACCCGATGAGGCCTTACACAAACATCGCAAAACCCAAAACGGCTCACCGACCCCCCACCTTTTCAAATATCTGCTGCACCTTGCGCGATTGCCAGTTTACCGCACCCTCCTTGCGGAGAATAATGCGGTTGTCTTTGGAGATTATCAGGGAAGTAGGAAGAACAGAATAGTTCAGGTTGCCGCCTGGCCGGGACAAAAGCTGGTAGGATGGGAGGCTGTAGCCATTCTGGTTGAGATAACTTTGTTGTTTTTGCATCTGCTGACCGGATATAAAAAGAAAATGAATATCCTGCCCATACTGTTGATAAAGCTTCTCCAAGGTAGGCATCTCGGCACGGCAGGGTGGGCACCATGTTGCCCAGTAATTAATGAATACCGGTTTATCCAGATATTCACTTAATCGGTGTCTCTGCCCCGAGCTATCCCTAAACACCAGGCTTTCAGCTCCATTCAGTGGGGTGGCCGACTCCTTTTGTTCTACACTGGTCAAATACATTCGTACTTTGGAGGCATAAGTCATCACCTGTTTCCGCGTTGATGGAATAAGCAACAGGATAAGCAAGACAATAAAAAGAAGATCAAAAATCTTTCCGTACCACCGCTGTCTTTTAAACTTATTGTATTCCTTCCCGAAAAAACCGGCTATTTTATTCATTATTAAAGATCTGTTTGAATTCGCTGTCCAATGGTTTTGCCGGGGTCGTTTCCACTTATCATTCAAGGGAAAGCGATACTACGGCTCATCTTTTACAAAACCAACTGCCATTTGTTCAACGGTAAAAAAGGGAAGCAGTAAAAAGCGGGAGACAATAGCGCTCCCGCCAATATTACTTGTTCCGGATAAAATATTCAAACGGATGGATGGGGTATAAAAAGCGGGCCTTCGGGAAAGGTCCTGAAATGATTGCTCCAACACCAACAATCCATTAAACGGTCATGATCTCATCTTCCTTTTTCTTCATGACCTCATCGACCTTTTGGCCATATTCATCGGTCAGTTTCTGGACTTCTTCCTCGCCACGGTCTGTTTCGTCTTCGGGAGTCCCTTCATTTTTAAGTTTTTTCAATTTGTCGTTGGCATCCCGACGGGCATTGCGAATGCTGACCTTGGCATCTTCACCTTCACCGTGAATCAGCTTGACCAGTTCTTTTCTGCGCTCTTCGGTAACCGGTGGGATGTTGATGCGGATCAGATCGCCATGGTTGGAAGGATTCAATCCCAAATTGGAGTCCATGATGGCTTTTTCCACTTTGCCCACCACGTTCTTGTCCCAGGGTTGAATGGTAATGGTTTTGGCATCGGGGGTTCCAATATTGGCCAATTGATAAAGGGGGGTCTGGACGCCGTAATAATCCACATAAACACCATCCAGGATACGGGGATTGGCCTTTCCGGCCCTAACCCTTGCCAATTCATCGGAGAGATGCTCAATGGCTTTCTTCATTTTGGATTTGGCTTCTTTAACCACTTTTTCCACTTCTGGATCCATAGCTATACAATTTTAGTTTGGTCCTCACAAATGTAATAAAAATAATAACGTCACCCCAACAGGTTTACCGGACAAGTGTTCCAATATGATCCTGATGAATGGCCTTTTTCATCTGCCCCGGCAGATTAATGTTAAAAACAACGATGGGCAGGTGGTTGTCACGGCACAGGGCAAAAGCAGTCATATCCATCACGTTGAGCTGTTTTTCAATGGCCTCATTGAAGGTGATGGAGTCATAATGACGGGCATTGGGGTTTTTCTCGGGATCCTCCGAATAGACCCCGTCGACGCGGGTGCCTTTGAGCAGCGCATCGGCGTTCATTTCCAGGGCCCTCAGGGCAGCCGCGCTATCGGTGGTAAAATATGGATTGCCTGTGCCGGCAGCAACAATGTTTACATACCCCTGCTCCAGGGCTTCCACCGCATCCTCTTTGACATAATATTCGGCAAAAGGCTCCATTCGAACAGCCGTGTACACCCTGGTTTTAACCCCCTGATTCTGGAGGGCCGATTGCAACCCGAGGCTGTTGATTACTGTAGCCAGCATCCCCATTTGATCGCCTTTAACACGATCAAAACCGCTGCCAGCCCCTTCCAGACCTCGAAATATATTTCCGCCTCCTACCACGATACCCGGCTGAATGCCTTCATCTACCAACTCCCGGATTTGAGCAGCATATCCTTCCATGCTCTGATGGTGAATGCCAAACGACTTATCCCCCATCAGGGCTTCACCGCTCAACTTGATGATTACCCGCTTAAAATTTCTCATAGCTCGTTTTTTGCTGTTATTTCCCCCAAAAATAAAACATTTTATCCTGTCATTCCGTATCCGGTAACGACAAATTGATGAAGAAGAAGGAAGAAGGAAGGAGGAAGTAAGGAGTAGAAAGTAAGGAGAAAAGAAGTAAGGAAGTAAGGAGTAAAAAGTAAGGAGACAAGAAGTAAGTAGGAAGTAAGGAGTAGAAAGTAAGGAGAAAAGAAGTAAGGAAGTAAGGAGTAAAAAGTAAGGAGTGAAGAAGAAAGAAGAAGGAAGGAGGAAGTAAGGAGTAGAAAGTAAGGAGAAAAGAAGTAAGGAAGTAAGGAGTAAAAAGTAAGGAGTAGAAAGTAAGGAGACAAGAAGTAAGGAAGTAAGGAGTAAAAAGTAAGGAGTGAAGGAAGTAAGGAGTAGAAAGTAAGGAGAAAAGAAGAAGGAAGAAGGAAGAAGGAAGTAAGAACATTGGATGGTGGGAGGATAATTGTTAGTTTTAACGGCTGAAAATGGTAAATTATTCCCAGGATGCACATTCGATTTTTAACGGTTATACTGACCCTTTTAGCAGCAGGGACCCTCACGGCCCAGGAACCATTAGATCATCCCCACCAGATGTATCAATCACCGGAGGGAAAAATCTACGTAAACCGCAACGACCCCATTTACCTGCGCATTGCCACCTCCCCCAAAGCCGATACCACAAGTCATTTGCTCCAGAGCGAAGCCACTGAGGCCTACGCCAATCCCATGTATTTTGACACCGAAGGCTACAACACCATTCGAAGCCCATGGCGGATAAATCCGGAAACAAAAGAATATGAGCGGCCCAAACATGATGTGGTTTTCGGGGTCTATGCCGATAGCAAGCCCCCCAAAACGCAGGTTAAATTTGGCACAGATGAGCTGCTGTGGCGCCAGGGCCGGGTGATCGCCGGTGAACCCGTTCAAATCTCCTTTAACAAACAGGATGCTTTATCGGGCGTGGCCGGGGTGTACTACTCGATCGACCAGGAAAAATATCAACGTTTTCTAAAGCCAGTGACCATTGACAGGGAAAGAAGCTTTACCCTGGCCTATTATGGGGTTGACCATGTAGGCAATGCTGAAAAACCCCAAAAGATACGGGTAAAGCTGGATCTAACCAGTCCCCGCACCCGTCTTCAAGTCGAAGGCGATCGGCATGAAAACATCATCAGTGGCCGCAGCATTATCCGCCTGAAGACAAAAGATTCGATCAGCGGGGTGGCACAAACCCGATATATACTGGACAGTGGATCGGTAAAAACTTACCGCTCGCCCATTCAGGCCAGCAAGCTGAAAGAAGGCGAACACACCCTCTCCTATTATTCCCTTGACCAGGTCAGCAACCGGGAAGATAAAGAGCTGTTCACCTTTTATGTCGACAAAACGCCCCCACGGGTCGTTGAAGAGTTCATTGGCAATACATTTACCGCTTCGGGGCGTGAATATTTTTCCGGGCGCACCCGCATCAAATTCATCTCCATGGACAACCAAGCCGGGGTTAAAGAAATCCGCTACTCAATCAATGGGGGAGATTACCAGGTTTACCAGCGGCCTTTCAGCGTCTCGCAAGGGGGCAACCTCACCCTGGAGACCATTGCCGTAGACCGGGTTAACAATAAAAGACAAAGCCAGCGCCTGAACGATCGTTCCGGCATATCCTATGGCGATCTGACCGGCCCAAAGATCAGCCACCATTATGAAGGCCCTGTCTTTTCCACAACCCGGCATACGTTTATCACCTCCTCAACCCAAATTCGCCTGAAAGGCACCGACAATGAGTCAGGACTAAAAAGGATCGAATACCGCCACAAAAAACACCAGCAAACCAAAACTTATAAAGCCCCCTTTTCCCTGGATGAAGAAGGAGAACACACCATCAACTATACCGGCTACGACAACCTCAAGAACGCCTCCTCGAAAACCTTGCGCTGCATCGTGGACCAGCAGGGACCTGCCATTCATCATCGCTTCAGCGTCGCCGCCAACCAAAACGAAAAAATCAACGGTGAAGCCTACCCGGTATACCCCCCTCACACCATCCTATATCTCTCGGCAACCGACAGCCTTTCGGGTTGCAATAAAATTAACTATTCCATTAATGGACAACCGCAGAGGCCTTATCAACAGCCCATAAAGGGCTTTCAAATAAACACCCTTTACCGGATAAAGCTAACCGCCTTTGATAAGCTGGGCAATAAACGCAATGCAACCATCCGATTCTACATCGGGGAATGATGCAACCCGTATTGTTGCTCTGGCATCAGACTGGGTTTACACTTAACAACCCCCCTTCGGGCGGATCCAACCCTTTTCACATTTAATCATTGATTCATTCAGGTGTGGCACCCGGCAAACCTTTCGGAATAATTGAACCCGCCTTGTCGGTTGGGCATATCATTCGTGGAGCTTTCGTTGGTTGGGGTATCGCTGTTTTGGTCATTGCCTGTTTAGTTCAATTGGCTCTGGTTTGATTCGCTCTGGTCCGATTGGCTCTGGTTCGGTTCGCCCTGGTTCGTTTCGCTCTGGTTCGAATGGGTTTAGTTTAATTCGGTTCGCCCTGGTACGAATGGGGTTAGTTTAATTCGATTCGCCCTGGTTCGATAGGATTTAGTTCGATTCTCCCGAATTCGATTGGCTCTGGTTGTCTTGGTTAAAAGGGGGATGCACTTCTCCCAGGTTATAGGAATGGGTTTTGATGCCTCTTTTCTGAAATTCCTGTATCAGGCGGGTGCGCACGTCGATCTTGATGTACCAGGAATCGGTGGGGGACTTGGTCCAGGCTGCCACCCAGCATTTAATGCCCTCTTTGGCCATCTCCATAATCCAGAACCTGGGAACGCCTTCTTTGGCATAGTGAAGGCTCTTCTGAGCAGCATCCAGGGCAATCTCCTCCACTTCAAGAATATTGACATCATAGGAAACCCAGAACTCCACGTAGGCCCACAGGTAACTGTCCTTGGTGGTATAACTGATCATCTGCTTATTCAGCATCTGGCTATTGGGAATAATAAGCCGTTTCCAGTCCCACAACTTAATGATGGTATGGGTGATGGTGATGTCTTCGACCGTCCCGTATTCGTGGTCCAACAAAACGGTATCGCCCACCCGGAACTGGCGGCTAAAGGTGATGACCACCCCGGCAATCAGATTCTCCAGAAAAGGCCGTGCAGCAATACCTATCACGGCGGCCAGGGCAGCAGCAACAAGAGAAATAAAGGTCGCCGATATCTTACCAAAAAGCGGGGTCATCAAAGTCATGATCCATATAAAAACATAAATGATCAGGATCATCCTTCTGATGATGGTGAACCGCTGGCTGTAACCCTCCAGGGCCCGTTGCTTCTGTTTTCGGGCCGTCTTGATGTGGGCCCGCGATTTAACCGCCTCAAAAAACTTCAGCCGGTCAATGAAGCTGGTGCCTTTTTGTTCAAAAGATTTCAGACTACGGCGAATCAGCTGGAGCAGTATAAAGCCGATCACCAGGGTTAAGATGACATGAAGGAAAAGAGGCGAATTGAGCCCCCAATCGCTCAGTATTTGATCAATTTGCTCCATGATGGAATAACTTTTTATAGATGCGGTAAAAATCCACATCAAAAACCAACTCGAACCGGTGATCCGAAGATTGCGGCAAATAAGCATAACGCAATCCTGCGGAAAAAGGGAACATAAAACGGGCCAGATGAAAATCGCTGGTCAGTTCAGCCCCAAGGGAATACAAATTTTGTTGCTGCCATACCAGCCGGTCTTGTTTGCGCCGGCGAAAATGATTGCTGGCATAGTCAAAAAACAGATGTCCCTTAAAACGTTTGACATACAATAGCGAAGGAATGTTCCAGTCCGGATAAGCCAGCGGAAAAACATACTCTGATTCAAAGGTATATAATTTTTCACTTGTACCCCGGTCAAAACCACTTGGAAAAGACAAATAACTGGAATAATAATACAATTCAGGATTCTGCTTTTGGTATCCAAGAGCCACCGATGTCCCGTGGTCCTCGATCAAACCGGGCAAATAAAAGCGGGTCTTTAGCGAGAACATATTCCCCAAAATATCTTCAGAGAAGGGAGAGGTTCGGTAGTTCATATCAAAAGTCAAGCCCCATTTGGGCATGAGATCGCGGTATGCCATCCTTTGGTAGGAATAAAACCACAATCCGTATTCCAGGGTTTTCAGGCCCCTAAGGTAATGTTTTTTTTGGTAATTGTAGTAGTAATGGCGGTCATAGACATAATCGAGCGAAGGGGTCAAACCGGTCATGTTTTTGCCCCGGGAAAGATTCAGGGGCAGAGAAAGGGAAGCATCAAAACGGAAATTGTCCGGGCCGGCCACGGGCGTCCATTCAACCGATGAGGGGCGATAGATGCGGGGTTGGCCACCGTAGTTGGTGGTTAATTCCAAAACAGGGTACCAGCCTTTGTAGGTGAATTTTGAATGCAAATGGTGGGCATCCTCCTGGTAGGAATATCCCAGGGTTGTTACGGCTGTACTGAGTAAATTCTGCGAGAAAAGGGTGATTCCCGGGGCGATATCGGAAAGGGAAGGATGGCTCATCTGATAATCCATATAAAAGGGGGCCCAGCTGTGGAAATGAAACAGGTGCTTCCATTTGCGATAGGGCTGGGTGGCATATTCTTTTTGTGGAACCTGATCAGAAAAAAAGAGGCTGTCTTCCTGGGCGGCCATTGTCTGAACCAGGGTATCGCTGCTGCGGGTTTTGCGGCTAATCCGTTTAAAATTGGATGAACGGATGTTCATCCGGTGAAGGTTGTAGCCATTGGCCTGGTAATCAGCATAATAAAGCTTATTGCTGGCTTCATGCCAGGCGGCATCACTGGCGTTCACTTCGGCGCGGGTAACCTGATAAAGGTTTTTGGTGCTGGTATCCAGGGCACAAATCTGCTCTTTATGGCCGATGGCCGCCCTGAAAAACAAACGGCCGTTTCCGGGTGAAAGGTGGCTGATTTGACGATATACGGGTTTCATAACGGTTTCCCAGGTCCCGGTTTGATAATTAACCCGATACAGTCCTTTTCCCTGGTCGGTTAGTCCAATGACATATATCTGTTTTCCCGAGGAAGACCATACAGGTTGTTGCAGGAAGAGGCCCCGGGGATGTTTCAGATGCCGCTGAACACTTCCATCCTCCACATCAGCCACCACCAGGTGGTATTCATTGTTGAGGGAAACCTTAACGGCCACCATTTTCCGGCCACTGGGCGAAAGATTGGGAGCAAACCATCGGGTTTTATGCTGCAAGGTTCTTTCGTGGCCGGAGTCCATGTTGTATATTTTAACCACCGAATAACTACGGTTGTTCCAGCGTACATCCGGTACCCTCTCTGACCAGGCAATCAATGGCCCGGCAGCAGAGAAACCTTCAAAGGTCATGGGGCCAGGCACATGCACCTTTTCTGCTCCCGTCTTTGTTATCCGCACGATTCGGGGCAAATGGCTATAATCCTTTCTTAGGGCCAGCAAGCCGTATTTCTTTGAAAAGGCAGGGTAGCGGTAACTGAGGTAATCCGGATGGTTGGCAGGGGTGATAAGCGTATCGTCAGGTTTCGGACGCGCCGGGCTTTTTTTCCCCCGGTTGGCCGATGGGGTGTACAACCCATCAAAATAAGTCATGGCCGAATCATACAGATCGCGGCTGTACAAACCGGTTTGCCGGTTCAAACCTAGGTTAAACGAAGCCAGCTGATACGGCCGGCGGGCTACATGATTTTCCACCCCCTGCCAGATTCCGGTCCCAAACCGGCGCCTGCCGTATGAAGTGATGTGATAACCCAGTTCATAATGATTGGGCGTTTGATCCCGGTAGGAGCCCAACAACATCTTATCAAAGGAAAAGAGCCTGGCCGAGTCCTGAAGCCGGGCCCTGACATTTCGGGTGAAAGAAGGCAGGCGTCCCCTGCCATCGCGGGTTAAAACCGTTTCCGAAATCACCGCATCTCCCTCCAGAAACCACATGGGAACCAAACCGGCAACCACAGCATTGGCCTGTTCACCAAAGATATACCCCAGTACCCGGGTCAAACCCTGATTCAGTTTATCGATCTGAACCACATGTCGGAATTCATGGATCACCAAATGTTCAAGCCAGGGAGTATCCTGGTTGTCCTGAGGGGGCGTGGAAAACAGCTCCATCCGGTGGGGTGCCGGAGCTACAAAACCATTGGAGACAACACCCCGGTTATGGATAATCACTGAAATCTTCCGGGGCTCATGATCCAAAGAATTCCCTCCAACCGAATAGGCATAATCCAGTATATTGGCCACGTATTGGGCTTTTGGCTCAAACCCTTCCGGATATACCACTTGAAAATCAGGAGTATGAAGCTCCCTCCAGTCAATGGAAGCCGGATCCTGCCCGGACGAAAAAAACTGAGCCCTCGCCCCTGGTGGTATGACAGACAACAACGCAATCAGAAGAACCACCCGCAATAACAAGCGGAAGATAAATCCACCCCCATAACCTGCTGAAACGATAACGCCAGTATGATCTAATCGCCCATTATTCATTGCCCATTGTCCATTGGCACTGTTCATTGCTCACTGTTCATTGATCCTTGTTCATTGATCCTTGTTCATTGCTCATTGCTCACTGTTCAATGATCATTGTTCATTGCTCATTGTCCTTGCGGTCCTCATTTTTTGATGAATCTTTGACTTCTCCATTGCTGTCCGTTCCAGAGTCTTATCCAGTAAATGCCGGGTTCAAGGTTAGCCACGGGCACGATCAATCTTGACCCCCTGAGGCTTCTTACATGGCGTCGAATCCTTATGCGGCCCATCATATCACCAATGACCACCCGGGCAGATTCATTCACAGGGTTGCAATTCAACACCACCAGCCGGTTGCGAACGGGATGAATCACATTTAAATCATCCGATGAACGGCCCCGAGGCAGGAAGCCGGTATTGGTTTCCTCCACCGTATAGGCATACTCATCGGAAGTCAAAATCACCGAAGCGGTCGAGTCATAGCCTTTTACCCGGAAATACATGCGGTTTTTTGCAGACGAGGGGGGCAACACCCCGTGAAAGTAATTCCCATCCGTGAACATGGCGGTATCCCGGCTGTACTGTTCTGACTGCTCACCCCAGTGAAGCCTGACTTGTGATAATCTCTTCCGTGTATCCGTGAATTGTGCATAGACATGGACACTGTCGTTTTCAACGGGGGTAACCGGTTCAAAGAAAACCGTATCGACCGAAAGTTCATCGGCCAGGTTGCTATTAACACGCACCTGTAAAGTAACGGGGAGGTGGTCAGAAAAAGCGTACAGGGCATTGGCGATTTCCTGGGGGACAGTGGCATTGTTTTGGGTATTAAGGGGCTGATTTAACGCGGTTCCATCCTGGCCCAGGGTACGATAGCTGTCGCCAATGTACCTGATCCCCGAATCCCCTTCCATCATCGATTCAGAAAGCAAAATAAAGTCAAAGCGGTCATCCATGCCGCCCCCCGAATAGCAATCGCCTGATTCATGGGTGGACTGGGTGTGGTACATTGCAAAGCTGCTGCTGGCATGCCATTCGCCCAACTGATCCACCGGATCATAAAATCGATACGTGGTATCAGCGGGTTCAATCAAGTTCTGAAAAGCATCTTCTTCTGAATGGTACACATTCAAATCACCGGCCAGGAAATAGTTGCCCCTGCCCGGAAAATGATGCTGGATTGAATCCATCAAAAGGTCTGCCTCCTGGCTGCGTTGATTTTGCTGACTTATCCCGTCTCCGGCCTTCAGGTGAACAACAAAGCAGGTAAAAAAAGTGGTGTCCCGGCTGGTGGCCAGATCCTCCCCATTATAATAAAAGGTATACCCATTGAAGGTTTTGGGAAAATCACCTACTTTCACGGTAAAGCCATGGTGGTCATACAGGGTGATTTTCTGGCTGTTGTAAAAGAGGGTGTTGGCATTGTAGGTCTCGCTAAAAGGTGCCGTTCGGTAGCTGGTGGTTCCATCCACATTAAGGGCATTGTTTAAAAGGTAATCCTCATCCTCACTAACCGGTTCGGCCCCCTCGCCATCCAATTCGTTTACTGTAAAAACATCCGGACGCACATAGGTCAGAATGTCACGCAAATAATCCGTTTTATATTCAATGCCATTGGAAGAGGGATTGCAATCATCCACATACTTGCCGTAATACAGCAAATTATAATGCATAAAAGTCAGGTTGTCCTGGGCAGACAATGCCGTTGAAGTCAGCATAGCAATCACCAAAAGAAGGGTCAACTTTATCTTCATATTCTCATATCTTTATTCACATCTTTCTCGTTATGATCATGTCCGGGAACAAAAATAACATTTTCCCGGCAGAATAAAGGAAAATAAAAGGCAGAGATCGTGGCGGAAAGGAAAAATATTCAATGGATATTCTTTTTTATTCCGAGATTAATTTTTACTTTTGCACGAATATTTTGGAGGTGAACCGTGGGGTACTTAAAGAAATACAGCATTCAGTTCAGGGAGCTGGACGTGGGGAGTCATCATTTCAGTTTTGATGTGGATGACCGGTTTTTCTCCTATTTTGAAAAGTCGGAAATTCAGGAAGGGAGTCTCCAGGCGGAAGTGGAGCTGCTCAAGGAGGAACGCCTGACCACCCTGAGCATCGGCATCCGGGGAGAAGTCAAAGTCATGTGCGACCGGTGCCTGGATTATTTTATGCACCCGATTGATTTCTCAGGCACGCTATATCTCAAACCTGAAGAGGAGTCGTGGGAAGAAAAAGACAAGACCGATGTTATCCTGGTTGCTCCGGATGAGTCAGAGGTCAACCTGGCTCAGTATTTTTATGAGAGCATTCACCTGGAGTTGCCGCTAAAGCGGGTTCACCCGTTGGATGAAAATGGCAACAGCACATGTGATCAGGAGATGCTGAGAATTTTGGAAGAACATCAGCAAAAGAACGACGAGATCGATCCAAGATGGAATAAATTAAAAAATCTATTTGTTAAACGAAATTAAGGGATTATAAAATGGCACATCCAAAGCGAAAGACTTCCAAGCAGCGGCGGAATAAGAGACGGACGCATTTCAAAGCAATGGCTGTTAAGACTACCACTTGTCCCAACTGTGGAGCGACGCATCAGCTTCACCGGGTATGCCCTGAGTGCGGCTTTTACAGGGGCCAAATGGCCGTTGAAAAAGAGATTGAGGGTTAATCTTTGAATACCAAAAAAATGAGGATTGGCGTGGATATGATGGGGGGCGATTATGCTCCCCAGACGACGGTAATGGGCGCTGTTTTGGCGCACCAATCCATCAATTCACAGGCTCAGCTGATTCTGATTGGGGACAGCCATCAGATCAAAGACATTTTAAGGAACAAAGGTTACCCGGAAGATTATTTTGAAATCATTCACGCCGGTCAAATCATCCAAAACGGCGAGAATCCCTCCAAAGCCTTCAACAAGAAACCCTGGTCGAGCATCAAACTGGGGTTTTCCCTTTTGGAGGAGGGAAGGATTGATGGTTTTGCCAGTGCTGGAAACACCGGTGCTATGATGGTGGGGGCCATGTATACGGTAAAGTCGTTGCCGGGGATCATCAGGCCTGTCATTACTGCTTCGGTGCCGCAATATGATGGTGATTTTGCCATATTGCTGGATGTGGGCATCAATCCCGACAGCAAGCCGGATGTTCTTTTTCAGTACGGACTGATCGGTTCGATCTATGCCCATCACGTATACCACATCGAGAATCCCCGGGTTGGTCTGGTCAACATCGGGGAAGAACCTGAAAAAGGCAATTTGGTGGCCCGTTCGGCCTACGAACTGATGCAGGGGACTTCCAAATACAACTTCATCGGGAATGTGGAAGGCAGTGAGCTTTTTGAGAGCAAGGCCGATGTGATGGTCTGCGACGGATTTGTCGGGAACATCATCCTCAAACAAGCTGAAGCCACTTATAAACTTATCCGCAAAAGAGGCATCCACGATGCATTTTTCGAACGGTTCAATTTCGAAAACATTGGAGGAACGCCATTGTTAGGAGTAAACGGGAACATCATCATCGGTCATGGCATCTCGAATGAAGTAGCCATTAAAAACATGATCATTCACACGAAATATGTCATAGAGGCCAAACTATCGGAAAAAATTAAATCAGCGTTTCAATGAGCAAGTTACGTGCAACGATCACCGGGGTAGGCGGCTATGTGCCCCAGTACCGGCTGACCAACGATGAACTGAGCCGGTTGGTCGAGACCAACGATGAATGGATCATGACCCGCATTGGCATCAAAGAACGGCGGATCCTCAAGGAAAAAGGGAAAGGTTCCTCCGAACTTGGGGTAAAAGCGGTCAATGAACTTCTGGAAAAGACCGGTACCGATCCTGGAGAGGTCGACTTGCTGATATGTCCAACGGTAACCCCTGATATGCAATTCCCTGCCACTGCCAATGTCATCAGTGACAAGGCGGGAATAACCAATGCCTTTAGTTTTGACCTCAATGCCGGATGTTCCGGCTTTTTATATGCCATGTCCACGGCGGCCAGGTTTGTTGAGTCGGGCGCTTACCAAAAAGTGGTGGTGGTAGGGGCCGAAAAGATGTCGTCCATCGTAGACTACCAGGACCGCGCTACCTGTCCGATATTTGGCGACGGGGCCGGCGCCATATTGATGGAGCCCACCGAACAAGACCATGGTCTCAAGGATGAAATCCTCCAGGTGGATGGATCGGGCCGCAAACACCTCCATCAAAAGGCAGGGGGATCCCTCAAACCTGCCTCGCACGAGACGGTTGACGCCCGCGAACATTTCATCTACCAGGAAGGTCAACAGGTCTTTAAAGCCGCTGTGGCCAAAATGGCCGACGTATCAGTGGAAATCATGAACCGCAACCAAATCGCCCCCAATGAACTCAACTGGCTGGTACCCCACCAGGCCAACATGCGCATCATTGAAGCCACTGCTCGCCGAATGGGTATCAAAAGAGAACAGGTCATGATCAATATCCAGCGTTACGGCAATACCACCGCCGCAACCCTACCCCTGTGCCTGTGGGAGTGGGAAGAAAAACTCAATAAAGGCGATAACTTGATCTTTGCAACCTTCGGTGCCGGATTCACCTGGGGAGCCATATACGTTAAATGGGGATACCAGGGCAGCAATGGTAAATAACTCCCTTCCTGGTTCAACCCAAAACCATTTTGACGATATTCTAACAGATGGTTGTCTCCAGTAAATTTGTATGCTAATGATCAATGAACAATTTATCATAGCCTCCCTTCACCGTCAGAAAAATCAGATAACACTTAGCGTTTAACCACCATTGACAGCCTTTAATGTTGCCGTTAGCACATCAGAGACAAATAATCCATCGAGCTTGACATTTTATGCCTTTTGGATTAAATTCATAGGGCCATTGGGCAAATGATGAATCCCTCATGGATGATGTTCTCTGTTGGAATCATCCCCTTTTTTAAAAATAGCATGGTTGCACCATGGGTTTATCATGGTTATGTTCTCATTAAATGAAATGATCTTATGAAACCCTCATGCACCGACTAGCACAAAAGGTAATGAATAAAACATGAGGGTTCCATGGCAGAGGTTACCGA
>CAJXLK010000026.1 GCA_913055635.1 uncultured Bacteroidota bacterium
GAAATACAAACTGTTAATTAAACTTTATACGAATGAAACCCGCATGCAAGGACTTACACAACAAGGACATGGATATAGATGCGGGTTCCATAATGATTGATCACATAATGTCTGTTTTAAGATTCAGACCATATTGAGTTACAAACTATTAATTAAGTTATATCCGTATGAACGTGAAAACAATCTTCAAGAATCGTTATTTTAAGTTTGGTTTAACCGCCATCATCTTTATCCTGTGGGTAATCTGGCTTGAAGAGCCCTGGTTCCTTCTGGGCCTGGGCATCATTTTTGACTGGTTCATTACTAAAAAAGTCAATTGGACTTTTTGGAAAAAACGCGGCAAGAAACCTTCCAAGTTGATTGAATGGGTTGATGCTTTGATTTTTGCTGTTATTGCAGCTTCACTGATCCGGCTTTTCCTGATCGAAGCCTATACCATTCCCACCTCCTCGATGGAAAAGACCCTGCTGGCCGGTGATTATCTTTTTGTCAGCAAGGTCAGCTACGGGCCCAAGATGCCCAATACACCCATTTCCTTTCCTTTCGCCCACAATACCCTTCCCCTGACTCAAAGCACCAAATCCTACCTGGAATGGGTCAAGTGGCCCTATAATCGGCTCGACGGGCTGGGTCAAGTCGAACGCAATGACATTGTGGTTTTTAATTTCCCCGCCGGCGATACCGTGATCCTTCAAATGCAGGACAAAGATTACTATTCGATCGTCCGCCAGTATGCCCATGAATTGAAAAACCGCGACATCAACAACGGGGAGCCGGTTAAATCACTGGCCCAATATAAAGGCACCGCCCGCGAATACATCCGCCAACAGTATGATGTAACCACCCGACCGGTGGATAAACGTACCAACTACATCAAGCGATGCGTCGGGCTGCCCGGTGACACCCTGAAAATAGAACACAGCCAGGTTTATGTCAACAGCTCCGAACAGCCCCATTTCGATAAAATGCAGTACAACCACTATGTTAAAACCAACGGAACCAAGATCAATTCTGTACTGCTCGAGCGCATGGGCATCAACCCCAATGACATCCGTTATATCCCCAGCAGTTCGCTGTATCAAATGCCACTTACCCGCAAAAACCGAAAGAAAATCTCTGATTTTTCCAATGTGGTCAATGTTCGAAAATACGAAAACACCTCGCCGGGGTCGGTTAATCATGCCATTTTTCCATTTGATCAGGATTATCCCTGGACCGAGGACAATTTTGGCCCCCTCTATATCCCCGAGAAAGGTAAGACCATTCAACTCTCGATGAAGAACCTTCCCTTGTATGAACGGGTGATTGGCACTTTTGAGGACAATGACCTGGAGGTGCGCGACAGCACCATTTATATCAATGGCCAAGCGGCGGATACCTATACCTTCAAGATGGACTACTATTTTATGATGGGCGACAACCGGCATAATTCAGCGGATTCCCGCTACTGGGGCTTTGTGCCCGAGAACCATGTGGTGGGCAAAGCCGTCTTTATATGGCTATCGATCAATAAATACGGCAATTTCCTGGATAAGGTCCGCTGGAACCGCCTCTTTACGGTGATCGACTAACCCAGGGGCGAAACCTCGCTGAAGAAACCCCGCTTAGCGGGGTTAACTATCAACAGACCCCGCTTAGCGGGGTTGCCCACAGACTGACCCCGCTTAGCGGGGTTAACTACCAACAGACCCCGCTTAGCGGGGTGGGGCTAAGCGAGAGTTGCTCCAATGCCGACAAAAAAGATGCCTTATGGCCAAAGCCAGCAATGTCTTGCTTTCACCGGTCTATCTGGGCCCGGTTAAGTATTTTACAAAGTTTCTCCTCTATGATGGGGTTTGGATCGAAACCGCCGAGAATTATCAAAAGCAAAGCTACCGCAACCGGTGTAATATACTGGCGGCCAATGGACAGATGGCCCTAACCATTCCCGTTACCAAAGACCAGCCCAAAATCTGCACCCGGGATGTGAGGATCGACAATACCCTGGAATGGCAGAAGAACCATTGGACTTCCATTGAGTCGGCCTATAGCTCTTCGCCCTATTTTGAGTTCCTTGCGGATGACTTTGCCCCCCTCTACCGCAAACACTATCGTTATCTGCTCGATTTTGACCTGGATCTCGTGCGCATTGTCCTTGATCACCTTGATATATCACCCGAGTTTCATACCACCGGCGAGTTTGTCAGAAACCCGGGGGCCGCTTATGATGACCTGCGCGAGCGCATTCACCCCAAAAAGCGCATGCAAGAGGCGGACGAGGATTTTTATCCGGCCTTTTATTACCAGGTTTTCCAGGATCGGTACGGTTTTATCCCCAATCTCAGCATTGTCGATTTGTTGTTCAATGAGGGCCCCAATGCCGAAAACATTCTGAAGCAGTCCATTACCCCTTAATGTTCTTCCCAGGCCGCCATTATAAAGAGGAGGGATTGCAAATGGCAATCTTCTGGTTTACGGGATGGGGCTTAATGCTTTTGCGGGGCCGCCAGGATAAAGATGGTGGGTCGCTTGTGCAGGTCAGGGGCGTGCCCTTTCCACGCCCCAATGGTACGGGTACGGATCATGCTGTTTTCAGTGGTGATGTCCCGGGCAATGCATAGATAGGTCTCTTCCTTGCAATGGGAAAGCAGATCATTCAATAGTTTGTTGTTGCGGTAGGGGGTTTCCATGAAGATCTGGGTTTGTCCCTCATATTTTGATTGTTTTTCCAGGGCCTTTAGCTTTTTTATCCGCCCCGACTGATGAATGGGCAGATAACCATGGAAGGCAAAATGCTCGCCGTTCAATCCACTTCCCATCAGGGCCAGAGTGATCGAAGAAGGCCCCGTTAATGGAATGACTTGAATTTCCTGCTCCTGGGCATACCACACCACCCTCTCCCCCGGATCAGCAATGCCCGGAACACCCGCCTCCGACATCACCCCCATGTCCCTGCCCTGGTGAAGCGGGGTTAAAAATCCCGGAATCTCCTCCATTGCCGTGTGCTTGTTGAGGGTATAGAAGGTCAAATCATCAATCGACTGATCCGGGCAAACTCTTTTGATGAACCGCCTGGCCGTACGCACATTTTCTACAATGAAATGACTCAGTTGGCCAATAACACCAACTACACCCGAGGGAATAACCATCTCGATGTTGTCACTCCCCAGTGTAGTGGGTATGAGATAAATTTTTCCTTTCATAGTTGATGGAAATTGTGAGCCTGGAGCCCCTTCCCGGCGGGTCAAACCACCACAGAACAGACCCCTTGATTGATTCATTCCTGCACCTGCAAATTAACCAAGAATTTTTTGAATGAATACCTCAAGAAGATCCCCCTTGATTGAGGGCATTCCATTCCCTGCAAAATAACCAAGAATTTTTAAAATGAGTGTCTGCGGAGCCTCCATATTTTTATCCTGGCGTGCTGAAGACACCTCGTTTGTCTGTTTTTCTGGTTTTGCTGGGGTTATCTGTTCTACAGGTCTAACCTAATAATTTCTTATACATTAGAATCTGGTTTAAAAGCGCATTTGGCCTAAACAGGAGGTTTTCATACTTTAAAATCTGTTCTGTCCGGGAACCTGTTGTCGATCAAGGCTTTTTATTCATTACAGAAGAGGCCGGTTTCCGCGGGCAAGCCTTTAAGCTGTTAGAGTTTTATTATATTTGTCGTTTTGAACCACAGCAATACCCGTAAATACATCTCAATTTGAAGGTAACATTTTTAGGTACAGGAACTTCACAGGGAGTTCCGGTGATAGGATGTAATTGTGACGTTTGCCGTTCAGATGACGACAGGGATAAACGCTTGAGAGCCTCTGTCATGGTAGAATGGGGCGATCAGGTGATTGTCATCGATACAGGACCGGATTTTCGCCAGCAGATGCTCAGGGAAGGGGTTACCAACATCAATGCCATCGTTTATACCCACGAACACCGCGATCATATTGCCGGATTGGACGATGTAAGGCCGATCAATTTTCTCAAGCAAAAGCCCATGCACGTGTATGCCGAGGAAAGGGTACTTGAGGCGCTTAAACAAATGTTGCCTTATGCTTTCAAGGAAAATAAATATCCCGGGGTTCCAGACATCCATCTCAATGAGATTCAGAACCATATATTTGAAATCAGCGGCATTCCCATTCAGCCCATTCGGGTGTATCATTATAAATTACCGGTGATGGGGTTCCGAATCGGCGATTTTACTTACATTACCGATGCCAATTATATACCCGAGGAAGAAAAAGAAAAGATCATTGGTACAAAATATTTGGTGGTCAATGCCTTGAGAAGGAAGAAGCATGTCTCCCATTTCTCTCTTTCCGAAGCCCTCGAATTGGTGCAGGAGTTCAGCCCCCGTAAGGCCTTTTTTACTCATATGAGCCATCAAATGGGCCTTCACGCAAAGGTTAACGCTGAGTTACCCGAAAATGTTATGCTCGCTTACGACGGGCTCAATTTCGAGGTATAAATCATATTGGATTTTATTTTACGGGTAGTTTTACCGGACCAATCACTCAGGCTGCGTCTGAAGTTCGAGGTTTAAGTCATATTGGTTTTAGCTTGTCGGTCGTTTTACCGGACCAATCACTCAGGCAGCACCTGAAATTTTCGGTTTTGGCAAGATCGTGCCAAACCTCCTTTTGATAAACGGAGACATTTGATAAACCGATCACAGGCCCGGATCATATCCATTGTCTTTGCTATGATTGTTTTGTAAATGCCGGCAGAATGAATCGCGCATTTGATCCTTCCCGGCTGTCTATCTGTCCCGTGGTTTTTGGTCTCATGTTGTTGCTTCCTCTAGTGATCAATTGCCTGATTTGAACATCTATTCGAGCTCCTGCAATCTTTTTGTTGTTTAAAGAATTAAGTGTTTAAGGTACTGATTATGTGTGTGTTATATATTTTTTAGTGATTTTTTATAGATTTTTTTAAGGGATCAAGGGTTTTGATGTGTATAAATGAGTGTAAGCTTTAAAAATATGAGACCGAAACTTAATTACAGGGTATTTGCAAGGTTTTTTTGGGGGCTGGCCTCAGAGAAGGAGAAAGATCATGTGTACGGTTCGCAGGAGTCCCATCAGATGATGCGCAGGCAATGGGAAGCTGGATCGGAAGCCCCTTATGGGGAAGAATTAGTGGATGAGCTGTTTGAGCGCATCCGGCCCCGCCCATCGGCTTCCCGAAAGTCCCGTCGAATATGGCGGCCAAGGCTTGCGCGTATTGCCGCGGTGGTTTTGGTTTTCATCGGACTGGGTACGGTGACGTATTTACTGGGCTTTCATTCCCAGTTGCTGGAGCCACCGGTAAATTATGTAGAGAAGTCCAATCCCGGGGGACAACGATCCCTTATTGTATTGCCTGATGATTCAAGGGTATGGCTGAATGCGGAGAGTTCCCTGCGTTATCCCGACACCTTTAAGGGTCAAAAAAGGCGGGTTGTCAAATTAAGCGGGGAAGCCTATTTTGAAGTAGCTTCCCGGGGGGCGAAGGCATTTGTGGTGCGTACCAGTGACTTATCGGTAAAAGTTACCGGCACCCGGTTCAATGTCAGGGCTTATCCGGAAGAGCAACACATTGAAACCACCCTGGTTGAGGGCCGTGTGGTGGTGGATCCCCAGTGTGATTCGAAGGCCCGGGACCTCAAACCCGGCCACCAGGCCTCCTATTCCCGGACCCATCATGTGCTGGAAATCATCCCCGACGTCAACGTGCAGGAGAAGATTGCCTGGAAAAACGGGCGGCTGATTTTTAATAATGACCCGTTTGTTGAAGTAGCCAGGGATTTGGAACGGTGGTACGGGGTGGATATCCATCTCTCGCCCGGATTAAAAGGAAAACATCGCTACACCATGACCATTACGGATGAAAGCCTGCGGGAAGTCTGTGAAATGCTGCGCACTACCACCCCGCTTTCCTGCACGGTTAGAAATCAAAAGGTGTATTTCTCAACGGCAGGTTCGGTGAAGGAAGAAAAAAATCATTGAATGTTTTAACAATAATTCCTAATTTGTATGAAGAAACATTTTTCATTCATCCCTGGCAGTTGTTCTAAATTTCTATGGTTAGCCATGCGGACAACGATATTTTTATTGCTCTTAAGTACTTTCCAGTTGTTTGCTGCCCATGATTATGCCCAGGAAAAACAGCTTTCTTTGAACCTGGAGGATGTTCCTTTGAAAGTTGCCTTAAAGCAGATCGAGCAACAGAGCCGGTTTTATTTTATGTACAATGATGCCCAGGTAGATGTGCAGCAGAAGGTAAGTGTGGATTTGGACGCACGCACTATTCATCAGGTTCTCAGTCGTTTGTTGGCTGACCGGGGCATTGCCTACCAGGTGATGGACAAACAGATTGTTCTGAAACCCGACCGCCATGATCGGCCTGCAATGATTAACCAGCAGGGCAACCCTATTACCGGGGTGGTTACCGATGAACAAGGCAATCCATTGCCGGGGGTTAACATCACCATTAAAGGCACCACCCGCGGGGTGATCACTGATGTAGAGGGCAACTACCGCATCGAAGTAGAGGGCGGCGACCAGGTGCTGGTCTTTTCCTTTGTAGGATACCAGAAACAGGAGATACCGGTAAAGGGGCGGGATACCCTGAATGTAACCCTGGAAAAGAAGATGGAGAAGCTGGAAGAGGTGGTGGTGATTGGATATGGTTCTTCCAGCAAAAAGTTGCTGACCAGTTCAGTGGCCAGTGTTCAGGCCGAGGACCTTGAAAATTCCATTTCATCCGGCATTGAATCTGCCTTGCAGGGGCGCACTTCCGGGGTGAACATCAACCAGAATTCAGGAACCCCGGGGGCGGCGGCAACCATTAACATCCGCGGCATTAGCTCCATATCGGCCGGAACCCAACCCCTTTATGTGGTCGACGGCATCCCTGTGAACAGCGGCAACTACAGTCAGATTAGCATGGAAGGCCAGGATATCAGTGCCATTTCCAACTTGAATCCCAATAACATCAAATCAATCAGCATCCTTAAGGATGCCTCTGCCGCTGCCATCTATGGCGCCCGTGCCGGCAACGGGGTGGTTTTGATTGAAACCAAAACAGGTTCCCAGGGAGAAACGCAGTTTAACTTCCAATCCTATTACGGCATTCAGGAAATCTACGAAAAACTGGATGTGCTCAACGCCCGGGAATGGAAGGATTATATTGTAAATTTTGAAGGGGTCAGCGACAATTTTGGCGGGCTGCATCCCAACCTGCGAAAGGAGTGGTTTGAGCAAGATAACCATACCGACTGGTTGGATCAGGTCTTTCGCAGGGCCCCGGTGCAGAATTATGAACTTTCAGCCTCCGGGGCGAAGGATAAAACCACGTTTTTTGTCTCGGGCCGCTATTTCAAACAAAAAGGCACGGTGCTGGGCACCGATTATGACAAATTCAACGGGCGGGTCAATGTCGATTACCATGTTTCCGACCAGCTCAACCTGGGGGCGAAGATCACCACCACTTACTCGGTCAACCAACGGGTAAGGGGCGATCAATCGGTCAACGGCCCCCTGCCCAACGCCGTTTCTGCCCCGCCCGTGGCCCCGGTGAAGGATAGCCTCGGCAATTATCCCCTGGCCGGATGGTGGGACAACCCCGTGGCCATTGGCCGCGAAGTGGTCAATACCGCCGAGACTTTCCATACCATCTCCAACCTTTACGGTCAATACAATATATTGCCCCAACTGAAGCTTAAAAACCAGTGGGGTTTTGATTATTACAACCTCCAGGAACGCCGCTTTGAACCCTCCTTTGTCAAATCGGCCAAGGAGTCCAATGGCTATGGCGCCGACGGCAGTTCCAACGTCTTTAAGATCACTCAGCAAACCACCCTGAATTATATCGCCGAATTCGGCGAGAAACACAACCTGAACGTGCTGTTGGGGTATAGTTTTGAGAAATGGTCTGAGAAATACCTGTTCATGAGTGGAACCCAGTTTCCTAATAATCAGCTGCGTTATCTGGAATCTGCCGCGGTGATTGACCAGGAAGATACCCAGTCGGAGTATTTTGAATCGGGCCTGACTTCCTGGTTTGGCCGTGTCAAGTACAATTATGATAACAAATATCTTTTAACCCTGACATTGCGCCGCGATGGTTCTTCCAATTTTGGAAAAAACAACCGCTATGCTTATCTTCCGTCGGCTTCTCTTGCCTGGCGGGCAGGAGAGGAGGACTTCATGGCCAGCCTGCCTTTTGTCAGTGAACTGAAATTGAAAGCCAGCTATGGCCTCACCGGTAATGACGATATTGGCGCCTTTGGTTCTTTGAACCTATACAGCTCCGGTTACAATTATTATGGCCGTTCGGGCATCATTCCCACTCAAATCCCCAACCCCGATCTCAAATGGGAAACCACGGCCAATTATAATGTTGGGATCGATCTGGGGTTGTTCGATAACCGGATACTGCTGACGGGCGATGTGTATTACAACCACACCACCGACCTTTTGCTGGCCCGTCCTGTTCCTCCCAATTCAGGCTTTACCAGTATGGATGCCAATGTCGGAGAGCTGGAAAACAGGGGCCTGGAGCTGGAACTGACCACCGATAACCTGACCGGAAAAATCAAGTGGTCCAGCAGCTTCAACATTTCATTCAACCGCAACAAAGTCCTTTCGCTTTACAACGATCAGCCCCTGACCCCGGATAACCGCGGCAATAATGCCGTATTGGTAGGTGAGCCCATTGGCGTGTTTTATATGTATGAATCCCAGGGAGTGGATCCTTCCACCGGCCAGTTGGTGATTGAAGACGTGAACCAGGACGGCACCATCAGCGATGCCGACCGCCAGGTGGTAGGCAGCCCGCACCCTGACTTTACCGGCGGATTGTCCAATAAACTGAATTATGGCGCTTTCAGCCTCGA
Organism: uncultured Bacteroidota bacterium; assembly: GCA_913055635.1. GTDB lineage: Bacteria > Bacteroidota > Bacteroidia > Bacteroidales > UBA12077 > JAGXLC01. The sequence goes on from CAJXLK010000026.1 coordinate 8,864, forward strand.
TTTCTTCTTTCAGTTTACTTATGGCAACGAAATTTTCAATGGCGTGCGTCAGTATGCTGAAAATATGACCATTATCAATGACAATCAATTGACCACCGTTAAGGACCGCTGGCAACAGCCCGGCGATGAAACTTATGTGCCCAGGCTCAACGGGCGCTACAACAACGAAATTACTTCTCATTACATAGAAGATGGCTCCTATTTGAGGCTGAAAAATCTGACCTTTTCCTATCAATTGCCTGTGAACAAGATGAAGGGCCTTGATTTTATTGACCATTTCCGGATCTATGTCAGGGGCCAGAATTTGTGGACCCTGACCCCTTACAGTGGGATGGATCCCGAGGTCAATTATGCAGGGGTAAGCAACATTACCCGGGGGGTGGATTTTTTCACCTATCCTCAGGTGCGCACTTATTCGGTGGGAATCAATATGAAATTTTAAGACCATATTAAATTTTTAGCTATGAGACATTTCCTGTTCATCATACTATTGGTTGGCCTGACCACCTCCTGTGAGATACTCGATGTGGAACCAACCGACAAGATTGCCGGGGAGACGGCGATCACTGATTTAAACGGACTGGAAGCTGCCGTCAACGGGGCTTATGACCAGATGCAGCAGGTGGGTTTTGCAGAAGATGCCGTTATATTTGGTGATCTGGCGGCCGATAACTGGATCCATGTAGGTTCAAAGAAGGAATACCGTCAGGTGGATGACAACCAGTTGATGGCCACCAATGGTTATGTGGGCGGTATATGGAGCAGTTGTTACGACGGGATCAACCGGGTCAACAATATCCTGGTTCAGATTCCCAAACTCGATAATCTGCCCCCGCAGGTACTGGATCGACGTGAGGGGGAGTGCCGTTTTTTAAGGGCTTTGAATTACTTCACCCTGGTCAAATATTTTGGGGGTGTGCCCTTGCGGAAGGAGCCCACGCGTTCGGCATCCAATGAAGAGTTGTTCAAACAGCGGGCTACGGTGGAAGCGACCTACCGGTTCATCATCAGCGACCTGAAGCAAGCTGAGCAATTGCTGGAAGGAGCCCCCATCAATCCTTCCATGGCCCATGCCTATGCGGCCAAAGCTTTACTGGCCCGGGTTTATCTGTATTTCAGTCAGTATGAAAACCATTGGCAGCAGGCCGCTGATAAGGCCGGCCAGGTGATTGAAAGCGGAGAGTTTGCCCTGGTCAGCGGCGACAACTATGGGGGCCTCTATGATGAGGAAACCACCAATAACGAGATCATCTTCCAAAATGATTTCTTCAATGACGATGATCAAAACGCCATTGCTGACTGGACCCGCCATGACGGCCGCCTGGAGGTGGCTGCCTGGGATACGGAGGCCCGTGAAAAAAGCATTTATCATGCCTTTCCTCCTGGCGACAAACGCCGCGATGCTACTGTCTATGAAAGCGGCGGCTCGTATTACTCCAATAAGTACGAGGATACCGGCAACGGCAAAGACAATGTCATCCTCCTGCGTCTGGCCGAGATGTATTTGATCCGGGCCGAAGCCCTGAATGAAATGGGCTATATCCCCAATGGAGGGGCATTTAAAGCTTTGAATCAAATCCGCGAGCGGGCCGGCCTTTCTAAATTTTATGCCGGGGATTTGCAGAACAAACAGCAATTCCGCCTGGCCCTGGAACAGGAGCGGCGCCTGGAGCTGGCCTATGAAGGCCATCGCTTCTTCGACCTGGTGCGCACCAATCGCGCCGGAGAAGTGCTCGGAGATAAAGGCAACCTGGCCGACAACTCCTGGCTGTTCCCCATCCCCCAAGGTGAGATGGATACCAATGATAAAATGGAACAAAATGGCAACTATTAAATCCTTAACCTATGTATGCATTGTATCATAAAAAACATCCCTACTGTTTGATATTTCCTGCCTTGCTGATTCTATTGCTCGGCGTGGCCGCCTGTGAGGACTATACCGAAGATTATAGCGTACCCCCGGCTCAACTGGTGGCCGAGTTTTCGGTAACCCCCACCCAGAACCTTTCCCCTTCCAGTCGCATTAAGTTTACCAATAACTCGCTGATCCCCATCCGTGTGAGTGACCCCGTGTTTCATTGGGATTTTGGCGACGGCCATGATACCACCATCACCGACTACGACCAGGTGGTGCTCGAACGCGGCGATGTGCGCCAGATCATGGACTCGGTCAAATATTCCTATGATACCGCCGGTACCTATGTGGTGGAGTTGTCCATTAGTGCCGGTAGCGGTGATTCAGCAAGTTATACAAGAAAGCTTAACATTAACCCGTTTGGACGGGTTTTGTTTGAAGAAGATTTTGAAGACACCAACCTCATTCCTTCCGGCTGGAAATTGGTGAATGGAGATGGCGGGACGGTTGCCAGCGGCAATGCAGCTTTTCAGAACCTCTCCGACAGTGCCTGGATCGTATGGAACAGCGGGTTGTTTGAGAGCAATGTGGCCATTGCCACCTCCTGGTACAACGAGGAAGTCGATGCCGATGACTGGATGATCACCCCGGCCATTGAACTCACCGGTACCTGTCAGCTCTCCTGGGATGCCGCCTCACTGACCACTACAGGAGATTACCCCGATGATTACCAGGTTTTTGTGTCAACCACCGACCAAACGGTACAGGGATGCCTTGATAACGGCACCCAGCTTTATATAGACGATGAATCAACCGGCGAGGATGTTGGAGGAGAAGGCATTCAACGCCGACAGCTTAGCCTGGAAGAATTTGCCGGACAAACCGTTTATATCGGCTTCCGGCTGGTTACCCCTTATCCCGGCGGCGACCGCCTGGGAATCGACAACATCAAAGTTATGGAACTTTAACCCATGGAACTTTTATTTGTGGAATGCCCCCGGGCTTCCATTCAAGCATTTAATCTCCGCCTTCGTTTTACTGCGTCGGGGTAGGCATTCAATCATTTAATCATTCAAAAAACTAAGCTTATGAAAAAATTACTACTTTGTACCCTGCTTCTGTCTCTGGTCGGGTTTATCCAGGCCCAGTCCATAGATGAGGATTTCAACTCAGGCATGCCCTCCGGGTGGACCACCATTGACGGAGGAGAAAATGATGGTACCTGGTATTATGAGGATGGGGGATTTGGTTTAAACGGTACCAACGCCCTTTCTATTGACACCTATCCCGGCCCGGCCGGCGACCACCTGATCACACCCCAGTACACTGTACAGGCTGGCGATGTCGTCTCTTTCTATGCCAACTGCTCTCATACCGATTACCGGGATAACCTTTATGTGCTGGTTTCCCATACCGGAACCGAAGCAGCTGACTTCACCGATACCATTGCCCATATTGAAGAGCTGCCCAATGATTACCAGCAATTCAAGTATGATTTGACCGCCCAGGAATTCATTGCTGGCGGCGATCAGATCTATGTTGCCCTTTATACCAATAGCGAAGGGGAATACATCAACCTGGACAATTTTGTCATGGGGCCACCCACTGAGTTGATTTACGAGGAGTTTTCCGACAGCATCCCCGAAGGATGGACGGTGATTGATGAGGGTTCCAACATCAATACCTGGACCGATACCTCGGAGTTGGGGTATAATGATAGTCCTTGTCTGTGGGTCGATTGTTTTGAGAGTGGCCTGCCCAACGACGGGGCCTGCGACGACTGGCTGATTACCCCGAAGTTCAGCGTGCGCCAGGGTGATTACCTGTCTTTCTGGGGCTTTGGAGGTTATTATTCGGATGCCACCGGGGCCCTCTACGATACCATTTTTGTGAAGATCTCCAAAACCGGGGTAGAGAAGGCCGATTTCACCATTAAGGCCGACACCGTGGCGATGACTGAAAACGATGGCTTCCAGAAGATGAGTTGGCTGCTCACTGACATTGAAAATGTAGCTGCCGGCGACCAGATCCATGTAGCCCTGCATGCCCGTTCCAATGGCTCGAAGATTTACCTGGACAATTTCCGGGTCGGCCAGTATGTACCTCCGCAATTTACCGACATCCATGCCACATCAGATACCTCTGTGGCAGTAGTCTATGATGTGCCGGTGACCGACAAGGACCTGAATTTGCCCAACATCAAACTGCAGGGCAGCGATGGTACCCTCACCTTTGAGTCTTATCAGATTGATCCGGCCAACGACAAGGTGGTCCATTATACCGGTGCATCGGCTGCCATGAGCCCGGACAATGAAGTGGATACCCTGATCAACAGTGCGCTGGAGGATTCCATTGCTTTTTATTCAGGCATCCTGCCGCTTTCCTATGCCAGCCTGACCAATCCCGACGGGACCCTGATCAGCGACGGGCCGACTGCCACCTTCAAGGGAATCGTTACCTTCATCAACGGCATTGGCGATCGGGTATGGCTCAATGATGCTGCTGGAGCACACCATGGCATCAACACCTATCAGAGCTCCGGTGTGCTTGCCGATTCTGTAAATGTGGGCGATGAGGTGCTGGTATATGGCAGCATGAGCCCCTTTGCAAACCAAACCGAAATTTATCCGGCCGATTACCTGGCCACCCTTTCCACCGGTAATGATCTGTTCGATCCAACTGTGGTGACCGGGGCTGATATTGATTCTTCCCTGCAGGCCGATACCGACCCGGCCGAAAAATACGAGGGTACCCTCCTGCAGGTGGATAGTGCCGAAGTACTGGAATATGTCAGCGTGGAACCCAGCCAGGGCGATACCCTGCACTATTTTGTCTGCGACGATGGGGAAGGCAAATTCCTGGTAGGCGATTACTACCGATTGGATATCTATACCGGCGAGATGAGCGAGTCTACAATGGAAGTGGGTAAAAAGTACAGGATAACCGGTATACTGATTAACCGGGGTGGCGATTATATGCTGGCTCCCCGTTATGAGGCGGATATGTCAGAACAGCAGGAGCCTGTCGGAATGGAAGAAGAGGTTGGTCAACCTGCCCTGGAGGTGTATCCCAACCCGGTGGTCAATCACCTGAGGATTGAAGCCAAACAGCGGTTCGACCGCATTGTAATTTACAATGCCATAGGTCAGCGGGTTGAACAGATAGCACCCGAGGCTCGAAAGCATCTGACCCTTGATACCGGCGGCATGAAAGAAGGCGTTTATTTTATTACCTTTGAAAAGGACGGAGAGGTTCAACAAACCCGGCGGATTATCAAGCGCAGTCAATAAGGGAGACAGCAAGCAACAGCCAATGATGGGGAGTTCGCTGTGCTCCCCATCATTGCTTAAATCAAATGGTTTTCTATGAAGCGGTTTCTGCTCGTGTTTTTGTATTTTTTGAGTTGCATCAGCACCGGCCATGGCGGGTCGGGCAGTTTGTTGCTGATCGGTGGCGGCACTGAGCGGGCCGGCTTGGAAGGCTGGAATGGCAAAGCCTTTCAGTGGGCGGTGAATCAATCCGATAACCGGCGTGTGGCAGTGATCACCTTTTATCAGGGCAGTGCCACCGACTGGATGCCCGAGCATTTCGTTTGTGATTGGGGAGCCGCCGGAGCCCGCAATTTTGTCATCAATACCACCCCCGTAGCCAATGATCCTGCTACCTATGATTCGCTGATGAACTACGATGTGTTCTACATCAAAGGAGGCAACCAGGCCGACTATTATCAGACTTATAACGATACCCGGGTGGAGCAAGCCATTGGCGATAAGTATGAGCAAGGGGGGGTGATATGTGGAACATCGGCCGGTCTTGCTATACTGGGTGAAGTGGATTTTACCGCCCTCAATGGCACGGTTTATCCCGATGAATGCCTTCAGAACTGGGACAATCAATACGTTACCCTGGCCAATGATTTCCTGCCGGATTTGATGGCGGGAACCATCATGGACACCCATTTTGTTCAACGGGGGCGTTTTGCCCGTTTACTGGCCTTCATGGCCAACTGGCAGTTTCAAAACGGCCAGGATCTTACCGGAATCGGACTGGATGATCTGACGGCCCTGGCCATTGATTCGACCGGGATGGGCCAGGTTTATGGCACCGGATGCGCCAACCTCTATACCGGCTATTCGAATCAGCCCTTCCACCAGGAAGGCAACCGTTTCTCGGTCGACTCTCTCCGGGTCAGGCAGCTGCTTCAGGGGTGCCGCATCGATTTTTCAAAGGCTCAGGTAAGTGGTTTTGACCACCAGGCCATTCCCGAAAAAAAGCGGGAGACACGGGATTATTCGTTGATGTTAAGCGGCAGCAACGGGGTATCGGAAAATCAGCCATTACTTGAGCATTTGGTGCATCTCGCGGGAGGCGAACAGGATACCATCATTGTCTTCACCGGCAAAGATGCGACACAGGCTGAAAAGTTCCGAAACGCTTTATATGGGGAAGACGCAGAGCATGTGATGGTCTATACGGCAGAGGAAGGTGCGGCGGATGATGATTTGCTGGCTCAGCGGATTCGCCAGGCCACCAAATTCGTTTTTGTCGCCAACGACCTGGATCGCCTTAAAGGGTTCATGAAGGCCGGGGGCACCGGTGATGTTTTGGCCCAACGCCTGGGCAACCCTCGCGTAACGGCTGCCTTCATAGGCGGAGATAGTCGTTTTGCAGGCCGCATCGTTGCTAAGGGTTACCTGGATCCGGGTGCCAATTACAACAGTGAGATGAGCTATTGCGCCGGATTGTCTTTGTTGCAAACCACGGCGGTGATGCCCCATACCTATCACGATCCTCAGGTCTACGAAAATACGGCAGCCGCTCTGCCCTATGCGATGGTTCAGCATGATCTGGCCTATGGTCTTTGGCTCGCCTCGGGCGGATATGTGCACTATACCAGCGATGGTGATCAGCTCCTGCTGAAAGCCCATGGAGATATGCCTTCAATGGTCCTGCGGAACAGAGGAACCCGCGCAGGCATTTCCCAACAAACCTCCACAGCCGATCCAGCCCAGGAACCCAGACAGGTGGCCGGCTTCAAATCGATGGATCTTACCGTTTTGAGCCCCGGCCAGCAATACCCGATTGGACAGGTGGCCGATACCCAGGCCACTGCCCGATTCGGACCACAACAGAGCTCTGGCGGCGAACCCTTGGTCTATCAAAGCAACCAGCAACTGGTGGTGCAGTGGAAGGGGCATCGCTATGGTCTGGAATTGGTGGGGTTGGATGGTAAAGTATGGCTGCGAAAGAATCACCTTCAAAATCGTGAAGTGCTCCGTGTTAACCATCTTTCACCCAATCTGTATATCGCATTTTTATATGACCATCGATCGGGCATAAAAAAGTCGGTTAAAATGATGATCCGGTGAGGGAGATCCTCATTAAATTGTTCATTGATATTAGCATAAAGATTTAATTGTCAGCCATCTCTCAGGATATCGGGGATGATCATTGCTTTTTGGGCGTATGATGGCTATTTGATCATGATGTTCATTAGATGATTCAGCGATTTTATTTATTTAAACAAATACTTTCAATATGTTGGTAGTGATAGAACAGGTTTCATTGTACATGCCTGAATACGTTGGGAAAAAGGATGTTCTCGTAGCAGCGGGTAAAATTGCAGCTGTGGAGGATAAGATTGATTTGTCTTCATTGCGGGGGGTAGATATTGATCAGGTTGATGGATCGGGCCTGGTGATGGTTCCCGGGTTGGTCGATTCACATGTACATATAGCCGGGGCAGGAGGGGAAGGGGGTCCCGCAACGCGCACCGGCGAAATCCCGTTGAAGGAGCTTCTGGAGGCGGGGGTGAGTTCGGTGGTGGGGTGTCTCGGCACCGATGGTATAACGCGGGATGTGAGGAGTGTTTTGATGAAAGTCAAGGCCCTTCGCGAGCTGGGGTTGTCGGGATGGATGTACACCGGCGCCTACCAGGTTCCCCCTCCGTCTATAACGGGGGATTCCGCCCGGGATGTTGCCCTGATTGAAGAAGTCATCGGAGCCGGAGAAATAGCCCTATCAGATCACCGCAGCTCTCATCCCTGTGCTGATGCCTTAATCAAACTGGCCTCGGAGGTGAGGGTGGCCGGCATGCTTGCTGGTAAAGCCGGTATCATCAATGTGCATCTGGGTGATGCCCCGCATCCCTTCCAGCCCCTCTACCAGGCAGTCGAAAACAGCCAGTTGCCCCTGAAGCAGTTTTACCCAACCCACTGCAACCGAAATAACCAAATATACCTGGAGGCCAAAACATATGGCAGGAAAGGCTACCTCGACCTGACTTCCAGCGCTTATCCCTACTTTAAGGAGGATGAGGTCAAACCCTCGCGGGCCGTGAAAGGACTCCTGGAAGCAGGTATCCCACTGGAACACATCAGCATCTCTTCCGATGCCAATGGTTCATTGCCCGCTTTTGATGCCCGGGGCAACCTGATTCGCCTGGAAAAGGGAAAACCCAAAGCCAGCCTCCAGGAAATCAAGGATATGGTGGAACAGGAAAAAATACCCCTGGAGCAAGCCATTCAAACTGTCTCGACTACACCGGCCGCCATTCTTAAATTGAAGGGAAAAGGAAGGCTCCAACCAGGCTTCGATGCCGACGGCCTTCTGCTGGACAGGGATTTGAATATCCGTTATATGTTGGCCAATGGCAAAATGATGATCAAAGATTATCAAATCATCCGCAAAGCCCATTATGAAGAATAAGTGGACGTTTGCTTCAGACCATGGGTCGGCTCATTTACCGAACCTTCAACTTGATTGGATGTGAAAACACAGCGCTTAAACGACCAGATTGACCGGCAAATCGTTAGGAAACTCCGCCAGGGCGATCAGGGGGCTTTTCATCTGCTCTACCAGCAGTATGCCGGTAAAATCTTTCATTTTGCCTTGCGCTATCTGAAAACCCAAGAAGATGCCGAAAACCTGACCCAGGATATCTTTTTGAAAATCTGGGAAAACCACGAGACCTTGAATCCTGACCTTTCGTTGAATGCTTATATCTTCACGATCACCAAGAATACCATTTTTAATCAAAACCGGAAAAAAGTCAATGAGCAGTTGTATCTCAGCGACATGAAAGAGTACCTGGACAGTTGTATTGGTCGTACCGAAAACGATATATTGTTGAATGAGGTGAAAAATATGATTGATCAGGCGATGGATCAGCTTCCGCGAAAAAGGAAGAAGATTTTCCGGTTAAGTCGGTTTGAATGCCTTTCTCATCGCGAAATAGCCCAGCAGATGAATATTTCGGAAAAGACGGTGGAGGCGCACATTCGTCTGGCCCTTAAATCAATACGTTCTTTTTTGAACCGAAACATGAGTCTTATCCTCCTGTGGTGCATTGCATTGGCCAGGAGCCTTTTCTGATGGAAGTTAACCCCGCTTTGACTACCCCGCTTAGCGGGGTAAAATACCCCCGCTTAGCGGGGTAAACCCATGACCACCCCGCTAAGCGGGGTCAGTTTAGCAGAAGGGTAAGCTAATTCCAATAATGACCCCGCTAAGCGGGGTCAGTTTAGCAGAGGGGTAAGCTAATTCCAATATTATACTGATTTTGAATCGTAAAAAGTCTTAACAGAAATGAAAAGATTGGAGAGAAAATATGCCGTGCTACCCGTTCTAATTGTGCTGATGTCTCTGCTGGTGTGTTGCTCTGATCAGGGGAGTACTGGTTCGGCCGGCGAAAATGAAACAGCAGCCAAAGGCAAACTATTTATTATAGGAGGGGGTGACCGGCCGGCGCCGATGATTAAAAATCTGATCGAAATTGCCGGGGTTGATTCGGCCGGATACATTGTTATTCTGCCCATGTCGAGCTCAGCACCTGATACATCGGCCTACTATGCAAAGAAACAATTCACCGAACAAGGGATTGACAACATTCACACTTTCAACCTTCAATCGGAGCAACAGATGAAGCCATCAGTAATGGATTCGGTGGTGGATGCTGGTTTGATCTACATGACGGGAGGCAATCAGAATCGTTTCATGGAAATTGTGAGAGATACGGAGTTAGAGCGTCAAATAAGGGCGGCTTATCAGCAGGGAAGCGTTATTGCAGGCACCAGTGCCGGGGCAGCGGTAATGAGTGAACTGATGATCACCGGGGATGAGCGCAAACACCCGGAATATACCGGTAATTTCCGGACCATCGAGGCGAATAATATCATTCTCGAGTCCGGGCTGGGTCTGATCAGTCAGGCAATTATCGATCAGCACTTTATAAAGCGGATGCGTATGAATCGATTGATTTCCGCCTGCCTGGAACATCCCGGTAAGGTTGGTGTCGGCATTGACGAGGCCACAGCCATCCTGGTTGAGGGCAACAGGGCAAAAGTTTACGGGGAGGGCCAGGTGATGGTTTTGCGTACGATGAATCAAGAAGTCATCATTAAAGAGGGTTTGTTGGGGGGGCAATTTTCCACGGCCATATATTTGCCCGGTCAGCAGTTTTCAATTCAGCCCTCAAAGAGCAAAGGGGCGGGGTAGCAATAGGGACATCGCCCCTGGACTGGCCAGGAAAATCATGGTACTGATAAGAGGAAAACAGGTTTCCGCTTCAAAACCAACATTGATTGGCTCCATCAGGGCCTGTTGCCCCAAAAGTCAGCAAGTTAGACATTACCCCTGGAACAAAGCCAATATTGAATTAACTCGTTAATTAATGTTAGTCAGTATGTTAGAAACGTTCAACTTGTCTTTGAAACAAGACAATTCATTGTTTGATGTGCCAGTTCCCTGTAATCCAAAACTTTATCAAGGTCGATATGACCTCTGGAACAAAACTTTTGTAGATTCATGTCCACCCGCAAAAATCTATTATTTTTAAGCCCCTTTAATTAAAATGTGGTGTATATGGCCAAAAAAGTCAAAGTTCCCCATACTTTTGTCATCATCTTTTTTATCATCGTTATCGGTGCGCTGTTAACCTGGTTCATTCCAGGCGGTGAGTATGAGCGTGAAGTGGTGATGGACAATGGCGTAAAGCGGGAGGTGGTAAAGAGCGGATCTTTTGAATATACCCAGAACGATCCCCAGACCTGGCAGGTTTTTTCCTCGCTTTATCATGGATTCATTTCGAAGAGCAACATCATTGTTTTCATATTGATGGTAGGGGGTGCTTTTTGGATCATGAATGAAAGCCGGGCCATTGATGTGGGCATTTTTTCTTTTTTGCGTTTCACCCGCAAGCTGGAGTCCAACCGGGTGATCAAGGCCCTGGGGGTGGATAATATTGTGATTGCATTGATCATGCTGATGTTCAGTTTGTTTGGTGCGGTCTTCGGCATGAGTGAAGAGACCATTGCTTTTGTAATCATTTTTGTGCCCCTGTCAATCTCCATGGGGTATGATTCGATTGTCGGGGTATCCATGTGTTTTGTAGCAGCGGGCCTGGGTTTTGCCGGGGCCATGCTGAATCCCTTTACCATTGGCATTGCTCAGGGATTGGCCGATATACCCCTGTTTTCGGGCATCGAATACCGTTTCTTTACCTGGGTGGTCTTGAACATCGTAGGCATAACTTATGTGCTGGGTTATGTGAAGAAGCTGCGGAAGGATCCCACCCGCTCGCCGGTATATGAAGATGATGCCCAATGGCGTGACAGCAGCCGGCAAGACGTGGAAAAGATCGAATATACCCGACCTGTTTCAGCCTGGATCACCTATTTTATTATCCTGGCCGGATTGATCATTTTTTCCTTCCAATATGCCATGACCACCCTTGAGATTGGCAACAGCAGTTTCCAGATGCCAATTGTGCCTGTGCTGACCGGTCTTTATGCCATAACCGCCTTTATGGGTCTGAGACGCTCGGTTCATTTTTATATTTTGAATTTGCTTTTGTATACCATCCTGTTTTTGATTGTTGGTGTAATGGGCTATGACTGGTACATTATGAAGATCGCCACCATTTTTATGGCCATGGGCATTTTTGCCGGCATTGCCTATAATGAATCGGGCAACAACATTGCCCAGTTGTTTCTTAAGGGGGTGAAGGATATGATGACTGCAGCCATTGTGGTAGGCCTGGCCGGTGGCATCGTGTTTCTTTTGGACCAGGGCAATATCATTGATACCCTGTTGCATTACATGGCTGAAGGGATGGAAGATGTTGGCAAAGTTGGATCGGTTGGGGTGATGTATGTTTTCCAGACCCTGTTGAACATCCTGATGCCCTCTGGTTCAGGCCAGGCTGCCCTGACTATGCCCATTATGGCACCTTTTTCCGATTTGATCGGGATATCCAGACAAACAGCCGTGTTGGTTTTCCAATTCGGCGATGGTTTCACCAACATGATCACCCCCACCTCGGGTGTGCTGATGGGGGTTTTGGGCATGGCCAAAATTCCCTATGACAAATGGTTCCGTTGGTTTATTCCTTTCCTGGGCATTCTGGTTTTGGTGGGCATTCTCCTTTTAATCCCCACCGTGCTGATGGATATTGCCGGGTTTTAGGAGGGACAAAGAAATGATTCAATGATTCAATCATTGTAGCATTCAATCATTTCTATTCCCCGTAAATTCTATTCTGAGAAGCGGCAATGGTGTTTTTCAGCAGCGATACAATGGTCATTGGTCCCACGCCACCGGGCACGGGGGTGATGAAGCTTGCTTTTTCACTAACTTCGTCGAACTTCACATCGCCCCTTAGTTTCCATCCGGATTTGGTTTTATCGGAAGGAATGCGGTGAATGCCAACGTCTATGACCACGGCATTGTCCTTGACCATATCGGCTGTGACAAATTCGCGTTTGCCCATGGCTACGATTAAGATATCGGCCTGTTGGGTATAGGCTTGCAGGTTTTGGGTGCGGCTGTGGCACACGGTAACGGTGGTGTTGCCGGGATAAGCTTTTTGAAGCATCAGGTTGGCGATGGGTTTGCCTACGATGTTGCTTCGCCCCAGTACCACACAGTTTTTTCCTTCGGTTTCTATTTCGTAGCGTTTGAGTAACTCCAGGATACCGGCGGGAGTAGCCGAAAGGTAGGCCGGCAGTCCGATTACCATCCGGCCCATATTGATTGGGTGGAACCCGTCAACGTCCTTTTTCGGATCAATGGCTTCAATAATCTTCTGTTCATCAATGTGATCGGGCAGGGGCAGCTGTACGATGAACCCGTCCACCTGGGGGTCCTGGTTGAGCTGGTCGACCTTTTTCAGCAGTTCCTCCTGGGAAATATCGGCATTGAGCCGCCATACCTCCGATTCCATGCCTACTTTATTGCAGGCTTTTTCTTTGTGGGAGACATAAGTCTCACTGGCCGGGTCATCCCCGACTAAAACGGCAACCAGATGAGGTGTTTTTCCGCCCTGCTGCTTGATTTGTTCAATTTCCCGGGCGATTTCTTCTTTGATCTGAGCTGAGATTTTTTTGCCATCTATGCGTTCCATAACCTGTTGTTTTACATGTTGCCGTTCATTTGCTGCATGTTTTGCATCATGCTCTTCATATTGCCCTTGCCGTTTTTCATTTTCTTCATCATCTTCCGGGTTTCGGAAAACTGCTTAATGAGTTTGTTGACTTCCTGCACATTGGTACCGCTCCCGTGGGCAATTCTTTTGCGGCGGCTGCCATTGAGTATTTTGGGGTTTTTCCGCTCTTCGGGGGTCATTGAGTGAATGATGGCTTCAATGCCCTTAAAGGCGTCGTCATCCATGTCCATATTCCGCAGGGCCTTGCCCATGCCCGGGATCATAGAGGCCAGGTCTTTGAAATTGCCCATTTTCTTGATTTGGTTGATCTGGGAGAGGAAGTCATCAAAATCAAATTCGTTGGTGGCAATTTTTTTGCTGAGTTGGCGGGCCTCTTTATCGTCGTATTGCTCCTGGGCCTTTTCTACCAGCGATACGATATCGCCCATGCCAAGGATCCGGTCGGCCATGCGGTCGGGGTGAAACACGTCAATATTGTCCATCTTTTCGCCGGTTCCGATGAACTTGATGGGTTTATCGACCACTGAGCGGATGGATAAAGCGGCCCCGCCCCGGGTGTCCCCGTCAAGTTTGGTGAGGATGACCCCTTCATAATCGAGGCGTTCATTAAATGCTTTGGCGGTGTTTACTGCGTCCTGGCCCGTCATGGCATCTACGATGAATAAGGTTTCGTGGGGTTCCACGGCTTTTTTGATGCCGGCCACCTCATTCATCATCTCTTCGTCAATGGCCAGGCGTCCGGCCGTGTCAATGATCACTGTATCATGGCCCTGTTTTTTGGCTTGTTTGATGCCTGCCTTGGCAATCTTGACCGGATCTTTGTTTTCGTCCTCGGTATATACGGGCACTTCAACCTGCTCGCCCACTACCTTCAGCTGATCGATCGCTGCTGGGCGGTAAACGTCGCCGGCGATCATCATGGGTTGCTTGTTGTGTTTTTTGCGCAGAAACTGAGCCAGCTTACCGGCAAAGGTGGTTTTACCCGAACCCTGCAAACCGGCCAGCAATATCACCGTTGGGTTGCCTTCCAGGTTGAGTTCAGCTGCTGTTCCCCCCATCAGACGGGCCAACTCATCATGCACGATCTTGACCATCAGCTGACCCGGCTTAACCGATTCAACCACCTTCTGGCCCAGGGCTTTTTCCTTGACCGTATTGGTGAAGTTCTTGGCAATCTTATAGTTGACGTCGGCATCCAATAAGGCCCGACGTACGTCCTTCAGGGTCTCGGCAATGTTGACCTCCGAGATGCGACCCTGCCCCTTGAGCATTTTGAACGACTGTTCCAGACGATCTGATAAACTCTCAAACATATCTTGCTACCTTTCTTTTACAATTGGAAATGAACCCCAAAATTAATAAAAATATAACCAATCTGTAAATGAACTGACAGGTTGGGCTGGCTTCTTGTTCACCGGGTAGATAAAAGCCAAAGCCCCAATGGCCACCACCTCTTCCAGTTCGGTTTCTGTTGGCCGGTGTCTTGTTCACCGAAAAAAAGGCCCCTTTATAAGGAAGGGGCCCAAAGAAGCGTTATTTCATGCTGAGGGATTGTCTTCCTGAGCAATTCCTCATTTGGCCGCGATGGTTTCGATTTCAATTTTTGCGCCTTTGGGCAGGTTGCCCACCTCATAAGCAGATCGGGCCGGCGGGTCCTGTTGATAGTATTTGCCGTAGACCTGGTTCATCTTTTGAAAATCGTTGATGTCGTCGAGGAAAATGGTGGATTTAACCACGTTTTGGTAATCATAACCGGCTTCCCGGAGGATGGCGCCGGTGTTTTTCATGACCTGTTCGGCTTGTTCCTCGAGCGAATCGGGCATATTCATGGTTTGGGGGTCCAATGGCAGCTGACCGGAGATATAAAGGGTGTTGTTAATTTCTACGGCCTGGCTGTAGGGGCCAATGGCTGCGGGTGCTTTGTCGGTTTGAATGATCTTTTTCATAACAGCTTAGTTTTGGGTTTACAAATTTTGTTCAACCCGGGCTTTGCCATTAGTCCGGGAAATGAGGTACATGGATCTGTTGATATTCATTTGAAGAACAGCAGGGGTATAAATTTAATAAAACATCCCGGAACATGGCCTTAGAATGAAACCTTATTATAATGGTGCAAATGGATGTTGTTGGCTGGCCATCATTGTAGTTAGATCCAACATGATGAACCCGCATGCTTTAAGGTGTCCGGTGAAGGGCCTTGCATGCGGGTTTCATCATATTGCTTTTTGGTTAAGGGGGGTTACCAGATTTTGGCCCTTTTATCTTCGGGCAGGTAAAGCTCATCTTCCCGGGTAACATTAAAGGCATCGTAGAAGGCATCGATGTTGACCAACGGGCCGTTGACCCTGTGCACGCCCAAACTGTGGACGTCTTCTTTGGTGCGTCGAAGGATCTCTTCATCGCGGATGTTCTGAGCCCAGACCCTTGCCCATGACAGGAAGAACCTTTGATCGGGGGAGTAGCCGTCGATTTTTTCAGGGAGGTTTTTGTCGCGGGTGGCCTTTTTAAAGGCGGTGTAGGCAATGCTCAAACCACCCAGGTCGGCGATGTTTTCGCCCAGGGTCAGTTCACCGTCGGCGTGAACGGTGTCCAGTACCGTCTTTTTATTGTATTGTTCCACCAGGCGCTGACTTCTTTTGTTGAAGCGTTTGGTATCTTTTGGGGTCCACCAGTTGTTCAGGTTGCCTTCTTTGTCATATTGGCGGCCTTTATCGTCAAAGCCATGGGTCATTTCGTGTCCGATAACGCCTCCGATGGCCCCGTAATTGATGGCATCATCGCCTTCCATATAGAAGAAGGGAGGTTGAAGGATGCCGGCCGGGAAGCATATTTCGTTCATCGATGGAGAATAGTAAGCATTGACGGTTTGAGGCGGCATGAACCATTCATCCTCATCCACCGGCTGGCCAATCTTGCTGAGCTGGTAATTTTTGTTGAACCGGCGGGAGGCCATGACATTTTCGATGTAGGCATCGCCGTTGATGGTTAAATCAGAATAATCGCGCCATTGATCGGGATAGCCGATTTTCACGTTCATGACCTGGAGCTTTTCCAGGGCTTTTTGTTGGGTGGTGTCGCTCATCCATTGGAGGTTTTTGATGCGTTGGGCAAAGGCATCTTTCAGGTTACCAACCAGGTTGGTCATGCGCTTTTTGGCTTTGGGTGGAAAATGGGCTTCCACGAACTTTTTGCCCACAGCAAAGCCCAGGGCCCGGTTGGTCACATTGAGCACCCTTCTCCATCTGGGCTTCATTTCTTTTTGGCCCTGCATGGTCTTGCCATAAAAGTTGAAACGGGCTTTGACGTATTCATCGCTCAGGTAGGAGGCAGAGCTATTGAGCAGGTTCCATTTAAAATAGGTTTTCCACTGGTCGATCGGGACTTCCCCAAGCATTTGGTTGACCTGCTTGAAAAATTGGGGTTGACGTACATTGATGTCTTCGGGAACCTCAATGTTCAGGCCGGTGAAGTAGCCTTTCCAGTCCATGGCCGGGCACAGCTGTTGCAACTCTTTGGCGTTCATCTTGTGGTAGGTTTTTTGGGGATCCCTTCTTTCCAGGCGGGTCATGGAAGCTTTGGCCAGGCGGGTTTCCATATCCATGATGGTTTGAACCTTTTGATCAGCTTCCTTTTTGCTCTCGCCCGAGAGGATGAAGATTTTACGCATGTAATCGCGGTAAGCCTCCCGGATCTTGGTGCTGCGTTTGTCATCTTTCAGGTAATAATCGCGCGAAGACATGCCCAAACCACCCTGGGAAAGCTGGGCAATGACCATGTCACTGTTCTTTGCATCTGCACCTGAACTCAGCCTGAAGAGCGAGCCGATTCCATAGTGATGAAAATGGCGAACCTGTTGCTGGAGGTCTTGGGTATTGTTAAGCTGCTCAATCCGTTTTATTTCATCGGCGATGGGATCTAACCCCTGTTCGTTGACTTTCCCGGTGTTCATGGCCAGGGTGTAAAAATCCCCGATTTTTTGTTCAATGGTGCCTTGTTGATGATCGGCTTCGGCCAGGTTTTTGACCAGGTTTTTCACCTTGGTTTTGGTTTTTTTGGCCAGCAGGTCAAATGATCCGAAACGGCTTTCATCGTCGGGCAGGGGATGGGCTTCAATCCAGCCATCGTTGGCAAAGCGGTAAAAATTATCGCCCGGGTCGATCGAATCATTGATGTAGTTGACTTTTAAATCCTGTTTTGCTTTTTCACCAGGTCCCTGACTGCAGGTGGCGAAAAACAGCGGTACGGTGACGGCGAATAAGAGCGCCAGTGATTTGCTTTTCATTGTAAAGATTTTTGGTTTGGGTTCATTTTAAATAAAAAAAGCTGCCTGGATATAGACAGCTTTTTTTATGGATCGTTTAATGGGGTGTTACTTGAAGCTTAACGGCTTATTCAAATTCCTTAAAGGTGGCTTTGATTTTTTCCATGGCATCGCGCAGTTGCTCTTCGGTGATGATCAGGGGAGGGGCAAAGCGGATGATGTCGCCATGGGTGGGTTTGGCCAGCACGCCATGCTCTTTCATGGCCACACAGACATCCCAGGCGGTTTTACCGTTTTTGGGTTTGATCACCACGGCATTGAGCAGGCCTTTACCACGGACTTCAGAGATCATCTCACTTTGGATGCTCTTGAATTCCTCGCGGAAGATTTTTCCCAGTCTTTCTGCGTTTTCGGCCAGGTTTTCTTCTTTGATCACATCCAGTGCGGCGATGGCCACGCGAGCGGCCAGCGGACTGCCACCGAAGGTAGAGCCATGTTCACCGGGTTGAATGGTCAGCATGACCGGATCGTCGGCCAGCACGGCTGAGACAGGATACAGGCCACCGGAGATGGCTTTGCCCAGGATCAGTACATCGGGGCGAACCCCTTCATGGTCGCAGGCCAGCATTTTGCCGGTGCGGGCAATGCCCGACTGGACCTCATCGGCCATGAACAGGACATTGTATTTTTGACACAGCTCATAGGCTTTTTTCAGGTACCCATCGTCAGGTATATTCACACCAGCCTCGCCCTGGATGGGCTCGACCAGGAAGCCGGCTACATTGGGATCCTGAAGCTCTTTTTCCAGGGCTTCGGTGTCATTGTAAGGGATGGTTACAAATCCCGGGGTATAAGGGCCATAGTCGGCACGGGCATCGGGATCGGTCGACATCGATACAATGGTGATGGTACGGCCGTGGAAATTGTCCTCTACTACAACGATTTTCGCCTGGTTCTGCGGAATGCCCTTTTTCTTATATGCCCACTTGCGGCAAAGCTTGATGGCCGTCTCATCAGCTTCAGCACCCGTGTTCATGGGCAATACCTTGTCATAACCAAAATATTTGGTCACGTATTCTTCGTATTCGCCAAGTACACTGTTGTAAAATGCCCTTGAGGTTAAAGAAAGCTTCTGAGCCTGCTCGGTCAGGGCCTGTACAATTCTCGGATGGTTGTGCCCCTGGTTCAGGGCAGAGTAGGAGGAAAGGAAATCATAATACTGTTTGCCTTCAACATCCCATACATGAACACCTTCTCCTTTGTCCAGTACAACCGGCAGTGGATGATAATTGTGTGCCCCGTATTGCTCTTCTCTTTTCATGAAATCTTGTGTGGTCATAGACGTGGTTGTTGCCATAGCCCTTTTATTTTTAGCGGTTAACATTTGATTCGATTGGAAGCACAATCTTAAGCAAAAGTTTTTTGATTGTCAAATGCCAGCAGAGGAATTTTAAGGCTTATGGCCTTTTTTACAACATATTATAAATATACAGGTGAAGTGGGCTTTTATGAGGGTTTTTTAGACTTAGCACTTCATGATGTGCTGTAGAAATGTTATCTTTGTGGCAAAAAGGCAACATGATACAAAGAATACAAACCCTCTACCTGTTCGTTTCTTTCATTTTGATGTTGATGATGTTCTTCTTCCCTCTGGCCGAACTGCTCCCGCAGGGTGGCGAAACCTACACTTTCCGCTTTGACGGTCTATATTACCAGGATTCAACCACCATATACTATCAGGCAATTCCCCCGATCATTTTGCTGTCAGTGATTACCCTGCTGAACTTCATCACCATCTTCCTCTACAAAAGACGCATCATCCAGATGCGCATCAGCTTTATCAATATCCTTTTGATGTTGGGCTATGTGGGGCTGCTGTATTTTTATGTGAGCGATTTTTCCAATCGCCTGGAAGCAGAAACGGTGAGTTACCGCATTTTTGATGTCTTCCCGGTTGCTGCTGCCATTTTGACTTATTTGGCCATTCGCGCCATAGGAAAGGATGAAGCTTTAATCCGTTCGATTGATCGGATCAGATAACCAAAAACCCCCTCCATTTGCGGATATTGGAACGGATGGATGGCTCCTTCCTCCTGTCAGGTTTGTTTGCCGGTCTTAAATGGCATGATCCGCCCGGGGTGCACTAAAACACCTCCATATCTTCCGGATCAGTGATTTTCTCGCAATAATGACACTTTAAGGCTACCTTTTCCTTGTCCTTGGGCAGGACATAAAATGCGGTGTTGACATGGTCATTATTGGTGATGCAATTGGGGTTGCCACATTTGGCAATGCCTTTGATCTTTTCCGGGACTTGCACCTCACTTTTTTCGGTGACCTTGAAATTTTTGATGATGTTTAGCTTGGCGTGGGGTGCGATCAGGGCAATTTTATTGATGTCTTCATCCTTGAAAAAGACTTCCGAGAGTTTGATGATCGCTTTGTGGCCAAGTTTTTTGCTTTCCAGGTTGGTACCGAAGGTGATTTGGGTGGTGATTTTATCCAGCCCCAGGATAGCGATGACTTTGAACAGGTGTTTGGCCGGGACATGATCGATCACCGTGCCATTTCTAATGGCGCTGACCTGAAGTTTTGGTTTGCTGCTGTCTGCCATTGTTTCGATTTTTTTGGATTAGAGACCCAGGATTGAACTCATGATGGCCATTCGGGTATACACCCCGTTAAGGGCCTGTGGAAAATAGTAGGCCTTTTTGTTTTCATCCACGTCATCATGGATTTCGTTGACCCGTGGAAGGGGGTGGAGAATGCGCAGATTGTCTTTGGTGCCTTCCAACATGCTGTTTCTAAGCACGTAGGAGTTTTTGGTCTTTTCGTATTCCATCGGATCGGAAAAACGTTCACGCTGAATCCGGGTCATATAAATGATGTCGGCATCACTTATGATATCAGTGAAATCGGTATGCTCGTGAAACTTCAATTTTTTCTCTTTCAAAAACATTTTATACTCTTCCGGGACTCTAAGTTCCGGTGGGGAGACAAAGTGGTAGGTGGTATTAAAATTGGACATGGCCATTAAAAGGGAATGGACGGTACGGCCGTACTTCAAATCCCCTACCAGAAAAAGGTTGAGGTCATCGAGTTTTCCCTGGGTTTGGCGGATTGAATAGAGATCCAGCAGGGTTTGGGTAGGATGCTGGTTGGCGCCGTCGCCGGCGTTAATCACCGGTACATCGGCTACCTCACTGGCATACCGGGCACTGCCTTCCAGGGGATGGCGCATAATGATCAGATCACAGTAATTGTTGACGGTTTTGATGGTATCCTTCAGTGATTCGCCCTTTTGGACACTTGAACTGTCCTTGCTGGCAAAACCAATTACTTTACCTCCCAGGCGGCTGATGGCACTCTCAAAACTCAGCCGGGTCCGGGTGGAGGGTTCGAAAAAAAGGCTGGCAATCACCTTGCCTTCCAACAGGGGCTGATGGGGATTTCTTTCAAAATCCTCCGCCCGGTCCAGGGTATTGATGATATCCGCCTTGGAGTAATCATCGATGGAAATGAGGCTTTTGTCTTTCATGCGGCGATTCATTTTTGGAGGATAAAATTAAACACTCTGGTGGATTAAATCGAATCATCTTTTTCGATTTTTATAACAATTTATTAAACATTCCGGATGATGGATTGATCAAGGGGTTTAAGCCGGATCTCCGGAATGGTTTGGAAAAGTTCGCTCAGTTGTTCCTGTCGGCTTTGCCGCAGGGCGAGGGTAAATCTGCATATTTCGGTAAATTCCCGCTTTTCCGGGGGGATTTGGTGTTCATCCAGGATGCGCATGACCTGGTTTATTTTGTCATAGTTAAATTCCAACAGGTATAACGAATGCACCCTTTGAGTTATGATGCGGGCATGGTCGAGGGTTGTGGCGGCAGCGGTTTTATAGGCGCGAATCAGCCCGCTGGTGCCCAGTAAGGTGCCACCGAAATAGCGGACCACAACAACCAGGACATTGGTCAGGTTGTGCGAGATGATCTGGCCGTAAATGGGTTTGCCTGCCGTCGAGGAAGGTTCCCCGTCGTCATTCATACGGTATAGCTCCATATCCGGTCCCAGCCTGTATGCGTAGCAGTGGTGGCGCGCATCATGGTATTGGCTTTTTAATTCCTGGAGGTGTTCCTTGACTTGATCCTCGGAGTGGGCCGGGCGGGCAAAGCCAAGGAATTTGCTTCCCTTTTCCTTGTAGCTTCCTTCTGCAGGAGCAGAGATGGTGAGAAATTCATCCTTTTCCATAGCCGGTCAGGTTGCGGTATAGGATAAAATGTAGATGGCCACAAACGAGAGCACAATGCCGGCCCAGTTCAAGAACGTCAGCTTTTCACGAAATACCAGCAATCCGAGAATCACCGAAAGCCCGACGATCCCAATGTTGTTGATGCCAAAAACCACCGAACCGTCGATCGGGGTTCCCGAAGGGGTTTTATGGTTAAGGGCCAGGATCAGGAAATAGATCGACCCGTAATTGCCAATGCCCAGCAGACTCCCCAGCATCAGGGTTCTTGGCTTGAAAAGAGAGCGGAACGAGGTGCCCTGGAGGATATTGGTAGCCAGACCTATTATAGCAGCCATCGAAAACAAAATGGCCGAAAACAATGTGGAGCTGCCATCTTCAATGTATTTAAACTGGGCCAGCTTGATGATCGAATCGATCACTCCCATCCCCAAAAAAAGAATCAGCGGCAGGTAAAGGTTCCGCGGATCAAAATCAATTTTTCTTTTGCGGTACACCGTGAAAAATACGGCAAACAGGGCTGTAACGATCCCAATGAGCTTGAGGTTGGTGATGTGGTCGGCCGGATCGTACAAAAGGGAAAACGAGATGGGAATGATCACCGACATTTTACTGGCTACTGTTGTGATGGCAATGCCTACCTTTTGAGAGGACTTGCCAATCAAAACAAAACCAATCACAAACAAAATCCCGATGGTAATGGCATAAGGAAACCAGGGATTGGCATATATGGGGAAGAATCCGGGATCATAATTGCTGATGGAAAAACCCAAAATGGAGGCAATGATGTAATTGATGATGATCACATCAAAATTCCTGATCCCGTATCGATCAACGTATTTAAAGATCACAAAGAGCGAAGTGGAAGAAAGAATGCTCAATATCAAAAATATCATAGGCCAGAGACGATATTGCGATGCTTGGTTGCTTTAAAAATTAATCAGGGCAAAGCTAAGGCCTATTGGGTAGAAAAAAAACAGGTTCTTGTCGGGGAGAACCTGTTTTCCAGCATCGGTAAGTGTCGTGTTGTGTTCATATCTTTAATTTTTTCTCAATGTTATCGACCGTCTGCTTAAAGCGTTTGTCGGTGTCAACCAGGTTGTTGACTGTTTTGCAGGCGTGCAGCACAGTGGCATGATCCTTGCCTCCTATTTGAGAGCCAATGGATGCCAGGGAGGCTTTGGTCATTGATTTGGAGAAATACATCGCAATTTGCCTGGCCTGAACGATTTCCCTCTTGCGGGTTTTGGAATGCAACTGGTCGGGCGAAATATCAAAATAATCGCAGACAATCTTCTGGATGTAATCCACCGATATTTCTTTCTTGGAATTTTTAACCAGCTTGTCGATCACCTGTTTGGCCAGGGAGATGTTGATTTCTTTTTTGTTCAGGGTCGATTGGGCCAGCAGGGAGATAAGGGCTCCCTCCAGCTCCCTGATGTTGATGGTAATGTTAGAGGCGATGTATTCAATGATGTCATCTTTCATTTCGATGCCATCATGATAAATTTTGTGGCGCAGAATCTTCAGGCGGGTGTCGAAGTCCGGTGCCTGAAGGTCAGCAGACAAACCCCATTTGAAGCGTGAAAGCAGCCGCTGTTCGATGCCCTGCATTTCAATCGGGGGCTTATCGGAAGTCAGGATCAATTGCTTGCCGGTTTGATGTAAATGATTGAAGATATGGAAGAATATTTCCTGGGTTTTTTCCTTTCCGGCCAGCTCATGGATGTCATCAATGATCAGCACGTCGATCATTTGGTAAAAGTGCAGGAAATCGTTCTGGTTGTTGTTGCGTACCGACTCCACAAACTGGGTCTGAAATTTATGGGAGTTGACGTAAAGCACCGTTTTTTCCGGGAAACGCTCCTTAACCTTAATACCAATGGCCTGGGAAAGATGGGTTTTCCCCAGTCCTGAATCCCCGTAAATGAACAATGGATTGAAAGCCGTTCCCCCCGGATTTTCTGCTACCGCTTCGCCGGCCGATCGCGCCAATCGATTGCATTCCCCCTCAATGAAATTGGTGAAGGAGTTGTCCGGATTGAGCCGCGGATCTACATGCAGCTTTTTGATGCCGGGAATGACAAAGGGATTTTTGATGGAATTTTCCTCGGTCTTCAAGGGCACGGTAACCGGCTTGTTGTTGAGTTGGGTCTTATTGTTGGTCGGGAATTTTACCGTTGTAGGCTTCTGTTTTCGTGACGTATTGTTCTCCATCACTACGCTATACTCCAGTTTTGCTTGATTCCCCAATTCCTTGCGCAACGTCTTGCGTAGGATGTCAATATACTGCTCCTCTAAGTATTCGTAAAAGAACGGGCTGGGTACCTGGATGGTCAAAACATTGTTTTCCAGCTTTAAGGGAACTATGGGCTCAAACCACGTACGGTAGCTGATTGCCGGAACATTATCTTTTATGATCTCAAGACAGCGGTTCCAAACTTCGACGTGTTTTTGATCGTTCATTTACTTTTAGGTATTTAAAAATTTCCACAATGATTTTGTTCTCTAACAAATGTGGGAAAAAATTCTTTAAAAAAAAACGCAGTTGCGTTTGTTATTTTGGCGAAAATTATATGGTTTTTTAAGTCAGCTCACTATTTTTTTAAATTTCTGCAATTTTTTTATTTCTTTGTATATCAGTGTTTTACACAGAAAACGTTTTAAATTATTGTTAATTAAATCAATATTCAATTTAATTCAAGTGAAGCAATAAAATGTCCCTGGATCGGTAAGTATAAATACCTATTCGCGGTTTAATTTTTCTTTCCAAATACGGAGATGTGGATATATCTGCCGGGATTCTCCTTCATATCGCGCATCAGGGTATTCATATTTTTGGTGGTTTCTTTCAGGTTGATATAAAGGGAGTCGTCCGTGGCCATCATCCCCAGGGTGCCCTTTCCTTTTTTTATACCCATAAGCAGGCTGTCGGTGGAAGCCAGGGTATTTTCCAGGTGGAAGAGGGTTTGGTTGAGATTGGCCTTTCTGAGGGAATCGGAAATATCCGAGAGGTTGTTCAAAGAATTGGCGATTTGCTGGTTGTGATCTTTCAGGTTGCTGGTCACCGATGCCGCGTCATTAACGATGCCATTAATTTGTTGGTGGTTCTGGCTCAGCATTTGATTCAGCTTCTGGGAACTTTGGCGGAGGTTTGCGCTGGTTTGGTGAATATTGGAGATGGAGTGGCGAATATTGTTGCGTGTCAGGTGATCGAATACCATCAGCACCGAATCCAGCGAGGAGATGACTTTTTCAGCCCGGCTTTTGATGGGTTGAATTTCGGTATAGATTTGTTCGGTAACACTGGCTTCCAAACCTGTAGGAAGGGTATCGCCGCTGGAATAATAGGTTTGGCCGTTGGAGAATTTAAGTTTAATGGCTTTGGTGCCCATCAAATCTGCATTATAGATGACAGACTTTGAATTTTTGGGGATTTTCAGATTTTTACGAAGGGTGAAGCGAACCAGAAGCCGGTTGCTCGGGTCGTCAGTCAGCCGTATATTTTCAACCAGGCCCACTTCATAACCATTGAGGTATACCGGGCTCGCCTCTTCGAGGCCTCCGATTTCGTTGTACAGGGCATAGTAATGGTCGGTGTCTTTGAGGATGTTTTTGCCTTTCAAAAAGTTGATGCCCCATATCAATAAGGCAATAAGGAAAGTGGCAATTAATCCTATTTTGAGTTCTTTGGACATATCTTCAGGGATTATTGATCATTGATTTTACTTAGGGCTTTATCCACCGGAATGGTGGTTCGATTTTGAAAGGCAACGATGAAGGCCCCCGGAAAATCATCCCGGAGCTTTTTCTTCATTTTTTCGGCCTGGCTGTAATCCTGGAAATTTCCGATGGTATATTTATATTGTTCATCCGTTTGATGTTCCTCTACGTTGGTGTGGCCTTTGAAGTAGTCGGAGTCCAGGGGGATGGGATTCTGCGAAGCAGCCACCTGCACCTTAAACCGGATCGCATTTTTTGGGGAATTTTCCTTGAGGCTGTCCCCGGCCAGCATCACGCTCTGGCTTTCCAGTTTTTGTTTGTATTCCCCGAAGGCCTTGCCAATGGCCCGGGCAATATGGGAGCGCCCCTGCTCCGAGTTGAGGTATTTTTCCTGGCGGGGGTTGGACAAAAAACCGGCTTCTACCAATACCCGAGGCATCGAGGTTTTATAAAGGACCAAAAAACCGGCCTGCTTGACTCCCCGGTTTTTCATCGGGGTGACCTGTTTAAAATTTTTCTGTACGGAAGAGGCGAACTTTAAGCTTTGTTTTAAATAGGCATTTTGCATCAATGAAAAGATGATATAGGATTCGGCCGAATTCGGATCAAAACCTTCGTATTTGCGGGTATGATCTTCTTCATAGAGAATTGCGGCGTTTTCCTTTTTGGCCACTTCCAGATTGCTTTGGGTCTTGTGCAGGCCCATCACATAGGTTTCGGTGCCCCTGGCATGATGGTCGTCGTTGGCATTGATGTGAAGGGAAATAAAAAGATCGGCCTGATTCTTATTGGCAATTTCAGCCCTCCTGAAAAGGGGGATAAAGGTATCTGTCTTTCGTGTATAAATCACTTCTACTTCAGGAAACTGTTGTTTGATGTATTGGCCTAATTTCAGCCCAATATCGAGCACAAGGTCCTTCTCATCAAGGATATCCCCTGGAGCCCCCGGGTCTTTGCCGCCATGACCCGGATCTATCACCACCTTTTTCAGCTCATAATGCGCCTTCTTCTGGGCTGAAACCGAACCCATCCCAATCCCAGCAATGAAAAAGAAAATGATCAGGAATATATCGAGTTTGGCATGAATTTTTAATTTCTTTCCCATAACGAAACTAATATTTTCATTAGCTTTGACCGGCCGTTTGATATTGCAAAAATAGCACATAGAAATTGCAAATAAAATTACTGGATCATATTTTAAAGCCATTTGTTGGTCTGTTGGCCCTTTTTTTGTTGCCGGCTGCTGTTGGACCGATGGTTTACGGCACCTCTACGGCCTTCCACACCGGCGGATATGATTTTCACAACACCACCCGGGCCTTTCTCCCGGAGCAGGATACTTCGATCCAGGATGCTTCTGCTTCCCCGGGTAATAAGGAGTCCATCCCCTCAGCCGACCCCCCCCGGCCCAAGCCTTTAATGAACGATACAGCCCAACCAGGTACTTCCCCGGGCGATACCATAGAGCCAGGGGCTTTCCCGGGCGATACCGCCCGCCGACCCGCCACCTTTGCCTTAGATACAGCCAGGAGAGCCGATACCGCCCGCCGACCCGCCGATACCCTTGCCGTGGATACTGCCGGGGCAGGTGATACCAGCGAGACCTTCCTGAAGACAAAAATTGATTACAATGCCAAAGATTCCATTGTTTTTTCCCGAACCGATAACAAGGTCTATTTATATGAAGATGCCGTGGTTACTTATGGCAATATTGAGCTGAAGGCCGATTACATTGAATACCTGCAGGACAGCAATATGGTTTTTGCCCGCGGGGTGAAGGATTCCACCGGTCAATTGGTGGGGACTCCCGTATTTAAAGAGGGCAAAAAAAGTTATGATGCCCGTAAATTGCGTTACAATTTCAAGACCCAGCAGGGATATATTCGGCGCATTGTCACCAAGGAACAGGAGGGCTTTTTGCACAGCAGGGTCACCAAAAAGCATCAGGACAATCAGTTCCACTTTAAAAGGGGAAAATTCACCACCTGCGATAAGGACCACCCCGATTTTTATATCGCCATGACCAAAGGCAAGGTGATTCCCAATAAACGGATTGTAGCGGGGCCCTCCTATTTGGTGCTGGAAGATATCCCGCTTCCGGTGGGGGTACCTTTTGGCTTTTTTCCCATCCAGAACCGTCAAACATCGGGAATCACCATTCCCAGTGTGGGTGAGGATTCGGATAAGGGCTTCAGCCTGGAGGGATTGGGCTTGTATTTGGCCATCAGTGAACACATGGATGTCAAACTCAATACCAGCATCTACAGCAAGGGCAGTTGGGGGGCCAATCTGAATCTGCGCCTGCAGAAACGTTATAAATATACCAGCCGCCTGGACCTGGAATATCAGCGGGAGATATTTGGCGACCAGGGTGCCCCTGATTTTTCGAGCAAACGCACCTTCCGCGTTACCTGGAACCATTCCCAATCCTCCAAAGCCAATCCCTACAGCGATTTTTCTGCCAACGTCAATTATAGCACTTTCGGCCACGATAAGCGCCATGGCCGAACCATGGAAGACCGCACTTCAAGCCAAAAACGCTCGAACATCACCTACCGGCGCTCCTGGCCCAACAGCCCCTTCTCGCTGAACAGCAACCTGAGCCTGAACCAAAACAAACGAACCCGCTCCGTCAACTTTACCCTGCCCTCGGCTTCTTTTAGCATGAGCCGCCAATATCCCCTGCGGGGAATAGACAACAACGGGCAAACCGACTGGTATGAAAACCTCCAGGTAAGCTACAGTGCTGATATGAAAAATCAATTGGATACCAAAGATTCGCTGTTGTTTAAAGAAACCACCTGGCGCGATTTTGAAAATGGTTTCCAGCACCGCATACCGGTGAGCCTTAATTTTAAGGTGCTTAAGTATATCAATATCACCCCCAATGTGAATTATAAAGGGGTGCTTTATCCCCGCTATATTGAACGCAAGTGGCAACCCGACTATTATGACCCGGTTCAGGACTCAACCTATGGACGGGTAGTGGAAGACACCGTTCACCGCGTACGTTATGCCCAGTCGCTGGAGCCTTCAATCAGTGTCAGTGCCAGCCCCAAATTTTTTGGGATGTTTCAGTTTAAAAATCCCGAATCGAAGGTACAGGCGATTCGCCATGTCCTTACCCCCAGTGCCAGTTTGAGCTTCCGGCCCAGTCTGGGCGGGATGACCGACGCCTATTATGACCGCTATCAGTATAATGAGAAGGGAGATACCCGCCAATATTCCTATTTTGACGGTCAGCTCTACAGCCCCCCTTCATCCCCCAGGCGCAGCGGAAGTGTGAACCTGAGCCTGAGCAACAATCTGGAGATGAAAGTACGCCCCGGTACCGATACCACCGATGAAATGAAAAAAGTAAAAATCCTGGATAATTTAAGCTTCAACTCCAGTTACAATATTTTTGCCGATTCGCTCAATTGGTCTCCCATTAGGTTTAACGGCCGCACCAATTTATTCAATAATAAGGTCAATTTGAATTTTGGCGGTACCCTCGATCCCTACGCCCTGAGTGACGAAGGTAACACGTTGAATACCAGTGAATTAAAAGCTAATGGCCGCCTGGCCCGCCTAACCAATTTTCGTGTATCCATGGGCATGCAGCTGGGCGCTGGCGGAGATCAGCAAGGGCAGGGAGGCCAACAGGGCGGCAGAAGCCGGGGCAATGCCCCGGCTGGCCGGGGTCAGCAATCCGGCCCGCAGGCTGGTGAGTCCGAACAGAAAGCCATCGGGGGCAACTATCAGTATTTTAACATCCCCTGGAGCCTGAATCTCGATTATTCGTTCCGCTATTCCAAACCGGCTTTTGAGTCACGAGTTACCCAAACCATTGGTGTTAATGGCAACCTGAGCCTTACCCCCAAATGGAAGATTCAATTCAACACCAATTACGACATTAAAAAAGACAAAATTGGTCCGACCAATATCAGCATCACCCGTGATCTGCATTGTTTCACCATGTCGTTTGAGTGGGTGCCGATAGGTTACCGCCGCCGCTATAACTTCAGTATTCGGGTGAACTCCGGCATGCTGCGCGATTTTCTCAAGTATGAGAAAAACCGAACCTTCTACGACAATAATTTCTAGGCAGGTGACCCCGCTAAGCGGACCTCCGCTAAGCGGGGTCGGGATGCAATTGGTAGGAACCCCGCTAAGCGGACCCCCGCTAAGCGGGGGTAGGAACCCCGCTAAGCGGGGTCGGGATGCAATTGGGTTTGATACAGGTTGAAAGGTATAGCAGAATCAGCCGGGGTGTACTGACCGGTATAATCAAGGCCCTGGTCCCTGTAAAAGGTGTTCAACTTTTCATGCTGGCTGGGGATGTGGAAAACCAGGGTATGGTGATTTTGCTCAAGGGCCATGTTTTTGGAAAATCTGAGGACTTCCTCAATGGTTTGACGATTAATCCAGTAAGAGGCAATAATGACCCCGCTTATTTCCAGCCTGCCTCCAGCGGTCTGACCATCCGGAGGCCCGGCCCCCACCGAAAAAGTTCCGATGCTGATTCGATGGTGCTTCATGATGAATAGCCTGCCCCGGGCAATGCTTTTACGGAGGGAATCGTAGGGTGGACCGGCCGGCCCTTCCTGGGAAGTGAAAGGCCCCATTTCCCGTTTCCACAAGTATAAGATATCGATGATATCGGTCTCCTGGGCTGGTTTGATATCCATAGGGCTGATTTTTCAACTTACAGATTTCATTCCTTTTCAAAAATATAATTAATTCCCTTATTTTTGTGTTCATAAGTTGGTTTTTTGATGAAAAGTTCTTTTCTGATAACCATTTATTATTTTGAACACTTGAATTGCCTTGCTGTATCAAGGGAAATAAGATGATTTTATGAGGTATGCAATAGGAGACATTCACGGTTGTTATAAAACGATGGTGCACCTTTTGGAACAGGTCTTGAAGGTATCGCAGGAAGATCAGGTCTATTTCATCGGCGATTATATTGACCGGGGGCCTGGCTCTCGGCAGGTGGTTGATTATTTGATGGAGAAGCAGCAGGAGGGATATGCTTTCACCCCCTTACGGGGCAATCATGAAGAGATGCTGGTTGAAGCCTGGGTTAACCGGACCCCCGACGATTTCATGCTGTGGATGTTGAATGGTGCCCAGGAAACCCTTATGAGCTATGATATAGATTATGACCGGCAGGTCCGTGAGGCTGCCCTTGATGAACTGCCGGAGGCCCATGTGGATTTTTTACGCCGGATGCCCTATTATATTGAATTGGAAGATTATATACTGGTCCATGCGGGCATCAATTTTAAGGCCAGCGAACCCTTTCAGGATACCCGTTCCATGGTCTGGTGCAGGGATTGTGAAAATGACCTTAAAAAGTCGGGCAACCGGCTCCTTGTTTTTGGCCATACCCCAACCCCCCTGGAGCTGATCCGCAAGCAGGTCAGCAAGAAGCATCCCCGCGGAATGAATGTTGATGCCGGATGCGTCTATAAAGGGTATACAGGTATGGGGCATCTGGCCGCCCTGGATTTGGACCATTTATCCCTTTACTGGCAGGAAAACATCGATTTTTGAGACCAACCGGGGCAGGGGTTTCATGCCCATTCACTGGAATAAAATTGTGGTGGTTTTTGAGAGATTGCCCCCCCTTATTTGGCGTTTACCTGAAAATGTTGTATTGAATAAAGCTAAAGATTCCATTATGGAGCCAAACTATATATCAGAACGATTCATTAACCGGGAGATCAGCTGGTTGTCTTTCAACCACCGGGTGCTGCAGGAGGCCGCCGACCGGAACAATCCCCTGATCCAGAGGATGCGTTTTTTGGGTATTTTTTCCAATAACCGGGACGAATTTTTCCGGGTGCGTGTGGCGACGGTTCGCCGAATCGCAGCTCTACGGGGCAAAAAGAAACTCCTGGGCAACCGCACCCCGCAGGAATTGATTCAGGAGATTCAGAACATTGTGGTCGGACAGCAGACCAAATTTGAGGAGATCTATCAGGAGTTGATCAAGGAGATGGAGCGGTATGATATTTATGTGGTCAACGAAACCCAACTAACGCCGGAACAGGGCGAGTTTGTCGAGCATTTTTACCATGAACGCATCCGCCCGATTCTGGTGCCCATTATGCTGCAGTATACCCGGGAATTTCCTTACCTGAGGGACAAGCCCATATATTTTGCCGTCAAACTTTCCAAAGAAAATGAACCCCGTAAAACCCGTTATGCCCTGCTGGATTTGGCCACGGAAATATTGCCGCGCTTTGTGATATTGCCCCGGGCAGGTCATAAGAAATACATCATCATCCTCGATGACATTGTCCGCTATACCCTGAATGACATTTTTTCATTTTTTGATTACGACAAAGCCGAGGCTTATACCATTAAGATCACCCGGGATGCTGAGCTGGACATCGACGATGACATATCCAAGAGCTTTATGGAGAAGATGTCTTTGGGCCTGGAGAAGCGTAAGAAAGGGCAACCGGTGCGGTTTGTCTATGACGCCTCCATGCCAGAGGATCTGTTGAATTATTTCAAACGACGTATGCGACTGGGGCGCGAAGACAACATCATCGCCGGAGGCCGCTATCACAATTTCAAGGATTTCATTGATTTTCCCAATATTGGCCCTGAACATTTTGAGAACAATATGAAACCTTATGTTCCGGCTATGTATCTGGAACATAACAAGAGCATCCTGGAAGAGATCAAAAAGCGGGATCATATCCTGCACTTTCCTTATCAGTCGTTCCGGTATTATATTGATATGTTGCGGGAGGCAGCCATTGATCCGCGGGTCGAGACCATACAGATCACCCTTTACCGGGTGGCCAAAAAATCGATGGTGGTCAACTCATTGATCAACGCTGCCCGCAACGGTAAAAATGTGGTGGTGGTCATTGAGCTCCAGGCCCGGTTCGATGAGGAGGCCAACATTGACTGGTCGAACCGCCTGCAGGAGGTCGGGGCCAAAGTGATCCATGGCATACCGGGGTTGAAGGTTCACTCTAAATTGACCCTGATCACCCGTAGGATCAACCGCCGCCAGGAGCATTTTGCCTACATCGGGACAGGCAATTTTCAGGAAGAAACGGCCAAATATTATGGGGATGAGGGATTGTTTACCTTCGACAAACGCATCACCAATGATGTGGTGAAGGTTTTTGAGTTTTTCGATAAGAACTATAAACAACATGTCTTTAACCACATCATCCTGTCCCCGTTTACCACCCGCCAGCATTTCACCTATCACATTGATCATGAGATCAAAAATGCCCGGGAAGGCAAAAAAGCTTATATGATCATCAAGATGAACAGCCTGGTAGATGAGGGGATGATGGAGAAGCTCTATGAGGCCAGCCAGGCCGGGGTGCGGGTCAAGCTGATCATTCGCGGCATATGCTCCTTAAAACCGGGTGTTCCGGGACTGAGTGAAAATATTGAAGCCATCAGCATTGTGGATAAATTTTTGGAGCACTCCCGCATTTTCTATTTTTACCATGGCGGCAACGAAAAGCTTTATATTTCTTCAGCAGATTGGATGGTGCGAAACCTGGACCGAAGGATTGAGCTGACCTGTCCGATATATGATTCGGAGGTCAAGCGGGAGCTTAAGCAGCAATTGAAAATCCAGTTGAATGACAATGTAAAGGCCCGTATCCTGGATGATGTTCAGGACAATAAGTATGTGCGCAACAACGGCAAACCTGTCCGGGCCCAGGAAGCCTATTACCATTATCTGAAGCGCCGCAAGGGCCAGATTGACGCCAAAAACCGGAAAAAAGGAGGATGAATTCATGGCAGTCTTACTGGTGGAAGAAACCCGGGGTGAAGTGGTCGAGAGTTTATCCCGGGGCGATATAGCCGTCACCAACCGGGAGGGTCAGCTTTTATTTTACGCTGGTGATCCGGGCAAATACACCTTTATGCGTTCGGCGGCCAAACCCATTCAGGCCATGGAAGTCGTGCTTTCGGGGGCTGGGGATTATTTTGGTTTCAATGACCGCGAGCTGGCCATTATGTGCGCCTCTCATTTTGGCCAGCCAATGCACCGGCAAACCGTTGAAGGCATTTTGAACAAGATCGGTCTGACCCGGGATCACATCCTGGCCGGAGCCGTCACCTCCAGGAACCCCGATTATGCCCTTGAACTGGCCCGTAAGGGCTTGCCTGCCGACCCCCTGTTCAACGATTGTTCCGGAAAACATGCCGGCATGCTTGCCGTGTGCCGTTATAAGGGCTACCCCGTGGAAAACTACACCGACACCGATCATCCCCTTCAACAGGAAATATTGCAAACCATCGCCTCTATCACCGACTGCCAGGCGCATCAGATTACCCTGGGCATTGATGGATGTTCGCTACCGGTTCATGCCCTCCCCCTTGACCGTATGGCCCGTGCTTACGCCCGCCTGGCCAATCCCGGTCATTTGAGCCAACCCCACCGTAAGGCTGCCCGCATCATCTATGATGCCATGAACCGCAATCCCGAAATGATTGCAGGAACCAACGGCTTTTGCAGCGATCTCTTGCGCCTTACCTCCGGTAAAATGATCGCTAAGATCGGCGCCCAGGGCATTTATTGTATTGGAATTCAAAATAAAAATAGGGGGCTGGCTGTTAAGATGGAGGACGGATCGATGAAAAGACTCCCCCCGGCGGTGATCAGTATACTGGATCAGCTCGATGTGCTCGATCAAGAAGAAGCCCGGGCCCTGGACCAATACCGGAAACCGGACAATCTGAATGATGCCAGACATAAAGTGGGGGAGATCCGACCCGCTTTTCAACTGCGGCCGATCGACTCGGAGATATAGCCACCGCTGAACGATGAGTTCTTTCCAATGGGCCCGCGATCTGACATTTTTTAAGGGGGCTTTATGCGATCAGAACCCATTGAAAAATGGTGAAATTGGTTGTATCTTAAATTTTCGGCACAAATAAATGGTTGTACTTTACATCCCAGGCAACCAGCACAATAAGGAGATCAATAGATGAGATGGCTCGATGCTGAAGGATGTTTATATACAGCTCAATGGTTTTAAGTGATGGGACCCGAAGAACAACTGACCTACCTCTATTCCGATTCGCAGATTAATGCTGCCTTCATCAGTGAATTTTTGCAGGAGAATGGCATCCCGTGTTTCATTCGCAATGACATGTTTTCAGGAGTTTCAGCAGGTTTTGGTGCAGCTTTTCCCGGCAGTGAAAGCAAACTGTTTGTCAAGAAAAAGCATTTCATGCAGGCCCGGATACTGCTCGACAAATACCTTCAAGTCAGAGAAGAGGGCGAGATCTGATGGCGCTGGTTTTTATCTCTATAAATAGCATCCCAATGGCGTGATGGCCCATCCAGAAAGGATCGCCTTTTTTCTGGTTATCAAGAAACATGCAAAAAGGCGATCCTTCCGCCTGGGACCTTCCAATTATCTGGTAAAGGGCCTGGTTGAAAACAGGCCAGGCATGGGCCTTGATCAAAACCGGCTGACGATGGTTTTGTTCTGATGGTTAAAGATGTCTTTGCCTTCCGGGGTATAGAGGTACTCGATTCTTTGTTTGTAGTTTTTCTCGATGTTACGGCGTACGATCTTGAGGGTGCTGTTGAGCATATGGTTTTCCTCGGTAAAGCCTTCACCCAGCACAGCAATGGCTGAGGGCACCCAACGGTCGGGGAACATATTCTCATATTTGCCGCCTTTTTTGAACTGGTCTATTTCAGACTGGATCAGCTCAAGGGCTGCATTCTGGCCTTCTTCACTTTGAAGGGAAAGATCTTTTTGTACCACCTCATTTTTAATGGCTTCTTTATTGGGCACGATAAGCCCGATGGTGTAGGGGTCCTGATTGTTGTGAAGCATGCATTGTTCAATATAGGGGGAATGCTCAATCAGGGCTTCTTCAATGGATTCAGGGCTGTACTTTTCCCCGTCGTTTGC
This sequence comes from uncultured Bacteroidota bacterium, assembly GCA_913055635.1. Taxonomy (GTDB): domain Bacteria; phylum Bacteroidota; class Bacteroidia; order Bacteroidales; family UBA12077; genus JAGXLC01. The sequence goes on from CAJXLK010000026.1 coordinate 44,300, forward strand.
AATCAGAAGGCTTTTATAACGTCCCAATACATAGAGGAACCCGTCCTTATCGAGGTATCCCAAATCGCCGGTAAAGAACCAACCGTTTTGAATACTTTTTTCGGTGGCTTCCTGGTTTTTCCAGTAACCGACCATCACGTTTTCACCCCGCACAACGATTTCGCCTTTTTCTTCCAATGGCAATTCCTGGCCATTTTCGTCACAAATTTTCAGTTCGAGGTTTTCGACCAGAAAGCCGGAGGAGCCCAGTTTATGTTTGTCGGGGGCGTTGGAAGAGATAATCGGTGCTGTTTCGGAAAGCCCGTACCCCTGGTACATGGGTATTCCAATGGCATAGAAAAAACGCTGAAGTTCAATATCCAGCAAAGCGCCACCGCCAATAAAAAAATCCAGTTCTCCACCAAAACCCTCCCGGATTTTGCTGAAGAGCATTTTATCGTAGAGGTTGATCAGGGGTTTTTTCAGGGCCTGTAAGCCTTTGCCCCGGTTATGGCCTTCTTTGTTGTATTTGTAGGCGGTTTTCAGGGCCTGTTTGAAGAGTTTCTCTGCCCGTGGCCCCTTTTCACTGATACCCTTTTCAATGTTTTTACGGAAACTCTTGGCCAGGGCCGGCACACTCAGCAGAAGGTTGGGCTTGAATTCCCTGATGTTTTTGGGAACGTTGCGCAGGGTTTCCACCTGGTTTCTACCCACTTCGACCATTCCAATGCTGGCCCCGCTGGCGATAAAGCTGTATATGCCGGCAGTGTGGGCAAAGGAGTGATCGAGGGGCAGGATGAGCAGGGTTTTATAATAGGTGGGAATGTCCATCAAAGTTAGTGCCTGTTCCACGTTGGCGGTATAGTTCCGGTGGGAGAGAATAATGCCTTTGGGATCGGCCGTTGTACCGGATGTATAGCAAATATTGGCGTAATCCGAGCCTTGTATGGACTGATAGATGTGTTCAAAATCGTCTTTATTGGTTTTGAGATAGTTGGCCCCCAGGTTGTAGACTTCTTCTTTGGGCAACTCGTCACGTTCGTACTTTTCCTTGGGGTCCAGGTAGATGATGTTTTCCAGCTCGGGCAGGTCATTTTTGATCTGATCGATCTTCGAGGCTTGATTGCCTGAGACGATCACAATTTTGCAACCGCTGTGGGACAGGCGGAACTTTAACTCGGTGGTGGCTTCCAGTTTCACCGATAAGGGCACGTTGATGGCACCACTGTAGAGCACCGCCAGTTCTCCGATGATCCAGTCGTTTCGCCCTTCTGATAAAAGGGCGATTCGGTCGCCTTTCTGAACCCCCATATTAAGCAGTCCGGCAGCAAACTGTCTTACTTTTTCCCGGGTTTCCGCATAAGTGGTAGGGGTATACTGTCCGTTTTGTTTTTCCCAGAGCATCGGCCGGTCAGCATGCTCCTTTACTTTTTCCTCAAAGAGGCTGATCAGTGTCTTCATATCTTTAGATTTATAGCCATTCCATGCATTCAAATATAAAAATAAATTCGTTCATTGATATTTTCGGGAGTCAATCAAACTTGAAGCTGGTTTGTCGATATACCAGGGGATGAATGCACATATGATCAGGAAAAAATTGCAGGGCGGGCTTTATAATTTTCATATCTCTGCAATTTTTAGTTATATTTGTATTAAACCGGTCAAAAAAAATATTCGCTTATGAAACGATTACTCATATTAGCATTGCTGATCGCTCCCCTTTTTCAATCCTGTGATTTTTTTCAGAAGAAAGATCTTTTCTCCAATAACGAGGATTCGGTGAAAGTATACCAGCAAAAGCAGGATAGCCTCAAATATGTTGATTCTATACGGGAGCTTCAGCAAAAGGTGAATCATTTGAAAAGTCAACACCGCCAGCTTCTCGATTCCCTACGCAATAGCAGGTCAGACCAACCTTCAGGGGGGAGTTATAAATATCATGTCATTTTAGGGAGCTTTAAAAACCCTGAATATCTCAAATCCTACAATCAATATGTTCAGGACCGGGGTTTCGAGACCACCATTTTGGAGAACCAGTATAGTTTTCAAATGGTGGCCGTTGAGTCGACCAACAGTTGGCAGAAGGCAGTGCGCACCCTTGAAGAATTAAGAAAAGGATTTGAGAAGACCGCATGGATTTATGCGGCCAAGCAGTAGCGGCCTATCAACAGCTCGAGTCGATCAATGGCACGCGCGTAATAAAACTGAATGGAGTCTGAGGCATCGGGCTCCATTTTTTCTTTAATCGCTTGTAAGTTCGGCCCTCAGAAGCGAGCCTTGCCAGGACGGTATTTTTTATTGGTCCAGCCTTGTGTGTAACATTTGAGAAGTTGGGGAAAAATTTTAGATTTGGGAGCCCTATTTTTCAGACAAACCTTAAAAACCGCAAATAATGACACAAAAGACGCTCAAAGATTCGCCATTCGCACGTTGGCTGGTATTGTTGCTGACAAGCGCTGTGATGTTTTTCAACTATTATTTCTATGATGCTTTGTCGCCCCTGAAAGATTTGATGCAGGAAAATCTGGGATTTACCTCCTCTGAATATGGCACGTTCATGTCGGCCTATTCAGTACCTAATGTTTTCCTGGCTATGGCAGTGGTAGGGGGCATCATCCTGGACCGGATCGGTATCCGCATCACAGGTTTTGTCTTTGTTCTTTTTATGGCCATAGGTACGACCCTGACGGCCTATGGAGCTTCAGATGTTTATCTGAGCGGAGGCTTTGGTTATGAATTCATGAGTTCTTTCTGGCCGGATGTTTCTCCTGCCCTTAAGATGATGTATTTAGGATTCTTCCTGTTCGGGTTGGGGGCCGAGACCAGCATTGTGGTCCTATCCAAAGCCATTGTCAAGTGGTTCAAGGGCAAAGAGATTGCCCTGGCCCTGGGGCTGAACGTGGCCATTGGAAGGCTGGGAACGGCACTGGCTCTGAATTTGAGCCCGTCCCTGGCTGAAGTGCAATGGACCAACGCCATCTGGTTCGGCGCCATGCTGCTTTGGATTGGTCTGCTGACGTTCATCATTTATATGCTGATGGATTTGAAGATCGACCGGCAGATCAAGGAAACCCTGCCCCACGATGCCGAAGATGAGTTCCGTTGGAAAGACCTGAAATTTTTGGTCACCAACCGTACCTTCATTTTTATTACCCTGTTGTGTGTCACGTTTTATTCGGCGGTATTCCCCTTTGTCAAGTATGCCCCTGACCTTTTGATGAATAAGTTCAACCTGCCCCGGCAAATCGCAGGCAATATCTCTTCCATTTTGATGTACGGGACCATTGTGCTCACCCCGGTTTTTGGCTGGATTGCCGATTATAAGGGAAAGAGCGCAACGCTGATGTACCTGGGCTCGGTTCTGTTGATCGCAGCCCACCTGATGTTTGCCAAAACGATGATTAGCCCTTTTATCCCCATTTTCATCCTGGGGGTTGCCTTTGCCCTGGTGCCGGCGGCCATGTGGCCTGCGGTGACCAAAATCGTTGGGGAGAATAAAATCGGAACGGCTTATGGGTTTATGTTCTCTGTTCAGAACATTGGACTGTGGGGCTTGCCCATCCTGATCGGTGTGGTCCTGGATTCTTCCAACCCCAATTATGCCACTGAATTGACCCAGCAACAGTTTATATCTTTACAGAAAAATCAGGTATACGAGGAGGTATACGATAATACCTCGGGGGAAGTGATGAAAAACAACCGGCTCAATGTGAAGTATATTGTTCACAAAGGCGACTGCACCGGCGATATTGTATGGAAGGCGATTCATGAGGTAAAGACCGATGACCAGGGCAAATTCCGGGTTAAACTGGACGAATATGACCGGCTGAACATCGCCAGTTTTGACCTGGTCAATGTGGATGCCTATGACCTGGGCATTCGGATTCAGAACCTGGAGCGCGACAGTGCTATGATAGCCAAAGACACCCTTGTATGGAGTTCAGGAGGCCGTAGCTATAGCAATGTTTATAAGGTCAACGGTCAACCTCTTTCACAGGAAGGATTTGATGCGCTGATCACCATTTACAACCGCTCCAACGGCGAGCTGATCTTCCAGGAGAAACAGAATCTGACTACCAACGAAAAAGGGGTTTATACGGCTAAACTGGGTGCCGGTGTGGCCCAGAAGGCTGACTATGATTATTATTCTTTCGAGCAGGGCCAATACTGCGCCGAGATCGTTAAACCCCTGGATTATACCAATTCGATGTTGATGCTGGCGGGTCTTGGTGTCCTGGGCATCCTGTTTGCCTTCCTGTTGAAGCGGGATGATAAGGTTTCGGGTTATGGCCTTGAAAAACCCAATAAAATGGATTAATGATCCGGGTGGTTCATCCATCGAACCCCAATTAAAAAAGCGGTCCGGCCCTGCCGAACCGCTTTTTTTTGGGTGGGGATTTTTGTATTTATAGGCTCCTGGCCATGTTGGATTTTCTGTTTTTAACAGGCTCCCTGCTTATGGTGGGATTTCTGGATGTGATAAAGCGCTGATTGGCTCGCTGGTGCACCTGTCTATGCTCCAATAACCGGGGGCTTTGTTTCCGTGGAATGCCCATCTTCCCTGCTGATTGTTTTGCTCAGGACCAGGTATGACAGCGGAAAAGGGCTAATCTTTTTCGATCAGGCTGTCTCTGGAGGGGCCGGTTGAAATAAGACGGACAGTGATGCCGGTTTGTTTTTCAATGAAATGGACATATTTACGAAAGGCCTCTGGAAGTTCACTGAAGTAGGTGGCCCCGGATATGTCCGCATTCCATCCCTCCAATTCCTGATAGATGGGTTCGGCCACTTCGTACTGGTTATAGGGAAAATGACGGATGGTGCTGCCATCGTTCATTTTATAACCGGTACAGACCTTGACGGTGTCGAACTGGCTCATCACATCGGCTTTGGTCATCACCAGCTGAGTTACCCCGTTGAGCATGATGGCGTAATTCAGGGCAGGCAGATCGAGCCAGCCGCAACGCCGGGGTCTGCCGGTGGTGGCCCCGTATTCATTGCCCTGTTCCTGAAGCTGGCGGCCTTCGGCATTGGTCAGTTCAGTGGGAAAAGGGCCACTGCCCACCCGGGTGCAATAAGCCTTGAACACCCCAAAGACTTCCCCCACATTTTTGGGAGAAACCCCCAGGCCGATGCAGGCTCCGGCGCATATGGTATTGGAAGAGGTCACATAGGGATAGGATCCAAAATCAATATCCAGCAGCGTTCCCTGGGCGCCTTCGGCCAGCACCGATTTGTCCTGGCCCAGGTATTGGTTGATCAGGTGTTCACTGTCGACAAAAGCAAATTGCCGCAGGCTTTCAACGGCCTCAAACCACTCTTTTTCCTTGTCTTCCAGGCTGTATTGAAAGTCATACTGGGCCAGCAAATCCTGATGCTTCTTCTTTAGAAAATTATACTTCTCGCGAAAATCATGGCTTTCAATGTCGCCAACCCGCAAACCGTTGCGCCCGGTCTTGTCCATATAAGTGGGTCCAATGCCTTTCAGGGTAGAGCCTATCTTCGATTTGCCCTTGGCCGATTCAGAAGCCGCATCCAGAATGCGATGGGTCGGTAAAATTAAATGGGCTTTGCGTGAAATGGCCAGGTTGTTGTTCAGGTTTATCCCCTTGTGCTTCAGTTCTTCCACTTCCTCGCGAAAAATTACCGGGTCCAGTACAACGCCATTGCCAATCACGTTGTGGATGTTCTTATGAAAAACCCCCGAGGGGATGTTGTGCAAAATGTGCTTGACATTGCCAAATTCCAACGAATGACCGGCATTTGGCCCGCCCTGGAAACGCGCTACCACATCATACCGCGAGGCAAATACATCTACTATCTTACCTTTGCCTTCGTCGCCCCATTGCAGGCCAAGTAATACGTTTAATTTCATAGTCCTTCCTTTTAACGATGATTTTTTAACCAGTCCCTAAAAATAAAAAAATCCCCTTTGATATAAAGGGGAAGAAAAAGTTTTTTCTAAACAAAAGCGGTTTAGGCTTTCCGGTTTAGCTTTTTGTCTTTACAGTCTTTGCATAGCCCGTAAAAGTAAAGCGAATGGTAGCTGATGTCAAAATCCATCAGGTCGGAGATGGTGTTTTGTATTTCCTGAATCCGCGGATCACAAAATTCAATGACCTTGCCACACTCCTGACAAATCAGATGATCGTGTTGCTTACATTGGTAAGCCTTTTCGAACTGCGCAATGTTCTTGCCAAACTGATGCTTCACCACCAGGTTGCTCTCCAATAACAATTCAATGGTATTATATAATGTAGCCCTGCTCACCCGGTAGTTTTTGTTCTTCATACTGATGTAGAGGGTCTCAATGTCGAAATGGTTGTCCCTGGAATAAATCTCATCCAGTATGGCGTATCTTTCAGGAGTTTTTCTATGGCCATGTTTTTCCAGGTAGCTTGTGAAAATATTTTTGACGGTGTCTTTGGTTTCACTACATACCATAATCCTGAATCATTTAATTTTAGTATAAAATTAGAATAAAAATTTGGATTAAGGAATAATTATTTAGAATTATTTTAAAAAAAAATAATGTCCTCGATCATGTGGCTCTGGGTCGTGGTCGGATTGACCGGACCCTGATTATTCAGAATGCCGTCTGGGTCGGTTGTGCCGCAAAATTGCAACGGAATGGGGGAGGGGAGGATTATAGAGAAAGATTTGATTATCAATAATTTAGGCAATTAAAAAAAACCGGATTTGGCTTCAATAAGTGGCCGGGATTCAGAAGATATTTCTGAAAGACGGAAGGATCGGGTGTCATGGTATGGCTTTACCAGTGGGGTTAGGTTCAGACCGGGAAAAATGGGCTTCATTCCTCCTGATATGGCGGGGTTATGATCTCAGGTTGGCAGACCCGCTTTAAGGAGGTTAGGGACCCCCCTTAAGGAGGTTAGGGACCCACCTTAAGGGGGTTAAGGACCCGCTTTAAGGTGGTCTAAGCAGGTCACAACGTTTTTTGAATGAAGGCAAAAAATTTTTCCGGGGAAAAATGCTGGAGCTTCAGGGAGTTTAAACGTCTTCAAATCTTTTGACGGAATCGACCCCTTTGATTTTACTGATATTGAGGATCAGGTTGTTCAGGTCGGAAACATTGTGCACGTAAAGTTCGATATAACCTTCAAAGACCCCGTCGAAAGATTCAAAGGAAATCTTATTGATGTTGGCATTTAATTCATTGGATATTAATGTGATAATGTCTTTAGCCACGCCAATGCGGTCAATCCCTTTGATGCTCAGTTTGGCAAGGAAGGATAGGAATTTGTGGGTGGTCCACTGGGCAGGGACAATATATTGGCCTTCGCTGGACATCAACTTGATGGCATTGGGACATTTGGCCTTATGGACAACGATTACATCGGAACTGGGATTTTTGTACCCCACTACATCATCGCCGGGAATGGGATGGCAGCAGCTGGCCACCTGGTAAGGCAACTGATTCTCATCGATGTCTTCCTTAATGATAAAGGGGGATTTGTAGTTGAACTGATCTTTGTTCTTAGAGGAAGAATCGTGGTTTTTGGCCAGGGTTTTGTGGGCTGTTCGGGAGAGTTGCAGCCCCCAGTAGCGGATAAATTTGCTGCGCGAATGCTTTTTGATGACTTTGTCAATGCCTTCGAGCGAAATGATGCCACTGCCTATTTTGCTGTAAAGCTCTTCTTTGGAGGAAACCTCGTAAGCATTGATCAGTTTGCGCACCAAATTGGAATTGGGGTACAGCCCCCTTTCATCGAGTTTCTTCTTCAGTTCGTTTTTACCCTTATAGATTCGGTTTTTGGTTTCAGCTTTGATGGCGTTGGTGATGGCTGCTTTGGCTTTGGCGGTTCGCGCATAGTTGAGCCATTCCTGCTGGATCTTTTGATTTTCTGAGGTCAGGATTTCTACCTGATCGCCATTTTGTATTTCATGGCTCAGGGGAACCAACTGGTGATTGACTTTGGCGCCAATGGCTTTGTTACCCACCTGGGTATGAATTTCGTATGCAAAATCCAGGGCAGTGGCATTTTTGGGCAGGGTTTTGGTGTCACCCTTGGGTGTAAATACAAATATTTCTGAGGAGAAAAGGTTGAGGCGAAACTCGTCGAGGAATTCGAGGCTGTCGGGTTTAGGGCTGTCCAGGTGTTCTTTGATTTTGGAGAGCCATTTATCGAGTTCGTCGTTGCGTTCGTTGTGATTTTTGTATTTCCACCGGGCGGCAAATCCTTTTTTGGCGAAATCATCCATTCGTTTAGAGCGAATCTGCACTTCCATCCAGTGGCCTTGGGGCCCCATAACGGTTACATGGAGGGCTTCATACCCGTTCGATTTGGGGCTGCTGATCCAATCGCGGATGCGTTCGGGTTTGGGCACATATATGTCGGTCAACAGGGAATAAACATCCCAGCATTGGGCCTTTTCAGGTTTATCCTGTGTGGGATGAATGACAATCCGGATATTGAGCAGGTTGGAGATCTCATGAAAAGAGATGTTTTCCTGCTGCATGATGTTCCAGATGGAATAAATGGTTTTGGGTTTGGCTACAATGTGATAATCAATGCCGTTTTCCCTGAGTTTATTGTGGATGGGGGTGGTAAATTCCTCTATTTCTTTTTTCCTTTGTTCTTTGGTGGCTTCCAGTTGATCGACTATTTCCTGGTAGGTATTGGGGTGGCGGTATTTGAGGCTGAGGTCTTCCAGTTCGTTTTTGAGGGAATAAAGGCCTAAGCGATGGGCCAGGGGGGCGTAAAAGTAAATGGTTTCTCCGGAAATTTTAATTTGTTTGTTCGGGGGCATTGAATCCAGGGTGCGCATATTGTGCAGGCGGTCGGCCAGTTTGATGATGATTACCCGTACATCGTGGGTCAGGGTCATCAGGATTTTCCGGAAGTTTTCAGCCTGCAGCGACTTTTTCCGGTCGAACACCTCGGCGATTTTCGTGAGCCCATCGATAATCACGCCAATGCGATCGCCGAACTCCTGCTTAATATCTTTAATGGTGGAAGGAGTGTCTTCTACCACATCATGTAGCAGGGCAGAGGCGACCGCTTCGCCCTCGAGTCCGATTTCCTCGTTAACAATACGGGCCACTGCCAGAGGATGGATGATGTATGGCTCGCCTGAATTGCGGTGAACTCCATCATGCATTTTGTTGGCCAGGTGGAAAGCTCTGCGCACCAGATCCAACTCGTCTTCTCCCATTGACGTAGCACAACTATCCATTAACAGGTTATATTGCTCCTGGATATATTGTTCCTCCTTACTGGAGATATTTCTTGCCTTTGTTGTCGTGTCCATGGCGCAGCCCCCTTTGCATATTTCATCACCAACCTAAGGTACTAATATAAAAAATCTATCTTAGATTGATGCCACCTCCTTGATACTGATTATCAACAATTTCTTCAACAATACCCTTTCCCCTGGGCCAAATATCTGTAATTGATTAACTTCAAAGGCGGCATTTTTAGTATTTCGGACCAATAAATTCCTTTTTGAGTATACTGATAAGTGGAAAAAAAGTTGCACCTGCCCCATTAATTTTTTCCATATCAGGTGATTCATTAAGAAAAGGGTTGGGAATTATTTTTATATGTTTTTTATGCACATCTTTTCGTAAACGTTTGCAAAGGGGGTTTTGGTATTTTTTCAGGATGGTTCCTCTGGAATCGAATAAGGATTGTACCGCTTTTGGAGCAAAGGAATGCAATGGACACTTGTTTTAAAAGCGAGGTGACGGGGACTATTAAGGAAGAAATTGTTTAATAAGCATAAAAAATGTGAATGGGATCTTTTATTCTACAGGATTTAGATCTCTGGTTGTATGGAAATCCGTGGGCGGGGTACCGGGAATATGTTTTATCGGTTGTAAATAACCGTAACCGAGCCTCTTTTTCGAATGAAGGGTTCTCCGGGGTTTTTTATTTCCAGGTAGTAAATATAGGATCCCCCCGGCGCCTTTTGACCGCCGCGTATCCTTCCTTTCCAGCCTTTGTCATACGCTTTGGTCTGAAAAACTTTACGGCCCTGTCGGTCATAGACGATCAGCAGATATTTTTCAGGAATGAAGGTTAATTGAGGTTTAAACACATTATTGTTCGGGTCATTGGGTATGATGGCATTGGGGATGAAAAGATCCGGTTGGATGTAAATGCACCTTTTAAAGGAGGCGATATGGGTGGTCAAATTGTTATCCTGGCGGACTTCCGCGGTGACATAATAGCAAAACTTGCTGCTGACATCGTTTCCCTTGTAATCGGCTATCTCATCGTCCTGAATTGGTGGGTATTCGTGGCTTATGATTTGGGTATAGCCCATTTCGCCGCCAACCTTTCGTAAGACGAAATACGTCACATCATTGAATGGTGTATTGGTAAAACTGGTCAATTCAGACCAGCCTATTTTGGCAGAGAGATGATTTTTTTCCAGGGTGATCAGAAGGTTGTGCAGGGTGTCTGAGCGGGTGGAAAGGTTGCCGCAGCGGTTCACCGCCGCCAGGTGGTAGTAATATCGCTGGCTGCGGGGATTGAAGGCCTCATCGGTATAGGATATCTTTTTGGATGAGGTCTGGAAGGTTTCAACCGTGTCGTAGGGCCCTTGATAGTTGGGTGAGCGCAGCAGCAGGTATTCATTGAGCTGTGAAGCGGTGTCAATGGTGAAGCTAAGTCTTACGGCCCGGCTGGTCGATATGATGCTGTCGATGTTGATGTATTGCGGGGCCGCGGGCATATTGACGTTAAAATTTACCCGGTTGGATTTGGATGGCAAATAGGGGTCTTCTTTAGGCACCATTTCCACATAGTAACTGTAATCGCGGTTATATTCAATGTCCCCGTCGGTGTAGGTCGTGTCAATTCGGATGGTATCGCTTTCAGAGGCGTTTTCGGGGGCTTCTATCGTTTCGATTTTTTGGTAGTCACCACCTGCCTCTGATTTCCAGATGTTATATCGATTGACCTCAATGGTGTCGTTGGGGTTGATAGGGTTGTAATTTGCATGCTGAACAAAACGGGTCCACTGGAGCTTAACGGTTTGTTTACATGTATCTGTAGTCTGAGTTAATAATGTGGTAGAAAACTTATTGCTTGGGTATATGTCGGATTCCAAATCGTATAAGACTCTATAGGCATGGGTTTGTTTATTGGCCTGAGTGTTTTTATCGATCCATGAAATAGTGCTGGTATCTTCTATGGAATGAATGATAACAAAGTTATCACCTTCTTTTTTATAACGTATAATCTTAATGCTTGCCTCTATGGTATCGGTTAATTTCCACCTCAATTCCACATCTCCTTTTTCATTCACTATAGAAGCCTTTTGAAGTATGGGAGGAGAATTTTTTCCATCACTCTCCTGTGAAAAGCCCGTTAATGAAATCGTTAACGCAGCTATAATTAGAGCAGCCCGACCTACTTCTTTTTTTATTTTGCTTTTTAATGTCATTCGCATAAAAACTTATTAACAGGCTTATATGGGGCTAATATTGCACCAACATCCATTTCTATCGGTTCTCTTTGGCATGGAACCAGCATTTTGTATGCATGGCCTTGTTGTTTAAGTCTGTGAATGCGGGTTTCATATAGATTGCTTATGATTTTTTTTCCCGGGAAAATGGATTCATCTTGTCCTATTCGCATTTACCGGCCACCGAGCGGACCATCTCCTGTTCGTTCAGGTATTTATTGGCCAGCTCGCGGATATCTTCGGGGGTAATATTGTTGACGGTATAAACGACCCGTTGATAATAATCTTCATCCAGATTCATCTCCATAAGCGACATATAGGTGGAAGCCGTGGGCAGGGGGCCGTCGAAAGCCCGCAGCAGCTGGCCCATCATATAATTCCTGACCATGGTCAGTTCCGGTTGGCCCACCTTCTCCTCGCGCAACTTTTTGATTTCCTCATAAATGGCGTCAATGGCTTTACGACACACGTTGGCCCCCACTTCCGAGGCGATGGTCAGGTACCCTTCATTGACCATCGGTACGAGCACTGAAAAGATGCCGTAGGTATAGCCTTTTTCTTCCCGGATTTTTTTCATCAACCGCGAGCCAAAATAGCCGCCCAGGATGGTATTGACCACCTGGAGGCCTGGAAAATCGGGATGCCGCTTGTTAAAGAGTACTTTCCCAATGCGCAGGGCACTTTGAACCGCGTCGGGTTTGGGGGTGAATACTTCCGTTTCGGTCGTGGTAAAGGGCCTAAAATCAGGAGTTTGAATCGTGTTGCCCGAACCCTTCCAGTCTTCACCTCCCAGTTGTTCCTCCAGGCTTTGAAATACGGATTCGTCGATCTTTCCGGTCACCAGTAAGGCACATTGATCGGCCGTATAATGTTTTTGATGAAAATCCCCTAGGTCATCCCGGCCAACCTGGTCATGGTCTTCCAACTGCAGAATCCGCCCGTAAGGATGGTGACTGCCAAAGAGGGCTTCGTTAAAGTGGACTTTGGAGAGGGTGTTGACTTTGGTGTATTCCAGCTGATAATGTTGTTTTTTATTGTTGAGATATGTGATCAGTTCCTGTTGGGGAAAAGTAGGTTTTTTAACCACATCGGCAAGCACCTGGAGGGTAGGGGACAGGTATTTTTTCAGGGTCAGCAGCGAGACATTGGCCACATCTTTGTTGGCGGCGGTTCTTAAAAAGGCGCCATAGTAATCCATCTGGGCTGCAATTTGACGGGAGGTATAATTTTGGGAGCCTTCACTGAGCATTTCGCAGGTTGCTTCCGCCACCAGCGGTTTGGGCTGAAACCAGTTGCCCGCACGAAAGAGCAGGTCCACTTTCACAATGTCTTCGGTTCCTGATTCAATCGCATAAACCGGGAGCCCGTTGGAGAGGGTGTGTTGTTGGGCCCTTGCAATATGGATGGAAGATATGGTTTGTATTGCCGGTTGTTGGGTTCTTTCGGGATTTTCCATGGTCATTGAGCTTTTGCGTAATAATACAAGGTCGAACAATTGTTTTCATCCAGCACCTTCTGGCTGACGCGTTGTACATCGGCCGGGGTAACCTTTTGGTAGGCCTGGTCTTCGGTGTTGATGCGGTTGGCATCACCCAGCAACTCAAAATAGGAGAGGTTCAGGGCTTTATGCAGGGCGCTGGTTTTGGTATAGGTATGAACGGCTTCCACCTTATTTTTGACCTTTTGAAGTTCCTGTTCATCGACCGGTTCGTTTTTAAGGCGCGCGAGTTCTTCCAGCAGGGCTTCTTCCCCCTGTTTCATGCCGGTGTTGGGGGTCAAAGTACCACTGATCAACAACAGGCCTTCATCCACATCACCTGTGATATGGGCATCCAGGTTGCTGAACATTTTTTTGCCTTTGACCAGATTCTGATACAGGCGGGCTGAATTACCATTGGCCAGCAGGTCGGAGATCAGATCAGCAGGGATGTAGTCGGGGTGGTTGTGATCATTCATATGGTAGGCCTTATAAATGACATTATGGGGAACATCACGGGTTACCTCCCGGCTTCGGGCCTCTTCCTGGACCGGCTCGCGGGGTATATCCTTTTGGGCTATTTCCCGTGATGGGATGGGTCCAAACCACCTATTGGCCATTTCTTTTACCTTTTCGGGTTCTATGTTGCCCACCACTGTAAGGATGGCATTGTTGGGGGCGTAATGACGGTAGAAAAACGCGCGGACTTCTTCACCGGTAGCCCCCTCGATATGGCTGATGTCCTTCCCGATGGTTGACCATTGGTAGGGATGAACCTTATAGGCCATCTCCCGCAACAACATCATGGCGTCGCCGTATGGTTGATTCCGGTAACGCTGGTTGAATTCTTCAATCACCACATTCTTCTGAACCCGGATCTTTTCTTCGGTTAAATTGAGCCCCAGCATGCGATCCGATTCCAGCCAAAAACCCGTCTCCAGGTTTTCTACCGGCAGGGTCAGGTAGTAATTGGTGATGTCATTGGAAGTGAAAGCATTGTTTTCTCCCCCTGCCTTCTGCAGCGGGGTATCATAGGAGGGTATATGGACCGAACCCTCAAACATCAAATGTTCAAATAAATGAGCAAATCCCGTTCGCTCCGGGTTTTCATGCTTTGCCCCCACATTGTATAACAAATTGACCGTGCCAATCGGGGTGGAAGCATCCGGGTGTACAATTACTTTCAGTCCGTTATCCAGGGTGTATTTTGTAAAATCAACCATAAGCTTTATTTAGGTTATACAAACTTACATAAATGATCCCATTTAAAAAAAACAGCTAAGGTTTATCTTTTATAAACCATCCAGGGGGTTCACCAGCAAAATGTTATCCCGATACATTAGAGGTTGGTAAAAAATAAGACCAAGATGCATTTTGATTGAAAGGAAATTTTAATTTTGTGGCCGTTATGAAACGACCGACGCGACTGGGTAAAATATTGGTATGGAGACGCCAGCACATTAGTGATAAGCAACTTATCATGATTTTGAGTGTGGTGGTTGGATTGACATCGGGTTTTGCCGCTGTTTTGATCAAAAATGCCGTTCATCTGATTAAAGCCCTTTTAACCAGTGGATTTGTGGAGCAATATCACAATTATTTGTATGTGGTCCTTCCAGCCATCGGTATTTTAGCTTCGGTTTTGTTCATGCATTTTATACTGAAACAGAGGGTAGGCCATGGGATACCCATCACCCTGGCAGCCATTTCCAAGAGTGGAGGGCGCATCAAGCCGCATAACATGTATTCGTCGGTTTTGACCAGTGCCCTGACCGTTGGTTTTGGCGGGTCGGTCGGTTTGGAGGGACCTACTGTCGCCACTGGAGCAGCCTGGGGTTCAAACATCGCCCGTTTTTTTAAACTCAATTACCGCCAGGTGTTGCTGCTTTTGGCCTGCGCCAGTGCCGGGGCTATGTCGGCCATTTTTAAGGCCCCCATCGCCGGCATCGTTTTCGTTCTGGAAGTGATCATGCTCGATTTGACCATGTCTTCGCTGATTCCCCTGCTGCTTTCTTCCCTTACCGGCGCCCTGGTTTCTTTCCTGTTTTTGGGCATGGATGTCCTCGTGCCTGCAGAGATTCAGCATGAATTCATCATCAGTGAGGTGCCTTATTACATCTTGCTGGGCGTATTTACCGGTTTTGTTTCTCTTTACTTCACCCGGATGTATAAGAGAATTGAACAATCCTTTGATCACATCAAGAACCGCTATACCAAATGGATCGTGGGAAGTGTTGCCCTGGGGCTGATCATCTTCTTTTTCCCCGCTTTATATGGTGAAGGATATGATGTGATTAATTCCGCCCTTCATGGCAATTTTAGTTATCTCTTTGACAAAAGCCTCTTCTATGGACTACAAGACAACATGTTCGTTGTCTTTCTGTTTTTCATTGTCATCATCTTACTCAAAGTGATCGCTACCTCCATCACTTTTGGCAGTGGTGGTATCGGCGGTATTTTTGCCCCGACCCTGTTTATGGGTGTGAACAGTGGCCTGTTTTTTGCCAAGGTCTTCAATTATTTCGACATCCGTGCCCTGACTGAAAACCATTTTGCCCTGGCCGGTATGGGGGGGTTAATAGCCGGGGTATTGCATGCCCCCCTGACCGGCATGTTTTTGATTGCTGAAATTACCGGTGGATATGCCTTGATCTTCCCGCTGATGATCACCGCTACCATATCCTATGCCATCATTCGTATCTTTGAGCGTTATTCGGTTTATACCTATCAATTGGGAAGAAGGGGAGAGCTTTTCACCCATGACAAGGACAAGGTGGTGCTGTCGATCATGAAGGTCAGGGATTTAATTGAGACCAACTTTCAAACCATCCGTGAAAATTCAACCCTGGGCGATCTGGTCAAAGTCATCTCTAAATCCCAGCGCAACATCGTTCCGGTGGTTGATGGCGACAACAACCTGAAGGGCATTGTTTTCATCAACGACATCCGCCACATCATGTTTGATCAGGATCAGTATGACAAGGTCAATGTAAACGAGCTGATGTACATGCCCAGCCCTGTAGTAATGCCTGATGAGTCGATGGAAGATGTAGCCCAGAAGTTCCAGAACACCAAGCATTACAACCTCCCGGTGGTTGAGGAGGGCAAGTATCGGGGTTTTGTATCGCGGGCCAATGTATTTTCTGCCTACCGCCGGCTGCTGCGGTCTTTTTCCGAAGACTGATGCGAGATATCTAAGTGCCCCATTTCTCGAGCGATGATGAGTCGGTGCCTGTATGGGGCGCACGGCATTTGCCTTTTATGCCCCCGGGTGCTGGCGCTCCCCTCATCGAACTTCATATAGCATTAGTTACCTTATTGGCGCACGGCATTTGCCTTTTATTCGCCCAGGTGCTCCTGCAGCTTTTTCTCGTAGAGCTGATGATTTTCCTGGTCAAAGCACACGAAATAGACCTTTTGGATCTCGGTGTGGTCACTCAGAAAATCCATGACCGTGCTGATGGCGATATCGGCCGCTGCCTTTTTGGGAAAACCATACACACCGGTGCTGATGTTGGGAAAAGCGATGGTTTGAAGCCCGTGGCGGGAGGCCAGTTGCAGGCTGCTGGTGTAGCAGCTGGCCAGCAATTCGCTCTCCTTTCTTTTGCCCCCTTTCCATACCGGCCCCACCGTATGGATGACGTATTTGGCCGGGAGTTTGTAACCGGAAGTGATCTTGGCCTGGCCTGTTTGACAACCATTGAGGGTTTTGGTCTCTTCAAGCAGCTCGGGCCCGGCAGCCCGGTGTATCGCCCCGTCTACTCCGCCGCCTCCCAAAAGCGACCTGTTGGCGGCATTGACAATGGCATCCACCTCCAATCGGGTGATGTCTCCGTGAACCAGTTCAATCTTTTCCTTCATAATGCAGTGGTTTTATGAGGTTTTGGGTTGAGCCTGACCATGTGCCTCTTATTGCATGCTTTAGCCTTCAGCCTGCCTTATCCTGTCGATGCTTTGGCGATAAATGGCCTTTATTTTTAAGTGCGCTTTAACGTATCTCGGCCCCCAGCTTGTCCTGGAAGGTTTTGATCAGCTTATTGATGATCTTGTCGATCTGTTTGTCTTTTAGGGTTTGTTTTTCATCCTGGAGGATGAAACTCACGGCATAGGATTTTTTGTTTTTTCCCAGCTTTTCGCCCTGGTAAACGTCAAACAGCGAGACTTCGCGCAGTACCTTTCTTTCGCTTTGAAAAGCCAGCGATTCGATCTGGTCAAACCGCACGCCTTGATCCACCAACAAGGCCAGATCCCTTCTGACCCGGGGAAATTTGGATATCTCCCGGTACTCCACCACATTGTTCTGAGCATAAGCCAGCAGCTGGTCCCAGTTCAGGTCACCATAAAACACCGGGTTCTCAATGTCGAAACGTTTGAGCAGCTGGTCATCAACCATGGCTACCCGGGCAATGGGTCTCTTTTTGAATTTATAGATCAGGGCCTGGGCGTAGATGTCGTTCTCCAGCTCTTCTTTTTTGAATTGCCTGGGGTTAAAGCCCAGTTTGGCGAGGATGGCCTCGATGTAGCCTTTCATGTGGAAGAAGCTGGCCTGCTTTTGTTCCAGCATCCAGTTTTCACGGGTGAAGTTGCCGGTAAGGAACAGGCCCAGATGATTTTGTTCGTGGTACTGGCTGAGCGGATCACCCTGATCTTGGGATTGGGGTCGGCGGCTGTAGCAGTTGCCAAGCTCAAAGAGCTTGAGATCAGATTTTTGCCGCTTGATGTTGTGGGCAATGGCTTCAAGCCCGCCAAAAAGCAGGCTCTGGCGCATGCTGTTCAGATCCTGGCTCAGGGGGTTATGCAGGTACACCAGCTGTTGTTCGGGTAAACTGGTCAGGTTCTTGTAATAATCGGATTTGGTCAGCGAATTGGACATGATCTCGTAAAAGCCCATTCCGGTCAAAAGGGTGCTGATCTGCTCGGTGTATTTTTCTTTATCGAGGCCCTGGGTATGGGTCAAACTGGTGTTGAGCTTTTCGGAGGTTTCTATTTGGTTGAATCCGTATATCCGCAGTATTTCTTCGATCACATCTACCTCTCGTGTCACGTCAACCCGGTAGGTGGGGATGCGCAATTCAAGGGCTTCATTTTGTTCATGTTCGATGGATATATCGAGTGATTGAAGGATTTGCCGGACTTTGTCGGTGGGTATGGTTTGGCCGGTCATATGGTACAGGTGGCTCAAATGAAGTCTGACCCGGGCCCGTTCAATGGGTTCGGGATAAACATCCACGATATCGCAGGCGATTTGGCCCCCGGCTATTTGTTTGACCAGAATGGCGGCCCGCTTAAGGGCGTAAAGGGTGTTGTTGGGGTCAGCCCCCCGTTCAAAGCGATAGGAAGCATCCGTGGAGAGCATGTGCCTTTTTGCCGTGTTGCGGATGGTTTTGGGATTGAAATAGGCGCTTTCGATGAAGATGCGGGTGGTGTTTTCACTCACCCCCGATTCGACACCCCCCATCACCCCTGCCATGGCAATGGGTTTTTCGGCATCACAAATCATCAGGTCATCCCCTGAAAGGCTGCGCTCTTCCTGGTCGAGGGTCTTAAACGGGGTGCCTTCCGGAAGTTTCTGAACAATGATTTTTCCCCCGCCAATTTGATCGGCATCAAAGAAGTGCAAGGGATGACCCGTTTCCATTAGCACATAATTGGAGATGTCTACCAGGTTGTTGATCGGGTTGAGCCCTACAGCTTTTAGCCGGTTTTGGAGCCACTCGGGAGAGGAGGCCACCTGAATGCCTTCTATGGTGAGGCCACTGTAACGCGGGCAGGCCTTTTGATCAACCACTTCCACCGGGATGTTCAGCCCGTCGGTATCTTTGGCGAACGATGCTGTGGAGGGCAGGTGCAGGGAGGTGGGCTCCTGCAGGTTCAAAAAGGCGGCCAGATCCCTGGCTGCCCCAATGTGGCTGGCCCCGTCGATGCGATTGGGCGTTAAATCAAACTCAAAAACCGTATCTTTTTCCACGTTGAAATAGTCTTTCAGGGGCTTGCCAACGGGGGCCTCGTCATCCAAAACAATGATCCCTTCATGCGTGTCACCCAGGCCTGCTTCATCTTCAGCACATATCATGCCCTCTGAAACTTCACCCCGTATTTTGGTCTTTTTGATCTCCAGGGGCTGGCCTTTTACCGACAAAGTCGTGCCTACCGGAGCCACCACCACTTTCTGGCCTTCCGCTACATTGGGCGCCCCACAGACAATGGGAAGCTCGCGGTCGCCCCCAATATCCACCGTGGTGGTGCTTAGCTTATCGGCGTTGGGATGCTGCCGGCAGGAAGTGACCCTCCCTACATACAGGCCTTCCAAACCCCCTTCCACCGAATCAAAATGTTCGATGCCTTCAACCTCCAGGCCGGTGTTGGTTAATATCTTTGCCGCCTCTTCCGCAGGGAGCTCAGTCGAAATATAATCTCTCAACCAGTTATAGGATACTTTCATACGGATATACTTTAATTAAAAGTTTGTATTTCAGTATAATAATAGCATGTAATTCGTTGGTCTCGGTAACCTCTGCCATGGAACCCTCATGTTTTAT
>CAJXLK010000027.1 GCA_913055635.1 uncultured Bacteroidota bacterium
ACGACCCCGCTAAGCGGGGGTACAAAACGACCCCGCTAAGCGGGGGTACAAAACGACCCCGCTAAGCGGGGGTACAAAAACGACCCCGCTAAGCGGGGGTACAAAACGACCCCGCTAAGCGGGGGTACAAAACGACCCCGCTAAGCGGGGGTACAACAAAAATATCTATACAAATGAAAGGCCATAAAATCGTCTTAAGGTTCACAGCGAAAGGGATGCCATCGTTTTTTAACCAGTTTACCGGGGTTATTGGGGCGATGGTGATAATCGTTTTATTTTTAAACCCGGCGATGGGACAGGAAAAGGATTTGGATGTGCCCTATGCTTCGACACCGCCTGACGTAGTGGAAAAGATGTTGGACATGGCCGATGTAGGCCCGGGCGACTATGTCATTGATCTGGGCTGCGGGGACGGACGGATCGTAACCGCTGCTGCCAGGCGTGGGGCCTTCGGACATGGGGTAGACCTTGACCCTAAACGCCTTAAGGAAGCCAGGGAGAAAGCCCGTAAGGCCAATGTATCAGAAAGGGTCATGTTTGTCCAGGAAGATATTTTTAAGACCGACATTCAGCAAGCTTCAGTGATTACCATGTACCTGTTGAGCACAGTAAATGAGGATATGCGCCCACGGCTCATTTCTGAGCTGAAGCCCGGAACGCGGATCGTATCTCATCAGTTTGGCATGGGCATCTGGGATCCCGACAAACACATCATTTTAGGAGATTCATATATGAAAGGGGAATCCCTGACCCTGAAAGAACAAATTGAAAAAATCAATCACGAAATCTATTACTGGGTGGTCCCTGCCCAGATAGAGGGCCAGTGGAAATGGCAGCTCAATGGCAATGAGTTCACCATGAATGTGCAGCAAAATTTTCAAAAATTCCAGGCCAACATCATCTCCGGGCAGGATACCCTTGTGGTGGATAACAAAAAGCTGGTGGGCAAAAAGATCAGCTTTACCGCTTCGAGTCCCGGGAAAAAAATGCATTATGCCTTCAACGGGAAAATTGATGAAGACCGCCAGATCAAGGGCACCATACAAATCCACGACCCGGATGCGCGGTCGATCAAAAAATGGGAAGCCCGTTTTGTTAAATAATGCGCGTATTCTCCATTCAAAGCCTTTTTTATCTTGCTTCCTTTTTGATCAAAGCCACTCATTGGGATGATAGCAATCAGCGAATTATTCATGCCATCAAGCGGTGGCGGTTCGTGTAAGATCCATTGGCTGTTAAAAATCGAATCACTATATTTGTGGTCAATCTAAAAAAAGAAGGTTATGGCTCAATCAGATGTGCGCGTGCGTTTTGCGCCCAGTCCCACCGGCCCCTTGCATATGGGTGGGGTAAGGACAGCGCTGTTCAACTTTTTATTTGCCCGCAAATACGGGGGAACGTTTGTTTTGAGGATTGAAGACACGGATCAGACCCGGTATGTAGAGGGTGCGGAGCAGTATATCATGGATTCACTGCAATGGTGCGGTCTGGGTTTTGATGAAGGTGTATATGAGGGTGGAGATTACGGGCCTTATCGCCAATCGGAGCGGCAAAAGTTGTACCGCCAATATGCCGAAAAGATGGTTCGCGAAGGCACGGCATACTATGCTTTTGATACTTCCCAGGAGCTGGATGCCATGCGCAAGCGCCTGAAAGAGCAGAAAAGCGATATCCAGCATTACAATGCCGTAACACGGGGGGCGATGAAAAATTCCCTGACTCTGGACGAAGAAGAAGTTAACCGGCGAATCAATGAAGGAGCCCCCTATGTGATCCGTTTCAAAATGCCCGAGGAACAGCACATAACCGTTAATGACCGCATACGTGGAGAAGTGGAAGTCAACACCAACCAGCTCGACGATAAGGTTCTGTTCAAATCAGATGGTTTACCCACTTATCATCTGGCCAATGTGGTGGACGACCATGAAATGAAGATCTCCCATGTTATCCGGGGTGAAGAATGGCTGCCCTCCCTCCCGCTCCATTTCATGCTTTATGAAGCCCTGGGCTGGGGCAATGAGATGCCGGAGTTTGCCCACCTTCCCCTGATCCTCAACCCAGACGGGAAAGGCAAACTCAGCAAACGCGACGGGCAAAAGAAGGGCTTTCCTGTATTCCCCATGCAATGGACAGATCCGGAAAGCGGAGAAACCTTCCCCGGTTATAAGGAATCGGGATACCTGCCCGAAGCCTTTATCAACATACTGGCTTTTTTGGGCTGGAACCCGGGTACCGAAAGGGAGCTTTATACCCTGGATCAGCTGATCGAAGCCTTTGACCTTGACCAGGTGGGCAAAGCCGGATCCAAATTTGACCCCGACAAGGCCAAGTGGTTCAACCATCAATATTTGATGGAAAAATCAGATAACGACCTGGCCGAGCTGTTTATGCCGGTTCTCCGTGAAAAAGGCATTGAAGCTTCCCGCGAATATGTCAGCCAGGTTTGCCATTTGGTCAAGGAACGGGTTTACCTGATCGGGGAAATTTGGGAACAAAGCTACTTTTTCTTCCAGCCCCCGCGGGAATACGACAGCAAGATGGTGAAGAAAAAGTGGAAAGCCCACACACCGGGATTGCTCGGTGAACTCAAAGACCACCTGACCCAACTGGAGCCTTTCGAGGCAGAAGCCATCAAGCAAACAGTCCAGGAATTCACCCAGGAAAAAGAGATCGGCATGGGCCAGGTGATGCTTCCGTTGCGGATATCCCTGGTGGGTACCGGCATGGGGCCCGATGTAGCTCAAATCGCTGAAATGTTAGGGAAACAGGAAACAATCAGACGGGTGGAACAGGCCATCCGCAATATTGGATAATTCCCGGGTTCGCCCCTTTCAAATTGCTGCATCAACAGGTTTGGCAATGAAAGGCTCCAGGGCGTTCATTTCATAGGTTTCAGGCTCAGCGGTTACAAAGCGCAAGGCTCATAAATTTCAGACTGACAGGCCTCAAGACATTGAGCCCATAGGTGTCACACTGACAAGCTACAGGTCATTAGGTGCATACCTTTCAGCGCAGGTAGGTGAGATATCCTGGCAGATTTGAAATTTCAGGAGATGGAACAGAGCCATTGCTCTGCAGCTTCGAGGAGGGATTGTTGCTTTTGGGGGGCCATCTTATCAAAAGTACTTATTAACATCCGCATGCGGGGGTTTTTCTTCAGCACCTGGCGGTGGGTATTCATGAACCGCCAGAAAAGACCATCCCAGGTTTGTTGCCACGGGCCTGGTGCAAAATCGCCCATCTTCATCAAATAATTGCTGGAACTGATGTATGGCTTGGACGACATGATGCCGCCGTCTGCAAACTGGCTCATACCGTAAACATTGGGCACCATCACCCAATCACAGGCATCGATGAACATCTCCATGAACCAGCGATAGACCTCATCGGGGTTGAACTCACACAGCAACATGAAATTACCCAGGACCATCAAACGTTCAATATGGTGGGCGTAACCGGTAGCCAGAACCTTTTGAATTACCTGATCTACCGGTAAAATGCCGGTTTGCCCTTCCCAGAAAGAAGGGGGCAGCGGCCGGGTAAAACCCCAGTAATTTTTGCTGCGTTGACGGCGGCCCTGCTTTTCATAAATGATCCGGATGAATTCGCGCCACCCCAGTATTTGACGAATGAACCCTTCCAGTGCATTGAGGGGCACTTCCCTCTGCCCGGCATGAGCCAGGGTCCGTTCAATAACTTCTGCCGGTGTGATCAGGCCTGCATTAAGCATGGGACTTAAAATGCTGTGGTGCAGGAAATGCTCCCCTTTCACCATGGCATCCTGGTAAGTGCCAAATCCCGCCAGGCGCTCCTGCAAAAAAACATCCAGCCATTGACGGGTTTCCTTATAAGTGACGGGATAGCGAACCGACTTATTTAATTGCCCCACATTGTCCGGAAAGTTGCGCTCTACATAGGTCCAGGCATCGGAATAAAATCTGTTTAAAGGGGGAAAATCGATCGAAGGCGGGGTATGGCCCTTCGGATATTTTTTCCTGTTGGCGGTATCAAAAGTCCATCTCCCCCCTACCGGTTTATTATCGGCATCAATAAGAATGTTGCGTAGCTTCCGCTGCCGAATATAAAAATCGGTTTGACGGAATGATTTGCTTTTTTCCAAATAATCGTTGATATCAGCCGAGGAATTCATAAAAAGGGGAGATTCGTAGCTTATTAATTCCATGCCGGCCTGATCCGCCGAAACCTTCATCCGCTGATGCAACCAGTCATCCACCGGGTCTATATAATGAATTCTTTCCCAACCCTGGCTTTTCAATTCAGGCACCAGTGTTCGGATATCCGATTTTTCACTCAAACTCTCCACATATTCCACCCGGTAATGCCTGTTTTTCAACCAGGAGGCATAAAAATTCATGGAAGCACGGTGGAATGCCAACTTTTGTTTATGAAAAGCATAGTGCTGAAACAAAAGGTACTCTTCCACCAGGACCACTTTTTCGACCTGGACAAGGGCTGGATTTGCCTCAAAAAGCTGATGGGGCAATACAAGGGCCAGGGCATTTTCCGATTTCACGCTTCTCAGGTTTTAGAGATGAAAGCAACTGGACAAACCCTTTTTCAGCTATTGGTTCATTTCTTTTTCTTCTTCTGTTGTTCCTGCTGCCTTTGTTGTTTGACAATCTTGGCCCATGTATCCTTCAGGGTCACGGTACGGTTAAAGACCAGTTTTTCAGCGGGATTGCAATAACGGTCGACACAGAAATAGCCTTTGCGCTCGAACTGAAATTTTTCTTCCGGCTGGGCATCTTTGAGGAAAGGCTCAGCTTTGGCGTTCTCCAGGATATAAAGGGAATCGGGGTTCAGGTTGGATTTAAAATCCTTGCCTTCTTCCTTGACTTTATCGGGGGTTTCGCTCATGAATAAGCGGTCGTACTGGCGCACTTCAACGGGGAGGGCGTGTTTGACCGAGACCCAGTGGATGGTTCCCTTGACTTTTCGTCCGTCGGGCGATTGTCCGCCTTTGGTTTGTGGATCATAGGTACAGCGGATCTCGGTAATTTCGCCGAATTCATCTTTAACCACTCCTTCACAGGTGATATAATAAGCATAGCGCAGGCGCACTTCACGACCGGGGGCCAGGCGGAAAAATTTCTTCGGGGGATCTTCCCGGAAATCATCGCGTTCAATGTATATTTCCCGCGAGAAAGGCACTTTGCGCGTACCCATGCTTTCATCCTCGGGATTGTTCACTGCATCCAATTCTTCTTCCTGATCCTCGGGATAATTGGTGATAACCACCTTGACCGGGTCGGTAACGGCCATCACCCGCTGGGCCCGCTTATTGAGGTCCTCGCGCAGGCTGTTCTCCAGCAAGGCAACGTCTATAACGTTATCACGCTTGGCAATTCCAACCTTTTCGGAAAATTCCCGGATCGAGGCAGGTGTATACCCCCTGCGTCGGATACCGCTAATGGTAGGCATCCGTGGGTCATCCCATGCGTCTACATACCCTTCATTGACCAATTCCAGGAGCTTGCGCTTGCTCATCACCGTAAAGCTCAGGTTCAGCCGGGCAAACTCAATTTGTTTGGGCCGGTAATCGCCTTCAACAATTTTGTCGAGCAACCAGTCATAGAGGGGGCGGTGATTCTCAAATTCCATGGTGCAAAGGCTGTGGGTGATGCCCTCAATATAGTCTGACTGGCCATGGGCAAAATCGTACATCGGGTAAATGCACCACTTATCGCCGGTGCGGGGATGGGCAATGTGCCGAATCCGGTAAAGAATGGGATCGCGCAGGTGCATGTTGGGCGATGCCATATCAATGCGGGCCCGCAACTGACAACTGCCTTCCTCAAATTCCCCTGCCCGCATGCGCTTGAACAAATCCAGGCTCTCCTCAATGGGCCGATCCCGGTAAGGACTTTCCCTGCCCGGCTCAGTAGGCGTACCCCGCGTATTTCGAATCTCCTCCGGACTCAACTCACATACATAGGCATCCCCCTGCTTAATCAACTTGATGGCAAACTCATAGAGCTGTTCAAAATAATCAGAAGCATAATATTCTCGGCCTTCCCAGTCAAAACCCAGCCAATGGACATCCTCTTTGATCGAGTCTATGTACTTCTGCTCTTCTTTCATCGGATTGGTGTCATCAAAACGCAGGTTGGTCTTCCCTCCATAGCGCTCGGCTATACCAAAATTCAAACATATGGATTTGGCATGACCAATATGGAGAAAGCCGTTGGGCTCGGGTGGAAAACGGGTGTGAATACGCCCGTCGTTCCGGTTGTTGCTGATATCTTCCTCTACAATCTGCTCGATGAAATTCAGAGGCTTCTTCTTTCCTTCTTCTTGTTGCTCGGAATTTGCCATGTTTGAAATGTATTTATGCGATGTTTTCAATTGATTCACTGAATAAAACACAATTTGTTGTAAAAGTGAGTAAAAGTGCTTTATTTTTGCATTCGTACAAAAATATTTGATTTTATCGAATAAATGATGCAATAAGAATCTAATTTTTCAAACATGGGCGCCATTCACCTCGAAGACATGGAATTTTATGCCTTTCACGGGCATTTTAAAGAAGAACAGATCGTAGGCAATCGTTTCCTGGTTAACCTTACCATAGAGGCCAACATGGAACAACCCGGGCAGAGTGACAACCTGAAAGATGCAGTGAACTATCAAAAAGCCTACGAGATCGTCAAGCAAGAGATGGAGAAAAAATCGCATTTGCTCGAGCACATTGGCCAGCGGATTCTGGATGCCCTATATACTCATTTGGAGGGGATAGATCATGTGAGGGTGAAAGTATCCAAAATGAATCCGCCGATGGGAGGCAAGATGGACCGGGTAAGTGTAAGCATGGAGCGTTAATGGTGAGGTTCTTTAAATTTGACATGGTACAAATTTTTTCGTAATTTATCCTCCGCGGAAAGAAAGACAAGGCACTATGATTGAGGAATATCGATTTGGAAAAATGGTCATTGACGGAAAGACTTATGAAAAGGACCTGATGGTAGCCGGGGGCAAAGTGATCCCTGAGTGGTGGCGCAAAAAGGGTCACAACCTGCAGGTGGAAGACATCAAGGAAGTGATTGAACGAGAGCAGCCTGAGATCGTGGTCGTCGGGAAAGGCCAGTTCGGAATGATGTCGATCAGCGATGAAGTCAGGCAATACCTTCATGACCAGGACATCGAATTGTACGACAAGAAAACCGGCAAAGCCGTACAAATCTACAACCGTTACTACCAGAGGAAGAAGCATGTTTTAGGGGCATTTCATCTGACCTGCTGACCCTGTCTCCAGCCTGGCTCACCATAAGCTTGATACTGCAAAACCATTATTTATGAGAACCCTGGGCGGCATCATAGTCTTTTCCCTGCTGGCGATCGCATCATTTGGCCAGCGCTTCCATGGAGGTGCAATGGGGGGGCTGGCGGCCACCCAGCTCGACGGAGACCAGCTGGGGGGCTACAACAAACCCGGGGTACGTCTCGGAGGTTGGGTCAATACCCGTATTTCACCCAACCTGATCCTCCAGCTTGAATTGGAATATCTCCAGAAAGGCAGCAAGATCTCAGAACAAGAACTACAAAACCGGCAAAGCTATTTTCATTGCCGGCTGAACTACATCCAGGTGCCCCTGGTCGCCAAAACCAATTTAATGCCTCGGCTGGTGGGAGAAGCAGGCCTGGCAGCAGGATACCTCACCGAGGCCCTGATTGATGACGATGGCAACGGTTTTCGTGAACCGGAGGATTTGGACAATCAACGCCCGTTTAACCAGTTTGAATTTTCCGGATTGGTAGGCATCAACTATGAACTGGGCAAAAATTTCGTTATCAACGTGCGTTTCAACTACAGCCTGTTCCCGGTGCGAGCCCATCCCGGCGGGCAAAAATTCTGGCTCAACCGCGGCCAGTTCAACAATGCCATGCTCTTCACCCTGTATTATCAAATAGATTGAGCCCTGCTCCAAGCCTTAGTGGTTTAACCATAAAGTCCGCAAAATATAACCAGCAACCATCGACCCCACTCCCCGGCTTGTAAGGCGGGGAGCGAATAACCGGCAGGGAAAAAACAGGAAGTATAATCCAATCAATAACCGGAGCGATAGAAGCTTTCAGAAAGGAGTATGAATAGCCGGGTGAAGGCCGTTTAAAAGTCGTTTAAAGGCCCTTTACAGGCTCCAAAATGATCCCCAGGGAATGGTCATAAAAACGGATCAGACCGATCAGCGTTTATCGAGCATCAGGAAATCGATCTGTTTCTTCTCCAGATCGGTCCGAACCAGTTTGACCCGTACAGGATCGCCCAGCTGGTATTTTTTGCCATTGCTT
The DNA here is from genome assembly GCA_913055635.1 of uncultured Bacteroidota bacterium. Classification (GTDB taxonomy): domain Bacteria; phylum Bacteroidota; class Bacteroidia; order Bacteroidales; family UBA12077; genus JAGXLC01. The sequence goes on from CAJXLK010000027.1 coordinate 8,308, forward strand.
TGACCGATGATGCAATAATTGCGTTCGTCATACACATAAAAGTCATCGTCCAAATCGCGGATGTGCACCAATCCTTCACACTTGGTATCATTGAGTTCAACAAAAACGCCCCATTCCATCACCCCGGAAATGATCCCGTCAAACTCCTCTCCCTCCTGGTTTTGAAGGAATTCGACCTGTTTATATTTGATGGAAGCCCGTTCGGCGTCCTCGGCCAGCTTCTCCATATCAGAGGTTGCCTGGCACATATTTTCGTACTTTTTCTGGTTGGCCGAGCTACCACCTTCCAGGTACCGTGCCAACAGGCGGTGGACCATCATGTCGGGATAACGGCGGATGGGGGAAGTAAAATGGGTATAATAATCAAAGGCGAGGCCATAGTGGCCAATGTTCTTTGTAGAGTATTCGGCCTTGGCCATGCTACGGATGGCAAGGGTTTCCACAACATTCTGCTCTTTGCGGCCTTCCACTTTTTCCAGCAACTCATTGATTGAACTGGTGATGGTGCGGTTGTTTTTCATGTTGATGCTGTAGCCAAACTTCTGGACAAAGTCGGCAAAAGTCTCCAGTTTGTCGGAATCGGGTTTGTCGTGGATGCGGTAAACGAATGTTTTGGGGGTTTTATCGCGGGGCACATTCCCGATGTATTCGGCCACTTTGCGGTTGGCCAGCAGCATAAATTCCTCGATGAGTTGGTTGGAGCGGCCGTGCTCCTTAAAGTAAACGCCGGTGGGTGAGCCCAGTTCATCGAGCAAAAACTTAACCTCGACCCGTTCAAAGGCGATGGAGCCGGCCTTAAAGCGCTCATTCCGGAGCTTATGGGCCAGCTCGTCCAGGGTAAGCATCTCCTGTTGAAGGGGCCCTTCCTTTCCATCGATTAAATCCTGAGCTTGCTGGTAATCGAACCTCTTGTCGGAACGGATCACAGTACGCCCAAACCATTGATCATGCACCCGGGCCTGATCGTCAAGGGTGAAGACGGCAGAAAAGCACAACTTATCCTCTTCAGGGCGCAGGGAACATACCCCGTTGGAAAGGCGCTCGGGCAACATGGGTACCACCCGGTCTACCAAATATACCGAAGTCCCCCGGTCATATGCTTCCTGGTCAAGGATGGTATCGGGTTTGACATAATGGGTTACATCGGCAATGTGAATGCCAACCTCCCATTTGCCATCCTTCAGCTTCCGGATGGACAGGGCATCGTCAAAATCCTTGGCATCAGCCGGATCAATGGTAAAGGTGGGAACTTTTCTGAAATCTTTCCGTTTTTTGTATTCTTCATCCGGGATTTGTTCGGGTATCTTCTCAGCGGCCTGTTCCACCGATTCGGAAAATGCATAGGGCAAATCATACTCGGCAAGGATGGCATGCATTTCCACCTCATTGTTGCCACTATCGCCCAACACTTCAAGAATTTCCCCAAACGGGTTATTGACCTTCTGGGGCCAGTCGGTAATCCGGGCCACGGCTTTCTGGCCGTTTTGGGCGCCCTTTAGCTTTTTAAGGGGAATAAAAATATCGTAAGGCACGCTTTTACTGGAAGTAACCAGGAATGCAAAGCTGCTGGATACCGATACGGTTCCAACAAACCTTGTCTTAGCCCTTTCCAGTATCTGGAGCACCTCGCCTTCCAACAACTTATTCTTATGCTGGGCATACAGGCGAACCTTAACCTTATCTCCGGGCAGGGCATGATTGAGGTTGCGGTTGGCAATGAAAACCTCCTGGTCAATATCTTCTGAAACCAGATACCCGGTTCCTTTGGCGGTGAATTCAACCCGTCCCTGAACATTACTGGACTTCAGGTTGACCTGATATTTGCCTTTTTTGACTTCTTTTAGGTGTTTAGATCGTTCCAGTTCCCCCAGCACGTCCATCACCAGCTTGCGCTTTTGTTTGTTCTTAACTTTCAACATGCTGGAGACCTGTTTATAATTATAGGACCGGGTGGGGTTGCTCTTGAATAAATCGAACACCTGATTTCTCAGTTTTTTCTTTTTGACCCCTGTGCCGGATGAGTTCTTTTTCTTTGTCTTCTTTTTGCTTTTCATTTAGATTATCTTTTTCTCTTTATGACCAAAGGTAACAGACTCCGCTAAGCGGGAGGTGGCTAAAGATATAGTTTGGTTAAGTATTGTCAATTAATCTTTTAACGAACCTAAGTTACGGGTTATTGGTTCAATTACCATGGAATAGCTTATTTTATAGATATCCGTGTTGTAAATGAGTGGAAATAACGGCTTCATGGTATGATTTCTTTTGGTCAACCACGATTTTTTTGGCCTTATGGCACCTGCATGGATTCATCATGTCCTTGTTGTGTAGGTTACTGGATGCAGGTTTCATTCATATATATTGTAGCGGTTCATGGATACCAGCTTCAAGGCGTTGATTTCTTTTTAGGCCCTGATGGTTTCATATGCCGGGCCGTATCGGCTATTGTCTGTTCAATGGGGGTATATTGAAAACCGATGGCCTCTTTGAGTTTGCGATTGGAAAAAGCCACCTGGCGGTGGGCGGATTGATGCATTTCGCGGGTTAATCGTGGGGGCGAGCCGGTTAATTTAGCCCGGAGCCATTCCAGCCGCCAGCCTGTGGCGGTCAGGGCAGGATGAAGGCGCCGGCGGGGTGGTTTGACATTCAGAACACGGGCAATGGTTTCAAAGACATAGCGATACGAATAATTGTCCCGGGAGAGGATAAAACGTTCATTGAAGAGGTCTTTGGCGGTAAGTTCGGTAATGGCCCGGCATACATCGCGCACGTCAACGAAGCCGGTTATTCCGCCGGGATAAAAGGGCAACCCGCCGCGAATGGCATGAAAAAATCCGCCCGGTCCGTCGGCCGGAGCCAGGGGTCCCATTATCACAGAGGGATTAACCACCAGGGCTTGAAGGCCCTCCTCCACTCCTCTCCATATCTCCAGTTCACCCTGAAACTTGCTTTCGGCATAGGCCGAATAGCGTGTGGGCAAATTGCCGAATTGCTGCTCATCGATGGGGTGGTCTTCTTTGGGTGGATCCAGGGCCGCCACCGAACTTACATAAACAATGCGGGATACCCCCTGTTCCAATGCTGCATTCACCACATTGGCCGTTCCCCGGATGTTGGTCTGAAGCACAGCCTCCCGCTTGCCCGGATCAAAACTTACCATGGCTGCGGCATGATAAACCCGGTCTGCTCCCTCCATGGGCTTCTCCAGGGACATATAATCCAACACATCGCCCTCTACCCAATCTATCCGATGGAAAAGGTTTCCGGCATCGCCCGAATAGGTCTCAAATACCCGGCGGGTGTAACCCGTATCACCAGTGGGACGCTTCAAAGCCACAATCCGCTGATCTTCTTCCACCAAATGGCGAAGCAGATGCGCACCTACAAAACCGGTTCCTCCTGTTACAAATATCATCTGGTCATTGCTCGCTTAACAAATTCAACGTTATCCAACATGCCCCCGCTTAGCGGGGTACCTCAAATCCCGGCCATAAACCTACCCCGCTTAGCGGGGTGTGTTAAAACAGGGTGTGTTAATACGGGGGATATTCATTACCGAGGCAAAATCTGTTTGAATAAATGATGCTTCTACCGATCACTTAAAACTGGCTGGCCGGGGCTGATCAAGCCCCGCGGGTTTATCAAATATGCAATTTATTTTTCACAATAAACAACAAATAATTTCTAAATTCGCACAAAAATAAGGAACAAAAATAAATAAACTATGTTTTCAGGAATCGTTGAAGAAGCAGCGCCAGTGGTAGAGCTGGAAAAAGAGGGGGGCAACCTCCATATTACCATGGAATGCTCATTTGCAGATCAGCTTAAGATAGACCAGAGTATATCGCACAACGGGGTATGCCTAACCGTTGTAAACGTTGACCAGGAGCGGCAGACCTTTACAGTAACAGCAGTACAGGAAACCCTGGACAAATCCAACCTGGGGCTGCTTGAGAAAGGCGACAAAGTCAATCTGGAGCGCAGCATGAAAGCCGACAGCTTCCTGGATGGCCATATTGTGCAGGGCCATGTGGACCAAACGGCAACATGCACCGATGTGAGGGAAGCCGACGGCAGCTGGTACCTAAAGTTTGAGTATGACCCCTCGCAGGAAGATTATATTACGGTGGAAAAAGGCTCCATCTCCATCAACGGGGTCAGCATGACTGTGGTCAATTCCCAGGAAAACTCCTTTGAAGTGGCAGTGATTCCCTATACTTACAACATGACCAATTTCCATCAAATGAAACCCGGAACCGTAGTGAACCTTGAATTTGATGTGATTGGCAAGTATGTGGCCAAAATTGTCAGGCAACAGCTGGGCCGGTAAACAGAAGTAGTCCAGGCCGAAGTTTCCGGAGACGGAATAATTCATTTTGTAACGGCCCGGGTCAGTGTATTGTATGGTGGAATGGCGCATGCCGAAGAAGCTTAAACAGGAGTTTTGCCTATTCCTGAGATGCCGATGTTTTTCCAGGGCTAAAATTTCAAAGGAAGCCGGCATTCAATTTGTTGCTGCGCGCACCTGTGAGATGCCGATGCTTTTCCCGGGCCAGAATTTCAGAGAAAGTCAGCATTCAATTTATTGCTGGCTGCATCTTTGATATACCGATGTTTTTTCCAGGGTTAAAATGAAGTTAACCTCTTAAGAGCAAGAAAAGCAAGCCGCGGACGTTGATATGATTTAAGGCCTTAAAACATTCGGACTATGAAACCAACTTCACCCCGCCAAATGGCGGTCAATATTTCCCTGATTACTTCGTTCATTGCCGCAGTCGTCCTGGTGCTAATGGTCTTCTATGACAAGTCTCAACACCTGTGGCCTGTCCTGTTCGGGATCCTTTTCATTTTCATCGCTGTATATATCGTGGTCTATTACATGCTGAACAGCTTCATCTTTGAAAAGATCAACCCCATTTACAAGACCATTCACCAAAAAAACGTTCCGGAGAAGGATTTGCGAAGGGATTTGGAAGATAAAGACATCATCCGCGAGGTCAATGACGAAGTGATCAACTGGGCCCGCAACAAAACACGGGAAATTACCCAGCTTAAGCAGATGGCCCGTTACCGGAAAGAATTCCTGGGCAATGTTTCCCATGAGCTTAAAACACCGATCTTCAATATTCAAGGTTATGTCTTAACGCTTCTGGACGGGGCCATTGATGACCCGGATATCAATCAGAGATACCTAAAAAAAACAGAAAAGAGCATCAACCGGATGATTTCTATTGTTGAAGACCTGGAAGCCATTACCAAGCTTGAATCGGGGGAGCTGGAGCTCAAGTATGAGACATTTGATATGGTGGCTCTGATCAAGGATGTATATGAATCCCATGAGTTACGGGCCAAAGAAAAGGGCACCCGTCTGACTTTTGGTTCAAAATACGACAAAACGATCAAGGTTTATGCCGACAAGGAACGGATTTACCAGCTGGTCAATAACCTGGTGATCAACTCCATTATTTACGGCCGGGAAAATGGCAAAACCACTACTTCTTTCATGGACATGGGGGAAAACATTTTGGTGGAAGTCACCGACAACGGGTTAGGGATCAAAGAGAGCGATATACCCAGGATTTTCGAGCGTTTTTACCGGGTTGACAAGAGCCGCTCGAGGGAGCAGGGGGGCACCGGTCTGGGATTGGCCATTGTCAAGCACATCATTGAAGCGCACGGGCAAACCATCAATGTACGTAGTACCCCCGGCAAAGGCACCTCCTTTGCCTTCACCCTAAAGAAGGGAACCAGGAAATAATTCACCGGAAAAAGTTATTGGTTATGGAGGTATTGATTTGCAGTGATTCGTTCAAGCATAGTTTGAGTGCATATGAGGCGTGTCAGCGGTTGGCGGAAGGGTTAAAAGCTGAAGCGGCCGGGGTAGTGGTGGGCAAATTACCTTTGGCTGATGGTGGAGAGGGCACGGTACGGGCTTTGATCGATGCCACCGATGGGGTTTTGCATGAGCGGCAGGTTCATGATCCGCTGATGCGCGAGACAACGGCCACTTATGGGGTGATGGGTGATGGTGAAACGGCGGTCATTGAAATGGCGGCAGCCTCGGGCATTGAAAAGCTGGAGGCCCAGGAAAGGAATCCTTTTGTAACGACCAGTTACGGTACGGGGGAATTGATCCGGGCTGCGATGGAGGGGGGATGCCGCAGGATCATCCTGGGAATTGGCGGAAGTGCCACCATTGACGGGGGAGCCGGAATGCTTCAGGCCCTGGGGGCAAGATTTTACGACAAAAACGGACAATTGCTGAACCCCACCACCGAAAAGCTCAACTACATCGAGCGCATTGACACCGAAAAGATGGATCCCCGCCTGCAGCAAATCAGCATTGCCATTGCCAGTGATGTTGATAATCCGCTCACCGGCCCCAATGGAGCAGCCTATGTTTATGGCCCCCAAAAAGGTGCCGAAAAAGGGGACCTGAAGATACTGGACCAAAATCTTGCCGCTTATGCCAGGGTTTTGCAGCAGCATACCCAGGAAGACATGATGACCCGCCCCGGCACAGGTGCTGCCGGCGGAATGGCCATCAGCCTGCTGGCCTTCTCCAGGGCTTCCCTGGAAAACGGTTTTCAACTGGTTGCAAAAGCCTTGAACCTTGAACAGGCCATCGCTTCATCCGATATGATTATTACAGGGGAAGGCCAAATAGATGCCCAGACCCATTACGGCAAAACACCGGCTGGTGTGGCCCGGCTGGCCCACAAACACAATAAACCCGTCATTGCCGTTACCGGCTCGCTCGAGGCCAATCCCCCCGGATTATTCGACCTGCTTCTACCCGTTATGGAAAAACCCATGGACAATCAGGCTGCCTTATCAGCCGCCGGAGAGCTATTGTTTAATGCCGGAAGCCGCATCGGTAAAATCCTGCTGCTGGCTAAACGCCTTTATAGCCCGGAAAACTGAGCCACTGATAATTAAAATGACAAACTTATTGCTGAAAAGAAGATCATAACCTGCAAGTTGGATACACAGCTTGACTCTATACCTTCGTCAATTAAGGCTTTCCTTCTAATACTTATAATTATAAAAACGCTCGATCTTTGACCGCTTAACCGTATCGACGCTTACCCTCATGCGGATATCCTTCTTGGGCTGGTCATTCTTGTCGGTGGCAACACCGGCTATTTTGTGTACCACGCGCAAACCACTCAAAACCCGGCCAAAAACCGTATAATCGCCATCCAGATGGGGTGCCCCCTTGGGATTCTCAACGATATAAAACTGGCTGCCATTGGAGGATTTCTGGGGATTATCCCGCCGGGCAGCCCCGACAGCACCATAGATATTTTTTTGGTTGGGGCGGATTTCTGCCGGCAACGTTTTCCTGATGATTGAAGGATCGTAATCCCTGGATTTATTCCGGGTTTTTGGATCGCCGGTTTGGATCATGAACTGATCAATGACGCGGTGAAATTTCAGGTGATCATAAACCCCGGCATTGGCCAGCTTTATAAAATTCATCTTGTGGATGGGGGTTTCGTCATACAACACCATTTTGATTTCCCCGTAATCGGTGTCCAGGGTGATCAGATAATCATTCTCGTTATTGGGTATTCCCTGAGAGAAAGATGCCAGTGGCAATAGGATCAACACGACAAGCCATAGGATGTTTCGTCTATTCATGATAATAAAGCTTTAAAAATGAATACAATAACTGAGCTCCCTACTAATTTACTCCTTACTACATTTACCCCTTAGTCCTTACTCCATACTCCCTACTAATTTACTCCCTACTCCATACTCCCTACTATATTTCCTCCCTACTAATTTATTCTTTTCACGATACTAGCCCATAATCATGCCAATGATGGTGGCTGAGAAAAGGGAAGCGATGGTTCCACCGATAAGGGCACGCATGCCGTTTTTCGAGAGAAAGGTTCGCCGGTTGGGGGCCAGCCCGCCGATGCCTCCAATCTGGATACCGATGGAAGCAAAATTGGCAAATCCGCACAGCATGTAGGTAGCCATGATGATGGACTTATACTCGGCAAATTTGCCGAACACAGCCTGGCCGGTCGATTTCATTTCAGCCAGGGATGTATAGCCCACAAATTCACTGGCAATGATTTTTTCGCCCAGCAATTGGCCCAGCAGGGTTATGTCGGCTTTACAAACCCCAATCAGCCACATCAGCGGGGCAAACAAATAACCCAGCACAAATTCCAGGGACAGCTTTTGGTATTGGCCGTCAGTAGCTGAAGCGATGGTTTGGTTCAGGGCAGTCCAGTCGCCCACTTTCAGGAAAACAAAATTGACCATGGCGATAAAAGCAAAGAAGACAAGCAGCATGGCGCCCACGTTGGCGGCCAGCTTGAGACCCTGCAAAGTTCCGTTTGAGAGGGCATCCAAAAAATTGGAGCCGATTTTTTCCATGGACACCTCAATCTTTTTACTCACCTGGCCGGTTTGGGGGATCAGGATTTTAGAGACAACAATGGCTCCGGGTGCAGCCATAACAGAAGCCGTCAGCAGGTGTTTGGCAAAGAGCACCCGCTGGGTGGGATCATCCCCGCCGAGGAATCCTACATAAGCGGCCATAACCCCACCTGCCACAGTTGCCATTCCGCCGATCATCACCAACAGCATCTCGGAATCATTCATCCGGGGCAGGTAGGCTTTGATCATCAGGGGCGATTCGGTTTGGCCAAGAAAGATGTTCCCGGCCAGCGACAACCCCTCCATGCCAGATAATTTCAGGGCTTTGGTCATCACCCAGGCCAGGCCCTTGACCACCACCTGGATCACACCCAGATAAAACAGCACACTGGTCAGGGCCGAAAAGAAAATGATGGTCGGCAAAATCTGAAAGGCAAAGATATAGCCAATGGAATCCTGATTGAGCAGGGGTCCAAAAAGAAATTCGCTGCCTGCTTCGGTAAAATCAAGTATTTTGACAAAAATCTGGCCGACAAAATCAAAAACACTGGCTACCGCGGGAATATAAAGAATGCTGAGGGCAAGGATAATTTGAATTGCCAGTCCTTTGGCCACAACGGCCCAGTCGATGCCGCGGCGGTTGATGCTAAAGAGCCAAGAAATAAATATCAAAACCGCCAGGCCCAATAAACCCCGAAGCAGCGACATAATGGTAAAGCCCCCATTATCTCCTTTATCCAGCAGAATGTTGGAGCGGGGCGTTCCCTGCGTGGTATCGACCTTTTTGCTTTGCTCAGGGGCAGAATCCTGTTGTGACTGAAGGGTTGAATCTTGTTCTTGCGAAGGGGATGAACCGGACGAATGCCCGGAGGTATCCATCTGTTGCTTATTATTGTTGGCGGATTGAGAAGGCCCAATGGAAGTTTGATCCACAACAAATCCTGTACTTACCAGAAGCACGGATATGAGGACAAGCAATTTTTTCATGGAAAAAGATTCAGGGTCGGCAATTGGAGGTTACTTTTTTCTTCGTTTGATTTCGTCCCGGATCAAAGAAGCCTTTTCATATTCTTCATTTTTAACTGCTTCATCCAGCAGTTCTTCCAGTTCTCCAAGGCCCATATCCCGGTATTGCTGGTTGGATTCTTTGGTAGTCTTTTTGGATTTCTTTTCACTTTTCGCCTCTGCGCTTCCTTTCTCCTGCTCCAGATCAATGACAATGCCCGACTTGGAGAGGATCTCTTCGGTGGTATAAATCGGACATTTAAACCGCAAGGCCAATGCGATGGCATCGGAGGTACGTGCGTCAATGACCACCTCTTCCCCATTGCTGTTACAGACCAACTGTGAATAAAAAACGCCTTCCTCCAATTTATAAATGATCACTTCCTTGAGGTTGATATTAAAAGTCAGTGCAAAATTGTGGAAAAGATCGTGGGTCAGCGGCCGCGGTGGTTTCAGGCCCTCCAGTTGAATGGCGATGGACTGTGCCTCAAACCCTCCTATTATGATGGGAATCCTTCGCTCTCCTTTTTCTTCAGTCAGAACCAGCGCATAAGCCCCTGTCTGCGTCTGGCTATAAGAAATCCCAAGTACGTTCAGTTTTATCTTATTCATATGATACGAAACGTGCCCCTTTTCAAGTATTTACTTAAATGCAAATGTAATCAAATCGATCAAAATAATGCTAATTTTACAGGCATTAATTTTAGTATACCACAGTTATTGACTCCGATTGTTCGAATTAACAAGTTTAAAAATTAATTTAGAAAATAAAAAATAAAAGCCATTTTTGTAGACAAGAATTATTGGGTTTGCAGACCGGCAAAAAGTATCATCAGCCATGACCCCATCTGAGATCATTACCGTAGTCTTATTTGCTCCTTATTTTCTGCTGATTACCACCCTGACATATGGATGGCAGCGCATTGGCAGAGACAAAAAAAGAGGATGCACGGGCCAGCCATTTCCCCGTGTTTCTCTGGTGATAGCTCTGAGGAATGAGGCCGGGCAGGTAGATGCCTTGTTTAAACATCTTGCCCGGCAGCGCTATTCCAGGCAGATGTGGCAGGTCATTGCTGTCAATGATCATTCAACCGACCAGACCCTTTCCCGGCTCGAGGCCTGGCGCAGTCAAATTGAGCCTGAGATGTTGATTCTGAACAATTCCCTGCATGAAGTAGGAAAAAAGGCAGCTGTAGCCCGGGGCATTGAGCAGGCCCGGGGGGAACTGATTGTCACGACCGATGCAGATTGCCGGATGGGCCCGTACTGGCTGGAATCTGTAGCGCGTTTTTACAGCCAGCATCGTCCCTCTTTGATGTTCGGTCCGGTTGTATTTGACACCCAACCCCACCGACCCCTGGAAAAGCTCCAGGCCCTGGAGTTCATTACGCTGCTGGCTGCAGCAGCGGGAAGCACCGGCATTCAACGCCCCGTTTTTTGTAATGCGGCCAACATGGCTTTTCCCAAAGACATCTACCAGCAACTGAACGACCCCTTTACCCGAAGCATTGCCTCGGGCGACGACACCATGCTGCTGTTAAAAATCAAAAAGTGGGCCCCGGGCCAGGTCGCCTTTAACAAATCAAGGCAGGCTATGGTCCACACCCAGCCCTCAAAGACCCTGCGATCGTTTTGGAACCAGCGCAAAAGATGGGTCTCTAAAAGCCGTCACTACAAAGATCCTGACATCCTGGCCATGGGATCAATCGTTGCAGCCTTCAATATATGGTTGGTGCTGCTGGCAACAGGCACCTGCTTTGACCCGGCGCTGACCAAGCCTTTGGTCGGCGGACTCCTTGGTAAAGCCCTTACCGATGGGCTGTTGATTTTTCCGGCTGCCCACCATTTGAAAAAACACCACCTGTGGACTTGCTATCCCTTTGCCCAAATTCTCTACCCCCTCTACAGCAGCCTCTCGGCTGTGGCTGGCTTTTGGGGCGGCTTTTCATGGAAAGCACGCCGCTATCATGTCAATTAATGAAAATATATTTACTTTGTCTCATGAGATGAAACAGCAAGATTACCGCCAGCAGCCTGAAACTTCAATGAACCCGGGACAAATTGCCTGGCAGCGTTTCCGCAAAAACCGCTTCTCCCTGGGAAGCCTCCTGTTCTTGCTTGCCCTGTTCATCACCGCTTTGCTGGGCTATCTGATCACCCCCGACCCCACCCCCAACGCCAATGCACAACATTTAGCCCTTACTACCAAAAAACCCGGCTTCACAGTAAACATGCTTAAAAGAAGGCGCAACCAAAATGCTGAATCCACCTCTTTTTTGAAAACCATGCTGGTGGGAAAACCCAGCCGATATGGCGAGATACCGATAAAGGGCTATTCATTCAAAGGGAAGCAACTCATCATCCAGGAATATACCCAGTACGACCGGGAAAAATTCATCCGCGAATTCAATCCGGTGGATGTGGCCTTTGCCATATCGAATGATCAACCCGTGAACTACCAAAACCAAACCTTCTATTTTACTGACATAACCGGTAAAAAACGACAAATTGGATATGCTGCCCTCAAAGAAAAAATCCGGAATCAGCATATTGAAACCCAGACCTTCCTGCTGGGGACAGACCGTTTTGGCCGGGATCTTTTGAGCCGACTCATCATTGGAGCCCGCATATCCCTTTCAGTGGGGTTCATTTCCGTATTCATATCCCTGCTCATTGGCCTGAGTCTTGGCTCGGTGGCGGGTTATTTTAGAGGTAAAGTGGATGACCTGATCATGTGGCTGATCAATGTGGTCTGGAGCATTCCCACCCTGTTAATGGTGATTGCCATCACCCTTGTTATCGGCAAAGGGTTTTGGCAAATATTCATTGCTGTGGGGCTGACTATGTGGGTGGAAGTAGCCAGGGTGGTGCGCGGGCAGATCATTTCAATACGGGAAAAAGAATTTGTTGAAGCAGCCCGTGCCATCGGATTTCCTTCCGGCAGAATCATTGTGCGCCATATTTTGCCCAATGTGATCAACCCGGTGATCATCATCTCGGCGGCCAACTTCGCATCGGCCATCCTTATCGAAGCAGGGCTAAGCTTTCTGGGCATCGGTGTGCAACCCCCCATGCCTTCCTGGGGAACCATGATCAAACAACATTATGGCTATATCCTGGTGGATATGGGATATCTTGCTATATTGCCCGGCCTGGCCATCATGCTGACCGTACTCGCCTTTACCCTAATCGGCAACGGACTGCGCGATGCCCTGGATACCCAAACCAACATCAGAATAACCTAGTGCCCATATACGTTATTATTACAGCAATCTTTGCTGAATCCCCTGCAGTTTGATTATTTGTTGGCGAAGGTTCATAAAAATTTGGTATGTCTGATCTTATTGATTATTTATCCATTAAAAAGGTATTAAGGTTCGACCTTATTGGTATATGGTAATCAAAAACCCGTGGAAATGAAAAATTACCTGCCAGGGTCAACTACATTAATGAAGCTCATCATCTAATTCATTGGAAGCATAATTAATGGAGGTCATCATCCGCAATCATTGATCATTTTATACGGGATGGGTCGTTAACCTTCAAGAATTGAAACGGGTGGGTTTCGATCATGTTGTTGGCGGTGACGAACGTTGGGTCGTTCATCTGCAGGAATCGCAAATCATTCACAGACCGGTTAAAAAAACAGAGGTGTCCCGATGATCGAATTGCTCAAAAAAACACTGGAAGCCTTAAAGCAACGCACTGAGAGGAACATGGAAGTGATCCATCAAAACAACATGATTGCCCAGGCGATGCTGGAGGAAGAACTCACCGATGAAAAATCGGAAAAGATTGAAGCCCGATACCAGGAGAATAAAAAGCTGATGAAAGAAAACAGCGAATCCATTCAACTTCAATATGAGATCACCAAATTTATAGAGGGCCTGCATGAAACTTCTGAGGATCAGTCAAAGGAAGCTTTAACTTCCTATGAAACGCATTTGGAAGCCGAGACCGGAAAAAATTCAAAAGAAGAGATTCTGCGACTGACCATAAAAGGGGAGATTCCTTTCAACAACAAGCATCCGTTTTACGGGGATGAGGATTTTTTCAGCCGCCTGCTCAGGCATTACCAGGACAACGAACAGTACGAGAAGTGTCAGCGGCTTTTGGAAGAACGCCAAAACCGCCATAAGGGTTAAAAGCTTCTGTTTTTAAGAATCAGGTAGGTTGCTGTCAGGAATACCAGGGTATAAAGCACGGCAAAGCCGGCCCCTTGCGAGAGGCTCAGCATATTGGAGGCCTGTTGACTCATTTGCACGTCTGCTCCCGGAATCAGGGAGATTTGTTCGGTAAAGAGGGAGGGCAGCGGGGTGAGGTCGCCAATAAGTTTGGCCGGAAAGTAGGCCTCAACCCCCGAAAATAAAAGTTTCCTGAGGATCACTTCTCCCGGGAAAAGATAAAGCATAAAAACGACGATGGCCAGGGCATTGTTTCTCAATAACACGGCAAAGAACAAAGCCAGCGACATATAAGCCAGGGTTTGTAAAAAGTATATCCCCACATGATTAAAACCCGACATATGAATGCTGAAGCCACTGCCTCCCTGCTGAATCGCCCCGGAAACCAGGCCGGACAATATGACCAGCAACAGGGCATAAAGAGCAATCACCACCATGATATAGACCTTCCCGGCCAGAAGATGGCCTTGATGGAACCCGTTCATGATTTGGAAACGGAACGTATTGTATCTAAACTCGTTGCAAGTAAGCACAATGATCAAGACCGCCAGCAATAGATTAAACCAACTGGCAATCCAGGGAAAAAACTCCCATAAGGCCGGAAAGCTAAAGAGGCGGCTCACCGAAAATTCGCCCATACTTAGTTCAATCCGGGAAAGGGACAAAAGGACCAAAATAAAAAACAGCAGGTGAAGGCTGATGATCACCCGGAATGAATTGGAGGAAAAGGTTTTGATATTTTCTACTTGGATCACTCGGCGCATGGTATCAATTATTTCATCAGTTGTAAGAACTCTGATTCCAATGTGTTTTTCTGTCGGACGAGCCGGGAAACAGCCACGCCTTTCTCAAAAAGGTACTGATTCAAATCAGCCGGGGTATGGTTGTCTTTGAGCAGAATGCGGAAATTGCCGGATTGTTCTTCCTCGTATTTCTCCACCAGCTGACAGTTGCTCAAGGCGCGGATGGCCTTATCTCCATCCTCTACCGAGACATAGACTACTTCCTTGCCACTGAGGATATCTTTGACGCGGCCTTCCATCACGAGGCTGCCGGATTTGAGAATGCCCACATGGGTACATACCTTCTCTACCTCATCGAGAATATGGCTAGCCAGGACAATGGTTTTTCCGCGGTCTGACTCCTTTCGGATGATCTCCCGCAAATCGGAAAAACCTTCCGGGTCGAGGCTTTTGGTAGGTTCATCCAGCACCAGCACTTGAGGATCGCCCAAAAGGGTGGCCCCAATGGCCAGGCGCTGTTTCAAGCCGGAAGACAAATCCTTGTAGCGGGAATATTTTCTTTTAAGCAGGTTGCTGGTGCCCAGCACATGGTTAATGTCGTGATCCCCCACATCTCTTATGCGGGCCAGCAACCGAAGGTTGTCATTGAGGGTCAGATAGGGGTAAAAAACGGGTTGTTCAATGAGCGAACCAATCTTCAGGCGCGAGCGGTAATCAGGTTCCCGGCCGAACCAATAATATTTCCCGCTGCTTTGCCTCAAAATACCCATGACGATGCTCAGGGTCGTGGTTTTACCGCTCCCGTTAGGCCCCAGCAAACCATAGATGGTACCCTGTTCGACATTCATATCGAGGGAATCCAGGGCTTTTAAGTTGCCGTAGTGCTTGGTCAGGCCGTTGATCTTCAATACCGATTCAGAAGCCATAATCTGCGAATATTTATCTTGAATGCACCGCCTCCCTACATGAAAAGCAGGTAAATTCCAGTCTGTTTTGCCCGATCAGTCGCCAAAACAAGCTGATATACACCTGCTTTCAGGGAAAAGGTGGTTATACACGTTTATTTATCTCCATGAAATAACTTTTACGCCCGGGTATTTCATCCTTTACAGGCGATGTAGGATCAGCGCACCCTATGCAAATCACCATAATAAATTTGCTGCTACGGATAAAAATAATAATACCTCTATTCTAAAAGATGGTTGATCATTAAATTTTCGTGTTAATTATCAAGGAACAATTGAACAAGCCCCCCCTTTCACCAGGGCTGATTATATAAAGGGAAGCTTAAACAAAATCAACCATCATTCAGAGTTTAACCCCAATAATCTTATCATAGCGATGTCAAAGGGCCATTAATTGCCGTATTCCGAAAAGAACTTGATGCGCATCAACCGGACGTCTTCTTCGGAGTATTCTTCCTCTCCCAGCTCCTGAAGGGCATCCTTCAACGATTCGGTTTCGGCCTCCTCCAGAAAGTACTCATAGATGTCTTCCTGTTTGTCCTCATCAATGACCTGGTTGATGTAGTAATCCAGGTTCAGTTTGGTGCCGGACTGCACGATGGATTCAATTTCATCAAGGAGTTCCCGCATTTCAAGGCCTTTGGTTTTGGCGATATCCTCCAGGGGCATTTGACGGTCGATGCTTTGAATGATGGAGACCTTCATGCCCGATTTATTCACCACCGACTTCACCACCATATCCTGGGCCCGGATGATGTCTTTTTCATTGACATAGTTGTTGATCAACTCGATGAATTTCTGGCCGTACTTCTTGGCCTTACCGGCACCGACACCGGTGATGTTCTGCATCTCATCCATGGTGATGGGATACTGAATGGCCATATCCTCCAGCGAGAAATCCTGGAAAATGACAAAGGGGGGCAGGTTATTTTCTTTGGCCACCTTCTTTCGCAGGTCTTTCAGAATACTGAGCAGCTCATTGTCAACGGCTCCGCTTTTTTTGGGTTCACTGGAAGCCCCTTCCTGATCATCGCGGGTATCATAATCATGATCCTGGCTGATCATGATGCTATAAGGATTTTCCAGATACTTCCTGCCTTCATCGCTGAGTTTCAGCAGGCCATAATTGATGATGTCCTTATCAAGGAGGCCTTTCACCAGGGCACGCCGGATGATGGTTTTCCAAAAACGCGCATCATGGTCCTGGCCTGAACCAAAGAGGTCATTTTCATGGTGTTTATAGGATTTAATCGCGTTGGTGACTTTACCGGCGAGAAAATCGGATACATGATCATGCTTAAACTTACCCTTGAGGGTTTTCACGGCTTTGAGGACTTGAAGCAGGTAATCGCGTCCTTCAAATTCTTCTTTGGGATGGAGGCAGTTGTCGCAGTTCTGGCAATTTTCCTCGGTATATCTTTCACCGAAATAGTGCAAAAGCTGCTTGCGCCGGCAAACAGAGGACTCTGCATAGGCTGTGGTTTCAAGCAACAGTTGCTTCCCGATTTCCTGTTCATTGATCGGCTTGCCCTGCATGAATTTCTCCAGCTTCTGAATGTCCTTATAGGTATAGAAGGCGATGCACTTGCCTTCACCCCCATCGCGGCCTGCCCTTCCGGTTTCCTGGTAATAAGCCTCCAGGCTTTTGGGAATGTTGTAATGGATCACAAAGCGGATGTCCGGTTTGTCGATTCCCATGCCAAAAGCTATGGTGGCGACAATCACATCAATATCCTCCATCAGGAATTTATCCTGGGTTCCTGAACGGGTGGCCGAATCCATGCCGGCGTGATAGGGAAGGGCTTTAATGCCATTGACTTTAAGGGTTTCAGCCAACTCTTCCACCTTCTTGCGGCTCAGGCAATAAACAATACCCGATTTACCGGGATTGTTCTTGATGAATTTGATGATCTCCTTGGTGGCGTTTTTCTTGGGCCGGACCTCGTAATAAAGGTTGGGGCGGTTGAAGGAAGACTTGAACACATTGGCATCCAAAACATTCAGGTTTTTCTGGATGTCATGCTGAACCTTGGGCGTGGCCGTAGCGGTAAGGGCTATAATCGGTGCCCGCCCGATCCGGTCAACCATGGGGCGAATTTTCCGGTATTCCGGCCTGAAGTCATGGCCCCATTCCGAAATACAATGGGCTTCATCTATGGCATAAAAGGCAACCTTCGCCTGCTTTAAAAAGTCAACATTTTCTTCCTTGGTCAACGATTCAGGGGCTACATATAACAACTGGGTCTTGCCATTGAGCACATCCTCCTTGACCTGCTGCATTTGACCCTTCGAAAGGGAAGAGTTCAGAAAATGCGCCACCCCCTCATCGGAACTAAAACCCCGCATCACATCGACCTGATTCTTCATCAGTGCGATCAAAGGAGATATAACAATCGCCGTGCCTTCAGTGATCAATGAAGGCAACTGATAACACAGAGATTTGCCCCCGCCTGTAGGCATCACAACAAAAGTGTCATGGCCCGAGAGCAAACTGCGAATGATCACTTCCTGGTTTCCCTTAAAGGTATCAAACCCAAAATAACGCTTCAAATAATCTTTCAGGGATACTTCTGCTCCTACACTCATTTTTCAATCCTGTATGCAATTAAATTTTTCAAGATTTATTTTAATTAAATTTGTAACGATGTTTTAATTTGCTTTGTTTCATTTTTCGTCAAACGAAAAAACCCAATCATTAAAGGTAAGATTTTTTAACTAATTTATCACAAATTTTATAAGAATTGATGGGATATATTTTGATAAAAATCATTTTTTAAAGTGATCTACACCATATGGTTCAAGACATTCAGAAACTTGCAAAAGACACCATCCTGCATGAAGCGGAATCGGTCAGGAATCTGGCCGATCTGATTGACGATCAGTTTGAGCAAGTGGTCAAATTGATCTATGATTCAAAGGGAAGAGTGGTGATCACAGGTATAGGGAAAAGTGCCAATATTGCAAAAAAGATTGTGGCGACGCTTAATTCGACCGGCACCCCGGCGATATTCATGCATGCAGCCGATGCCATACATGGGGATCTGGGGATCATTCAGCCGGAGGATGTGGTGATCGCCCTGTCCAAAAGCGGCAACACCCCGGAGATAAAGGTCTTGGTGCCTTTGCTTAAATACCGAAAAAACCCCCTAATCGGGATGGTTTCCAACACCCATTCCTATTTGGCTCAAAATGCACAATATTTGTTAAAGACGACGGTCCAGCAGGAGGCCTGTCCCTATAACCTGGCGCCGACTTCCAGCACCACGGCACAACTGGTGGTGGGTGATGCCCTGGCTATCAGTTTGCTTGAATACAGGGGCTTCAGCAAAGAAGATTTTGCCCGGTATCATCCCGGGGGCGCTTTGGGTAAGAAACTCTACCTAACGGTTGAAAAAATATATCAACAAAACGAGGTACCCCGGGTTCAACTGGAGGATAATATCCGGGAGGTGATCATAGAGATATCATCCAAGCGGCTGGGAGCCACAGCAGTAATGGATGGCGACCAGCTGGTGGGGATCATCACCGACGGAGATCTCAGGCGGATGCTCGAGCGATACGACAAGGTGGAAGAAGTCAGGGCCCTAGACATCATGTCGCACAATCCTAAAACCATATCGCCCGATGAACTGGCCATTAATGCATTCAACCTGATGGAAGACCACAACATCACCCAGCTCATCGTTAAGACCAATGGACAGTATATGGGAATGATCCATTTACACGACATACTCAAGGAAGGAATTGTATAGCAAAAAGGTATGGAAGAGACACAATCGAAAGGACAAACTTTTCTGGAACATCTTGAGCAGCTCAGGTGGCATCTGATACGGTCATTCATTGCTATTGTGGTGATTGCCATTGTTGTTTTTGTCCTGCACGACTGGATATTCAACACGATCATTCTGGCCCCGAAAAACCCGGAATTTTGGACCAACCGCATGCTCTGCGCCCTGGCCGATGCCCTGAACACCCAGAACCTGTGCATCAATTCCGAGCCCCTGCAGATCATCAACATCCGCATGTCCGGCCAGTTTGCCATCCACATCATGATTTCCCTGGTGTTGGGGCTCATATTGGCCTTTCCCTATGTGTTCTGGGAATTCTGGAGTTTCATAAGGCCCGCCCTTTACCAGAAAGAGATACAACACAGCCGGGGAGCGGTCTTCTTTAGCTCCATGCTCTTCTTACTGGGGGTCCTCTTTGGATATTTTGTGATCGTTCCCCTTTCCGTCCACTTCCTGGGCTCTTATCATGTCAGCGACCAGGTGGTCAACCAAATCAACCTGAAATCCTATATCGGCACCATCGCCTCGGTGGTGATGGCTGCCGGGCTTATATTTGAACTGCCGATCCTGATTTATTTCCTCAGTAAAGCAGGCCTGGTTTATCCGGCATTTTTGAAAAAATATCGCCGCCATGCCATCATCCTTATTTTTGTCATGGCTGCGGTGATCACCCCGCCCGATATATTCAGCCTGGTGATGGTGACCCTGCCCCTGGCATTGCTTTATGAGGTAGGCATTATGATATCCAAACGAATCGAAAAACAAAAACAGCAGGAAGAGTTGATGGGTTAGAGCTCATAGCATCTGCCATATAAGATAACATCTGCCATAAAATCTGTTGTGACCTCGAAAGCCATCACATAGCCTTCGGGTCGCAGCTGATAACATAAACAAAACAAATCCGTGATGTGGAAAGCCTATGCATAGCTTTCGACGGCCTTCGAGCAAGGCCATTTAACCTTCAAATCTATTTTGTGACCATGGCCGAACAAATCACCTTATACACCAAAGATCTGATCAAGAAATACAAGTCGCGCACCGTGGTCAAGGAAGTTTCGGTGCAGGTTACCCAGGGCGAAATCGTGGGTTTGCTGGGGCCGAACGGAGCCGGTAAAACCACCACCTTCTACATGATCGTGGGGCTCATCCGGCCTAATGAAGGCAAAATCTTTCTGGATCAAACCGAAATCACCAAAGAACCTGTCTACAAACGGGCAAAAATGGGAATCGGTTACCTGGCCCAGGAAGCCTCTGTGTTTCGCAAGCTCACCGTAGAAGACAACATTAGGGCGGTATTGGAGATGTCACAATACACCAAGCAGGAGCAGAAGGAAAAGGCCGAATCGCTGATTGAAGAATTCGGCCTGGAAAAAGTACGCAATAGCCTGGGCATTCAGCTTTCAGGGGGAGAACGCAGGAGAACTGAAATTGCCCGGGCCCTGGCCTTGGACCCCAAGTTCATGCTGCTCGACGAGCCTTTTGCCGGGGTCGACCCCATTGCGGTGGAAGACATCCAAAGAATCGTTACCAAGCTGAAAAACAGAAATATCGGCATACTGATCACCGACCACAACGTCCACGAAACCCTCTCGATTACTAACCGGGCATATCTGTTGTTTGAAGGTTCGATTATGAAAGCCGGCACTTCCAAAGAACTTTCCGAAGACGAACAGGTGCGGCGGGTCTATCTGGGCGAAAATTTTGAATTAAGGAATTTCAACTGATCGGTGAACATGCCATAGCATTGCTGAACAAGGAATAAGCCAAAAGCATTGCTGAACAAGGAAGGCTCTCCGCAGACAAAGCGTTATGAAGGGCTTGCCCGGGAGGTCGTTCTGAATGAAGGAATCTCAACTGATGGGTCCGAACAAAGAACTGCCCCCATTCCAAACAAGGCCCACCAACATCGAACGGGGACAATTCCAAACGAAGAACACAGATCAGACATGCCCCTGTTTTTATCAGGCCAGGGGAATTGTAGGGCTGAAAAATAAAACCGGCGGCGATTACCTAGAAGCAATGGTTTTAAATAAAGAAGACAGAAGGTTTGAATCAAGCAAACCAAGTGAATTTGAAGCCAGTATCCTCCGAGATTTTTACCGGTATCTATCCACAGAAATAAAAAATTGTCTATATTTGCACCACCATTCTGCGGATGTGGCGAAACTGGTAGACGCGTCAGACTTAGGATCTGGTGCCTTCGGGCATGGGGGTTCGAGTCCCTCCATCCGCACAGCAATGAATGTAAAATGCCGCTAAAACAGCATTCCGAGAGGTTTTAGCGGTTTTTTAAATCGGAATAAAAAGGAGGCCCATGAATATTACCAAGGAAAATAAAGACGAACTGAATGCTGTACTGCGGGTACAGGTTGACCCGGAAGATTACCAGGAGAAAGTCAGCCAGGTGGTAAGAGACTATAAGAAAAAAGCGAAAATGGACGGCTTCAGGCCGGGTAAAGTGCCTGAAGGTTTGATCCGTAAGATGTATGGACGCTCCATCAAAATGGATGAGGTCAATAAAATCGTTAGCGAAAAGCTGTCTGAATATATTAAGGAACAGGACCTCAACCTGCTGGGCGAACCCCTGCCCAGCAAAGACGAACAAAAATCAGTGGACTGGGACAATGACCAGCAGCTGGAGTTTGCCTTTGACATCGCCATGGCCCCGGATTTTGAGGTGGAATTCTCTGATCAGGATAAAATCCCTTACTACAAGATCAAAATCACAGATGAGCTGATTGACCAACAAATAGAAAACTACCAAAATCAACTGGGCCAGTTTCAGCCTGTTGAGCAGATTACCGACAAAGATGAGTTGATCAGCGCCGATGTCATTGAACTGGACAATCAGGGCAATGAAGTGGAAGGGGGCATTTCCAAGGAAAATGCCAGCATTACCCTGAGCGTGGTGAAGGATGAGGAAATTAAAAATCAGTTTGAAAACCTTAAGGCAGGCGACCACATCGATATTGACCTGAAGAAAGCTTTCCCCAATGATACCGAGATTTCCTCTATGCTGAACATTGAAAAGGAGCAGGCGGCAGATATTCACGGCATGTTCCGCATCCGGATCCACGAGGTCAAAAAATTCGAGAAAGCCCCGGTCGATCAAAACATGTATGACAAAATTTACGGGGAAGGCAATGTCACCTCCGATGAGGAATTCCGTCAAAAAATTGCGGAAGAGCTCGAAAAGCAGATCAAACCCGAGAGCGAGCGCAAATTTTCACACGATGTCAAAGAACATTTCATCCAAAAGATTGACCCGCAAATACCCGGCGATTTCCTTAAAAGATGGTTGAAGGAGACCCAGAACGACCTTAAGGAGGAAGACATCGAAAATGAATTTGACCAGTTTCAGCATGACGTAAAGTGGGACCTGATCAAAAACAAGATTGCCCGCGATTATAATATCAATGTGGAAGAAGAAGAGATCAAGCAAATGGCCATTGAGTTCACCCGTCAGCAATTCCAGCAATATGGCCTCGGCAATCTTCCCGATGAACAACTGGAAGGTTATGCCCAGGAAATCCTCAAGAAGGATGAGGAAAAACGGAAAATCCGGGAAAGGAAGATGGAGGAAAAAGTCATTGATGTGATCAAAGAAAACATTCAACTCGAAGAGCAGGAAGTGACCTCGGATGAGTTCCAGGAGCTGGCCAAGGCTGATCAAAATAAACAATCTGGCTAATGCGTTGTTATCCTTGATTTAATCTATAAAACTTTTAAATAAAATGGACTCAAGCAAAGAATTCAGAAAATACGCCACCAAGCATCTGGGCATCAGCAGCATGAACCTGGATCAATATGCATCTGTATACAACAATTATATCTCCCCCACCATCATTGAGGAAAGGCAGTTGAATGTAGCTCAAATGGATGTGTTTTCCCGATTGATGATGGACCGGATTATTTTCCTGGGCGTACCCATCAACGATACGGTTTCCAATATTGTGCAGGCTCAGCTGCTGTTTTTGGAATCGTCTGATCCGGCCAAAGACATACAGATCTATTTGAATTCGCCGGGAGGAGCGGTTCACAGTGGTCTGGGCATCTATGATACGATGCAATACATTGCGCCCGATGTGGCCACGATTTGTACAGGCATGGCAGCTTCTATGGGAGCAGTCATTTTAGCGGCCGGCAAAGACGGCAAGCGTTCGGCACTTCCCCACTCCCGGATCATGATCCATCAGCCGATGGGAGGAGCAGAAGGAGCAGCTGCTGACATTGAGATTACGGCCCGCGAAATCCTTAAGCTCAGAAAAGAATTGTACAGCCTGTTGTCCAAACACACAGGCAATTCTTATAAAAAGATCGAAAAGGATTCCGACCGCGACTACTGGATGACAGCCGAGGAAGCCCGTAAATACGGCATGGTTGACGAAGTGCTCGAAAGAAAGAGCGAAGAAGAAGAAGAAGAATAACTCCTGCGGCCCACTCGTTATTTAGCTGGAATAAAAATTGCAAAACCTGCATGCGAAATTATGCAGGTTTTGTTTTACAAAATAAAACATTTCTTTAAATTAGCAAATTGACGTTGAGATTCTAAGAAGGTTCGATTATGGAAAAATGCTCGTTTTGCGGCAGAGAAAAGAAGGACACCAACCTTTTAATAGCAGGTATTTCAGGTCACATCTGTGACCGGTGCATTGAACAAGCCTACAGCATTGTTCAGGAAGAGGTCAAGAAAAAGAGCGATTTCGACATTGACGAGGTTCAGCTATTAAAACCTGCCGAGATCAAAGACTTTCTTGACCAGTATGTGATCGGGCAGGAAGAAGCCAAAAAATACCTCTCAGTAGCTGTATACAACCATTATAAAAGGTTGATGCACCATGGCAGCAGCAACCGGGATGACATAGAGATCGACAAATCCAACATCATCCTGGTCGGAGAAACCGGTACCGGTAAGACACTGCTTGCCCGTACCATCGCCAAAATGCTGCAGGTGCCCTTCACCATTGTCGATGCCACCGTTTTGACTGAAGCCGGGTATGTTGGGGAAGACATCGAAAGCATCCTTTCCCGCTTGCTCCAGGTTGCTGATTACAACGTAGAAGCGGCCGAGCGGGGCATTGTCTTCATTGATGAAATTGACAAAATAGCCCGCAAAGGCGACAATCCATCTATCACCCGCGATGTTTCGGGTGAAGGGGTGCAACAAGGCTTGCTCAAGCTGCTGGAAGGTTCTTCCATCAATGTTCCTCCGCAAGGAGGCCGTAAACATCCCGACCAGAAAATGATCCAGGTCAACACCAACAACATCCTGTTCATCTGTGGGGGAGCGTTCGACGGCATTGAGAAAAAAATCGGGCAGCGCCTCAATACCCAGGTGGTGGGTTATTCGGCCAGCAAGAAAAAAGACAAAATCGACCGCAACAACCTCTTGCAGTATATAGCCCCGCAGGATCTTAAATCATACGGGCTGATACCGGAAATTGTGGGACGCCTCCCCGTGCTTACCTACCTCAACCCCCTCGACCGGTATGCCCTGAGGAAAATCCTGACCGAGCCCAAAAACTCCATCATCAAACAGTATAAAAAGCTGTTTGAACTTGACGGCAAAACCCTTACCTTCCAGGATGAAGTGCTGGATTACATCGTTGACAAGGCCGTGGAGTTTAAGCTCGGAGCCAGGGGACTGCGGTCAATCTGTGAAGCCATCATGACCGATGTGATGTATGATGTGCCTTCCAGCGAAGATACAGAAATCGAGATTACCCTCAAATATGCCAAAGACAAACTGGGCAAGGTCAATATGCACCGTCTGAAGGTAGCCTAAGGCCCGCTCCGTTTTTCTTAAACGGAGCGTTTTCCGTAAATTGATCCGTTTCCCGCAAATTGATCTGTTTCCCGCAAATTGATCTGTTTCCCGCAAAAATATGATCAAAATGGAGGTTTTCACGAACCTCCATTTTTGTTACCTTTTTTATGATATAAAATTCACATTCAGGAACCTGCACAACTCAGTAACGGATTTTGAATGATTCAGGCAGGTCATGGTTTGAACCCAAAGGGGCGGGAGTTACTTCAGGATAATTTTTCGGGTTACAGCTGCCTGAGGTGTTTCCACCCGGATCAAATAAACACCGGGTGAATATCGGCTCAAATCAAACTTAACATGGGGGGGTGCACTTTTCCGGCGCTCCAAAACCTTACCATTGACAGCAGTCAGTGTAACACCCAGAAATCGCTCATCCGTTGCATTTTCAATGTGTAGGGTGCCATCGGTAGGATTGGGGTAAATAAGTATCCCCGGGTGCAGTTGAGAATTCAGGGCCGTTGGCATGCGTGCCAGGAGCACTTGCACCCGCTTATCTTCATTCACCTCAACCCGGGATGAATGGTCTTTATATCCTTCGGCCATGACCAGGTAGGGATAATGGCCCTGGGGAAGCTTCACCACTGCCTGACCGGCTGGATCAGCCTGTAATTCAAAGGTGTCAATCTTCACCGTGGCTGTCGGCAGGCCCTCATAATCGATGCCCTTGATGTTAAATAGCACGCGGAACAATTTCATAAGACTGACATTCAAAAACATATCATCGTTGAGCATTAGCTCTGTGCGGGTTGAAGTATAACCGGGTTTGCTGGCACGAAGAAGGTGGCGGCCATGGGGAAGGGAAAATTCTGCCTTTCCGGTGGAATCGGTATAAGAAGAAGCGTTCCCCACCTGAAGCAGGGCATTCCCCAAGCCCAGGCTGTCATCATCCAGAACCCGCACGGTTACATCATACAACAACGAACCCATATCCACATGAACCGTGGTATCGGCCTCGGCCCGGATGCGGCCGGTAACATCATCATAGCCCGGGGCCTGTACCCGATAGACGTGTTCCTCTGCAGCACTTACCTGGCGAAAAGTACAAACACCGCGGGAAGTATGAAGGGTTGAGTCATCCAGGGCAACGGTTCCTTCCACCAGGGTATCCCCGCCTTTTTCCTGCAAACGGAAGGTAAGGTTATAATAAATCGGGGAAAGTGAAATCTCCCGTAAGGTTTCGCTCTCCACGTGCAGACGCCCTTTTTGCGGATGAAAACCCCGGGCCCATACCTTATAGCGATAATCGCCCCGGGGGGCAATAAAAGAAGCCAAACCAGAGGAATCGGGCCGGAGGGTATCCCCGTTAAAGGCCACCCGAACCTTTTGGGGCGCCACCTGGGTGGTATCCACCCTGAAATGTACCGGATAACTCTCCAGGCAGGTAACCAGCGCATTCCAACCTGCCTGGGTGACGGTATAATCAGAGGCAAACTTAAAAGTCATGCTTCTCCCGGGACCTGAAGAAACCAGTTCACCCGGGGGATTGGATCCATCATAGGTTCCCGTCAAATTTTCCGCCTTTGCCGGGCCGTCGTATACCTTCATCCAGTCATAATCATTTTCCACCTCAAAAGACTCGAAGGCGGTCTTCAACAAACAGTTCTCCCATTGGGGCAGAAAGGTGAGGGAATGGGTCTCCTGGTTGGAATAAGGATGATCAGGGCCACCGGAATCATAGAAACGTGCATAACAGGTTTTTACTGTATCAGTCTGATCTATTCGATAGGCCGGGGTTTGTCCTATAACAAACTGGCTCCTTCGGGAAGTGTGATAATGGGTATTTTTCGCCCCGGCAGCAGTCACTTTCACCCTTACCGGGGTTCCCGGGGAAGCGCTGTCAGAGGCAGCCACACGGAAGGAAAGGGTATCTGTTGTGTTGGCCGGAAGCCTGGCTCCCGTGCAGAGGCTATCGAGGAGCACCAGATCAGGGTTGTCTTCGGGGGTATCCAACCGGCAGGTAAAATTTTCCAAAGCAGCATGGCCCTTGTTCCGGAGAATGAATGATAAGGAACCCTGTTCACCCGGGTCGAGAAGGCCGTTGCCACCGGCTGAATCCTCCACCATCAAATCTTCGGCAAATGTCAGCACCGGTGCCTGAAGGTTCAACCGGCGGGTAGAACTCCACGCATAAGTGCTGTCCCGGTTATCCTGACCTTTGATGGCCACCCGGTAAAGGACCTGATGCTGATCGGGCACCGAATCATTCACCCTCAAGGCAAAAGCTGCCTGGCGGTTGACTTTCCCGCGGGGGGGGATGGTTCCGTAGCAGGCGGTATCGTCCTTCATTTCCACATAAGGATCCCGGGTAAGCAGAGAAGCGTGAACCGCTTGAGCACTCATGGAATCACTCAGGTTGTGCAGCACCATACCAAGGCGGATCGACTCTCCATAATCGGGCATGCCGTTGCTGTTGCCGGAGGAATCAGCCAGCATCACGGTATCGGTCACCACGTAGGGTTCATTGGTGGGGGCGACATCCATGTTGCGGATCCAGGGTTCGCGGTTCTGCGCGGTGACCACCAGGGTAACCTGCCCCGGCCGGGTGAGTGGGGGGAAAGTCAGGTGAGCCCGTCCCTGTTCACCGGTCTGATCCACCCCCAACAGGTTACCTTCCCGCGAAAGCGCCACCGTAGCATAAGGTTCAGTATCGAGCGTCAGCGAATCGGCACCAACCCGAAGCACCGTATCGGGGGGGTCAACATCAAGAGGCTCCGGAGCGCCCATATACGGCATCAGCGAAGGATCGCCCATCAGGTTATAAACTTCCCAGTAGTAATCATTCCGGTCAGAAGCAGATGCTTCCACGGCCAGATTGCCCGCCGCCATCAGCTCGCCCTGACTGATATACCACTGGCCCGGGGGCTCTCCATGGGTATGAAAAAGCCGGTCGTACAAGCCTAACCCCGATTCCTGATAGGTCGGATGGGCCTGTATGCTGCTGGTTACCCCTACACTCCACCAGTAATCCTCATCCCAGTATGTATCGCCTGAAGCCCCGATCGAGCCAATGGCCCCCTTTTGCTCAGAACGGAAAGCCGCCTCACCAAAACAGTTGTCCTGCTCAAAATGCATGGTCCCACAGCAATTGCTGATCCATAAACCATACCTGCCGTTGGCTTCAACCCCCTCCAGATCACTGGTGGAAAAACGCGGAAGATTCCAGCCATTTGAACTGCAATGAGCGGTATAGGTTGCAAAGCCCACCCCTTTATTCATATGATACATAATTGAATCATGTATGGCCGAATTGCCCTGAGGCGGGTCCTGCAGGAAAGCGTGGGCCCGGAATCCATTGCCGGCATTAAAATAGTATTCGGTGGCATAGTTGATCTGGCCGTTGGCATAGGTGTCTTCATAACTATCATCATCTCCGGCAACCAGCAAAGCTTCTTCCAAATAGCCGGGATTGTCAAACTGAAACTTCTCATACCGGATGGTTTTATCGATCATATGTCTCAAACTGGCGGTATCCCGGGCAGGGAAACGCCCGCAATAGGCTTCGGGCAACCAGTCGTCGGTATATTCCCCATAATGAAAATCAGTAACATGGCTACCGGTAGAACCTTCCCAGGCAGGAATCTGCTCTACGTCACCGACCAAAAGGACAAATGTATGGGGCGTAACCTCCGGATCCCGGTAAGTCGTTTTCAAAAACTGATAGATCTCCTGGCGGCTTTGCCCAATGGAATCGGTATAGGCCTCCACCACATGGAAGCCCCTGGTCTGTTTCCATTTGATGAAAGGCTGCAAAACCTGCCTGTACGCGGGTGGGGCCACCACCACATAACTGACCGGCTCATTGGAAGAATCCGTCTGCAATGACAGGTTTTTTGCATTCAGGAGCTGCCCCTGCAAAGGCTTAAAATAGGAATTCAGATGATGGGCCGGTTTTTTTCCTTTTGCATCCCCCTGACCGGTAAATCTCACCTCAAACTCCAGGTTTGAGATCACCCGGAGCTGATTGCGTGCAGGATTGTATTGAACCGGTGCAACCTGCAATCGGGCCAGCTTCAGATCGCGCATAAAGCCCAGCATATTGATACTGACCAAATCCTGGCCGATAAAACGATCCGCCTTATAAATTTCCCGGCTGAAGTAGAATTTTTCCGGGTTTCCCTCTGAATGTTTGACCTTTGAAGGTTGAACGGGGAAGATTTTTTGCGGAATCCCTTGTTGGTTCAACGAGATGATTTGTTCGTCAAAACCATGGACAGTAACCCGGACTCCGGCATCGGCAGGCACCTGAATCAGCCGGCTGCGCACAGGCAATTCCGGGTTGCCTTTAGGCCCGGCAGGAACCAGTCCTTCAACCTTCAGTTGCCGGAACTTTCCTTCCGGGGTGGAGCGGAGCTTCAAACTGAGGCTGCCTGTATGATGGATGGCCCTGAATCCCTGCATGCCCGGGGCAGAATCGAGCCTCAGGCTCCCCTCCCCGCCATCCCCTGTCATAAGCCTTGTGGCCTGCTGGCCATAAAGGGCCGGGATCACCAGCGTCATAAATACCAAGATCAGCCTGAGCTCTTTCATCCTTCTAATTTTCTCTTCTACCTCACAATAATAACCATTTCGCCGGTTAAAATCAATACCCCTAGAAGACACCCCTAGAAGACACCCCGCAAGACACCCCGCTTAGCGGGGTCTAAACACCCCAATTGGTGCATCGTTCAATGCCTTTGCCACCATAAAAGCCAGACCATCAAGCCAATGGACCCCGCTAAGCGGGGTATAGACGAAGTATGGAAACAGGACCCCGCTAAGCGGGGTGTCTTCTAAGCGGGGTGGGGATCCTATTTATTGACCTGGCCGATTTTGCCCTCAATGGATTCAATCTTACCGGTCAAACGGTTGGTTTTGTCCCCTCGGGCATCAATCTTGAGGGAGGAATAGATGCGACCGGCATCCTCCGAGAGCAAATCATAAGCACGCTGAACAATGTCCAGGGCCTGTTCCATGGATTCGGTTTCAATAATGGTGCCCATGGCGGTCAACTTATAAGGCACACCGCTCTCGCGTATCATATGGATCACCCGGCTCACGTCTTCACTAACACTGCCTCCCTTATCGGTTGGGAACATCGAGAATTCCAAAAGTATTGACATCATTGACTCCTTTCTTTTTTAGGGGGATTAGCATCAAGCTTCCAAGAAATATCATATTCCCAGTTGGATTTGACCTGGATCTTTTCGGGGTTGTAACGGACCCGTTCAGGTTGGCGGTGTTCCAGGTAATCGCCTGTATCCCATTCTCCATTGCCGTTGCGGTCGTGTATGAGCTTCAGTTGATAGGTACCAGGATGAAGATATTGATAGGCCACCTTTCCTTTCTTCATCTGGTGGGAGGTTTTTTCGCGAATGACCGCCTCCTTTTCTTTATCCTCGGAGGGTTTAATCAGCTGTAGGACAAAGCTGGAATCCACCCCGGGAAGCTGCACCGTAAGGGATCCGTAAAAGTCTTCAGGGCGGGTTTTGAACCCGGCTTCCAGGGTATCGTGGTACACCTCATACTGCGTTTCAAGGGCCTGGGGTAAAACCTGCAGTCGGTAGGCCGTCTCCGGTTGCCAGCGGGCATAAAGATTGACCGCATTATAATCCAGGGTATCGGCCTTAACCTGAAAATCCACCTGCCGGATCACCGAATCCTGCTTAACCTGGTCGAGGCGAATCTTTGCGGTATCGACCGAAGCAACCGGTAAGGGGTGGGCCAGTCGAATGTCTTTATTCAGATCCATGGTTTTAGTGATATTGGAAGACAAATCCATGGTATCGCGGGTTAATTTCTCCCCCTCCTCAAACACATAGCTAAAATCAAGGGTATCGGTGGTCCATACGGTATTGCCGGCAGAATCGAGCTTTTGGTAGTCAACGGCAGCTTTAAGGTATTCCTGATGATAAATGGCAGTATCCCTCAGCCAATAAGTCATCGTATCGCCCTTGAGGGACGGTTCGCGAAGGTACCAGTTCCTGCCGGGGACCGTGTCCAGCAGTGATATTCGGAGGCTGTCGCGCACCGGCCGGTTAAAAATTAAATCGAGCTTCATGGGTTTTTTCCGCTGGAAACTTTTCAGGTACTGCTGTTTACTGATCTCGTTGAACATCCTCAGGGTATACCGCTGCGCAGGATATCCCCGGTATTTGCGGTGGATGATCGTATCGATGCGAGAGGTATCGGCTCCCGAAACGGTATCGCCTTTGGCCCGCTCTTCTGAAGGCGGGTCCGTATAAACGGTATCATGTTCCTCGATCAGACCTTTTTCAAAGACCACTGCGGAATCGACAAAGGCGATATCTTCCTGCGGACTGTCGTAAAGGTAATTGTTGTTCAAATCATTCAGGGCAAAAATCTTAAAAGTATCAAGCCGGATGTTGGCAATATTGAACCGGCCTTTTTCATCGGTACGGGAAACGTAATCAGGTATCTGTTTAAAGGGCACCGAATCCGTGCGTTGCTCGTAGAGCATGACCAAAACATTCTCCAGGGGCTTCATGTTGAACGCTTTGTGCACCTGGCCTTCCACTTCCATGGAATCCAAAACCGGCCCGGTAGAAAACACATATTTATAGTTGCGCAGGGGATTGCCTTCGGTATAATCGACGATGGCATTGCCAAAATTCAGGGTATAGGTGGTCGAATCCTTCAGGGGGCTTTTGATTTCCAGTTTAAACCCCCTGCCCTTCATCCTGATTTTAGGTTCCTCCTCGAAAGGAGGTGAACTGAGGAATTGCTGTTCGACTTCTTTCAACTGAATGAATTCATTGAACTGAACCTCTACTTCCCTGCTGTCAAAATGGACCGAGTAATTGGGCGGTTCACTTTCAACAGGCCGCGGTGGAATGGTATCCCTGGGGCCGCCGCTGAGGGTGGTCATCTCCTTGGCACAACGGTTCAATGACAAAAAAAGGGCGATGGCAATCAGCCCCAAAACAATGATCTGGCTATTTTTCCGGCTCATATTGTTGGGTTATTCATTACAAACATAAAAAGAATATGGGGGAAAAGTTCAAAACGTTTGATCTATTGACAAATTTTGGCGGCTTCAGATAATCCAATTATTTTTACTACCTTTGATCCGCAAAACCAAGCCTTATGCTGCCATTAGCCATTGTATGGGATGTCAATCCCAATCTTGTAAGCCTTGACAATGTACCGGTTTTAGGCGAGTTAACCATCCGGTATTACGGTATTCTTTTCGCTGCGGCTTTTGTATTGGGTTATATTCTTTTTGTAAAGATCTTCCGGACCGAAGGCATCTCCATCGATGTGCTCGACCGGTTGACCCTATACATGGTGATCGGCACAGTTATTGGTGCCCGCCTGGGGCATGTCTTCTTTTACCAGCCCGATTATTATTTAAGCCATCCCCAGGAGATTCTCTACATCTGGCAGGGGGGATTGGCGAGCCACGGAGCAACCATCGGCATATTGATCGCCCTTTACATCTTTGTCAGGAAAGAGAAAAAGCCTTACATCTGGATTCTTGACCGCATAGCCATAGCCGTGGCCCTGGCGGGTTTCTTTATCAGGATGGGCAATCTGATGAATTCTGAGATTTATGGCACCCAAACCGATTTGCCCTGGGGCTTCATCTTTGTCCAGGCCCATGAGGTCGTCCCCAAACACCCCACCCAAATATACGAAGCCCTGGCCTACCTGGCCATCTTTGCGGTGCTTTACCGGATCTATTTCAGAACCAGGGGATCGTTCAGGCCAGGCCTGTTGTTTGGGCTTTTTATGCTGCTGGTATTCACGGCCCGTTTCCTGATTGAATTCATCAAGGAAGTGCAGGTGCCCTTTGAAAAAGGCATGGCACTAAACATGGGACAATGGCTCAGCCTGCCGCTTATTTTATTGGGAATCATTATATTATACAGGGCCTACCGGGATACCCTTTTATACCCGACAAAAAAACGGGGGAACGACCAATAAACAGCAGTTAATCAGGCTTTTCTGTTAATGGTGAACCGGTGCCAGGGGTCCAACCGCAAGCCCGTGCCAGGTTATCCGGATAATAAGGCGCCCATGCACATGGAACCAATAATTATAAACGGTGAAGCAATGCCAGGCGGCCGGAGCATTCAATTCGGGGGCAGCTTTAAAGCGATGCTGCTCCTTTTGATCTTCAGCCTTTGCTTCAGGGGCCAGCCGGCGGGTCAGCCCGCAGATACCATCCGCTCGCTCTCCCGGGAAGATGCCGTGCGCATTGCCACAGAGAACAACCTAAAGGTCAGAAATGCCCGTTTGCGGGCCAGGCGGGCCGGGGCGATGCAGGGAAGCGCAGAAAGCTTCCGACCCACCCGGTTTAATTACTTCAGGGGACAAATACATTCACCGGCCAACCGGGGTATGTTCACCATTTCTCAATCCATACAATTCCCACTGGTTACCTATTATCAAAACAAATCCCTGAAAGAACGCCACCAACTCAGGCAAAAGCAAGTAGAATCGACCCGCCGGGAAATAGCGCGGGATACTAAAATTGCCTACAACCACTGGGTTTTTCTCCATCACAAGAGCCAACTTTTGCACCGGAAGCTGCAGATATACAAAAACTTTCAACGCATCGCCCATTTAAGGAGTCAGCAGGGAGCTACCACCCGGGTGGAAAAAACAACGGCCGACACCAAACTGTATAAAGCCCAAAACGCCATTCACCAGGTATATCAAAATATCGCACGGGCCGAGAACCGCCTGAGCAGCATCATGAACACCCAACACCAGTTGCTGCCCCAATCCGACACGTTGAAAATATACCGCATCGACTATACGCCCGCCAAATCCCCGGACCAATTGATATCACCGCTAACGCGGCAGCGCCACCAAAAAAAGATCCGGATCCAGGACTTCAGGATAAAAGCCCGTAAAGCTGACCTTTTCCCGGATATAACCGCCGGGTACTTCAACCAAACCATCAGCGGCCATGACAACCTGGATGGCTGGCACGTAGGTTTATCCCTGCCCCTCTGGTTTGGTCCCCAAAAGTCGAGGATACGCCAGGCCCAAATCAACAAACAAATTGCCCAGAACACCCTCCAGCAAAAGATCACCCAACAACAAACAAAGATACAGAACTTATCCCGCCAGCTCAATCATCTGCGCGAACAGCTCAGCTATTATCACAACCAGGCCCTGAAGAAAGCCTCGTTGTTGGCGGAAACCTCCAAAAAACGTTATAAAAGCCAGGACATCAGTTATTCCCAATACATGGAAAGCCTTGAAACAGCCTACGGCATACGGAAAGACTATTTGCGAACCATTAAATCGTACAATAAAACGGCCATTCGCCTTGAATTTTACATCCACTAACCCGGCCCATGATGAAGCATTTATCACTCCTATCGGCCTTTATGTTTTTGCTGCTTTTAGCAGGCTGCTCTCCGGAACCTAACAGGCCATCCAGCACCTCCGGTGAAGACGCGGCAGAGCTTTGGCAAAGCGAAATCGCGGAAACCATAACTGCAAAAGGCGATTCTTCCAAGCTGCACCATGGCAGGCTGATTCAAAAAAGCATAAAACAAAAACTCCAGTGTTCAGGAGTAATCAAAGCGCCTGCAGAAGAAGTCATTTCAGTGACGGTGCCCCGCAAAGGTTTTGTCCAGAAACTTCATTTCAGGGCAGGGGAAAAGGTCCAGGCGGGCGCTCCGCTGGCCCGTCTGTCTCATCCCGATTACCTTGAACTTCAGCAGGAGTACCTCTCGGCACGTGAAAAGCTGCAATATTACCGCGACGAATACCAAAGGCAGGGAGAACTGGCTGTGGATCAGGCGGCCTCGATGAAAACGGTGCAAAAGGCAAAAGCTTCCTTTGAAGATTATCAGACACAGGTCGACATGCTGGCCCAACAACTGCGCATGCTGAACATCGACATGGAAGCCCTGGATAAAGGCAACCTAACAGACCACATCCAAATTACCGCACCGGTGGACGGTTACATCCATCAGACAGGGGTCCACCACGGAAGCCTTGTTCATGAAGACCACTTCATCTGTCAAATCATCCAGCCCGAGACCATGGAGCTTCACCTGAAAATTCATGAGCGCTACGCCAAAAAGATCCATGCGGGACTTGAAATCCGTTTCAGGCCGGTGGGGGACACGGCGGCCTACCCGGCAAAAATAGAAAAAACCGGTTTATCTGTCGATTCCTCAACCCATCGCTTCACAGCCTATGCTAGACTGGGACACCTGAATACACAATTCAAACACGGGCGACATATCAGGGCCATTGTTCATCTGGCGAAAGACAGCGTGTATGCGGTACCCGAAGAAGCGGTGGTGGAGATCGAGAACCATCCCCATCTGCTGATCAAAAAAGCACAAGGTTACCGACCGATAAAGATCCGCACCGGCACCCGAAAGAAGGGATTCATTGAGATCCGCAATCCACAAAAAATTATAGACGAGCAATACTTGGAGAATGCTGAGTTGTTCATAGAAAATCTGAAAACAGATGAAAAATCTGAAAATAAACCAATAGTCTAACCTGGCTAATAATACCATTAACTGGTAAAACGTTCATGTTTTATCTTGAATCTTTTTTTCGAATCAGTTTTTAAAGCTATATTTGCATTTTTATTACAAAAGAGTGAACAATGGCCGAAAGCAACAATCAAAACGGAGCCCAGCGCCCACCCAAATCGAAGAACAAATTATCGGCGGGGATTATTTTCATCATCTTTCTTCTGATTGCCCTGTTGGGGTTTATGAGTTACTTGTACATCAACCAGAAGCAGACCACCCAGGAGATCACCAAAGAGCTTTCGGCCGAAAAGGATTCCCTTCAAACCGAGTTGAAAGACATCAAGGTAAGCTACGATTCTCTGAGAACCGATAACGACACCCTGAACGAACAGCTCAACCAGGAGAAAGAGCGGATTGACGATTTGCTTTCCGAGATCAGGCGGGTCAAAGCCACCAATTATACCCGGATCAAGGAATTGAAAGAGGAGGTCAAGACCCTTCGTAAAATTGCACAGAGCTATGTTCGGCAAATCGACTCCCTGAATCAGGCCAATAAGAAGCTGGCCGCAGAAAACAGGCGGGTTCGTCAGGAAATAGAGCAGGTCAAAGAAAGCAAGCAGCAACTGGAGCAGGAAAAAGACAGCCTGAGCAAAACGGTCAACAAAGCCAAACTCCTCAGAACAGAAAATGTGATGGTCCAGCCCATCAACGAGCGGGGCAATGAAAAAAGCAAAGTCAACAAAATTGACAAAATCAAGGTTTGCTTCACCATAAAAGAGAATGTCGTAGCCAAGCCCGGCGACCGGGTGGCCTACATCCGCATTGCAGCCCCACCGGAAGATCTGATTCTTACCAATTCGGAGGACAACCTGTTCGAATACCAGAACAAAAAGATCGTTTATTCAGCCAAACGGCCTTTTGAATTCACCGGCCAGGCCACCGACCTTTGCATTTACTTCGACAGCAAGGGCGAGCTCAAACCGGGCAAATACGAGGTATACGTTTTCACCGACGGGTATCAGATCGGCCAAACCGAATTTGAGCTGGAAGAAAGCGGCTGGTTATTCTTTTAAACAAAACAGGATCATTGACGTTTGAAGGATGACCTGGCCTAAAACCATAGACCGATGCTAAAGGAAAATTTCATTCAGTACATCGAAGACAGCATTAAGAACAACTGGGACCTGCCGGCCTTCAGTGACTATAAAGGGAGCACCTATTATTACAAGGATGTTGCCAGGAAGATCGCCCGGATTCACCTTATGTTCGAACAATGCCATGTTGAGAAAGGCGACAAAGTAGCGCTTTTGGGCAAAAACTCTTCCAACTGGGCCATGACCTACCTGTCCATTGTAACTTACGGGGCGGTAGTGGTGCCGATCCTGGCCGATTTTCATCCCGACGACATGCACCACATCATCAATCATTCCGATTCGGTGATCCTTTTTGTGGATGATCCCACCTGGGAGAACCTGGACGAGGGCAACATGCCTGATTTAAGGGCCATCATATCGCTCAATGACTTCAGGATTCTCATTGAAGGCAACCGGGAAAAGGTCAGTTCGATCTTTAACCAGCTCAGTGATTTGTATGCTGAAAAATACGGCCATGATGGATTAACCCGGGAACAGTTTTCGGTGGAGAAAATTTCCAACCAGGAGGTCGGGGTGTTGAACTACACCAGCGGCACCACCGGATTCTCCAAAGGGGTCATGTTGCCTTTGAACAGCCTGGCGGCCAACATCCGTTTCGCCAATGAGAACATGCCCCTGCAACCCGGCGACAATATGGTTTCTTTCCTACCATTGGCGCACACTTACGGAGGTGCTTTCCAGTTTTTGTGGCCTTTCACCATTGGATGCCACATTCACTTTTTAACGCGAACCCCTTCACCCAAAGTCATCACCACGGCGTTCAAAGAAATCCGGCCCACCCTGATCATTGCCGTTCCCCTGATTCTGGAAAAGATCTACAAAAAACAAATCTTGCCCATCCTGGAGAAGAACTCCATGAAAATGCTGATGCATCTGCCGCTGATCGACAGGGCCATCTACAAAAAGATTTACAAAAAATTGAGGGAGTCCTTTGGGGGCAACTTTCATGAGGTTGTCATCGGCGGGGCTCCGCTGAATCATGAAGTTGAGAAATTCCTCCGTAAAATTCGTTTCCCCATTTCGGTCGGTTATGGCATGACTGAATGCGGGCCGCTGATCAGCTATGCCAACTGGGATAAAACCAAAACTGGATCATCGGGTAAGCTGGTGGACACCCTGGAAATGCAGATTGATTCGAATGATCCCTACCAGGAGGTGGGTGAAATTCTGGTACGGGGAGAAAACCTGATGTATGGGTACTATAAGAATGAGGAAGAGACGCGGCAGGCGATCGACCAGGAGGGTTGGCTTCACACGGGCGATTTAGGCTTAAGCGATTCCGAGCAGTTCATCTTCATCAAGGGAAGGAGCAAAAGCGTAATTGTCGGGCCTTCGGGCGAAAACATCTATCCGGAAGAAATAGAGTCGAAGCTCAACAACATGCCTTACGTGCAGGAATCGTTGGTATTGGACCACAACAACAAGCTGGTGGCCCTGGTCTATCCCGACTATGACCTGGCAGATCAGGAGGGCATCAACAAAGAGCGCAAATTGCAGGAGATTATGGATCGGACCCGGAACGAGCTGAATGAGCATTTGCCTCGGTTCAAGCAGGTTTCCAAAATCAAGTTGTATCCCACTGAATTTGAAAAGACCCCCAAGAAGAGCATTCGCCGCTATTTATACACCCTTGATTAAAGCAGGATCATGGAAAAGGCCATCATCATTGTAGCCGGCGGCCAGGGCAAGCGGATGCAATCGCGCATTCCCAAACAGTTTCTTCGCATTGGGCATGAGCTCATATTGATGCGTACATTACAGGCCTTTCATAGCTTTGACCCGCAAATCAAGCGGATTGTAGTTTTACCGGAGCCGGAGATGGCAACATGGGAGCGGCTTTGCCGGGAAGAAGCTTTTGGCATAGACCATGTCCTGGTAGCGGGTGGGAAGGAGCGTTTTCATTCGGTAAAAAACGGGCTGGAACATGCCCCTGAAGAAGGATTGATTGGGGTCCACGACGGTGTAAGGCCACTGGTAAGCCAACAAACCATTGAAAAGGCCTTCCGCCAGGCAGAACAATCGGGCAACGCAGTGCCCGTGCGGCCCTTGCCCGAATCCATCCGGCGTATCGATAACGGCACCAGCCAGGCCGTAGACCGCGAAAAATACCGGCTGGTCCAAACCCCCCAGGTCTTTGATGCCGCCACCCTGAAAAAAGCTTACCGTCAACCTTACCGCCAGGAATTTACCGACGATGCTTCCCTGGTCGAAAACATGGGCATCCCCATCCACGTGGTTGAGGGCAATGAGGAAAACATCAAAATCACTACCCAAAAAGACCTGGAGCTGGCCAGCATCCTGCTTGACTTTTTCGATACCTAAAAATTCAGGGACTATCGATTAAATCTTTCTAAACTTTAGGGGTCGACAGCTTAAATCTCTCTAATTATGGCTTTCTCCCACAAAGGCGAATGCTTGAATCCCTGGAACCCGGCTCATAAGCCAAAGCGCCATTGCAGCTATTGAACCATAAAACCATCAGATTACAGACTCATAGGGGCATAGCAACTATAGAATCATTAAGCCCT
Source organism: uncultured Bacteroidota bacterium (assembly GCA_913055635.1). GTDB lineage: Bacteria > Bacteroidota > Bacteroidia > Bacteroidales > UBA12077 > JAGXLC01. Next base: position 47,350 of record CAJXLK010000027.1, read on the forward strand.
CGAGTCATTGCACCAACAGAACTGTTGAGGCACCGGGCAATAGAGTTATTGAATCATCGAGTCATCGCGTCATTTCAGTTGCCCTTGCATTAATGGAGCTAAAGAACCATTGAGTCATTGAATCATCGAGCCATTGAGCTATTGCTGGGCGTGAAACACGAGCAAGGGGATGTTGGAGTGAAACAACAGCTTCTTTTCGATGCCGGGGGCAAAAAGCCGGGCCAACAGGTTGCGCTTATGGGTAACCAGTGAAAGGATATCAATGTCATGTTGGTGGACAAACTGCTCAATGCCCTTTAGCTTATCCTCCTCCTCGATCAGATCGCATTCAAAGGTCTGATGGGGGTATTCGCTTTGAATGTGGTGTTGAAGGCTCTCCATCTTGACCTGATCCCAGCGGTTGGACTCGGGAGTGCTGACATGAACGCAGTAGAGTCTGATGCTGAAGCGGCTCATGATGTTCATCAGCTTTTGGATGGCCTGGTAATCCGATTGATCAAAATCGGTGACGTACATGATGTTGATGTTGCTGATGCCCTTGTAGCGGGAGCCTTCAGGAATAGCCAGTACGGGTACATCGGCGTTTTCAATAATCTTGCGGGTGACCCCTCCGATCAGGTCGCCGGGGCGATCCCCCTTCCCGCGGGTACCGACGATGATCACATCCGGCTGATACTCGCGGCTCTGTACCAGGATCTCTTCATGGGTGATGCCCCGGATCAGGGCATAGTCTATCCGCACCTTTTGCAGACCCTGCTGATCAATTTCATCCTTGATCTGCTGATAAAACCGCTCCATGCGCTCTTTGGCCCGCAATTCAATATCGCGGATGATCTCATCCAAATTGACCTGGTAATAATAGGTGTCGGTCATCGGCATGGAATTGACAATGGGGTTGTAGTAAACATGCAAGAGTTTGACCTCGGCCTCTAACTTTTCGGCCAAGCCAATGGCATAGTGACAGGCATTTTTAGAATATTCCGAAAAGTCGACCGGTACCAGGATGCGCTGAACTTCCCGGGGTTTTTGGTCCGATTCCAGATCTTCCTGACGATATTCTTCACTGACTTTCTCTACTATGCGCAGGGCCTGCTCCATATCCCGCTCATGGACCAAAACCTTAACCCCTCCCGGAATGGCCGAATGCACAAGGTTGACGTTCTTCAGGTAGCAATCAATGCCTTCAGCATTCAATCGACTTTTCAATATTTCTGCACGGGCATAATTATGAATCACCAGGGTAATCAACTTGTCAGACATAACGATCGCATTTTTATTCGGATTGCTGTTTCTCTTCCAAGACCCCAAACTTATCGACCAGTTGTTGAACGAAAGGTTGGATGGCATCGGGAACGATTTGCAACAGCCGGTTGAAATCCATATCGGTTTTGCGAATGGTGGTGACATCTTTGGAATCAGCCGGGGGTTGAGGCACCGAAGCCTGTCCAATATAAGGCAGCATCTGCCAGTTCTGATCGGATGCCCCGAAAAGCCCCAATATTTCATAGGCCACGATCATGAGCTTCCCACGGTTGTAAGGTTCATGGGTGATCATTTTCTTGACCTGATTTTTTACCCATTCATTGGATATCTGATACTTGACCATATCAATCCGGCTGAAAGCCGTCCCCAACAAATTGCTGCGGTAATTGGCAAAATTTTCATGATAATCCTGTAAGGCCTCAATCGGTGGATCAAGTTCCCACTTTTCATTCAGGTATTCCAGGAAATAGAGGGCAGCGACATGGGCCACCAGCTCAATAAACCAGTTGTCTATGCGCGGATCACAGTAGACCCGGCATATCGTTTGTGAAAACTGAAAAGCGACCTGGTTGAAAAAAACATCCGATATATTGAGCCCGATTTTATAGTAATCTTTGCCCAGTGGCCAATAGAGCGTAGGGCCACCTTCCCGGTCATTAATCAGGTACAATGGTTTATAACCAAGAGGCGGCCCCTGAGGGACTAACCGCTCAAATTCCTCCAGGATATCCTGAACCACTATAGATGCTTTTTGATTGGAATCATGATCTTCCATTAAGTCATAATGTACCGTCCACTCCATAGTTGCATAATTATTATTGATTTGCTTTACATCGATGCTTAATGCCTTTTCATTTCTGGCTAATCCCGTTGAATGTACGAAAAATATTGCATGAAAGCAAATTTTTTATTTGACATTTAAGCTTGGGGTTGATGGGGATATTTTATTATATTGCAAAACATTTTATGGCATGAAAAATTATAATTTTGTGAAAACCTAAAGCATCAAAAAGAACAGTATGGAAAGGACCAATGAGGCAGTCAAAGACTTACTTCAATCAGAAGCGCTCAACCGGGAAGTGATCGTCAAGGGATGGGTCAGGACCCGTCGGGGTAAGAAAAGCGTCAATTTCATTGCCCTGAATGATGGCTCGACGATTCATAACATACAGATCGTGGTAGAAGTAGATCAGTTTGATGAAGATTTGCTCAAGTCGGTCACCACAGGGGCGGCCATTGGGGTAAGGGGTACCCTGGTGGCCTCTCAGGGCAAGGGTCAGCATGTAGAGATACAGGCCAGCGAGATCACCCTTTACGGGGAGGCCAACCCGAATGAATATCCTTTGCAGAAAAAGGGCCATTCATTGGAGTTTTTAAGGGAGATCGCCCATCTGCGGTTCCGCACCAACACGTTCGGGGCGGTCACCCGCCTGCGACATGCCATGTCTTTTGCCATTCATAAATATTTCAACGATCATCGTTTTTACTATTTGCACACCCCGATTATCACGGGCTCGGATGCAGAAGGGGCCGGCGAGATGTTCCGTGTCACCACCCTTAACATGGAAAACCCTCCGGGCAGGCAAAATGGCGGCATTGACTTCTCGCAGGATTTCTTCGGCAAAGAGACCAATTTAACGGTTTCAGGGCAGCTGGAAGCGGAACTCGGTGCTATGGCGCTTTCAAAGGTCTACACCTTTGGGCCGACCTTCCGGGCAGAAAACTCCAACACCCCCCGGCACCTGGCCGAATTCTGGATGGTTGAGCCTGAAATGGCCTTCTATGACAACGATGACAACATGGACCTGGCCGAAGACTTCACCCAGTACCTGGTGGGGTATGCCCTGGAAAACTGTTACGACGACCTGGAATTCCTCAACAACATGTATGATAATCAACTGCTCGATCGTTTGAGGTTTGTGGTAGACAACACCTATGAACGAATCACCTATACCCGGGCGGTAGAAATACTTGAAGGGGCCGATCAGAAATGGGAATTTCCCGTGGAATGGGGAGTTGACCTGCAGGCTGAACACGAAAAATACCTGGTGGAACAGTATTTCAAAAAGCCTGTGATCGTTGTGGACTACCCCAGAGAGATCAAGGCTTTTTACATGAAACAAAACGAGGATGGCCAAACGGTAAGGGCCATGGACGTGTTGTTCCCCAAAATCGGCGAAGTGATTGGCGGATCTCAAAGGGAAGAAGTCTATTCCAAACTCAACCAGCGGATTGAGGAACTGGGCATTCCCAAAGAACAGCTTTGGTGGTACCTGGAAACCAGGAAATACGGGACGGCTCCTCACAGCGGTTTTGGCCTTGGATTTGAAAGGCTGATGCTTTTTATCAGTGGATTGTCGAACATCCGCGACGTAATCCCGTTCCCAAGAACACCGAACAACGCGGAATTTTAATTCCGTCTTCAATCATCAATTATGCTGAAGCAGGGTTTAGAACAAAAATTACTACAGAAGCTGTCGCCCCAGCAGATCCAAATGATCAAGCTGCTGGAGATACCGACTTTGCAGCTGGAGCAGCGCATTAAAAATGAGCTGGAGGAGAACCCTGTGCTGGAAGAAGGAGAAAGCCAAAATGAGCTTGAAGACAGCTTCGAAGAACAGGAAGAGCAGGGAGAAGGGGATCAGGATGAATTTTCCTTCGAAGATTACATCAACGACGATGATGAAATCCCCAACTACAAGTTACAGGCCAGCAATGTTTCAAAAGATGATAAGAAGGAAGAGGTCCCCTTTTCAGTCAACATCTCCTTCCACGAATACCTGGAAAATCAGGTAGGCCTTAAAAGCCTTACGGAGCGTCAATACATGCTGGGCCTCTACATCATCGGCAACATCGACGATGACGGATACCTCCGCCGCAAGCTAGAGTCCATTGCCAACGACCTGTCGTTCACCCAAAACGTGAAAACCAGTGAAGAAGAACTCGAGAAAGTCTTAAAGATCATCCAGGAACTGGATCCACCAGGAGTGGGAGCCCGCACCCTCAGGGAATGCCTGTTGCTGCAAATCAAACAAAAGGACCTGGATGAGCCTTCCATCCAGCTGGCCAAAAAAATCCTGGAACAACATTTCAACGAGTTCACCAAAAAACATTACGAAAAAATCATTACCCGGCTCAAAATATCGGAAGAACAACTCCACGAAGCCGTTCATGAGATCCTCAAACTCAATCCCAAACCTGGAAGTTCTTTTTCAAATTCCGAAAACCGGGCGGTGCAAACCATCATACCGGATTTCATTTTGGAAAACAACGACGGGAAGCTGGAATTGTCGCTGAATAACAGGAACGTTCCCGATCTCCACATCAACAAGGATTACACCCAGATGTTGGAGCAATACCAAAAGAGCAAGGGCCAGAACAAAAAGGAGCAAAAAGAGGCCCTCAATTTTGTCAAGCAAAAGCTGGACTCGGCCAAATGGTTCATCGATGCCATCAAGCAACGTCAAAATACCCTTTTGCTGACGATGAATGCCCTTCTGGAGTACCAGTATGATTTCTTTCAGAGCGGCGATGAATCTAAGCTTAGGCCGATGATCCTGAAGGATATCGCCGATCAGACCGGCCTCGATATTTCGACCATCTCCCGGGTGGTCAACAGCAAATACATCCAAACGCCCTTTGGCATCTATTCCCTGAAATATTTCTTTTCAGAGGGCATGCAGAAAGAAGACGGGGAAGAAGTCTCCACCCGTCAGATCAAATCCATATTGAAAGAATACATTGATCAGGAAGACAAAAAGAAACCCCTGACCGACGAACGGCTCTCGAAGTTACTCAAGGAGCAGGGTTATATGATAGCTCGCCGCACGGTGGCCAAATACAGGGAGCAGATGAATATACCGGTGGCCCGGTTAAGGAAAGAACTCAAAGGTTAAGGGAGTGACCATGCCGAAAACAATTGCCAAAATAATTTCCATCCTGTTCAATCCACTGCTTATTCCAACCTATGGAATATTAATCCTTTTTACAACGGATTCCTATTTCTCCATGCTCCCCTTTGAGGCAAAAAAAGTGGTGTTCATCATCGTTTTCATTTCCACCTGCCTGCTTCCCCTGGCCTTCATTCCGCTGTTCCTTTACCAGAACCTGATCCACAATTTTGAGATGAAATCGACCCGGGAGCGGATCATTCCCTTTGCGGTGATTGCTTTTCTTTACCTTCTGGGGTATTTCCTGTTGCTTCAAATGAAAGTACCTGATACCATTGCCAATATCATTCTGGGGGGTGCTTTCACCATTTTCATCACCCTTCTGATCACCCTGAGATGGAAGATTAGTGCGCATATGGCAGGTATTGGGGCGCTTTTTGGATTGCTGTTAACTTTGAGCTTTACCCTCAAGAGTGATCTGACCCTGTTCATCGCTCTGGCTTTGCTGGCCAGTGGTTTGGTGGGGACCAGCCGCATGATCCTAAAATATCACACCCCGGCTCAGATCTATTCAGGTTTCGCTTTGGGGATGGGGGTGCTCATTCTGACCTTCGGTTTCTTTTAACTTTTCAAACAGCCAGTTGATGCGGGTAAAAAGCTGTCCCGAAACCCCGGTCCGTGGCGGCAGATAAGCCTCACAACGCTCAAGGGCCTGTTTCAGGTTCAGCTCGTTTTGCAGCTGATAATAAAACCAGCCTCGATGGAAAAGGTAGCGGGCCAGGTATTCCTGTTCAGGCTGTCCGGGGGTGGGGATTAAGACTGCCTGTTTCTGGAGGGCGATCAGGTCCATCACCGAAGAATATCCTGATCGGCAAAGGATTATACTGGCCGACTTGAGATAGCCCCGCAGATCATCGCTAAACATATGGGAAATATAGGTGATGCAGCCCTGCTGACGAAACTTCCCCTCTCCGTTCACTCCTCTGATGATCAGGGTGTTATTTTTAAAAACCGTCATTTGTCGGGATATAGCCTCTTCGAGCTGGCTTCGCTGGGGCTCTGGTCCGGATAAAAGGGCAACTACCGGGTAAGAGCCGGGCAGGTGATGAAGGTCCGACATTCCGTAGAAAAACCTGGATAACAGCCCAATACGAAAAACTTGTGGCCAGGAGGAGGGAAAAGAAGTCAGTGAACCGCCGATTGAATTGACCCCCGGTTGATCAGGCACCCAAACCTGATCAAATTTAGAAAACCACCAATGCTGAAGTTTTGTGGCCAGCCGGAAGCCCAAACCCCAAAAGCGTGATGAAAAGGAAAAATTCACCTGATGGATGAGCAAAACACTGGGTATTTTCTTATGAAAGAGGCCGTAGCGGTTATCTGAGATCACGGCGGATAATTCATGGGCTTTCACCAATTTTTTCATTTGCTGGTTTTCGCGCCAAAGGGAAATGGCCAACCTGGGCAGTTGAGCGAGCAGGGTGGGGATTTGCCGGTTTTTACGGGAATAACGCACCCCGGGTGAAGGCAGTGGGATCGTTTGAAAACCCGGCAGTTCATTTTCCAGGAAGGTTCCGCTTGGGCCGCTTATCCCCAGGATAATCTGGCAATCGCCGTAACGATTCAAAGCCTGCACCAGTGGGATAATCCGGGCGGCATGCCCCAGACCCCAGTCGAGCGGGGCTACAAGAATTTTCCGGGGATGAGTCGAGGGCTCCATCAGTCACTGATTTGAGCGGGGATTCCGGTTTGTGAAAAAAGCCGCCCGGCTATATCCTGTAAATCATCATAGCCCACCGCTTCTACCTGTTCCAGTGGTGTACCACGGGCGATGGTATAAATCATAACCTGCTGCGGAGCGATTGCCTGCACCGCATCAATCCAGGCATCCACTTCACGGGGACTCGTATTATCCAGAATATGGCCGTTGTAGCGGGCCCTGACAAATAACGTCTGTATCGTCAGCGAGCCCTTAAAAGCCTTCAGGTGTTCAATCAACTCAGCCAATGGCACCTGCCCCCGGGGCTGATTGAGATGCATCACCGTCTCGCTGAAAGCTGAATCCAGCTTCAGGATATTCATGTCCACCTGCTTGAGGGCATTAAAAACTTTTGAACGCTGAATCAAACTGGCATTGGAAAGTACCGCAATACGGGCCCGGGGACATATATGGTTCCTCAGGGCCAGGGTATCCTGAATAATTAAATCAAAATGTGAATGAAGCGTGGGCTCTCCATTGCCGGCAAAGGTAATCGTATCAACCGGGGTCCCCTCATCCTGAAGTTCCCGGAGCCGCTGTTCCAGACCCTGGCGAACCTGGTGCCTGTCCTGAAACCCGGTGAAATCCCTCCCGCTTTCAGTCCAGCCGCATTCGCAATAAATGCAGTTAAAAGTACACACTTTCCGGTCGTTCGGCAACAGATTGATCCCAAGTGAAATGCCCAGCCGGCGGCTCTCTACAGGTCCGAAAACCATCCTGTCAAATAAAAAAGTCGACATGTCTGCTCTTTTTTTTATCTACCTAAAATTATATCAAAAAAAGCAAACCAGAGATAACCCTGGCTATGTTATGGGATATATCCGGCTGTCATGCCTGAGGTGGAAAGAAGAAAAGTCAAAGGGATAAACCAGGTTGACACCCGGTTTGAATCCGGGTTGAAAACTACCCATTACCTGCTCCATGTTCAGCAAACGGGCCCCCTCAAAAGTAACCCCCTTTAAGAGCTGAACAAAGGAGGACTGTTCTTGATTTCGGGCTTCATCGAATTGCTCAAGAGGGGGCTGTTTTTCATTGAGGCCCTCATTCAAGCCTTGATTAAAAGGGGATTGCTTTTGATTTTGAGCTGCTTTTTTGAGTTTCTCCAGGATCGCCTCCTGGTCGATCACCTGCTTCAAACCTGAATGCTGATGGGAATGGGGCAATGCCTTTATTGTGCTGCGTAATTCAGCAAAGCCTGTATCAGGAGAGGACCGGGAAAGAAAGGCTTTCAGCCAGGCCAGCTCTTCTTGATCAGGGATATCAATCAAACCCGGCACCAATAGCCCACTGTGAAATACCATTCCGGGTAATTCCACGAGGTCGCCCCGGGGGTCTATAACCCGATGTATGCGACCGGATTCTCCCAGTTCAAGTATTCCATAGCGAATGGGGGACCGGGTAACGGGGAAAAGATAATGGGCGGCAATTCTTCGCATGGTTTTTGGAACTCAGCGGGCAGATTAGAATGGGCTACTGCTTCGATTTTTCCCGGCGCAGTTTATCCGGATTATCCGGCTTCGGGGGGGTGTTCTTGTTGCTATCGGTTTGCCGTTCTTTCTTTTCAGCTCCCTTTGCTGCTTTCTGTGCCTCTTTCCGGGCATTTTGCTGTTCGCGAATCCGCGTCTCCTTCCGGTTCAGCCGGGATAAAACTTCCTGGTAAATGTTTTCAAACCGTGCCGGATCGTGCGAATAATAACTAATGGACGAATCAAACTGTGCCCGGCTATACCCATGCTTATTCAGTACATATTCGTATACATCAAGGGTATCGGGAACCTGGGGCCAATCACGGTACTTGGCTTGGCGAACCACCCCATCCAGCATATGGATGTCGGTCAGTACGGCCACCAGTTCATCCTCAGGAATGACCTTCTGCTTGTCCTGGCAGGAAAAACATATCCCCACCAGCAGAAGCAATACAGGAAAAGCAATCTTTATTTTGGCCATGCCTTGGTTATTTTGCTGACAACCAGTTCGCTCCGCATTGCTTCACCCATCAAAGCGGAACAAATCAGACAATACAAATCTGCAAATTTTCTGATAAAAGCTACCGACAAAGGGCATATTTATTAGGAGCTATTAATTATAAACTCAGGTGAAGCCGATATATTTTTCAAAGTACCCTTTTTTATTATGGGCAGGGTTTTATTTTTATCATGCGACCCCCCATAAAACAGTTGATAGTTTAGGCAGGTTTGATCAAAAAAGGCGAACCATTCACCAAATTAACACAAAGGATTGTTTGATTCATTGGTATAAAGTTTAATTAACAGTTTGTAAGTCAGCATAATAATAGCATGTAATTCGTTGGTCTCGGTAACCTCTGCCATGGAACCCTCATGTTTTATTCATTACCTTTTGTGCTAGTCGGTGCATGAGGGTTTCATTGGTATAAAATACTTAAAAGAAAAGGCTGTAAATCTGTGAAATATTTTAATTGGCCGTCTCGCAATGTATACAAAAAGCCTTTCTTTTTATGATACGTCTATATTCACCGCAAGGCTTTTAATAAGAGACTGACAGAAGGACTGTTACAAAAAAAGTGCTGTAACTTCTGCTACCGTCTAACGTATTAGGTATTCCACATCATTTAATATAAGGCATCTATATAAACATTCAACTATAACAATCAGGGATTACCTTCTAAAATTCGACTAACTATGCGATTTGCTCCTAAACTCATTCTGGCCTTTGTTCCTTTTCTTTTTGGTGTTGGTCTGATTTCTACAAAAGCGCAAGTAGAAGTTGGCAAAATGAGCGCCGACGAATTTCATCGATTCAAACAAAAAGTAGGGGTTTACGAGGAAGGAAAAAACTACAACAAAATAATAGATGGGCACGGCACTGGTTTACAACCGCCTACTGAAGAAGAATGGGAAGAGATGAGAGATAAACCTGTTATGGTTAGGGATTACAATGGAAAAGACCAGGCACTAAAGGGGGCAAAGGCAACTCCGGACAATTTTGATAATTCTGCGTTTAAATGGTTCCCCCCTGTTGGCAACCAAGATGGCGAGGGTTCATGCGTATCGTGGGCAGTTGGGTATTATACCAAGACTTTTCAGGAGGCTTATGAACACGATTGGGATCTTTCCAATTGTGATTGGACAGGTGGATACGATGGGCAACCGGAGGGTGCCTACCAGGACAAAATATTCAGTCCAGACTTTATCTACCACCAGGTAAATGATGGAGAGGATAATGGCTCATTTTATTCAGATAATATGGACTTATTAGAAAATACAGGTTGTAGTACCTGGGATAAAATGCCTTATGATCCCGGCGATCATATTTCATGGCCATCAGAGTCAGCCTGGCGGGAAGCTCCTTTATATAGATCCAAAACTGGCTATCAGTGGATGGATGTAAGTACTAATGATGGATTACAAGACCTGAAACAAATGATTGCCGACACGAATCTTGCCGTTATCAGTATTGATGCAGATCAATATTCTGATATGACCGGCAACGATCTTTGGACTGTTGACAATTATACGAATCCATCAACAAATCATGCCAATACCATTGTAGGATACGATGATGATTACGGGCCTTACACGGAAGACGGGGAAACCCGTTATGGCGCCTTTAAAGTGGTGAATTCCTGGGGTAAAGGCGGATGGGAAAACAACAGAGACGGTTTTTTATATATCTCTTACGAATGCATGAAACAGCGGGTTGAATATATATATTTTTATGAGAATTTATTGAACCATAATCCAAAGATGTTGGCTGTCTTCAATATGGAACATGATAAAAGGGGCGAATGTGATATAAGCTTTGGTGTTGGAGAAAAAGACTCCCCTGAGGCAACAAAAAAAATGAACCCCAATTATAACAGTAATGGTGGCAATCATCCCTTTCCATCAAATGATATGGTTTTAGATATAACAGAATTTAATTCTGATATTGATGATGGCTTTATAAAATTCTTTCAAAAAGTAAGAGATAATGGAACTTCAACCACAGGTCAAATAGAGTCTTTTTCAATCGAAATATATGAGGATTATAGTATTGGAAACCCCCAAAGTGTTTATACATCTAATGATCCGATAGTCAGCACGATCAATAATGAATCAGTATATGCATTTATTGAAGATAACGAATCTCCAACCGCACCAAGTAACCTTACTTCTTCCAATATAACAGCAACAAATGTAGACCTTAACTGGGATGCTTCTTCTGATAATGTTGGCGTTGACCATTATAACATATTTAAAGACGGGAGTGCAATATGCACCGCTTCTAATACATCTCATAAGGTAACAGGTCTAACTCCTGAAACAACTTACAGATTTACCGTAAAAGCAGTAGATGGTACTGGTAATGTATCTGAGGCAAGTAATGAGATTGATGTAACAATGAATCCTACCCCCCAGGATGCCATGGTTCTTAAATATAACACCGAACATTCCGGAGGAACCGACATTACGCTACCTCTGGGGGGCGATGTTGATATAACCGTAAATTGGGGTGATGGCAGCGAGGACACCTTTACAACAGAAGGAGACAAAAATCATTCTTATGATGATGAAGGAAGCTATACAGTAATTATTACAGGAACATTGGACCAATTTGGTGAAAATAATTTATATGGCTATCCCAATGCTGAGAAATTAGATAAGGTTGTTGATTTTGGGGTTTTAGGTTTGAACAGTTTAGCAGGCGCTTTTAACGGCGCTTCAAACCTTAATGAGGTCCCTGACCAGTTGCCTTCTTCAGTGAAAAATACTCCTCACATGTTTCGTTCTGCCACGTCCTTTGATCAGGATATTGGAGACTGGGATGTATCAAATGTTACCGATATGAGTAACATGTTCTATTATGCTACCTCATTTAATCAAGATATTGGAGACTGGAATGTGTCAAATGTTACAAATATGAGTGGGATGTTTTATGACGCTGAATCCTTTAATCAGGATATTGGCAGTTGGGATGTGTCAAGCGTTAAGAATATGAGTGAAATGTTCCGTTTTGCCGACTCATTTAATAAAGATATTGGCGAATGGGATGTATCACGGGTTACAGACATGAATATGATGTTTTTTTATGCTGGCTCCTTTGATCAGGACATTGGCGGTTGGGACGTGTCAAATGTTACAGATATGAGTAATATGTTCCGTGATGCTAACTCCTTTAATCAAGATATTGGCGAGTGGGATGTATCAAACGTTTCAGATATGAGCCGGATGTTTTCTTCTGCCTCATCTTTTAATCAGGATATTGGCGGATGGAATGTATCAAACGTTATAGATATGAGTCGGATGTTTTTTTATGCCTCATCCTTTAATCAGGATATTAGCGAATGGAATGTATCAAATGTTACAGATATGAATAATATGTTTTCTGGCGCCGACTCATTCAACCAAGACATTGGCGATTGGAATGTATCAAATGTTACAGATATGAACCGGATGTTTTATTCTGCCAACTCCTTTAATCAAGACATTGGCGGTTGGGACGTGTCAAATGTCTCGGATATGAAGAATATGTTGTCTGGAGTAACTTTATCTACGGCATATTATAACAACCTGTTGATAGGATGGTCAGAACAAGATGTCCAAAGCAATGTTGATTTCCATGGTGGTAAAAGCAAGTATTCACCAGGTGAGCCGGCAGATGCAAGAGCAGTGCTTACAGGAGATCCTAATAACTGGAGTATTACAGATGGAGGAATGACAGATCTTCCTGCCGTTATTACTGATGAAGTATCTGATATTACCTCTACTACAGCTACTTCGGGTGGTGAAGTAACTGCCGATGGGGGATATGATATATCAGTTCGGGGATTAGTATGGGATACAGAACCTAAACCAACGATTAATGAATATACAGGTTATACTGAAGATGGAGATGGATTGGGAAGTTTTACAAGTAACCTTACTAACCTTGATATGACAACCACATACTATGTTAGGGCTTATGCCACCAATCAAAAAGGAACCGGGTATGGAGATCAAATTCAATTTAAAACCAAACAAGAATTAACAATAAGTGGTGATTTTACGGCTAAAAATAAAGTTTATGACGACACTGTTGATGCAGAAATTGATAACAATAATCTAAGCCTTGATGCTATCATTTCAGAATATGACAATGTATCGCTTACCAATGTTAACCTTGAGTTTGAAAATGCAAATGTTAGTGAAAATAAAACGGTTTCAATTGTCAATGCTGAATTAACAGGCAATGATGCTGAGAATTACACCCTGTCTCTTGAGAATGCCCCGACAGCAGAGGCAGACATCACCCCCAAAGAACTCAATGTCATCAATGCACAGGCACAAGACAAGGTTTACGACGGAACAACCGAGGCTGTTATTTCTGGCGCTGAGCTGTCAGGCGCAGTGTCAGGAGATGAGGTAACACTGGAAAATGATGAAAGCGGAACTTTCGCTCAGGCGGCTGTTGGTGAAGACATTGACGTTTCTACTGACGTGAGTGTCAGCGGCAATGATGCCGGAAATTATTCTCTGACCCAACTTGAAGCACTCTCGGCAGACATCACCCGAAAAGAACTCAATGTCATTAATGCACAGGCACAAGACAAGACCTATGACGGGTCTCCCGATGCTGTTATTTCAGGCGCTGAGCTGTCAGGTTTAATCTCGGGTGACGAGGTAACTCTGGAAAATAATGAAAGCGGAACTTTTGCGCAGGCTGATATTGGTGAAGATATTGCCGTTTCTACCGAGATGAGTCTCAGCGGCAGTGATGCCGGAAATTATTCTCTGACCCAACCTGAAGCACTCCTGGCAGACATCACCCGGAAAGAACTTAATGTCATTAATGCACAGGCACAAGACAAGGTTTACGACGGAACCACCGAGGCTGTTATTTCAGGCGCTGAGCTGTCAGGCGCAGTATCAGGTGACGAGGTAAACCTGGAAAATGATGAAAGTGGAACTTTTGCTCAGGCTGAGGTTGGTGAGGATATTAACGTAGCCACCGAGATGAGTCTCAGGGGAAGTGATGCCGGCAATTATTCTCTGACCCAGCCTGAAGCACTCTCAGCAGACATCACCCCCAAAGAACTCAGTGTCGTCAATGCACAGGCACAAGACAAGGTCTATGACGGAACCACTGAGGCTGTTATTTCAGGTGTTGAACTCTCAGGTGTGGTCTCAGGAGATGAGGTAACCCTGGAAAATGGTGAAAGCGGAACTTTTGCTCAGGCG
>CAJXLK010000028.1 GCA_913055635.1 uncultured Bacteroidota bacterium
CTGCGCCGCGTTTTTGGTGTTTTCACGGCCGCAAAGGCGGTTGTCGCTATCCACCAGTAAATAGCGGGAAGTGGTTCGTGCCCTGACAGCCAGCGTGGCCAACGCCTGATGTTCCTGGTGATAGCGGTATAGCCGCCCCAGGTCCAGGTCGCTCAAAACATCCACATTATGAATGATGAAAGGCTTGCCCTGGTCGAAAAACCAGGCTGCTTTTTTTAACCCCCCGCCCGTATCCAAAAGCCTTTGATTTTCTTCGGAATAGACGATATTCATGCCGAAATGCGCATGCTTTTGCACAAAAGCTTTGATTTGACCGGGGAAGTGATGCAGGTTGATCATCACCGAGCGCACCCCGTATTGCTGGAGGTGATCCAGGGTGTGTTCCAGCATGGTTTTACCAGCCACCTCCACCAGTGCCTTAGGTTTTTCCCGGGTAATGGGATCGAGTCGGCTACCCACCCCCGCGGCAAAGATCATGGCTTTATCCATAAGGGCTAGTTTTTAAGATCCAGGTGGGCCAGGTCTACCCCCACCTTGTAGTCTTGCTTTATCCGCTCGGCCAGGCGTTCGGCGCAATATACCGAACGGTGCTGACCGCCGGTGCATCCAAAGGCCACCATCAGATGGGTGAACCCCCGCTCCATATAGGTTTCCACACTCATCCGTACCATCCGGTAAGCCAGGTCTATAAATGCTTCCATCCGGGTGTTCTTCAAAAAGAAATCCACCACTTCCCGGTCTTTCCCCGAAAGCATCATGTAGCGTTCGAATTTTCCGGGATTCAAGATGGAACGGCAATCAAACACATAGCCGCCCCCGTGTCCGCTCTCGTCATAGGGGATACCCCGCTTGTAGGAGAAGCTTCTTATTTGTACGGTCAATTTAGTATTGGAATCCATGGTCAGATATTTTCGAATGCATCAATTGATCAAGGGTTTTTTGCAGTTCGGGACACTTCTGAAGGATGGGGTTTTTGGAATACAATCCCCTCAGATTCTCCAGGGCAGGGGGGATGCTTTGGATGAAGTGCTGCTTGCCTTCTTTCAGCCCCCTCAAACCGTAAGCCCCCAGTGTTTGAAGAACCCGAAGCAGGGCCACGGGATAAAAAAATGCCCTGAATACCTGCTCATCCACCGGGGTTAATATCCGGAGGGTTTTCAGGTACTGGCCGATCATCTCCTGGCGGAAGGAGTCGGGCCAACGGGCCCTGGCCTGGTAAAGAAAAGCAGCCAGGTCATATTGAAGCGGGCCTTTGCGGCCCCCCTGGTAATCTATAAAGTAGAGGTTGTCTTGATGAACCATGATGTTGCGTGACTGAAAATCCCGGTACATGAAATAGGGGTGGCCCGCGCCAAGAATCATCCCGGCCAGCTTGCGGAAATCCCGCTCCAAGAGATGCTTGCGGTAGACTGCCCCCATCTGATCGGCAAATTGTTCCCTGAAATAGTTCAAATCATAGAGGATCGCCTTTTCATCGAACTGCTGATAAGGATAGCAGCGGGAAAAATCCATCTTTCTGCCCGCCATCACCTGGATGCGGGCCAACTCACGCATGACTTCCCTGACTTTTTCCCTCACTACGGGATCCCGCTCGGGATGAGGCTGATGTTGACGGATCAGGTCAAAAAGGGTTTGATCGCCCAGGTCTTCCAAAAGATAGATGTTGTCTGTGAGATCTTCGGCCAGGATGCCAGGTACCTGTATCCTTTCATTTTTGAAAAAGCGGCTCATGTATATGAATGTCTGGTTTTCCTTGTCATCAGGGTTGTATGCTCCAATGGCCGAGCGTGTATCGCCGATTAGGCGGTAATAGATCCGGTTGGAGCCCGAACGGGGGAATGGCTGCAAACCATTGACTTCCTGGCCACTCCAGTCGAAGAATAATTGCCTCAGTGCCTGCTTGTGATCTGCCTTCAATTTTTTATCCGCTTTTTTCACAAATTTAGGAATATCTGTTAATTTTATTGCTGGCGAATTCCAATAAGATGCATCACATCCCATCTAAAATAACACAATAACCCGAATAAAAACCTTTTCGAACCATGAAAACACGCATTTCATTTGCATTTCTTGTGATCTTCCTGGTATCATCCTTAATGGTCCACAGCCAGGAAGATACTCAAAAGATCACGCTTGAAGATATTTACAAGAAGCATGAATTCAGAGACAAAACAGTTAGCGGCCTTCGTTCGATGGACGATGGCATTCATTACACCGTACTGGAGGGCAACGCGCATATCATTAAATACAGTTATGAAACCGGCAAAGAAGTGGATACGGTATTTAGTGCCGAGAGCCATGATGCCATTTCCAGTTTCTCACGCTATGAGTTCAGCGAAGGGGAAAACAAGATCATGCTGGCCACCCGGGTGAACCCGATTTACCGGCGTTCGTTCACGGCGCGGTTTTATGTGTTCAACCGAAAAGATGAAACCCTGCAACCCGTCAGTGAGAAGGGAGCTCAGCGGCTGGCCACCTTTTCGCCCGATGGCTCCAGGGTGGGGTTTGTCCGGGATAATGATCTGTACATTAAGAATCTGGATACCGGCCGGGAGAGGCAAATCACCCATGATGGAAGGAAAAACCACATCATCAACGGCACCACCGACTGGGTGTATGAAGAGGAGTTTGCCATAACCCAGGGATTCCGATGGTCACCGGACGGGGATAAGATTGCCTTTTATAAGTTTGATGAAAGCCGCGTGCGGGTCTTTCACATGACCATGTTCCAGGGGCGGCTTTATCCGGAGGATTATGCCTTTAAATATCCCAAGGCCGGCGAAAAGAATTCCATCGTTAAAATTTTTGTCCACAATCTCGAGGAGGATTCAACCCGGGAAATGGATACCGGGGAAGAGACCGATCAGTACCTTCCCCGCTTCAAGTGGACCCCCGACAACAATGAGTTGTGTATGATCCGGATGAACCGGTTGCAGAATGAAATTGAGATCATGCTGGCCAATGCCACTACCGGCGAATCGAGGGTTGTTTACCAGGAAACCAACCCTTATTACATTTCGCAGATTGGCGATGATTACCCCACTTTTGTCAATGATGGCGAACAATTCATCATTTACAGTGAAAAAAGCGGCTACAACCACCTGTATCTTTACAATAAAAACGGCGAGCTGGCCAGCCAGATCACCTCGGGCGAATGGGATGTGACGGAGTTTATTGGATATGACCCACAACAGGAGAGGGTTTTTTATACCGCTGCCCAGGAATCGCCCCTTCGCCGGCATGTTTATTCGATCGCCAGTGATGGCACCGATAAACGCCAGATCACCCAGAATAAGGGCTGGAACAATGCCGAATTCAGCAAAGGTTATAAATACTTCATCAATTATCATTCCACGGCCAACACCCCGCCGGTGATCACCCTTCATAACCGCAGCGGCGAGTTGATCCGCACCCTGGAGGACAATGCCCGATTGGAAAAGAAAACCGAGCAGTATGGATTCACTGAAAAAGAGTTCATCAAGATCAACACCCCCTCCAGTGAATATGATCTGAATGCTTACACCATCAAGCCGCCGAATTTTGATCCCAACAAGGCGTATCCCTTGTTTATGTATTTATATGGCGGGCCGGGTTCGCAGACGGTGACCGATCAATGGTCGAGCCGCATGGCGTGGTTCCAGATGCTGGCCCAGCGGGGCTATGTCATTGCAGTGGTGGATAACCGTGGAACCGGCGCCAGGGGCCAGCATTTCAAGAAAATGACCTACGGGAAGCTGGGCAAATACGAGACCATTGATCAGATTGAAGCGGCTCAGTATTTCGCCCAAAAACCCTATATCGATTCGAGCCGCATCGGGATCTTCGGTTGGAGCTACGGCGGATACATGTCGTCGAACTGCCTTTTCCAGGGCAATGAGACCTTTTCCATGGCCATTGCAGTGGCACCGGTTACCAACTGGCGCTATTACGATACCATCTATACCGAGCGCTTTATGGGACTTCCTCAAAACAATGGCGAAGGATATGACAGCAATTCGCCCATCAATCACGTGGACGGATTGAAGGGTGAATACCTGCTGATTCATGGTACCGGCGATGACAACGTGCATGTTCAAAATTCCATGGAACTGGCCGAGGAACTGGTTCAGGCCAATAAACAGTTTGAGATGCAGTTTTATCCCGACAAGAACCACGGCATTTACGGGGGAAATACAACATTTCACCTTTATACGCGCATGACCCATTTTATCATGGAAAACCTTTAATTCGTTGTATCTTTCCAGTCCCTTAAGTTTAGGAGGATCGAGAGGATCAGGGCGAGGAAAAAGATGACCGCAGTAGCGGTATCCACGAGTTGGGAGGAGAGCTCAAGGGGCAGGAGGCGTTCCAAGAGGTATTCGATGTAAGAGGAAGGTAAATGATGGTGACCCAGTCGGTTAAGGATTTGAAAATGCCACTCGGTCAAAGGGCAGTAACCCAGGCCGTAAAACAACCCCAGGATGAACCAGGAGCCCCCGGTCAGAAGCAGGGTAAAGAGGTTGATCCTGCGGGTTTTCCTCCATATCCAGCCCACAGCATTGAACAGGGTCAGGCAGGCATGGAAAACCACAAAGAACCAGTCTGCCAGTTGTAGCAGGGATGTCTCCATTGGCCTGAAGCATTATTCGCTGGCGAAATTTTTCAATAAGAGCCGGGCGGTTGATTTGTTGGTGGCCAGGGGTACCTCCCATACGTCACAGAGCCTCATCAAGGTTGCGATGTCCGGATCGTGGGGATGTTTGCCCAGGGGATCGCGGAAGAAGAAGACCATATCCAGTTCGCCTTTGGCCACCAAAGTGCCGATCTCTGCATCCCCGCCAAAGGGCCCCGAGTTATAGCGGATGATATTAGACAGGCCGGTTTCGGCTATTTTTTGACCGGTGGTCCCGGTGGCATGCAATTGATAGTTGTTAAGGATATCGCGGTGGTCCATCACAAACTTCACCATGTCTGCTTTCTTACCATCATGGGCTATCAGGGCAATGTTCCCTCTCTTTTTGGTTTGATTGGATTGTTGCATTCGTATAAAGTTTAATTAACGTTCTGTATTTCAGTATCATTTTCTTCCAACATTGCATGATTTGCTTCCCTCTGCCATGGAACCTGCATGAATAATCATGTCCTTGTTGTGACGGTACTGGATGCAGGTTTCATTGGGGTTTTTATCTTTTGGTTTCTTTATCTTTTTGATTGGCACTTTAAGCAGGAGCATCCGATGGCATTTGCAGTTAATTAGCCGAATATTGCCAGGGTCTTGCCGGACATTGGCAGATCAAGCAGGAGCCAACCGAGCCTCCCGGTTGAGTTTGCAGACGAATAATACCTGTTTGGTTTATTCAGGACGCAAATTAAACAATAATTCCCAAACACAAAAAGGTCAAAATGGTTTAAAAGGGGGCTGTATTTAAAGCTTGTGTATCGCTGGATTAATTATCCCGATGAACGCAGATATTTACCCTAAGACTTGTAGCTAAGGGCATTTGCTTCTGTGAAGGGAGTGGACAGGTCAGCCATTCATTCTTTTACAACGATTGTACGGGCAGTTGAGATGTAAGTGACTCTAAAAAAACCCAGAGCTTCGCCATTTTCTATGTTGCCGATGGCATTGGCCGGCGGCCCGGAAAGGTCAAAGGGGTTGCCCGATTGATTGACGATGTTCTGCAATCCGTTGAGGTATCGCCGGTAGGCATGGCTGGCCGAGCAGATTTCAAGTTCCAGGGTATCCCCGGCCCGGAAGCTTTCAAAAAAGTAGAAGTTGTAGGGGGGATAGCCCTTAAAGGCTTCCCGGTCAGAATAGATGTTGGTTTGATCAATGGTATCGTTGAGCGGCCGGTTGTTTCTGAATAGGTTCATCGTGTAATAATCGCCGGCGGGGGTGGGTTCTTCTCCGAGAACCGACAAATAGAGGACCAGGGAATCAATGGGGGCCTGTTCCACATACACAGGATTTTTGTAGGTAGTGGCCTGGATGGTATCGAGCCAGAAGCCCTGGGGCATGGTTTGGCTGGCCTGATACCGGGTTCTCCCGTTGATGGGTTTCTCCAGGCGAATGTCCAGTTGATAGGTTTTTCCAGGGACCCCGGCCACAGCCCTTTTTGAGGTATAAACCCCCGGTTGGTTCGCCTCCTCTACAAAAGCAAGGGTGTCGCCCGGTGAAGTAATGCGGAGGTTGGCGCCGGTGACCCGCGGGGTTTTTACATTGCTGAAATAGTTGGCTGAAGTGCTCAGGGTAATTTGATGATGCTGGCGTTGATTGGTCAGTTGGCCTTCCACCACCAGCATTTGGGGAACATCTTCGGTTTCCCAGGCGATCTGCTCATCCTCACATCCCAGGCAGGTCAGCATAAGAAGCCCCATCACAAGCTTTTTCATGTTTTTAAGGTTGAACCCGCTTAATCGGGGTATGGGGTATTTGAGATTTTTTACAAGGTTCATAATCATGGGCCTTGTTGATTCAGTTTTAAAATTCAAAATTGTAGGAGACCGAGGGAAAAAAGGAGAAATAAGAGGTTCTCATGGCTTTGGTTTTATAAGGGGTATTGGTGCTTTGGGTGAAATAGAGGGCATCGGCGTTTTTGTGGCCATAAGCATTATAGATGGAAAAGACCCATTCGCCGTGAAAGTTCCGGTTGGGTTTTTTCTTGGCCTGGATGGTGATTCCCAAATCGAGCCGGTGGTAGGTAGGCATGCGGTCCTGGTTGCGGCCGGGGTAGTAGGGGATCACCAGGTTGCCGTATTCATAGCGTGAGGCCGGAGCATTGAGGGGCCGGCCCGATTTGATGGTCCAGTTGGCCGAGAGGCTGATCCGGGGTGTAAAATCGAACATGGCTACCAGGGACAGGTCGTGGGGGCGGTCATAAGGGGCGGGAAACCAGCCTTGCTCCTGGATGTCTTTGATTTTTCGCAGTGAACGGGAATAGGAATAGCTGATCCATCCGCTTAATCTGCCGGATGGCTTTTTAATCATTAACTCCATTCCATAAGCTTTGCCCTGCCCGAAACGCAGGTCTTCTTCCAGATCTTCGTTGAACTGGGGCTGTGCGAATTCATCAAATGCCACTTGGCGGTCAACATGCTTATAGTACAGTTCGAGGGAGGTTTCGACCCGGTTGTTGAAAAAATTGCGGAAGTAGCCCATGCTGTATTGATCCCCTATTTGCGGTTTGATGGTAGGGTTGGCACTGACCCATACATCCAGGGGGGTTCCGCTGTTGGAATTGGAAGCGATCAAAAGGTATTGGCGCCCCCTCGAGTAACTGGCTTTGAGGGAATGGCGTTTTGAAAAGCGATAATTCATGGTTATTCGGGGTTCCAGCCCACCATAGGTGTTGTATATTTCACCGGCCGGATGATGTACCTCACCTATAACCTCGTAATTGTCGTTCAGCCGGTTAACCGTGGCCGGGCCAATGTTCTGAAAAAGGGAATAACGCAGGCCGTATTTCAGCTTGAGGCTTTCACTGATCTTTTGTTCATTGCTGATGTAGATGGCACTTTCGATGCTTTTTATCCGGGGCATTTTAAACCGGTTGGTGGTGGTGTCCTGCTTATCAGCAACTTCTCCGACATTGAAGTCATGAAAAGTGCTTTTTATGCCGAAACGCAGGGTGTTGTCCTGGTTTAAGTAGTATCCGAAATCGGCGCGCAGGGTGTAATCGCGCACAAATGCCTGGTATTCAAAAGCAAATTTTTTTTCTTCCCGCCCCAGGGATATTTGATTATCGAGCAGGTAATCGTAGTTGCTGGCCAGGAGGGTGAAGTTGGAGAAGAGTTTCTGGCTGAACAGGTGGTTCCAGCGCAGCGAACCGGTATAATTGCCCCAGTTGAAGCGCGATTGATTGCGGTTGTTGGTCGACCAGGAAAAGACATCCCGGCCGAAATAACCCGACAGGTAAAGGCGGTTGCTGCGGTTAAAGCGGTAATTGGCTTTGGTGTTGAGGTCGTAGAAATGAAAGGGAAATTCCATGATATTTTGATTGCCGGATAACTCTCTGGCTGCTTTAATGGCCGCGTCCATATAGGTTCTTCTGCCGGCGAGCATCATCGAGCCCCTGTTTTTTTTCAGGGGGGCCTCAAGGGTCAGCCTGCTGGAGATAAGGCCAATACCGCCTTCGCCGCTGAATTCTTTCATGTTGCCGTCTTTCATGCGGATATCGATCAGTGAGGCCAACCGGCCGCCATAACGGGCCGGTATATCGCCTTTGTAAAGTTCTACATTTTTAATGGCGTCGTTGTTGAAGACCGAAAAAATACCCCCGAGGTGAGAAGCATTGTAGAGGGGGGCTTCATCGAGCAGCATCAGGTTCTGATCGCGTCCCCCTCCGCGAATGCTCATGCCAGAGCTGAGGCTTCCGGTGTTCTTCACCCCCGGCAAAAGCTGCAGGCTCTTGATGATATCGGTCTCACCCATCAATACCGGGATCTTCTTGATGGTCCGGCTGGTGAGCTTATCCGTGCTCATCTGTAGAGAGGCTACATTGCGGTTGTCTTTTTCTCCCGTTACCACCACCTGCTTCAATGCGGTTGCCTGGGGGGTGAGCTCGGCATTGATCGTGGTATCGCCCGTCGGGCTCAAAGCAATCTGCTTTTTGCGATAGCCTACATAGGTGTAAACCAGCGTATCCGCCTTGCCTTCCACGGTGAGCGAGTAAAATCCATAGGCATTTGTAGTGGTGCCCCTGTTGGTGCCTTTGATGTAGATGTTGGCGCCAATCAATACTTCACCGTTGGTTCCGTCATTCACATGTCCGCTGATGGTGTGTTGCTGTCCCACCGAAAGGAGGGGTAAAAGAAAAACCATCAACATGCCTGCAATCAGCCTGGTCATATTTTAAAGGATTTATTCCGGGCACAAATGTAAGGCATTTATGAGCAATAACATGTATTGTTCATGGTCCTTCACCGGTAAAACCTTGCACACGGGTTACAACAGCAAATGAGGGAGATTGTTGCGCGAAAAGAAAATGAGCGGATCAACCGGCGGATGGAAGAGATTTGCCAAAAGATTAAAAACCAAAAGTATTGACCAGCCTTGAGGTAATCGTCCGCGGGTCCTTCTCTTTGGCCCCGTGGCTATAATGATAAACCTCGCTGCCTGTTCCATGGATGGATCCCGGGTGAAGCCAGTCGATGTGTAATTTTCCGTTCTCATGCACATGGAGGGTGCCCATGTGGGTGCTCCCGTCCATCGACAGCAAAAGGATCACACTGTCGCGGATCTGGTACTTCCCGGGATTTCGGAAGGTACTGCCCGAGAATTTGAAATTTTCACGAATCTCAAAGGTGTTGGGGCTGCTGAAGATGAGTTTTCGGGTGTGGTGCCCCTGTTGCGTTTCATTGCCTGTTGAGGTGGATACCCAGGTGTGATTTTGCAGATCTTTGGGGTTGAGTCGGATCGTGGGTTCGCGCTTGCCGTTGAGGCTTTGGATCAGTACCAATCCGGCGCCAATGAGGATAATCCAGATGAGGGTCTTATAGGTAGTCATGGTATAAATTTTAGGGTATTGAAAGGTACGTGAAGGGGGCCGGCAGGTTTTAGGTTGGCCCGGTAAAAGCCAATATTGTTTGATGAATCATGGCTTTTATATCGTGAAGCCGGATGAGGATTTGATCAATTGCATGAGGGTTTAAGTCACTGTTAGTCAGTATTTAATAAAACATACCTGGTTCGGCCTGATAATCAAAATAACAGGTGGTTCAAACCGATTGGCTTGAGTGAAGCATTAAATGATACCTGAGGAACCAGGCATTTGGCCGACATGTAGAGGGTCAAGCAAAAAGGGGAGGAATAAAGATGGTTCTTCCGGCAAATGCTTAGGGATTATATAAAAATAAGCGAAAAAAGGGGTGTACCCGGTTGGGCACACCCCCGAAACAGTGTTAACGGGTGAAATGAAAGTCAATATACCTTGCATCTGAACCAGGGCAAAAATTTACCTGGAGGGCATTTTTTTGCGGATCAGGATTGCAGGTTTTATGCCCGGTCTATTTGTTGTTGAGCAGATATTTTTTAATGTTTTGGCGGAACATTTTTCGCGTGGCCTCCTTCGATTCGCCAATGCCTGAACTCATGGTTGGTTTGCCTTCAACGGGGCAATAGAGGAAACTGGGTATGCCCCTTACCCCAAAGGCGGCTGCCAGTTCGCGGTGTTTATCGACATCCACCTTATAAACGTTGATTTTGTCCCTGTATTCACGGGCCAGCTCTTCCAGGATAGGTGAAGTGATGCGGCAGGGAGCACACCAGTCTGCATAAAAATCGACCACGCAGGGTTTGTTTCCTTTAAAATTCCAACGCTCTTCATTCTCGAAATCCACCACTTTTTGCTTAAAGGTTTCTTTGTTCAGGTGAATGGTGGCTTTATCCTCTTTCTGCTGATTTTCTGATTGTTGTTGCCGGCTTTGATTGGCTTGTTTTTCTGAATCACCTGAACCCTGGCATGCGCCCAGGTTCACAGCAAAAAGTACGGTTGCGATGAGCAGTGTGATTCTTTTCATGGTTATTAGGCTTGATGGGTGGAACTTATTAAACGGGTTTTAAAAATAAATACATCTACAAATTTACATAAATAAATTTGAAAATCCATAACAGGGAAGACCAACCGGGTTGATCGGAGGTTTCCGGATGGATTGGGTTGAAGTGTCGCTCATAACGCCTATGAATGGGGACATCATCAACGGTGAGTTGCTCAATGTGACCGGATGGCTTTTACTGGCTGGCCTGGATAATGCCCAGGTGAATTTCTTCCCGAAGGCGGGGCAGATCATAATGGATGATTTCCCACAACATATCATCAGAAACCTGATTACGTCCCTGATGGAGCCTGTTGCTGGTGTCGATAAATTTTTCTACCTGGGAGATTTTAAGGTTATTGACATTTTGAGCAAGGATGGATATAAAACGCCCGATGATTTCAATATTGCGCTCTACTGCCCTTTTTTTAATGGGATGGCTTGAAAAATAAGCCAACGTTTTTTGGTTATCATCGAAGTAACCCTCAATCTCCTGTATGGCTGATATGATCTCATACAGCCATGCCCTTGTCCTGTCGTCCATAGAGGATAATTTTTGAAGCCTCCAGTATTTTTTCCATAAACGGATTTTTAACGGCTTGCGCTTCTATGAGCATGATCTCGCAATTGACCAGATCGCGAAGGGCTTTCTTAAAAGCGCAGTAGTTATCACTGTAATCCAGAGAAGCAGTGACCTCGAATCGCACCAGGAAACCTTTTTCGCAGGAATTGGAATCTTCCAGAAAACTGGTGTCAAAAACAGCCAGTTCGGCAACATGGTGGCGGCGACAAAGCCTTTTGATCTCTTTTCTTTTTTGTTCAAAATCTTTCATGCAAACAAGTTATGAAATAATCCAACTTCAAACAAGGCCAATAGTTAAATTCTGATAATCTGTGTTGTGTTCTGATAGTCAGAATTTAATTAACGTTCAGCAGGGCATACATATTTTACCTGGATTGAATATTTGATACCGGAGGGGTTTGTTGGGTTAACCGGGAATCGATGGTTGGGGCAGCAATGCCAGGGTGATTTACAATTCAGCCTTTAAGGCGGTAGTTTGTCGATTAAGGCAATATACCCCCAAAAGATGGGTCTCTAGAAGGATAAAGGTATTTTGTGAATCATGGGAAGATTCAGCCTGGCCATTGATTTTGAATGGAATCCAGCCAATGCTGGTAGCTGGTTTTAATAAAGGGCCCAAGTAAAGCCGGAGGCCAAAAAAAGACCTGTCAGTTCCGCCTGACAGGTCTTTTTAAGGGTTCTCTATTGTAAGGATTCTTTATTGATAAGGACTTCTTAATTTAAGGACTTTTTATAGTTGCTGCTTTTTTTCTTCGAAGGCTTCTTCTGATTTATCGGGAGCTTCAGGGATTTCGGGCAGCGGTTCGTAGTTTTTCTCTATTTTTTCCTTGATCACTTCGATGGCTTTGTTCAGTTGCTGGTCGATGCCCTGATAGGCTTTATAGGGATCATTTTCCACGGTAATGTCGGGTTCCACCCCGTGGCCTTCGATGATCCATCTGCTTTGTTCGGCCGAATAGGAGGCGAATTGTGGGATTCGCAGGGACCCTCCGTCGATAAACGGCAGGGAGCCGGTTATACCGACCACACCGCCCCAGGTTCGTGTTCCAATGACGGTTCCCAGGTCATGTTTTTTGAACGAGTAGGGGAACAGGTCGCCGTCGGAGGCCGAATAGTGGTCGATCAGCAGGACCATGGGCCCGCGCATCATCTTCGAGGGGGTATAGGAAGGTTCATCCACGTTGCGCCGCATGTTGGCCCGGGTAATTTCCCGGCGCAGGCGTTCGATGATCATTGGCGAAACATTGCCTCCGCCATTGCCCCGGTCGTCAATGATCAGGGCTTTTTTATTGAGCTGGGGGTAGAAATGTTCGACAAATTCATTCAGCCCGTGGGTGATCATATCGGGTATGTGGATGTACCCCACCTGGCCGTTGGTCTTTTCATTGACCGTTTCGATGTTGTCCTGTACCCAGTTGTAGTAATACAGTTCACTTTCGTTGCCACGCGGGGTGATGATTTCAGTGTGGCTGCCCTCCAGGGAAGGTTCATCGTTCACGCGCAGTTCTACCATTTCATCGGCTTTGCCCACCAGCATCCGGTGAATGTCTGAGGTTCCTTTGACGCTGTTGCCGTTGACTTCAAGGATATAATCCCCTTCGCTGATCTCGACGCCTACCGACTGCAAGGGCGAGTGAAGTTCTTTGCTCCAGTTGGCCCCCTCCAGGATCCGGTCGATGCGGTAGTAGCCTGATTCATCCTGGCTGAGTTCGGCTCCCAGCAAACCTGTCTTGAGGCGTTCCGGCTCAGGCCGGTCGCCGCTTTGTATGTAGGCATGGCCCACATTCGTCTCGGAGATCATCAGCCCGATCACGTAGGTCAGATCATTGCGGTGGTTGACATAGGGCAGCAGCTCGCTGTAGCGTTCTTTCATCTGCTTCCAGTCGACACCGTGCATGTTTTCTACATAGAAGAAATCGCGATACTGCCGCCAGCTTTCATTGAATATCTGCCGCCATTCCTTCTTGCGATCAACCCGGACCTTCATGTTGGACAGATCCACAGTTTCCTTCATGTCGATTTTGCTGGAAGGCAGGTCGATGACCGCATATTGCTTGCCTTTTTTTACCAGCATCCTGGTGTTTTTGGGCGAGATGGTATACTGCATGCCTTCACCCAGGGTCGTTTCTTTTTCCTTTTCCAGGTCGAAAACCTTCAGGCTGGTGCTGTGGTTGTCGGAATCGTATTGATTATAATAGATGCGGTTGCCGATGGCGCGGATGTTGCCATAGCTTGAGGGTTCAACCGGCAGGGCCTCTATCCTGTTCTGCAGCCCTTCACGATCGATTTGAACCTTTACCTCCTCGTCTTCCTTGCCGTTTTCATTCTCAGCGGAGGCTTTTGGGCCGTTCTCGCCTTTAACTTCATCATTTTTGGGCTGGAACGGTGAAGGGGTAGACTTTTGGAGGGTGACCAGGTAAATTTTTTCCATGTCCTTATAGGCATAATTCCATTCCACCCGGCTGTAGACCGGATCGAAGGTCCGCTGGGAGCCAAATACCAGGTATTTGCCGTCGGAAGAGAAAGAGGCATTGGATGAGCTGTACCATCCGTCGGTAACCTTGAATTTTTCCCCGCTCTTGGTATTGTAGACCCATACTACCGACATGTCGTTGTCGGCTTGTTTGGAATAAGTGATCCAACGGCTGTCGGGCGACCAGCTGTAGTGGCGGATCTCACCGTATTTGGAGGTATCCACCAGGGTTACTTCCCGGGTTTGGGTATTGATATATTTCAAACGGAACTCGGCATCGCTCCAGAGGATCTTCTTGCTGTCGGGCGACCATTCCAGGGCGTATTTGTAAGTGGTGGCATGGTCGGTGAGTTGGACGGGATCTTTTTTGCCCTGTTGCTCCTGCAGGTAGATTTCGTATTCGCCGCTTTGGTCGGATATATAGGCAATGTGATCGCCGTCGGGCGACCATTTGGCTTCGCGGTCGTGGGCCCCGGAGGATTCGGTCAGGTTATAGGTAATCCCTTCGCTGGCCGGTACGGAGAAAACATCGCCACGGGCGGTAAAAGTCACCCTTTTGCCCTGGGGTGAAAGGCCGGCACCCTGGATGTGCTCTGAAGCATCGATGATCTCGTGGCGGCTGGCCAGCATGTCGTTGGATATTTGAACCGGCACCTGCTCGGTTTGATGGGTTTGAAGATCCATCTTATAAAGATAACCGCCCTTTTCAAAGACCAGTTGTTCGGGTCCGATCGAGGGAAATTTGACATCGTATTTTTCAAAATCGGTCAGCTGTTCCAGCTCTTCACTTTGAAGGTCATAGCGGTAAAGGTTCATCCGCCAGTTGCGGTCGGAGACAAAATAGACGGATTGGTCTTTCCACATGGGGATGATGTCCTGCCCCTTATGGTCCGTGATGGCCTTGGTTTCGTGGGTGTTGAAGTCGTGAATCCATATATCGTCGGCCATTCCCCCGCGATAATGTTTCCAGGTACGGAATTCGCGGAATATTCGGTTGTAGGCCAGTTTTTGGGCATCGGGCGAATAGCTGCAGAACCCGCCTTTGGGCAGGGGCAGTTGTTGGGGCATGCCCCCGTCGGCCGATATCTTGTAGAGGTCACCCTGGAAAGCGTTGAAGGATTTGTTCCGCGAGCGAAAGATGATGTATTCTCCGTCGGGGGTCCAGTCCATGACGATGTTGTTGGGCCCCATCCGGTCGGCTACGTCATCGCGGCTGAGGGTGGCCGTATAGGTCAGGCGTTTGGGCGAGCCCCCCTCGCTATCCATGACATAGACCTCGGTGTTTCCATCATACTGCGCGGTGAAGGCAATCTTGCTGCCGTCGGGCGAAAACCTTGGGAACATCTCGTATCCCTTGTGCGAGGTGATGCGCCGGGCTGTACCACCTTCGGCGTCAACGGTATAGAGATCACCGGCATAGGAGAAAACAATCTGATCCCCATGTATGGCAGGGAATCGCATTAACCTGGCACTTTCTTCCTGGGCTTGTGTGGTGAACATCCCGGCAAAAAAGGCCAGCAGAAAAATCATGGAAAAACGTCTCATAGAATATCCTTTTTTAATTTGTTACGTATAGTTTGAAGCCATCCAAGTTAGCAAAAAATCTTCATAGAAAAAAATTGCCCCGGGTGCATCTAGCAGCCGATAACTGGATGTTGATCTTCGGAAATTGACTATATTTGTGACATTTAATTGAATTGCTGTATGAAGAGAGCCTGGCTGCCCTTAATCATCTTGTCTTTGTGCTTTTTCACCGGTTTTTCGGGTTCGTTGTTTTCCAGTGAGCCTCCTGATCATCGGATGGATCCGGCCTCCCTGTTGGCGATGGAATCTTCCTGGGTGGACAGTGTTTACAGACAGCTGAGCTTAAAGGAGAAGATAGGCCAGCTTTTCATGGTAGCGGCCTGGTCTGACAAGGAGCCTGCCCATTCACATTCGATCATTCGGTTGATCCAGGAGTATCACATTGGCGGGTTAATCTTTTTCCAGGGCAATCCGAGGGATCAGGCCAAGCTGACCAATGTATACCAGAATTATTCGCGGGTGCCTTTGATGATTGGTATGGATGCCGAGTGGGGCCCTGGGATGCGGCTGGACAGTGTGATCTCTTATCCCCGGCAAATGGCCCTTGGGGCCATCCAGGATGATTCGCTGATCTATAGGATGGGCTCTGATATTGGCCAACAGTTGAGGCGGCTGGGGGTTCACATCAATTTTGCCCCCGTGGTCGATGTCAATAACAACCCTGACAATCCGGTGATAGGGAGCCGCTCGTTTGGTAGTGATCCGCGCCGGGTCGCTCGTAAAGGCATTGCCTATATGAATGGGCTTCAGGACGAGGGGGTGCTCTCAGTGGCCAAACATTTTCCCGGTCATGGCGACACCGATCAGGATTCCCATAAGGTGCTTCCGGTGATTCCGCACGATTCAACCCGGCTCGACAGCATTGAACTATATCCTTTCCGGCGTTTGGTTCAGAATGGGGTAGGCGGGGTGATGGTGGCCCATTTAAATGTGCCGGCATACATGGATGATCCCAACCAGCCTGCCACCCTTTCTTCCCGGATGATTAACGGGGTGCTGAAAGAACAGATGGATTTTAAGGGCCTGGTCTTCACCGATGCCCTGAACATGAGAGGCATCACCAACCATTATTCACCCGGCCGGATTGAAGCACAGGCATTAAAAGCGGGCAATGATGTGCTGCTTTATCCCCAGGATGCTGCCCGGGCCATTGAATACCTTTATAAACAGGTTAAGCTCGGTGACCTCTCCCGTCAAACCATTGAACAGAGCTGTCGTAAGGTGTTGGCTTTTAAATATTGGGCCGGCCTGGATCAGTTGCCGGCTGATACCAATGGCGGGATGAAAACAGGGCCGGTAGAGAAGGCGGGGTTGACAGGGGACTTGAATAAAAGCGCCTACCAGGTTTTGAGACAGGAGTTGGTGTCAGGTTCCCTTACACTGACTGGCAATTCATCAGGTTTGCTGCCTTTTCGCAGGCCCGACACCCTGAATATAGCTACTGTGGCACTGGGCAGTGATTCGACCACGGCCTTTCAGGATATGATCGATCGTTATGGGGCTGCCGATCATTACCATTATACCACCGGCGATGACCTGGCCCGTTTTTCGGAACAGCTTCAGGAGTATGACCTGGTGGTGGCCTCGGTGCATCGCACCAACCGGATGCCTTCCCGGCGATATGGAGTCAGGGATGAATACATCCGGGTGAGTGAGCAAATCACCCGGCAAACAAAGATGGTGCTGGTTCACTTTGGCAATCCCTATGCCCTTGGCCATTTCCCCCAATTACAGCACTATGAGGCCGCCCTGGTAGGTTACAATGACCAGCCGGTGACCCAACGGAAAGCGGCCCAGGCCTTGTTTGGTGCCATTGATCTGCAGGGTCGCCTGCCGGTGGATGTTGGAGGGCCCCTTCAGGTCGGCACAGGGGTCTCTACCGGCCGGTTGAACCGTTTAAGCTATGGCCTTCCCGGTTCGGTCGGAATGGATCCCCAGGTGCTGCAAAGGATTGATACCATCATGACCTCGGCCATCGATGCCCAGGCAACTCCCGGGGGACAGATCCTGGTGGCCCGTAAAGGCCGCGTGGTCCTGCATAAAAGCTATGGAACCCATACCTACCTCAATGACCATCCCGTTCAGTGGCGCGATCTGTATGATTTGGCTTCGCTCACCAAGATTGTCTCTACCCTGCCGGCTTTGATGCACCTCTATGAGCAGGATTCCCTGAAACTTACTGATTCCCTTGACCAACACCTGCCCCGTTTGGATACCACCAATAAAGGTGCGCTGATCCTACACAACATCCTCACCCATCAGGCCCGGTTGAAAAGTTGGATCCCCTTTTATTACAAGACCCTCGAGCCCCTGATGCCGGATACACCCCTGCTGGATTCCGAATTTTCTCCCGAATACCCCTATAAGCTGGGCAATCATGCCTATATGGTGAAGAATTTCCGCTACAAGGAAGGGGTCTATGCCCGCTCTCGTTCACCGCAATATCCGGTACAAGTGTCTGAGAACCTTTTTATCAAAGCGGCTTATACCGACAGCATATTTCACTGGATCGATGAATCGGAGCTTTTGGAAGAGAAGGATTATGTTTACAGCGATCTGGGCTACTATTACTTTTACCGGATGGTGGAGCGTATGACCGCGACAGCCCTGGAGGACTATGTGCAGCAGCTTTTCTATCAACCTTTGGGGGCCAACCACATGGGGTATTTGCCCCGTTCGCGGTTTCCGCTTCAGCAAATTGTGCCTACCGAGAATGACATGGTTTTCCGGCGGGAACTGGTGCATGGGCATGTGCATGACCCTGGTACAGCTATGCTGGGAGGGGTCTGCGGACACGCCGGCATCTTTTCCAACGCCAATGATCTGGCCAAGGTGATGCAGATGTATTTGAACGGCGGTAATTATGGCGGCAGGCGTTATTTTAAGGACTCTACCATTGAACGCTTCACCCATAGCCCTTTTCGAGAAGAAAACGGCAACCGGCGCGCTTTGGGTTTTGATAAACCGGTGATGGAACCGGACCAGCCCGGCCCCACCTGTGATGGCATATCTGAAACAAGCTTTGGCCACACCGGCTTTACCGGTACCATGGCATGGGCCGATCCCGAAGAACAGGTGGTCTATATCTTTCTCTCCAACCGGGTTCATCCCGACCAGGATAACCTGGAGCTGGTTACCAGCGATGTACGCACCCGCATCCAGCAGGTGCTCTATCAATCCATTGACGCCTACTAAAATTTGTTATACCCCAGGGCTGTATTACTGGTTTTGCGGCGGGCCGATCTTGCGTTTGAGCATCTTTTTCAACGTTTCATAACCAATCCGCTTGGCCACAATGGTTTTGTCCTGATCCAGCAGGTAAAGGGTAGGGGTACTGTAAACATCGTATTTACGACGGAAGTTGCTGCTGCGCCTTGGATCATATACATTGGTCCAATCCAGGTTGTGTTTGTCGAGATACTTGCTCCATTCCTTCTGGTTGCCCTGGGTGTAGACGGCAAAAACCCTGAACTGATCACGGTTGTATTCCTGGTAAAGCTTATGAATCTTAGGGGTAACCTCTTTACAATGGCCGCAGGAGGGCTCCCAAAAATACAAAAGCGTATATTGACTGTTTACATCATACAATTTTCGTTGTGCCCCCTCTTGCGAAGTCAGGGTTAATTGGGGCGCCTGTTTCCCAATTAAGTTGGGTTTGATTTTGCTTACCCGGTCGCGGATGCGCGTAAGGGTAGCCTGGTTCACCCAGTCGGACTCCCCGTTTAGGTAATAATTTTCGGCCACATACACGAAGACCTTGTCCATCCCCATGATGTTGCTCTGCTGGTAATGGTTGAGCAGATAACGCACCACGTACTGAAAGTTTTCCCTGCTGCCCCGGGTTTGATCTACAACCCAGTCAATCTGCTGTATAATCGAATCGGGTTGCTGGGGCAGGATGTTGTTGAAATAGTGGCTGATTTTGTTGTGAAAAATGGGGGTGCGCACCAGTCGCGGATCAGAAAGGTCAATGTTGTCAAAGTAATGCTTCTTGTTGTACCGGTATCTTTTTACCCATCTTATGGAATCTTTGTTTTCAGCTGTTTGAGGAATGTTGAACTCCGGGGTCTGCGGCCTTTTCATCGCCCGGATAACCGTGGCAAGAATGGTCCCTTCATGGTCGCGAATGATCTGGTCCCACTTGCGGTCAACCTGTTGGTTCAGCTTCTCCAGTTGATCCCTCCAGATTTGCGTCGAGTCGCTGTTCTGATTGGACTGAAGTTTCTTTTGAAGGGCATTTTTCCTTTGGGTTTTGACCATCATGAATTTTTGATAGCCATTAAAGACGGTGTTGATGGATGAACCCTCGAATTTTAAGGTGTGAACCAGGTCTTGGACATTTGTGGTTAGCGAAAAATGCTGATCCTGGCCGATTAATATTTCGAAATATTTTTTGGAAGGGGTGATCACCAGGTAGATGCCCTGCCCAAGGGCCTGGTTCCCCCGAAATACACCCTGGCCGTTTTGATCCAGCTGGATGGTATCCTTGATGAACTGGCGTTGGCCATAATGAAAACCCAGATAAAGATCTGAATTGCTCATTCCCTTGATATGAACCTCTATTTCGTACCCCTTTTGCCCGGGATTCTGTGAAGAAACCATCAGGGGCAGCATCAGCAATATGGCGAGTATAAGACTTGTGTGAAATAATTTCATGGGCTTACGATTTGGTTTCGGTTTTTATAACGTCTCTATTCCAACAAAGTTAATGAATTCCTTTTATTCTCGGTTAATTTTTATTGTTCTCCCTGTTTTATC
The DNA here is from genome assembly GCA_913055635.1 of uncultured Bacteroidota bacterium. Lineage (GTDB taxonomy): Bacteria > Bacteroidota > Bacteroidia > Bacteroidales > UBA12077 > JAGXLC01. The sequence continues at coordinate 19,911 of CAJXLK010000028.1, forward strand.
CAACTATCCCTCATCAACGCACGTTATTGTGTTGAATGCCGCTTTATCCAGACCCAGCGCCAGCATTCCTAAAAGTAGGGTTTCCTTCCCCAAAACAGGCTTACTATTTTCAAAATAGCGTCCGCATTATTTAAAGAGGATCATCGTTCCAAAAGCAATTGTTCACCCACCCCAGGAATAATAATACCTTTGATAAAAATAGAATCATCATCCCCAAAAAAAGAAGGGGCCGTTCATCATATGATGTCAGCTGTTTAAACTTTTTGATATGAATTTAAACAAAATGATTTTTTGCTTGTTTGACAGAGTGAAAAGATCGTTGGTTATGGTGAACCAAACAATGAACACCGGAAAATATTATTTGTTAATTGTTAAAAAAAAGGAGATAAGATGATACATATCAAGAAATTTACCCAGTTTGCCTATTTTTTCACTTTTACTGTTCTGTTTACTCTAATGGCGGGTTTTTCGCTGGCTGTCATGAGCAATGGTGACTTGAAGCTGGAAAAAACCGGTGGCGAAGAAGACGTTGCTCTAGAAAGCCGTGAGGTGACCGAGCTGGAGCCCTGGATGACAAGCCGTTCTCATTTTAAGGTTTCAGAGAAGGCCCAACTTGATAGGATTGAGCCATGGATGACAGATGAAGATCGATTTATGATCCGGGAACAACGGCAATTGGATGAGATTAAGTCCTGGATGACTGATGAAAGGCGTTTTATGACCCGTGAACAACGGCAAATGGATGTAATTAAGTCGTGGATGACTGATGAAAGGCGATTTATGACCCGGGAACAACGGCAAATGGATGAGATTAAGTCGTGGATGACAAATGAAGTGCGATTTATGACCCGGGAGCAGAAACAATTGCATATCATTGAGGATTGGATGGTTGATGAGCAGTTCTGGACCATTTGATGGTTTGTTTAGGGTTTCACTTTAAAGTCCATTTTCAATGATTGAGCCCTGCCTTTGCGGCGGGGCTTTTTTGTATTATTTTTAGGTGTTCAAACCTCGATGCTATGGCGGGACTTACCATCTATAAAGCTTCGGCTGGCTCGGGCAAAACCTTTCGCCTTACGGGCGAGTATTTGTTGTTGCTTTTTGGCGATCCCGGGCTTTACCGGCATATTTTGGCGGTTACCTTCACCAACAAGGCGACTGCCGAGATGAAGAACCGGATACTTCAGGAGCTGGGGCGTTTGTCGCGGGGTGATGCTTCGCCTTACCGGCAGATGCTCCGGGACCATTTCAGCCTGAAGGAATCTACGATCAATGCGCGTGCCGGTGAACTGTTGCATAATATACTGCATGATTACAGTCGTTTTTCGGTCAGTACCATTGATCATTTCTTTCAGAAGGTATTGCGTTCTTTTGCCCGGGAGATTGGTCTTCAAACGGGTTATACCCTGGAGACGGATCATGATGAGATCCTGAAATTTGTGGTTGATGAACTGATCCTGGCCACTGAGCAGGACCGGCAACTGAGGGACTGGCTGGTTGATTTGGCTGAGTCGCGGATGATGGAGGGCAAAAGCTGGGATTCGTTTCGCCGGGAAATGGTCTCGCTGGCCGGGGAACTAACCCGGGAAGAAGTAAAGGCACTGCGGCTGGGTCAGGATGACACCCTGAATGATCCCGACGAGCTTCGGGCCTATGTGGAGCATTTGAAGAAGGAAAAGGCCCGCTACGAAAATACCCTCTATCATTATGGCAGGCAGGCTTTGGAGGTGATTGAACAAAACGGTTTGACCATTGATGATTTCAGCTATGGCAAGAGTGGCGGGGTTGGTCAGTATTTCATATATCTCAGAAACCGGCGGTACGACAAGTATCCCCCGGGAGCCCGTGTGCTTGGGGTGTTGGATCAACCCGAAGAATGGGCCAAAAAAAAGGGTACCGATCAGCAAACCCAACAATTGGTTCAGCAGCTGGCCCGCGACCCGTTGAATGACCTCCTCAGCCAGGCCGTGGCCACTGTTAACCGTTGGCATCGTTATTATCTATCCATCCGCGAGGTGCTTGCCAACATCCATGTATTGGGCATTCTGGGTGATATACAGAAACGGATCAACCGCTATTGCCGGGAGCAAAACATCTTTTTGATCTCTGACTCGGGCGATATGCTGCGCCGGATCATTGCCGGCAATGACGCCCCTTTTGTATATGAAAAAACCGGCAACCGGTACCATCATTTTATGATCGATGAGTTCCAGGACACCTCACGTTTCCAGTGGGATAACTTTCGTCCCCTTTTGCATAACAGCCTGGCTCAGGAGCATTATAACCTGATGGTGGGCGATGTCAAGCAATCGATTTACCGTTGGCGCAACGGCGACTGGAAGATATTACAGGATGAAGTACAGCAACATTTCCCGGCCGCTGAGGCTGTTTCCCTTGATATGAACTGGCGTAGCCGTTACAATGTAGTGGCCTACAACAATACCTTGTTTTACCATGCCCCGGGCATCATGCAAGGCCAGTATGACAGGGATACCGGGGAAGCAGGCCTTGACAATCCTTTTCCCGGGAAGCTGGAGGAGGCCTATCGGGATGTGTTGCAAAAGATGCCACAGGATAAGTCTGGGGGATATGTCTTCAATCGTTTTTTCGAGTATACCCACCCCAATGAATCCAGGGCCAAAGAGCAGATCAGGGAGCGGCTGATTGGCGACATCCGGTTGTTGCAGGACAAAGGCTACCGCCTGGCCGACATCGCTGTTCTGGTCCGCACCAACAAGGAGGGGAAAGAGATTGCTGATGCCCTTACCTGGTACCAGAAGCATGGGGATGCCGGTGACTCGTACCGGTATGATTTTGTCTCCAGCGATCTGCTTTATATCGAAAAAGCCGAAAGCGTGCGGTTGATTTGTGCTTTGTTCCGTTATTTGGTTAAACCGGACGATGTGATCAACCAGGCCTTTATTAAGGATACTTACCGGCATTTCATCCTGCAAGAGCAGGCCGGAGAGGGAGAGCTCCATGAACTTTTCCGCCATGATCCGACCAACTGGGCGGAATATTTGCCCGAAGCCTTCACCCGGCACATTGAGGAGCTCAGGCGGATGCCCCTTTATGAGCTCACTGAACGGCTGATCCGGATCTTCAGCATCTATAGCCTGCAGGATGAGTTGCCTTACATCCAGGCTTTTCAGGAGGTGATCCTCGATTTCTCCCGTCGATATGCTTCCGATCTGAATACCTTTTTAGACTGGTGGGGCGAAAATTCCGGCAAAAAGAGCCTGCAGCTCCCGGAGGATTATGATGCCATCCGCATCACCACCATTCATAAAGCCAAGGGGCTTCAATACAAGGCTGTGCTGGTGCCCTATTGCAACTGGCCCTTAAACAGCTCCGGGGCCAAACGCAGCTACATCTGGCATCAGCCCGGGCAGGAACCGTTCAACCAGCTGAAGGTGGTGCCCCTGAAGTACACAAAGGAATTGGAAAAAAGCGATTTTTACGAACCTTATCATCGGGAGAAGTTTCATCAGTATGTGGATGCTTTGAACATGCTTTATGTGGCCTTTACCCGCGCCGAGGAGGTGCTGATTCCCTATGTACCCCTACAGGTGAGCAAATCCGGCCGGGTTTCCTACAAGGAGGACAAAAAAGACCGGAACAAGGGCATAGGCCACATCGGGGAACTGATCCATTTCATCTACGAAAATCACGCGGCCAAACCAAAGCCACAGGATCAGCAAGCTCCTTTCATCCATCAGCTGCAGGATTACTGGGATAATGAAAACAAGACCTTTTCCTATGGATCCCTGGCCCAGCCTGCCGAAGAATCCGCTGGTGAAGAACAAAAATTCCCCCAGACCCACTATCCCGTCTGGCAGAGCAAGCCCGCCCTTCGCCTTCGATATGAACACGGAGCGTTCTTTGGAGAAGACCAGGACCCCGGCGCACCTCGAACGGCCACCGGCTATGGACAGATGATGCATCAGGTCTTTGAAAACATTCATACCACCGACGACATCGACCCGGCCCTGGACAAAATCTACCTGGAAGGGAAAATAGACAGCGGGGAAAAAGCAACCCTGAAGGCAAAAATACTGGAGGAAATCCGTCAGACCGGTGTTGAAGAATGGTTCTCGGGCAGCTGGCAGGTATACAACGAGCGGGAAATCCTCCTGCCCAATGGGGGCTCCGACCGTCCTGACCGGGTGATGTTTAAGGATGGGCAAACCGTAGTCATCGATTACAAATTTGGCGAAAGGGCCGATGAGAAATACCGCCGGCAAATGGGTTATTATATGAAAGATCTCAAAAACATGGGATACCCCCAGCCGGTGGGTTATATATGGTATATCAATCAACAGGAGTTGATACGGGTTTAAGGTGGAAACCTTTGGAGGCAATGAAGACAAAAAACCATTGAATGCAACAAGGCAAGCAAAGGGTTTACTCATGGGGCAACAGCCGGCGGTTTAATGCCTACAGCGATTATTTCAAGCGGCTGTTCGGCGAACGCATTCAGAAGGTAACGCTGGATGCCGGTTTTACCTGTCCCAACCGCGACGGGACGAAGGGTTACGGGGGATGTACTTATTGCAACAACGATGCTTTTAACCCCGGTTATTGTCAGCCTTCCAAGAGCATTGCCCAGCAGATCCGCGAGGGAATGGAGTTTCATCGCATTCGTTACCGGCGGGCCCGGCGTTTTTTGGCTTATTTCCAGGCCTATACCAACACCTATGCCCGATTGCCGGAGCTTCAGGCCATCTATGACCAGGCCCTCAGCGTGCCGGGCGTGGAAGGGCTGGTGATCGGCACCCGTCCGGATTGCGTGGATGATGAAAAGCTGGACTATTTTGCCCGGCTGGCGAAAGATTACTATGTGATCCTTGAATACGGCATCGAATCCTTTTACAACCGGACCCTCGATCACATTAACCGCGGCCATTCCGTGGAAGATTCCATTGTGGCCATAGAAAAAACAGCCCAAAAGGGAATTCACACCGGCGCCCATCTGATCTTCGGGTTGCCGGGCGAGACCCGTGAAGATATGCTGCGCCAGGCAGACATGATCTCTCAGTTGCCCCTCGATACGGTGAAGTTCCACCAGTTACAGATCCTCCATAAAACCCAAATGGCCGCCGAATACAAACAGCATCCGGAACGCTTCACCCTCTTCACCCTGGAAGATTACATCTCATTCATCATTCGTTTTATGGAAAGACTGAACCCGGCCTTTGTCATTGAGCGTTTTTCCGGTGAAGCACCTCCTTCCATGCTGGTGAAGGATACCTGGGGAGATATCCGTACCCACGAGGTACGCTCCAAACTGGAACAGCGCATGCACGATCTGGATACCTGGCAGGGCAAATATTTTAGGAAAACCTGACAACTAATGATCAACGCTTCCGACAATTACCGGCTATCAGGCCAGTGAGCCAGCAATTATTTAAGAAAATAACAGCTAATGATCAATTCCTCAACCAATTGCCCGATATGAGCCCAAAGGGCCAGCAAATACTTTAGGAAAACCCAAACAGACAATGATCAACAATTAAGGAGCTATGCAGTATTTTCTTCAGCAAATTGCCCGAGACATCACCTCCAGGTATGGCCAAAACCTGGAACAAACCTGTATTGTCTTTCCCAACCGGCGGGCTGGTATTTTTTTTAAACGATATCTTGCCCGAAGCCTGGATCAGCCCATATGGTCGCCCGCCATCCTGCCCATCAGCGATCTGATGGAGCAGCTTTCCGGACTGCAGAAGGCCGATCAGCTTTCCCTGCTTTTTGACCTGCATCAGATATTTCAGCAGCAGAAACACCGGGAAGAGACGGAAAGGGAGACATTCGACGAGTTTTACCATTGGGGCGAGATGCTTTTGCGGGATTTTGATGATGTGGATAAATATCTGGCCGATGCGCGCGATGTGTTTCGCAACCTGGCCGAGCTTAAATCGATTGATCAGCAGTTTTCCTATCTGGAGGAGGATCAGCTGGAGGCCATCCGTCAGTTCTGGAACGCCCTGAATGTGCAGGCACCTTCTCAACAGCAGCAGGATTTCATCTCCATCTGGGAAATCCTCTATCATGTTTACCTTTATTTCAATCAGTCATTGGATGAACAGGGCCGTGCTTATGAGGGGAAGATATACCGTGCGGTGGTCGAGTGCATCCGGGCCGGCCAGCTGGAGTTGCCCCACGCTCGTTACATCTTTGTCGGGTTCAATGCATTAACCCCCGCTGAAAAAGCCCTTTTTCATGAGTTAAGAAACCGCAACATGGCGGATTTCTATTGGGATTACGACCAGGCTTACCTGAAAAACCATGAGGCCGGGCGTTTTATTGGCGCCAACCTAAGAGAATTTCCGGGCCATGAGCTGAACATCCATGATAACCTGAATCACAGCAAAAACATCCGTTTCATCAATACCCCCTATGATATTGCCCAGGCTAAGATTTTACCTGATCTGTTGAACAGGCAGACCTCAGGGGGCAATGAGAGCCCGGATAAGACGGCAGTGGTTTTGCCCGATGAGAAGCTTTTGCTGCCGGTGTTGAATAGCCTGCCCGAAGACCTTTCAGCGGTGAACGTGACGATGGGTTATCCGGTTTATTCCACACCCGCTTTCAGTTTACTGGTTAACCTGATTCAATTGCAGCAGAATATGAGAAAAGCCTCGCGGGGAGAGGCTTTTTATTATCAGGATGTACTGGCGGTTTTAAACCATCAGTATATGGGTGTACTCAGGGATGAGCAGATTGAAAACCTCAGTGAAAGCATTCACCGCCACAACAAGATCTACATAGAGGTCTCAGAGCTGCAGGTAACCGATTTGCTGAAGAAGGTTTTCACCGTTCCGGGGGATTTTGCCAGCCTGAGCGATTACCTTTTGGAGAGTTATCGGGCCTTTTACACCCTGCTCAGGGATCAGGTGAGTGAACAGGATGAATCGCTGAAGATGGAACTTGAAAGCATCTATTATGTTTATCTGACGGTGAAAAGGCTGAAGGAGGTTTTTGAGAACAAGCAGGTTCAGGTGGGCATGCAAACCTATTTGCGCATATTGCAGCGGGTTATCCAGAGTCAGAGCATCCCGTTTCAGGGGGAGCCCCTTTCCGGATTGCAGGTGATGGGCATTCTTGAGACGCGTGCCCTTGATTTCGACCATTTGATCATTTTATCGATGAATGAAGGGGTCTTTCCTTCGGGTGAATCCACCCCCTCGTTCATCCCCTTTAACCTGCGCAAGGGCTTTGGCCTGCCCACCCATGAGCAGAAGGATGCCATGTATGCCTATTATTTTTACCGGCTGATGCAGCGGGCCCGGCAGGTGACCCTGGTCTATAACTCCGGCACCGACGGGATCAACACCGGCGAGATGAGCCGGTTTATGCATCAGCTGAAGCTGGAATCCCCGCATCCCATTACCGAAGAAACGGTTGTCTCCGATTTGTCCATCCCTTCCGACCGGGCCATTACCGTGCCCAAGACCCCCGCTGTCATGAAGCTGCTGGAACAATACAATACCCACGGAAAGGCTCGAAAAACGCTTTCCCCCAGTGCCCTGAAAACTTACCTGGCCTGTCCCCTGAAGTTTTACTTCAAACATCTGGCCGGGCTCACAGAACCCCATGAGATAACCGAAGAGGTTGATCTGCCCCTTTTTGGCTCCATCCTCCATAAAGCCCTTCAGTTGATCTACGGGCCCTATAAGAAGCAAAACCAGCCTGTTTCATCGGAAGAAATGGACAAAATGGCCAAAAACCACCCTATGATTGAGGATAAAATCACCGAGGCTTTCCGGGCGGAATATTTTTCCGACATCCCCTCCGACCAACCCCTGGACCTATCGGGCAAGAATTTGCTGATCCGTGATATCATTCACAAATACATCGTCCAGCTTTTAAAGGCTGAACAATCATTTAATGCTTTCAACGCTTTTGCCCCGTTCACCCCAATTGGTCTTGAAGCGGAGTATCGCGCCGATGTGCCTTTTCAGACGAAACAGGGGGAGAAGCAGATCACCCTGGAAGGAACGATTGACCGGGTTGATGACCATCCCGCCGGCATCCGCATCATTGATTACAAAACAGGCCGCTCCGTTAATGGTTTTGCGGATGTCCCCGCCTTATTCACGACCAAAGGCCATCACGATGCCCTGCAGGCCCTGCTTTATGCCAGGCTTTATGAACAAAATGAAAAGCCTGACCGGCCCCTTATTCCGGGTTTGTATTACATACGAGACATCTATTCCGACCGCTTTGATTACCGCCTGAAGATGAACAAAAAGCCGGTAGATTATCACCAGGTGGCTGATGAGCTGGATCAGCAGTTACAGCGCACCCTTGCTGAGCTGTTTAATCCCAACCAGCCTTTTGTACAGACGGAAGAAGAAAAGAATTGCCATTTCTGCCCTTATGCGGCCATATGCAGGCGTGAACAGCATGACTTCCAGCCTTAGGATGAATGTTTTAGGGTGAGAGCCGCTGGATGATCCAGCCTTCCGGATCAAGAAGGTATTCGATCCGGTCATGCAGGCGATTCCTTCTGCCCTGCCAGAATTCAAAGCGCTGCACTTTGACCAGGTAGCCGCCCCAGTGTGGCGGTCGTGTAATGGGTTGATTGTAAAAGCTTTGGGTGAATTCGTCCATCCGCTTTTCCAGATAACCCCGCCCGGGGATGACCTGGCTCTGCTGCGATGCCCAGGCGGCCAGTTGACTGCGCCGGGGACGCGAGTGAAAATATTGAGCCGACTTTTCGGTCGACACCTGCTCAATGCGCCCTTCCATCCGGATTTGACGTTCAAGCTCAGGCCAGTAAAGCACCAAAGCAGCATGCGGATTCTCTTCCAAATGGCGCGCTTTACGGCTGTTGTAATTGGTATAAAAGAGCGGGCCTTCCCGCGTGATTTCCTTCAATAACACCGTGCGCGCCGCTGGCCGACCATCCCTCCCGGCAGTGGCCAGGGTCATGGCTGTGGGATCCCAGACCTCACTGCCAATGGCTTCATCCAGCCATTTTCGCAGCTGATCAATCGGATCTGCCGATACCGACCTCCTGGATAAGGCCTGGCGGGAATATTCACGCCTGATTTGTGAGATGGATTCCTTCACAGATAAAAACAATTAAAAAATTTGATTCCAGTCACCATGATTTTGCTTGGTCTATTGACCCCGCTTAGCGGGGTCCGCTAAGCGGGGTCCGCTAAGCGGGGTCCGCTAAGCGGGGGTCCGCTAAGCGGGGGTCCGCTCAATCTTACCCCGCTAAGCGGGGGCTGTCAAAGCGGGGGCTGTTAGGAACGCTCGCCATGGGAGGCGCATGTTTTATGCATGTTCTTGTTGCCCAGATTCCTGTATGCGGGTTTTATTTTAGCATCTATCGTTACAGGATGGATTTTAAGGTTAAACCATCAAAGAAAGGCAAATGTTCACGGGTGGTCTTTTTAACCAGCCGAATGATTATCTGGCCGAATGATTAGCGAATGCCTTGAGTTCCGTTTAGTCAACTCTGATTTAAAGAGGCCAGGGGCTTCATGGACTTTTTGGTTATACCCCTGGTTTTTAGTATAGTCACCTCCATTGGCCGGGCCCTGTTAGCTGCCGGGGGCTTCGTTGACAGCGTCAACGCTGTGGGGTTGTCTGGCGCCGGGGTGCACCTGTGGTTTACCCCCTGAGTTGATGCGGGCGGAGCTGATGCTGGCATTGAGCTCAAAGCCTATGATCAGGGCCAGCGAGTTGAAATAGGTCCAGATCAAAACCACCATCAGGGTCCCGATCGATCCGTAGAGTTTGTTGAGCTGGCCAAAGTTGTTGATGAACATGGAAAAAATCAGGGATGCCAGTATCGAGAGAATCGTGGCGAAAATGGCACCTGGTGATACAAAGCGCCATTTGGGCCTTTTTGCCGGGGCCAGGTAGTAGAGGAATGAGATGGCCACCAGGTGAAACCCGATGATGATCACCCATTTGCCGATCATAATCAGGTAATAGGTGATGCCATATTCCAGGATGTTTTGTTCAACCAACATATTCAGAACGGTTCGGCTGGAGATCAGCAACAGGGCAGCTGAAGTGATCAGCGTGACCAGTATGAATACCAGGGCTATCGATATGAGCCTTTGGGTCAGCCAGCTGCGGGTTTCCACGTAATGATGGCTGGCATTAAAACCCTCAATCAGGGCATGGATGCCGTTCATGGAGAAAAACAAGCTGGCCAGCGCACCAAAAGAGAGCAGGCCCCAGTTCTTCCTCATGATCAGGTCCACCAGGGTCGATTCCAGGAAATGAAAAGCATTCTTGGGCAGGACATTTTCAAAGAGCATCAGCAACTCGCTTTGAAAATTGTTGATGGGGATGTAGGGGATCAATGTAAACAAAAATATGATGGCCGGGAACATGGCCAGCACAAAATTGAAGGCTACCGATGAGGCGCGGGTGGTAAGAGCGCCGTTTTTGATGCCCTCAGCGAAAAACTTGATCACATCGTAAAGGGGGATCCGGTAAAAACCGGGCAAACTGATTTGTTGGGCCTTTTTTTTAATTTGATCGGAGAAGGCCGCGATGGTGGATCTGTTTGCCATTGTGCTTCTGATGCTTCTGTTTTAAGGATCGAATGTTTTTTGTCTCGAATATTATCGGGATCGACGATCTTTTGAGATATAAAACCGATTTGGGCCTTTATTCAGGTGGACTAAAATAATAAGATTTTTACTACAAATAACAATGATGCGGGTAGGATATGAATGAAAGATTTGATCCCCAGGGATTGGTCGGGGTCACCGAACTGCTTTAAGGCTCATATCCAGGCTGTTGATGTGGTGGGTAAGGGCACCAACGGAGACGTAATCAACCCCGCATTCGCCATAATTGCGGATGGTATCCAGGGTGATTCCGCCCGACGATTCGGTCTCGAACAGGCCGTTGATCATCTCGACTGCCAGGCGGGTGTCTTCCACCGAAAAATTGTCGAGCATGATCCGGTCCACTCCACCGGTATCGATCACCTGTTGCACCTGTTCCAGGTTGCGGACTTCTATTTCGATGGGCAGGTGTAAGTTTTGCTTTTGAAGATATTTAAGTGTTTTGCGGATGGCCTGGTCAATGCCTCCGGCAAAGTCAATGTGGTTGTCTTTGAGCATGATCATGTCATAAAGGCCCATGCGGTGATTGGTGCCTCCGCCCAGGCGGACTGCTTTTTTTTCAAGCTGCCGCAGGCCGGGGGTTGTTTTGCGGGTATCGAGCACCTGGGTTTTTAACCCCTGAAGCTGGTTTACGTATTGTTGGGTTTGGGTGGCAATGCCGCTCATGCGTTGCATCACGTTCAAGACAAGCCGTTCTGCCTTAAGCAAAGACTGGATCCGGCCCTGTGCTGTAAAAACCACGTCTCCTGCTTTGACCGGTGAACCGTCTGAGCGCTCCACATCCATTTTCACCCGCTGATCCATCTTTTGGAAGATGGCCCCTGCCTCGTCGACCCCCCCCACAATGCCGGCCTCTTTGATGACCAGCTGCGAGCGGCCTTTTTTTCTAGGGGGTATACACGCCAGCGAAGAATGATCGCCCTCGCCGATGTCTTCCTGAATCGCCAGATCCAGTATTTGGTCGAAATGTTGGGGGTTATTCAATTTCATGTTCAATGCGTAGTTGATGAATCAGGGCCTGGCCTTTTTTTCCCTTTAAAAGCATATATACACGATAGTCTCCACGGAAAGTTACCAGCTTGCCAATGGCGTAATGGGCTGTTTCTTTGCCGCCCTTGTGGATGAATTTAAAACTTTTGGGGGGATGTTTCTTGAAGAAATCATCCATGATCCTTTCTGCCTGAGATTTGCTGTAGATGTCCTCCTTCTCGCCCACGGCCAGCTCCAGGTTGTCGTTGAAGAAACGGGCCAGTTCCTTGGCAGTACCGACTTCAAAAGCAATGGCAATTTCTTTGGGAATCACTTCTTCCTGTTTTACCGTTCCTCCCTGAAAAAACATGGCGCCGATCAGCAGAATAGGTATCATTTTTGTATACAAATGCATAAGAACTCGATTTTCCTGGATAATTGCAAAAATTGAACCATTCTATGGAGGATCCAATAAAAATCAAAGCGCCTTCAAAGGTAGGATTATATTGAAAAAATCAAAAACACCTGCTTTTAAAATAGGGGCGCAGGTATGGATTGCGATGGATTTATTCGTAATTTTGATTGGGCCCTCCGGGGATGGGCATTTATTGTTAGGGGATGGAATTTTTCCGGCTGCAGGGAAAACGGGAACCTTGGTAATCCCGGGAAAAGAGTGGGGCTCTATAGAGAGGGATAATACAAACAGATTGAGAAGAAAAACAGATTGAGCTTTTTATGAAAATCACCCTGCTGTTGGTGGGAAAGACGAAGGAACCTTATGTGCAGCGCGTTTTGGAAGACTATCAGAAGCGCATTGGGCGGTATGTGCCTTTTGACATCCGGGAGGTATCCGGGGGCAAGGCCTCTAAAAAACTTTCCATTAAAGAGTTTCAGGATAAAGAGGCGCGTGAGCTGCGCCGCCATATCCCCAACGGGGCGCGGGTGGTGCTTTTGGATGAGCGGGGCCGGCAGCAGAGCTCGGACAAATTTGCCCGCTGGCTCCAGAAACAGATGGGTTCCGGCCTGAGCCGTTTGGTGTTTGTCGTTGGAGGAGCCTACGGGTTTTCTGGCGATTTTTACCGCCAGGCCCATGCGGTCTTATCCCTCTCGCAGATGACCATGGCCCACCAGGTGGTGCGCATTGTCTTTGCCGAACAGCTGTACCGGGCTTTTACCATTTTGAACGGGGAACCTTATCATCATGGGGGGTAGGCTCCGTAAAGTCATCTTGATGAAGGCTTCTTTTTTAATAAGTGATTGGCCAAGCTACAAACGGGAGGGGGGACATTTTCGGGCCGTAAGTTTTCAATGGGTCTAAACTCGGACAGGAGGGGGGGTGCCAATATATTGCCCTTTCTGCCACAACGCGGTCGATATCATAAATGCACTGTTATGCGGAGATTGTTCTTATTTTCGGGTTTATTTGTCGTGCTTTTTGGCCTAAGTCTGGTGCTGAATGTGGAATACCAGCCAAATGCCACCCGGGTGGTGGATGCACAGGCTTTTCGTCAAACCCATCTGGAGAAGGAACAGCAGCTTCAGGAGTATCTGGAAAATTTTCGCGATACCATCCGGCAGAAAGGCCTGGAGGCCCTTCAATCCGATTTTTATACCCGCTTAAACCGCCTCTATCAACAGGAAGGTTTGGCTTTCTTCCTCTATAATCCCCATCAGCTTCAGTACTGGAGTGTCAACACCATTCCCCTGGCCGATCCCGATACCCTGAACAACGAGGCCCTCTATTCATTGGGCAATGGCTGGTACTACATCCGCAAAATGCATTGCGACAGTTTTCGGTTGGTCGGAGCCGAGCTGATCAAAAAGCAGTATGCCTACCAGAACCAGTACCTGAAAAATCGTTTCCAGAAGGATTTTGACCTGCCCGGTGAGGTTTCCCTGGTTCGTGATTCGACCCGGGGAGTGGCCATCACGGGAGATGACGGCAATTATCTGTTTTCCCTTTTCCCCTCTTCTTACCGACAGGGCAAGACCCTTGGTTTTTATGTTTCGGTGGTCCTTTTTCTGACGGCCCTGATGTTTATGTTCCTGGCCCTGGCCCGGGGTTTTGATTTGATTAAACCCCTCCCCATCAAGGGGCTCTATCTGGCCGGGGTGCTACTTTTTCTGGTGGCAGCCAGGTGGGCGATGCTGCGGTTTGGTTTCCCCCAAAACCTTTACCATTTGAATGTTTTTGATCCCACCTTTTATGCCTCTTCACAGATCACCCCCAACCTGGGCGATTTGCTGCTGCATCTGCTTTTTATCTGGTTCCTCCTGTGGATGGGGATGCGTCATTTTAAAGTTAACCTTCCCTTGCAAGGGGCTTCAAAAGTGATCCGCTACGGCGGTGCCCTGCTGGGCAACCTTCTGACCATCGGTGCTTTTATGCTGCTTTATCACCTGTTCTACTCCCTGGTGTTCAACTCCAGCTTCGCCTTCGATTTTTTCCGCTTCTTTGAGCTCAAACCCACTGAATTGCTGGTGCTGCTGACCCTGTTTATCCTGTTTGCCATCTACTTCATCTGGCTGGACTTTTTTATCTCACATATAAAGCAGCTGATAAAGCTTAAAGGTTTTCTCCTGATTTTCCTGCCCCTTTCCCTTCTGGTCCTGTTGATGCTTTTTCAAATGAATACCGGCGTGGAATGGTATGTGGTGGCTTTCTTTTATCTGAGCCACATTGGTATCACGTTGGTTGTCTACACCCAAACGCCTTATTCCTATCCCCGAATCATGGGCATCATCCTGCTGACGGCCCTTTTTTCGGTGTATTTCATCCATCATAAAACCTGGGAAAAGGAGCGCAGCAAGCGTCAGATCCTGGTATCCAACCTGGAAGGAGAACGCGACCGGGTGGGAGAGCTGCTTTTGAAAAGGAGGGAGGAACCCATTGCCCGCGATACGACCATCTCCAAATGGATGGTAAGGCATCATGAAAACGAGACCCAGATCCTTGAATACCTGTCGACAGAGTATTTTAGCGGCTTTTTTGATAAGTATGACCTGCAGATCTCGGTTTGTGACCAGGAAGATGATCTGAGTGTAGTGATGGACAACCGCACCGAGCAGCATCACTGCTACAGCTTTTTTGACCGCATGATCGGCCAGGAGGGCATACCCCTGGCCAACAGCCGTTTCTATTACCTGGACAACCTCAACGGGCGCATCAGTTACATTGGGGTTTTTCGATACCACCAGGACGATTCGCTGAATGAGCGCACCCTTTATGTTTCACTTGATTCAAGGCTTACCGAGAAGCAGCTGGGCTATCCCGAGCTTTTGCTCGATAAACGCCTTTCCGGTCCCGGCCCCCTGGAAGATTACTCCTTTGCCAAATATCAATACAACCAGCTGATCAGACGTTCGGGTGAATACGCCTATCCCATGTCCCTGACCAACCCCTTCCAGATCCGCCGGAAGGACCGGTTTAAAACATTCGACGATTACAGCCACCTGATCCATCATCAGGACGAAGAGACGGTCATCGTTATCAGCAAGCCCAGATGGGGCTTTTTGGATCTGCTTGCCCAGTTTTCTTATCTGTTCGCTTTCTTTTATCTGGCCACCCTGCTTTTTGTCTTTGTCTCCGGGTTACCGGAAAATATCACCCGCTTCAATTACAATTTTAAAAACAAGATCAAGCTTTCGATCATCCTGATCCTGATCCTTTCACTGCTGGCGGTGGGTTTTGGAACGGTTTACTATACCTCCAACCAGTTCCGTCAGCAGCAGAAAGACAACATCTCTGAGAAACTGGAGTCGGTGATTGTGGAACTGGAGGATAAACTGGGAGGTGAACCCGTCCTCACCGGCGATTACCAGGATTACATCACCCATTTGCTGACTAAATTTTCCAATGTGTTTTATGTGGATATGAACCTCTATGACCTCAATGGCCGGTTGCTGGCCTCCTCCCGGTCGCAGGTTTTTGAAAAGGATTTGATCAGCACCCATATGGATCCTCAGGCATATTATCAACTTTCAGCCAAACAGCAGCCCCAGTACATCCATGATGAGGAAATTGGTCAGATGAGCTATCATTCGGCCTATGTGCCCTTCTACAATGACCGCAATGAAAAGCTGGCCTATTTGAACATTCCTTATTTTACCCGTCAGAAGGCGCTTCAGAAAGAGGTTTACACCATTGTGATGGTGATGATCAACATCTATGTTTTTTTGATCATTTTGGGCACGGTGGTGGCGGTTTTGGTTTCCAACTCAATCACCGAGCCCTTGCGGCTGATTCGTCAGAAGCTGGGTCATTTGGGGCTGGATAAGCCCAATGAAAAGATTGATTATCAAAGCCATGATGAGATTGGTGAGCTGGTGAGCGAGTACAACCGCATGCTGGATGAGCTGGAGGAGAATGCCGACAAGCTTGCCCAGTCGGAGCGGGAGACGGCCTGGCGGGAAATGGCCAAACAGATCGCCCATGAGATCAAAAATCCCCTGACCCCCATGAAGTTGAAGGTTCAGTACCTCAAGCGGGCCTGGGATGACCGGGTGGAGAATTTTGACCAGCGTATGCAGCAGTTTGCCGATTCGATGATCAGCCAGATCAATACCCTTTCCCAGATTGCCTCAGAATTCTCCAATTTTGCCAAGATGCCCCGGGCCAGAAACGAACGGCTTGACTTGCGCGGGGCCATCGATCAGACCCTGGCCTTGTTCGAAAACACTGAAAATGTGCAGATAACCAAGCAGAACGGCAACCTGCCGGAGGCTTATGTTTATGCCGACCCCGATTTGTTCTCGCGTGTTTTGAGCAACCTGGTTAAAAACGCCATTCAGGCCATCCCTTCCCAGCGCCAGGGCAAGGTGGCCATCGGTCTGGAAAAACGACAAAAGACAGCCGTGATGAGTATATCGGATAATGGGAGCGGGATCCCGGAGCGGATGGAAGGTAAGCTGTTCAGACCCAATTTTACCACCAAGTCCGGAGGCATGGGCATGGGCCTGGCCATCACCCGCAAAATCATTGAAGATATCGGGGGAACCATTACCTACCAGACCCAACCCGGCCAGGGGACCACCTTCTTTTTGGAGCTGCCGCTTTATCAGGCGGAGGAGAGGTAATGAGCAAATGATTGAACGGGTAAATGATTGAATGCCTGCCCCGCTAAACGAAGTGGAAGCGGGGAGAGAATGATAGAATGGGGAAATGAACTTTGCGGATATTCAGATGTATAGAAAGAAGAAAAAACATTTTCCGAAACCATCAAATCGCCCAATGGTTATGCGCACCAATTTATCGACTCAATTCATTTTCGTTGCAATGGCCCTTTTGGGGGTTCTGGTCATTGGTGATATGAAAGCCCAGGAACTTCCCGTTAAAAAACCTGATCTTGTGAAGGTTTCAGTGGGGGTAACCAATCCCGTTACATTGAGCCAGATTTACGCAGCCCTTCAGGAGAAGGGAAATGAGAGGGGTTTGCAGTTTGATTTTGACAACCCTGATTTGCAGGGGCGGGTTTACAGCGGGCCTTATCCTTTTGAGGCCCACGGCTCGGACTTTCATTACCGCCGCTACCGGTTTTCTTCCGCCTTTAGCGGAGGGAAGGGAACCATCCCGATTGCCCGTTTTTTTGAGGCCAGGTACGATGCCAATGAATGGGCTGATAGTGCCAGAACGGAAGCAGCCATTGCTGTGCGTTTTGATCTGTGGGAGCAAAACGAGGATGGGCTTCGCCATTATGGCTTTCATGACATTCGGGTCAACTTCACCCGTAACAATGGCACTTTTGAATTGTCGACGACCATCACAGAAGGGCCGTTTGTCAATTTGGTCAGGAGTGATGATGGAGATCGGGAAGAAACCAGCGTGACCATTTCCTGGAAAACTTTACAACCCACCGGCGGGAAGGTCCTGGTAAGAGGGGTGGATGAATACACCCATCGGGCCGGGGACCTCAGAGACCATCAAATCCGGGTAGACGGGTTGCGGCATGATACGCGTTATCGTTATTATGTGCAAAGCGGGGCTACCCGTTCGCACGAATATACCTTCAGGACGGCACCGGAAAAGGGCCAGGGTCCGGTCACCCTGGCCTATACCGGAGATAGCCGCGAAGGCGTCGGAGGAGGGGAGCGCACCTTTATGGGGGTAAACCGCTACATCCTGCCCCGTTTGGCCAGTGACGCTTATCGCCGGGGCGCCGACTTATTCCTCTTTGGCGGGGATCTGGTCAATGGTTATACCACCGATGTGGGTGATTTCAGAACCCAGCTCAGGGCCTGGAAACAGGCAATGGAAGGATTTGCCCATTCCCGCCCGGTTTACCCGGCCCAGGGAAACCATGAATCCCTTTTGAATGCCTATAAGGGCGAAGATGCGCAATGGGTGATGATGGACAAATTTCCTTACCACCAGAGCGCAGAAGCCTTGTTTGCCGAGGAATTTGTGCTGCCCAAAAACGGCCCCACCACAGAGGATATTCGCCGGCCTTCCTACAAGGAGGAGGTCTATTCATTTCAGTATGGCCCTGTGAAGGTCATTGCCTTCAACAACAATTACTGGTTTACCAGCAATGAACTGGTCGATGACTATGGCGGGGCTCCCGAGGGGTATATCATGGCCGATCAGCTCAGGTGGATTGCCCATCAGATCAGGGAAGGGGATCAGGATCCGACGGTTGAGGCGATGCTGTTGTTTGCCCAGGAACCGGTATTTCCCAATGGAGGACATGTGGGGGATGCCATGTGGCACGGAGGCAACAACAATGTGCGGGCTTACTCCAACCATGGCGGACAACTTTTTCCCGCCAAAGACGGGATAATTGAGGTGCGCAACAAACTGTGGCGTGCAGTAAGCCGTTCCAAAAAAGTAGCGGCTGTTCTCACCTCTGATGAACACGGATACCATCGTACTTTGATTGATAAGCAAACCCCCGTGGGCACCATGGAAGATGATACCGATGGGGATGGGAAACTGGAAAACGTCTCGCCCAATCGTTCTTTTGTTTTCCCTGCCTGGCAGATTACCAGCGGTGGCGGGGGCGCCCCTTACTATGCCCAGGAACAGGCACCCTGGTCAGAGGATGTGGCCATCTACAGTTCCCAGTTCAATTATGTCCTGTTTCGCTATCAGCAGGGCAGGATGCAGCTGGATGTGTTCAACCACAATGGCCAGCGCATCGATCATGTGGATGATCTTCTGGAGGTTAAATGAAGCCGGTCGAAAAAAAGTGCTTTTTGTTTTTGCAGGTTGAAAAAATTCAATATATTTGCCTTCGCAAAATACGATGGCTGGCGGGGCCAACGTTTGGTAAAAAGGCCTTAGGCAAGGCCAACAAAACATGTAGGTTTTTAACCCCGCTCAGTCAATAGAAGTTGTACACGTTCTTCATTCAGTGTAAATAATCATAAGCGAGAATAGCTCCGGGCCGAAAAAGCAGAAATCTTTGATTTCGTACTTTTTCGAGCGTCCCGCGGAACGCGGGATTGGTAGAGCATCCCGCCTACGGCGGGAGGGTCGCGGATTCGAATAGCAAAGCGTTTTCTTTTAAGTTCTTCATTTAGTTTAAACAAATCATAAGCGAGAATAGCTCAGTTGGTAGAGCACAACCTTGCCAAGGTTGGGGTCGCGGGTTCGAGTCCCGTTTCTCGCTCTTTTTTTAGTGCCCAGGTGGCGGAACTGGTAGACGCGTTGGACTTAAAATCCAATGGCCATACGATGGCTGTGCGGGTTCAAGTCCCGCCCTGGGTACCTAACTTCAGGTTAACCACCCCATTATTAGTCCAATTAAAGCCAATGTCTCAGGCATTGGTAGTGCTAGTCCCAAAGCTTCAATAACAGCACCATAACCTTCAATTCTTGCTTTTTCCGGTGCAACTCTTCCGTGAAAAACGGTTATTTCCTGTGAAAAATGATTATAACAAATATACGTGAAAAACGATTATTTTTTTGAAATATGTGTGAAAAGCGATTACAGTTGACCTGGCAACTCCCTTTGCCACATCTGGGGTGGTGATCGGAGTGATAGGGGGCACTTCCTTCTTGTTTTCCAGATACCTGGGTTTCTTTTTATATGAAGAACTGCATATATCCGGACTTAAGGCTTCTGCTCTATAAAATGAAGCTCATTTTCTATGGCAATGAGGCATTCGTTTCCTGATCCCTCACCAACTTTTTTCATATAATGATACTGCTTCGAGAATGTCTTGCCGGGGGTTAGTTAACTTTTGAAAAGTTGTTCAAACAAGATAATTGTAATATCCCATAAAGTTATCTTTGATTGCAGCGTTTTGCAATCATTTTGCGTAATGATTATAAAAAGGTCATGAGCCGAATTTTTCTGCTTATTGTATTTCTTTTCTTCCTTTTTAATTTAATAGATCCCGCCTGTGGACAGGAGCCCGACGCAGCCGGTAAAAAGTCAGGACACCAGCATATTTTGAACCGTTTTTCTGTGGGCCTTCACAGCGGAATTAATTTTGCCTCCCTGCAGGGTAAGTTGAAACAAGGCAAATGGGAGTCCAATAGTGGTGCCATCAATGGTTTGTATTTTGAATACGCCTTATCGGACCATTTTGATCTCCATACCGGGCTCATCCATGAATCGCTCTACTTAACCCATAAAGATTATTCCTATTCAAACGGTAGGGATGAACCCGGGCCTGGTCCGTGGCATCTTTTCAATCCAGATGTTCTTTATCCCTCATCCTATAACTCCAACCGGCATTGGAATTTCAATATGTACAGAATACCCCTGCAAATTCAATTTCATACCCAAACCAGGCTGAGATTTGAGCTGGCGGCAGGTACATCTTTCGGATTTCTGGTTCAGGCCGTGGCTCCCCACAATTCATGCCCAATCTATTATAATGAACAAAACATAATAAGAGCCAATGAGGATGCTTCATTTCCCGAGCACGACTGGGGTTATTATTACTCGGCAGGCATTGATTATCCTGTTGACAAACAATGGACTATAGGTGTGGCCGGAAACTATTATTCAGGGAGTCGTGAGTTTTTGGAACATACCGCCAGCAGACTGGAATCATTGGCCTTTATGCTAAATGTGGAATATTCCGGCATCCACGATGATGGGATTAAAACCTATCATTCCCGGGATAGCTTGAAGTCAAAGTGGTTTATCACCTATAAAACCGGTATGTTGTTGAGCAACCACCGGGGAAATCAGTTTCAGAATTCTTATTCACCCCGCATTGGTTTGTCGGGGGGTATAGCGTTTTATTACCATCTGGATGAGTCGTTTTCCCTTCAGGCCGAATTGCTTTATCAGCGAAAGGGCTATCACCTGGAAGATTCCAGCCGGTATCCTTACAGGATGGCAACTTCTCCCGATATACCTGTTCAGTTTGACAACGATACCCGGGTAGACCTGGATTATTTTACCCTGCCTGTTTTACTAAATGTAAGGTTCGGTCAAAATGAGGTCTTCTTCATGAATGGCGGATTTTATTACAGTTTTAATTTCAACGCCAGGGCCACAGGAACACAATACGAAACCCATATTACCTCCAATACCTATCAGAGGAAAAAGCTCCGCATATATGATCATATGGAAGGGTATATAAAGGATGGGGACTGGGGATGGGTTTTAGGGGCCGGTTTGCGGTTGCCTGTGTGGGGGTCGGCCGACCTGGAGTTAGAGCTGCGCTATGATCAGAGCTTTACCGACAACTATCAAAATCTTGGAGACAGGGAATATATGCGTGAGGACAGGGCATTTTTCAACGAGGGTCTGCAATTGATGGTTGGCATACACGTACCTATTTATTAATGATTTAGTTATGACAAGAGCCATTGTTTTATTTTTTTTGTTGGCTGTGCTGGGAGGATGTGAAGGGCACGATCCCCATGTCAGGCTGTTGGAACGCTATAGCTTTTCTGACGCAGGGGCCAGACAGCGTACTTATGCCGGGGAGGAATTTCCTGATTCTGCTGGTATTCAAATCTATGCCTTAAGGGCTGGGGGCACTGCCAAGCCTCTGAGGGTTGAATATGAAGTCACAAAGGGGGGAGGTTCCGTAAATCCGCGGGTCGTGATGGTCCAGGATGCGAACCTGGCCCTGACCCGGTGGACTGGAGGCCAGGCTTCCACCCTACAGGAAATGCGGGCACGTGTCTATGATTCAGATGGTGAGCTTTTGTCCTCCAGGCAGCTGCGGGGTCTTGCTTTCAGCGAAGCCCGCTGGGACAGTTGCATATATCCACCAGAAAGGGGCATGATCGATATGGCCTGGTCCCCCATCCATGATACCACCTTGCTTGTATCGGGTCAGGGGCTTTTTATTCAAGGTAACCGGTATTTTGACTGGCTGCCCCATCCGGATCCGGAATTTAAAGATACCCGCAACATTGAGGTGGACACCCGGGGCAACTTTTACATTGGAGATAACGATGGATCCATACATAAAAGCACCGATGGCGGGGCCACCTGGCAAGCCATCTCCAAGCCCATTCCAGGCTTTCAGGGGGTTTTTGATTTTACTGTCACGCGAAACGACCACCTGTGGATGACCACTTATTATCACTCCATTCGATGCTCAAGGGATGGCGGGACCAGCTGGAGCGTCGACACGGCAGGCCTGGCTAAGGATGAGCGCATTGGTGATATTTACAGCCTTTCCGATGGCACCATCGTTATGATGAGCCTGAACAGCAACGTTTATCAATCTATGGATGACGGACATACCTGGCAGCCCCTGGACCTGCCCGGCAAACCCTTTGGCCTCTTTGTCACACCGGATGATGAGATTGTTGTCTTTGCCTTAGCCATCACTCCCGGTAACAATGGGTACGCGGTATACAAGGCACAGACCCCCGGTGGGGAATATCAAAAAACCGCCCATATACCTTCGGAATTTGGTGCCAGGAGTTTAATACATGTCTATTCACACGAAGGCCTTTATTATGTAGGAATACCGGGAGCTGGGGTGTATACCACCACCGCTTTCGAGGATTTTGAAATTTTCAAGCGCCTCCCCCGTTTGTTCGAATTGTTTATGAGTGGCGAGGGGCTGCTTATTGGAACTCATACCCAGCATAAAAAAGCCTATTATAAGAAAATTGCCCGGAACCGATGAAAGAATATAAGCGCCGGCCCGCCGACCGTTCTTATTGTTGGCCGGCGCCGAGGGTGTTAAAATCGCTTGGAAGCCCTGCTGCTTTTCTTTTCCATTCCATGCTGTCGATGAAAGAGACGAAGTTGGCATAATCCTTTTCGAAAGCCTTTAGGTGTAGGATGGTTTCAAATCGAGTAATGTAACATCCTCCTGTCAAAACAACGGAAGGGCGAAGGGGGTTACTTTGTTGAATTGGATGGACAGGATTATTTTTCAGGGGGCAGGATGACTTTGTCGATGACATGTACGATGCCGTTGGAAGCCATCAACCCATGAATGATTTTGTATGAAAATTTAATTTGAGTTTTAGACAATAAATGCCCCCTGAACCCCTGAGCGAATGAAAACGCCGGCCGGGAGGCCGGCCGGCGTTGAGCGGTATCATGTGGCGAATGAATGAATTATCGCTGATGGGCTACATATTGTTAATCGCTTAACCATAGGTTATAGCTTAAATCCACTTAGCAAAATAACCATCTTTTATAGCTTAGAGCCATTTAGCAACTTAATCATCGTTTATAGGTTATAGCTAGTTGATTGCTTAAACATTGTTGATGGAGCAAAGGTCACTGAGGATTAAAAATGAAAACCCAGCATATTCCAATGGTTTAATTGCCAAAGGCTCACGAGCAGGACCAGGGCCAGCAGGGTGCAATGGATTTTGCCGCTGAGGCCGATGGCTTTCTTTTTCCAGATCCTGTAAGTCAAATAAAGGACAATGACAGTGAGCAGACCCCCCACCAAAGGCAGGACAAACAGGCCACGCACTACCGGCGACAGCCCAAAAACGATCTGGTTCGAATCGCTCAACAATGTGCTCAGGGCAACCACAAAAACAAGAAATACGAGGGTGGCCAGCCAGCCAAAAAATTTCACATGTCGGGGCAAATGTTTTTCCATGGGCTGATGGTATTCCCTTCGGATGAAGTAAGCCAGGGGCCAATAGATCAATGTCACGAAGAAAATGATCAGCGAGATGGCCATCAGGGTCCCATGCAGCTTCATGCTGTCAATGAAGGGAATTTTTTCAAAGGCCATGATGGATACCAGCCCATCGATCATATGGGTGATCTCGCCCTCATTGTTTTCCTTGAAGATCAGGGTATCGGAGCTATGCACTTCCCGGAAGGTATTTTCTCCCACAGGAAGATAATAGCGGGCTTCGCGGTTTTTTACCTTGAGCTTGCTGCTGTCCGCCACTGAGACTTTTGTGGGGTTGGTCAGGGCCATGATCTTTGTAAAACGCTTATGGGGATATCGATTGGCCCTGTACTGGCCTTCATATTGTTTCAACTCTTTCATGCTTAATTCGAAATCCGGTTTGTTGAGTTTTTCCGGGTAGTAATGGTCCACCACTTCTTTCAGGACATCCAGGGTTGTACCACCGCCCTTATCGGTGTTGAAGGAAATAAAGAAGCCTGCATTTTCTTTCGGGATGAAAGCCAGCAGGGAGTGAAACCAGAAAGTATCACCGCCATGGCCGATGATGCGCTTGTTGTTCTGGCTCATGTTCATAAATCCATGCGGAAGGGGATTTACATGGGGGGCCATTTGAAATGCATTGCGCTGCATCATTGTGTGGGTTGTCGAATCCAGAATTTCATTCCCCGGTACCTGGCCTGGATTCAGATAGGCGATCATCAGCCGGGCCATGTCACCAGCGGTGGATGAGGCAGCACCTACGGGTGCCAGGGGAATGTATTCAAAGCCTTTTTCATGGTATTCGCCATTGGTAAATTTGTAGCCTTTGGACAGCTTCCCCTCCATGTGAGGTGGCAACGGCTGCCGGAAGGTGGTATGCGCCAGGTCCAGCTTATCGATGATATGTTCTTCCACATAATCACCAAAGGATTGGCCCGAAACCTGTTGCACGATATAAGCTGCCAGTGCGGTGGCATGGTTGGAGTAACTGGAGAATTTACCCGGTGGCCTGACCCGGGCCGGCATTTGTTCACTGAGTATCTCCTTAAGGGGTCGCAAGGCACTGCTGTCCTTTGCGAATAATCCGGTCACATATTCCTCAAAGCCCGCAGAGTGGGTCATGATGTCTCTTAATGTGACGGGCTCCGGATAAGTGGGAGGAATCTCAATATCCTCCAGGTACTGGTTGACATCGGTGTTCAAATCCAACCGGCCCTGTTCATAAAGTTGCATGATGGCGGTCCAAACGAACAGCTTGGAGATCGATCCGATGCGAAAAAGGGTTTTTTCCCCATCAACAGGGATTTGATTGCCGAGATCGGCGTAACCATAGCCCCTGGTGAAAAGGAGCCTTCCATCCTTTACAACAGCCAGAGTTGCTCCGGCGATGTTCTGGTCATCCATATGCGCCTGGATGATACCGTCCATAAAGGAAGAGATCTTTGCAGAGTCACGCTCAAATGCCTTGAGTGGGTG
The DNA here is from genome assembly GCA_913055635.1 of uncultured Bacteroidota bacterium. Lineage (GTDB taxonomy): Bacteria > Bacteroidota > Bacteroidia > Bacteroidales > UBA12077 > JAGXLC01. Next base: position 44,969 of record CAJXLK010000028.1, read on the forward strand.
AATTAAACAGAAAACAACGATGATTAGCAGTAAAACTTTTCTCATGGCGGAGGTTTTGGGGTTAAAAATGATTTTTTTTGAATGGTTGCAGACGAAAGATAGCTTTTTTCTCCTGAAAATCAAAAGCAGGGGAGAAATGCGGTTAACAACCTTCGCCAACCCGATTCGATAAGACGATCAATGAATGCATCGATCGTTATTGAGCTTTTGATCTTTAAACATTTTCCTTAAATTGATGTCCACCTGATAAGGAGATCAATCATAAAACCGGTTTCCGAGACCTTGGTTTCACTTAACCCAATAAAACCCACACCCACTAATTTAAAAGGGCCAGGCGAAAGCGTACGGGTTTGATGCGGATTTGAGGCGGGTTCAATACGGGTTCGACGGTGTGATGACCCTCAACAGTATAAAGAGATTTACAGGAATTTTAATGATCAACTCTCAATACGTATTATCTAAATAAATCCTATGAAAACCGCATTGATAGCAGGCGCAAGCGGTCTGACCGGTTCTTATCTTTTAAGGATGCTTTTAGATAGTGGAAGATATGACCGGGTAAAGGCACTGGTAAGGCGGCCGTTGGGGATGAATATAGATTATCCCGCATTGCAGGAGGTGGTCTATGATTTTGATCACCCTGATCCGAAAGAACTCCGGGCCCACCACATATACTGTTGTTTGGGTACCACGATGAAAAAAGCCGGTTCAAGGGAAGTTTTCAGGCGGGTGGACCATGATTACCCCCTGGAGTTGGCTCGAATGGCCCGACAGCAGGGAGCTGAAAGGTTTGCACTGGTCAGTGCGGCAGGGGCCAACTCGAGGTCTATGTTTTTTTATAACCGGGTGAAGGGTCAGCTCGAGGAAGATTTGCAAAAAATTCCCTTTGAAGCCCTTTTGTTCATGCGCCCTTCATTGCTATTGGGCCCCAGGAAGGAGAAACGAACAGGCGAAGACTTGGCCAAAACCCTGATGAAACCCCTGCGGTTTGTGATACCCCCTCATATCAGACCTGTTCACGCCTCTCAGGTGGCTGGCGGCATGCTCGATTTGATGGAACAAAAGGAGCAGGGTACCCACTTCATCTCCTCCCGCCTCCTGCAGAAATACCCCATCACCGGAAGATAAAGCACTTGCGATTATCCACGGCCTGCTTTCCCTTTCCGTCTTTTCCAGGGTTTTAAAACCGATACAAACATGGCAAAGATCAATGATGATAGCATCATCAGGCCCAATGCATTCTGATATAAACGGGTTTGAAGATAGTTCTGATTTTGAAGGGCTTCCAGTCCTTTTTCCTTCGAAAGGACCAACATTTCTTTGATTAAAGGTTCAGATACAAACGTACCCAACAGCATCACGGTTACCGTTATAACCCATTTAACGCTTACCCACCTGTGTTTGAAAAATCCCCATCCCGTAAAGGCCGAATAGATTAATCCGGTTAGTAAACAAACAACGGCCGAAGGAGGCAGTATATAGACGTCAATGAAATAAAGGATGTAATTGGAAATATACAGCTGCGAACCGGTGGAGATCTTCTCGGGCATGAAAAATACGAAAGACAACATCACGATTCCCGTAGTTACCCAAATTCCTGCTGAAAGAATATGAATGCCTTTGAGCCATTTCACTTGCTTTCCCTTTAATTTTTTCATAGCCGTCGGTTTTGTTATGTCCTGAAATATGAAAATTTTCCCTGAATCTTGACGAAAGACTGGTAAATTTTGTGTTGAAAAGTTTTACGCGCGAAATACGCCGGCCGAAAAAATTCATTCTCCATAAGCCTCGATGTCAAGGTTGAAGTGGTTAATCCTTTTTGGAAATAACCTAAACCAATGAGAGGAAATATTATAAGAATGTATGGGTGCCGTTAATTTATTTTAAATACCCATTCATCCATTTTGTTGACCAAACCACGAAAAATTATTCAGTAATATTTTTTGATTCAATCCATTTCATATCTGATTTTTTTGGGAAAGAAAATCGAATTGAATAGTAATTAAATAATATTGGAGATCAATGATTTGTTTTAATTGTTCAAGTCTTTTCTTCGTACAACACCCTGGCTCCTATTTTTTGTAATTGATTAGGAATTGTCTGGATATGAGTCATTTTATTGAGTATAATTCCATTTAATTCGGTCTGTTGGTTTACTATAGATTTATATAAAGCTTTTCCATTCACGAACTAAGTTGATTTTTACTTGATTGGTGTTATAAAAGGAGATAATTTTATAGATGAATTCAAGTTAAACATTAAGTAAACCCATTCCCATGAAAATCAACAATGAAAGGTTGTCCCTTATTCATTTGGTGATTCCCCTTGTGTTGGGGGGGCTGAATTTTTTAATCAAGACCAGTGAATTCTACCAAAGTTTTAGTTTGGTGGTGTTTATGAGCGCTGTAGGAATGGTGATTGGTACTTTCATCAGGAAAAAGAAGAACATTTCACTGAAGCGAAAACAAAAAAGAAAAATTCTTATCACACTTTTTGTGGCAGTTGCTCTATGTGTTATTATCTATTTCCTTGGTTTGGCGCATCAGACGAGGGTAGTGTTGATTTTTGCACTCCTTTTTCTCTCGGCAATTGGTGTGCTCTATTATATCATTCGCTCAAACCCATACCAATCTCTCAACGATAATTAATTCGATCTTCCTGCCAAAAAGCAATGCAGCAGAAAATGCCATCGGATTAAAAAACTTTATCCCGATCAGACCCCGCCGAAGAGCGCTGTCAAAAGCAGCAGGGGGTGATTCATGTCACTGCCCAGGTTGATCCCGATGCCCATCTGGTGAATGGGGCCATTATGGTACATCACCCCGTATTTGAGGATGATCGCATTGGAAATCTGCATGTTTAACCCGACTTCCGGAAAGTAGAAGTGGTCGGAGGCCTCCTGGTCCAGGGCATAGCCCGTGGTGGTCCCGTCATATTCTATAACTTCTTCGTAGGTATTGTGGAACCCGATGCCCCCTCCGATATTGGCCCATATCGGGTGGAACAGTTTAAAAGTGAAGCCTGCGGAGATGGATAAATTGCCCTTTTTGGTCTCTCCGGTGGTTTCGTTGTAGTCATCCACCGTGTTGCCGGTGTTGTTAAAAATTTCTTTGTTCATTTTCGCCTTCATATAAAGGCTTACATTATCCTTATGAAGCCGTCCCAGCGAGAAACCCAGCGGACTGTTCTGGTCGTAGCTGTACATCAGGTAATTGGCGGTTTGTGATTTGTCGCCCGAGCCACTGCTTCGCGAGGCGGTATTGGTTTGATAAGGATCCTGTTCTTCTTCCTGATTCATTTTATCTTCACAGGTGGCGATTTTATCCCACATCTCTTCCGACCACGATATATCCTGGGCCTTTTTATAGTACTTGCGGGCTTTTTCCCATTTTTCCTCCGAAAAATACCGGTTGCCCTTTTGCACGAGCGCCTCTCTGTGGGACGAAAGCTCAATTTCGAAGTCGTTTTTGCCCTCCTCCTGCACGTTGATTTGGGCCTTTTCTTCACTTCCCTGGTAAACCAGCTTCACCTGGTGTTGGCCATAGGGAAGGGTTAGACGGGTGGGGGTACTTCCCCGGTGTTGGTTGTTGATCAATATTTTGGCCCCTTCAGGATTGCTGGACAGGCGTATTTCTCTTTTTTGGGGAAGCTTTTGCTCAATGGTGATGGTGGTATCATGGCGAATGGAAAGGTTTTTTTGGACCGTTCCGTAGCCCTGCTTTTCAAGACGCAGGCTATAATCTCCGACTAACAGGTTGTTCAGTGAAAGAGGCGACTGGCCTTTTTTCTGATCATCCAGGTAAACCGTGGCTTTCATGGGCGAGGTAATGATGTCGGCTGCCCCTTTTTTCCCCTTAAGATGAAGGCTGATTTGTCGGCTTTGGCCTGCTTTCACTTCCAGCTGTTTGGTTTGGCTGAGGTAGCGCTCTTTTTTGCCCTTCACCGTATAGATGCCTTCCAGCAAACGCCCTTCCCATTTGCCCCGGGCCTTGCGCCGGCCATCGATATATATCCCGGCCTGCGGCTGGGTTTCAATGGTGACCCGGGCAAAAGCTGCATCCGGACTGAAATGCACCTCGCCGGTTTGACCGTCCTGTATCGTTACCTGTTTGTTGGCGGGCTGGTACCATTGGCTTTGCAATTGAACCTGGTGTTTACCCGAGGGAAGCTTACGCAGGGTGGCCGGTGTTTTTTTACCGGTGTTGCGCTCATCCAGGTAGATCTGCATGCCTGATTCCGGCTCAGAGGTGACCCGCAGATGCCCGAAATTGGGTTTCAGGGTCAAATCCAGCTCCTTCTTCTGGCCCTCAAGTTCGATGCGCCCTGCCCGGGCATGATACCCCGACTTCTCCAGGCGGTAGGTGTGGCTGCCCTCTTTGAATTTGCGCTGAAAAGGCGTTGCCCCCACCAGGTTGCCATTGACAAAAACTTTGGCCGAATCAGGCCGGGTTTCAATAACCAACCATTGGGCCGATATTTGTTGACCTTCCCGTTTCTGACTGGCATCGGTCTTGAGGACCATCTCATAAACGGTGGCCTCATCAATGGACTGGGGGTAGCGATAATCCCGTAAAACCCCCAGATCTTCATGCTTGATGGTGATCTTCTTGGAGCCCCGCGGGACGTATACCCAATATTCACCCGTTTTGTTCTTTACTTTGGTAATCCCCAGCATCCCGCCTTCCCAAACCAGCCCTTTTTGGTCGGTAACCACCTTGATCAGGGCACACTTATCTCCGTTTTGATCAATCACCGCAGCATTTACCCGCGCATCCATGTCGTTGGGCAGACGCTCAAATGAGGCCACCTGTATGCCCTGGGAAAAAGACAGGGTAAAAGCAAAAAGAAAGACTGATACCAATACGATAAAGGCTGTAAAACGAGGCATATCATTGGTTTTTTATTTGGACCAGGAATCAGAAGCAGGGTCAGAATGAAAAGCACAATCAGGAATCAGAAGCACGGTCAGAAACAGAACTGCTGTCTTGCTACTGCTGTTTGAACTTTTGCATTTCTTTATCAAAAAACCCTTTCGAACTTCTCTTGATTAAAATCCCGTACCAGTTTGTCTATTTTTTTTATATGCAAACCAATCAAAAATTGTTCCGATTCTTTCTCCATGTAAAGTTCGGGAATATCCCACTGGGTGTAACTACGTAAATTTGGCCTTTGGGATACAAAAAAATGGCGGTGAAAGTGGGGGCTTAGGGCTGAAGGATGAATTTTTGGGTTAGCTGATCCTGTTTTCCATGCAATTCGAGAAAGTAGATTCCGGGGGGAAGCTGTTCAAGATTGAGATGGCCCCTTTCGGGAACCCGGGATTTAGTAAGCACCCTTTTCCCGTGTAGATTTGTAATGCTCAGTCTTTGCCAGGATTTTTTGCTTTGTTTTGATTGCCAGGATATTTCGCCGGAGGAGGGATTGGGGTAAATTGTAAGGGGTTTGTTCTTCCTGGCCGGAAGGTTGCCTGAGGCAACCGCTTTGCCGGATTCATATAATTTTTTAACCTCTTTGCCTGTCAGGGGGCGGTTGTAAATCCTGAGTTCATCAATTGCGCCCCGGTAATATTGGGTGGTTCGGTCCCAATGGCCCTTCCCAAGCCAAAGTTTCTCGTGGGCAAGGGCGTCGGCGAAAAACTGGGAGTAGGTAGGATTGCCAAAGTTGTAGCGGCGGTTCACCATTTCCTGGCCGTTGAGGTAACCGGTGTTGTAGTCATCGCCAACAACTACCACAAGATGATGCCATTCGCCCTCGGGAATCGCTTCGTTTGAATCATAGCAGAAGGAAGGATAGGTACACCCATTTTTCCAGATGGTGTAATATACGCGCTCCGAACCATAATGAATGGGGCTGTGGCCCAGCTCAATGATCAGTCCTTGATTGGCGGCATCGAAAAAGTCGCATTTCTCTTTGGCTCCATAGTAGAAAACAGGGGCAATGCCATATTCGGTGGGTATATGAAGCACCTTAAACCACAGGGAAATGCTTCCCCTGCCCAAATCTGAGAGAACAGAGGGTGGCCCCTCCCTATCACCGGTCAGGCTGGCATAATTGCTTTCTCCGTTAAAGAAAAGCGCTTTTCCTTTTACCCCTTCGATGTAATCGCCCCCATGATTGATGCCGTGGTTGGCATATTGAGACGAATCATAGAGGATCTCCTTGCCCGGATGGTTGAAGCTCCAGTGACCCACCAGCCCCTCCTGTACTTGAGCCCTGCTCGGGAGGTGTGCCAGTACCAGGGTGATGAGCAAAATATAATACCAGTACATCGTGGTGCCTCCTTTCTAAGTTATGGCCAAAACAACAACCCGTTAAATTTGACTCTATTCTGAAAGATGGTTGATCATTATAATTATATGTTGACTATCAATAAATAATTAAAATAACGTTGCTCTTTCGCTATTGTTGATTTGATAGGACAGCTTCATCAAAATCAACCAACATTTAGAATTTAACTTTAAATTTTCGGTTCTTCTTTTTTTTAGTCTGCCATCGGAGTTAAACCTTACAGTTGAAATCAAAATTTTTATGGGTCAGTTTCATACTGGCTGAGGGACCTTGGTTCGCTTGGATTTTGAAGCCGGCACCATCGCCAGATCATTGGAGGGTACCTTCACAAAGGCTTCAGCTACATTGAAATTGGGGGGTGTAGCGGGCATTTAGAAAAAAGGCTGCCTGGTTTGTAAAAATCCTGGGAAAAGTTCATCTTTACAGAATTTTGCCATTGTATTGATTTGGCCGGAAACATCTCAATACCTTCGGTCATTCGACATTGAACAGTGTGATCAGAAATCTTTGAATGGATCTTTATGCATCGACGCGATTTTATGGATTTACGTTTTGTTTTGGCCGCGCTGGTCTTCCTTTTTGCACCGGTGATTTCATTTTCCCAGGCAGTGACCCTGGAACCGGAGGATGCCACAGTTGACAGCACTGTAACCATCTATTTTGATGCCACGGGGGGCGACCAGGGGCTAATGGATTTTGACGGGGATGTTTATGCCCATACGGGGGTGATCACCCTGGAGAGCACCGATGAGCGTGACTGGAAGCATGTGGTGGCGGATTGGGGAACTGCGAATGATACGGTTCTTATGCAGCGGGAAGGAGAGAACCTTTACAGTCTGGCCTTCAACATCAGGGATTTTTACAACATTGGGGCCGGGGAAACGGTGCTGAAGCTGGCGTTTGTTTTCCGCAATGCCGATGGTTCCCTGTCGGGCCGGGCGACTGACGGGGATGATCTCTATGTGCAGCTTAATAACGCCGGCCAAACAGGATACCGTTATTTCACCAATACATCGGGCCTCCTGGAGGTTACCACCACTGAAGGGGTATTGCGTTTCAGACCTTATACCGGAGGGGCGGTTAAAACAGAATTCCTCTCCCGCGATACAGCTTCTACAGATTCATACGGCATTGTAAAAGAGCCTTCATCGGGCACTTTTTCAGTGGATACCACCGATACCCATCTTCGGGCTGGTTGGGATGATTTAACCCTGACCATTCAAAAATCTCCCTTGAAGGTCATTTATGAGCGGGAAGACACCCTGACGGTGTTGGAAAATATTTATGATGGCGGATTGGGCCAGGGCGGCCTGTTGGATTTTCGCCTTGATTCGGCCGAGCAGTTTTATGGCGGGGGTTCGAGGGCGCTTCCGCTCAATCTGAGGGGTCAGCGCATTGATTTTTACAACCAGGCCCATTATGGTTATGCCAATGGGGCGGCCAATCTCAACACCAGCATTCCGGTGCTGGTCAGTTCGAAGCCCTATGGACTGGTTTTCGACAACCACCATCCGGGCAGTGCTGATATTGGTGAATCTCAGGATAACCTGCTCCAATATCAGGTGCAGGGGGGCAGTTTGAGCTTTTTTGTGCTGGCGGAGGATCGTTTAAGCGGTGTTTCCCGCAGCCTTGCTGATCTGAGCGGTCATGCGGCATTACCGCCCCTCTGGTCGCTTGGCTACATCCAATCGCGCTATGGTTACACCGACCGCCAGCAGGCCGAGCAAGTGGTTGAAAAGATGCAGGCCGGTGATTTTCCGTTGGACGCGCTGGTGCTGGATCTGTATTGGTTTGGTGGTACCAGCCATATGGGGGATTTTAGCTGGGACCGTTCCCGCTTTTCCCAACCCGCGGAGATGATCAGCAATTTTCGCCAACAGGGCATAAAAACCATTGTGATCAGTGAACCCTATTTCACCCTGGAAAGCGACTTATATGACCAGGCGGCTTCTCTCGGGCATTTTGCCACCAACCCCAACGGCAATCCTTATGTGTTGAATGGTTTTTGGGCGGGCGATGCCAGCCTGCTGGATATGACTTCACCACAAGCCAGGGATTGGCTATGGCCTTATTACAAGGACCTCTTTGAGATGGGTGTGGCAGGTTTGTGGACCGACCTGGGCGAGCCGGAAACGCATCCCCGTGACATGCAGCATGAGCAGGGAACCTCCGACCAGGTGCATAACCTGTTCAACATGTATTGGGCTGAAATGTTGCATGATAAGACCAGGCAGGTCTATCCCGACAAACGCCTGTTTAACCTGACGCGGTCCGGCTATCTGGGCATGCAGCGTCTGAGGACCTATCCCTGGTCGGGGGATATAAGCCGCAGTTTCTCCGGTCTGCAGGCTCAGATTCCCATCATGCTGCACATGAGCATGAGCGGGGTCGGATACATGCATTCCGACCTGGGCGGTTTTACCGGGGGGCATAAGGATCCTGAATTGTATACCCGCTGGCTCCAGCTCGGCACCTTTTCGCCCGTGATGCGTGCCCATGGCACCGGTGTGCCCCCTGAGCCCATCTATTATGATCAGACCACCCAAAACCGTGTGCGCAAGGCCATCGGGATGCGCTACGATTTCCTGCCCTATAACTATACCCTTGCCTGGAAATACGCTGAAAAGGGCCTTCCTATGGCCCGGCCCACGAATTATTACCACCCCGGATTGGATTTTCTCCAGAACATCAACGATCAGTACCTTTGGGGCCGCGACCTGCTGGTGGCACCGGTGATCCGAGAGGGCGTCACTTCCCGGAAGGTGACCCTTCCCCCGGGCAAGTGGACCGGCTATTACAGCGGCACCATTCATCAGGGCCACAATACGGTTACTGTGGAAGCACCAATGAACCGAATCCCCCTGTTTATAAGGGAAGGAGGCTTCCTGGTTCAGTCGGCCGAAAAACTGCCCCATACCCGGGCCTATGACAGCGATTCAATCCGCATCCGCCATTTCCTGCCAGAAGAAGCCGGAGTTCAAGAAAGTTACTGGTATCACGATGACGGGGTGACGGCCGGTAACCTCCAAAAGGACCATTATAACCTGATCCGCCTTCAGTCTTTCCATCGCCAGGACACGGCTATCCTGACCCTTGAACGCACCCAAACCGGTTTGGATGCCATGGAAAGGCAGATGGAATATCTGCTTTACGGCATGGATAAAGCCCCGGAGCAGGTGCGCGTCAACGGCCAAAGCCTGCCCTTTTACAGTGCCGCCAGCGAGTACCACACACAAACCCACGCTGCCTACTGGAATGACACCCTGCTGCATGTGAAGTTTGCCTGGGGCAAAGGCCCGGCCCGCATCAAGATCGGACCGGCCGGCGAACCCTCCCCAGTCGATGCACCCGATGATGAAGCCATCAGCCGGCTCATGGCCCACCCCAACCCCTTTGATGGCTTCACCCGCCTGGAAATATCCCTCAAACGCCAGGGCCAATACCGGATCTCCCTTTTCAACATGAAAGGACAAAAAATGGGCAGCCAACAGCTCCAACTCACCCGGGGTACCCATCAGATGAACCTCGATCACCTGGTTGATGATCCACAGCGTTTGCCGGCCGGTGTTTACCTGTTGGTTGTGGAAGGCGCCGGTGAAAAAGCCCGATTGCGCCTGGTTAAATCACCCCGTTAATTTCCAATCCGGCAAATGAACTTTGGGGCTTTGAACCTGTTGGTAAATGAATGCACGTGAATCGCTCCCGCCTTGCGGGGTAAGTTTTGCCTGATGATCATAAAAGTGGGCAACAATCAAAATAGGACATCAGATGAAGGAACATGTAAACTTTTCCATGTGGTTTAGGTCTAATTGACAGACATTATGCGTAATCACTCCGTTTCCAAATACTTCACCAAGCTACAGCTGATGGTGACCATCCTACTGGCCGGGCCACTGCCAGCGGGTTATCTCCTTTCGGTTAACTTTGCCCGTTCAGCCAGCCTGAAAGCGGCGGGGCAGGCCAAACGTTCAGGCCTTATTGCCGGGGTGATCACCTATTTTATTGGCATTTTCCTGACTGAACAATTTATTTTACCCGGTTCCTTTTCCGATTCTCCCAGGCGGGGGGGTGCGGCAATCTTGTTATTTCTGGTCCTTCACGGATTATGGGCAAGCCTCTATCATTTTTACGCACTGAGGCTCCGGGGCGGTTTCCCTGGCGAAACTTCCCCGGGTAAGCTTGAAGGCCATTCCTGGTGGACCGCATTGCCTTATATGGCTGTGGGGTTTGGCCTGACGGCCTTTTATCTGCTGGCCGGCCCTTTTCCGTTCACTTTCCTTGCGGTTTACCTGCTTCCTCATCTTTATCTGTACGGGCATCTCCGGAAAGTTTTTACTTCAAAAAGGGCGAAGCATTGGTTTACAGTTGTTTTTGTTTTTGTATTGCTTTTGTTTCCCCTAACCATGGCCCTGGATATGGGTGGACGGGATATATTCTGGTATGCACGAATGGCAGGGTATTATTATTTGCCTGTTTTGCTCTATTTGTTGCTTTTTTATCTGCTGTTCGATCTGGTGCAGTTGGTCAACCGGCTTTCGGCATTTGTTCACCGGAACGCATTCAAATCTGCTCGGCTAAGGGCTTATCTTTTGGCCTTTTTTCTTTTGGCTATCGGTATTATAATGGGGGTGGGGATCCACAATTTCAACCATACCACTGTTCAGTCGTATCAGGTGGATATACCGAGGAAGCAGGCCAGCGTGGATGAGGTAACCATTGCCATGGCTGCCGACCTGCATTTGAGCAGCATCACCCGGATGGATTTTCTGGAGCAGTTTGTGGATCAGCTCAATGCCATTGATGCTGATGTGGTGCTTTTGCCGGGGGATATTTTGGAGTCGTCGGATGGCAATTCGCGTTTGAGGGCATTTGAGCGGCAGATGAGAAGGATAAAAGCTTCCTATGGGGTGTATGCCGTTGAGGGCAACCATGAACATTATGGATCAGGTGAGGGCCTTGGTTTTTTTGAGCGCTCGGATATCCGCTTGTTGCAGGACACGGTGGTACGGGTGGATAATGCCTTCTATTTGGTGGGCCGCCGCGACCGGCATCAGCGCAACCGGCAGTCGCTCGGGGGGCTGTTGCAATCGGCCGGCGACAGCCTGCCGACTTTGGTGATGGACCATCAGCCCTATGAGTTGGGCAAAGTTGCCAGCCAAAATGTTGATATCCAGTTTTCAGGCCACACCCACCACGGTCAGCTTTTTCCCATCAATTTCATCACCCGGGCCATCTACCGCCTCAGTTGGGGTCATCAAGAGATTGATGGCACCCATTTCTTTGTTACTTGTGGTGCGCAGGGTTGGGGCCCACCGGTAAAAACCTCCTCCCGCTCGGAGATCATGAAGATCAAGGTGCAGCTGGTCGAGCGGTAAAGGCTTATGAACGTTATGGCCATTTTATTCAGGATATTTTAGCCGGTAACCCATTCGAGTTTCTTTCCTGTGAAACTTGCAACCCTTGTATTTTATCACCGCCCTGACCCAATTGCGGGTTGGCGCCTATATGTGGCACTTTCAGTTCCGGGTAGCGCAATAATGCCCCCCACATACTCCTCACCTGCCAATTCATGCCGTCATATACTGTTTCAATCTCTACCAATTTATTCGATCTCATCCTGTGCTGTTTAAATCTCTACCAATCTATTCCAACCTTATCTATCTTATCCATGCTATCCCAATCCCCCCACTTTGCCAACCTATGCTATTTCATATAATGCCAACCTAACCCGTGCCCATCCAGAGGCGAACTAAATTCCCTAATTATGAGAATTTTTGCCTGATTTTTCTTTGATTTTAGTTTCACTATATGGATGAGGTTGCTTCCTAAGGTGGAATTTCGTAACTTTAATTTACCGAAGGCAACCGAGC
>CAJXLK010000029.1 GCA_913055635.1 uncultured Bacteroidota bacterium
TTGCTTCCAACATTACATGATTTGCTTCCCTCTGCCATGGAACCCTCATGTTTTATTCATTACCTTTTGTGCTAGTCGGTGCATGAGGGTTTCATATGAAACGTCCAACTGAAATCAATATATGATCAAAAGCTCACCCAAACAGCGCCATCACCATAAAATCCTCATATTCGCGCATTGCCTTGATAAATAACTCCATGCATACGGGATTCACCATGGAAGCCACATGCTTTATGCATATCTTTGCCGTATAAATTTGTGCATGCGGCGTTCATTTGATCGTCTAATTGAAATTAAAGTTTCCCTGCAAAATCCATCATAGCCCGGGCAAAGGCATCCCAGGAAAGTTCCTGTTTGAGCTGCTCAATATTTTGGCCAAACCGGCCGGGTTCCATCCGGAAGAATTGGCGGATCCCTTCTGCGATGGCTTCACCGGAAGGCTCAGGAACGATGAGGCCTGTTTCCTGATCCCGCACTGTCTCACGCAAGCCCCCCACATCAGTGGCTACAACCGGCAGGTTAAAATGAAAGGAGATATTGGTAATGCCGCTCTGAGTAGCCGATTTATAAGGCAAAACACACAGGTCGGATGCCGAAAAGAACAGAGGAACCCGTTCATTGTCAATATATTCCACAAAAAGATGAATCCGTTCCTTATTGGGTGAAGCATCGATCAACTTTTGATATTTATCAAAGCTGCCGTAGGGCTCGCCAGCAATAAGCAGATGATAATCCCCGCCAAGTTGGCCGAAGGCTTCGATGAGTAGGTCCAGTCCTTTATAGGGGCGAATAAATCCAAAAAACAGCAACACTTTGCCCTGGTGCGGGAGGCCCAGTTTTTCACGGGCCTGCCCGGAAGGGAGGGCGGTGCCAAAGTGGTCATAAAGGGGATGGCTTCGCTGAATATAGCGGGCATCAGGTTTAAGTCGCTCCAGATCTTTCCCCACACTATGACTCATGGTGACAAAGCCATGATTTTGATTGAGGAAAAACCGGGTCAGGGGCTTGTCAAAAAACCGGGGTTCATGGGGCACCACATTGTCCAGAATGGTGACCACCCGGGCCCGTTTTTTTAGCCTTTGGGCTATATAACCCAGCGAAGGGGCAAAGTAAGACATCCAATACTTCATTACCAGCAGATCCGGATCAAACCATTTTATGGCCCGATAGGTGCCATGGTAGGTGAAAGGATTGATGGTGTCGAGGATTTCTTCCGCCTCAATAGGATCAGCCTTATCCGAAGCACCTACATATTGCGACCGGCCGGGAAAAAGCAAGCCGGGATATTGCCGCTTGAAAGTAAAAGCTTTAACTTCATGTCCCTGCTCCAATGCCCGGTACAGACTGGCATTGAACTGGGCTATACCTCCGCGAAGGGGATAAAATGTAGATAAATAAGCTATTTTCATAATAAACAATCTGTATCCGTTGTCATTTATTCAAACGAACTCTCACCCATCCACTTTTTCCCCGATCCCGTTGAGATGTTGGGTAAAATTCTTCTTAATATTTCACAAAAACAAAGCTTACCCACTCAAAACCAATGCCTTTGACGGGAAACACCTGAAGCTCTGTCCCCTGCTGTTTACAGCTAACGTTATTTTCCCTGCCCATATGCATTGCTCAGTTTATTGGATTGGTTTGAAATGCCTGATCCTGTCAATTGCTTAAAAAATCATTATTACTGGCTGCCAATTCAGTGTTCCCCGATTTTTTCCTGCTTCAGCGATTCAATCGCTTCCAAAACCATCTCTGGTTTGAGGTCTTTCATACAGTGGCGATCCCTTTTACAGGTTTCCCCGTAAAAACAGTCACATCCGGTGGGGGGTTCCACAATGACCCCATTATTATAAAGCTCATACTCACTGGAATTGAATATATTATTGAACAATACCAGGGGCTTCTTTAACCCGATGGCAATATGCATGGTCATGGTTACCAGTGAAACCATCATATCCGTTTGTGAAATCAGGGCAATAAAAGTTTCCAGTGGAAAATATCCCGGATAGTAAGCCCCGGAATGAGTGGCCAAATATTGATTTTGTTCATCTTCAGCAGGCCCGCCCAACAAGACCGGATAATATCGTCGGTTTTTTAATGCTTTGATCAATTCAATCCAGTATTCATTGGGCCATAATCGCGTTAACCAACGGGTACCACAACCCGTATTCAACCCGATAATGGTATTTGAACCTGCCTGCTCCCTGAGATAGGCCCACTCAGCGGCCAGCTGCTGATCATAATTCAATAAATAGGGTTCCTGGTTGAACTCCATATGGCAGATTTCAAAAATCTCTTCGGGATAGCTTTTGGTATTTTGTTTGGAAATATTGTCAAATAATCCTGTTATCAGCTTATGCTCGGCTTTTTCAGTAGCAATGTCAATATGATTGTTACTCCAGGTGAAGCCATATTTCTCTTCAGCCTCCAGCTGGCTTAAAAGGATGCAAGCCTCCTCGTCCTTGTCCAGATTTATGGCTATGTTATACTGCTTATTCTGAATCTTATAGACTTGCCTGAATTCAAATTTCACAACCTCATCAATCTCATCTTTGGGCAGGACCTCGGGGGTATGGGTTAACCAGGTGATGTGGCTGTCCGGATAAAGCTGTCTGAATCTGACCAGCAAAGGCGTTGTTCTGATCACATCGCCCATCGCTCCCAGCTTAATGATCAGGATTCTTTTGCCATAGGGTTCGTATTCATCGCAGGTATCACATACCTTATTCCTTAATTTATTGGGCTTACAGGGAACATCGCCTTTAAAGTATTTACAGTCGAATTTGAGGTGTTCAATCATATCGTGTAAGTTTGATTGCTGGCAAAATTAATAAAAAAGAGACAGCGGAATAGATTATACAGCAATCTAACCAGCCAGCATTCCGGCAACTTTTTTGTCAACGGGAAGGGTCATATCATCCTGGGTCAGGGAGCGGATGTTCTTCCAGCGGAAGGAGATAAATCCGTTGGTAAAATTTTCCTGTCCGCCAAAGGGATGTTGGCAGATCTTAAATTGAACAGGCTCGGTAAAACGGGCCCTGTAATAAATGCTTAGCAACTGGTAATCCTGATAAAAGTAGGAAGGCTGGAAATAATCAAGGGTATAAAAATGTTGAAGCACTTCCACCTGTTGACCAAACTCCTCGCGTGCTTCACGGCGAAGACAATCAATGGTTCCTTCCCCGTAAAGAAGTCCGCCTCCGGGAAATTTGGTCATTTTCATATCAAGCTGATATTCATCAGACAACAAAATCTGGTGTTTTTCATTGATGATGAGTCCGTAAACCCTTACGTTAAACTTAGGCTGCAGCTTTGTCATGACGAATCGATTTGAAAGCTTGGTCTTTGGCATGTATCAATCCCTTCACCTTTACCCCATAAGCAGGGGCGAAAGTAGGGTGAGCTATAAAAGCCGTATTTTCACAGGGTGAAGGTACAATTCTGATTGGTTTCATCCCATAAAGATAAGCCAAAAAGTTGAAGCGCAAACAAGCCGCCGGCCAGGCAAAAACCAGCCTTGTCCATCCGCTGAAAAGCAGCCAAAGAAACACCCCGGCAAATGGCAACCCCGGCTTTGGGATGATCACATGGGGCTTTTATTTTGCAACCGCTATTTATGCAACGACAAAGAGCGGATGATCAAACGATCAAAAACCAGCAGGGTAATAATAGCGAGAATGCCAAGGGGTACGATAGGAGCCGAGAGGTCCAGGGTGATTTTACTGAACAGAAGCTGGAAGATATTGATATAGGGCTGAAGTTCTGTTTGCAGGTTAAACCCCCCGGGCAATAACGGGGCTCCACTCATATAGCGGTAGAAGAAATAAGCAGCCGGCACTATCACTGCCAGGAGGATGTTCCAGATGTTGCTGCGTTTGTCTTTAAGGTGGGCTAGTCGTTTTTGCATTTCCACCCCTTGCATCACCCGTTGGGTAAAATCACCGGCGGGCTGATCCAAACCCGTCTGCTGCATCCATTGGCGGGTTTGTTGATCCAGTTTATTATGGGCGTGCTGACTCATAACAGTGAATTGATTTCATGGTTTAAAATATTGCCCAGGTGTTGATGAAGTTTCTGTCTGGCCCGGTAGAGTTTGACTTTCACATTGGCCTGGGTCAAAAGGGTAACTTCGGCTATTTCAGCAATGGATTGGTCATCCTGATAATACAAGGTGATGATGGTTTGCTCATCATACCCCAGGCGTTCCAGGGCCTGGCGGATAAAACGGCTGCGATCAGAGGCCTCCAGTTGATCCATTTTCTGATGGGGATCCTCCGGATCAACATGATAATTGTTGTCATCTAACGATTGGACTTGCTTTTTATTTTTCCTCAAATGAGAAACGCACAAGTTGTATACAATGCGATAAAGCCAGGTACTGAACCTTGATTCCTTGCGAAATCGTTTCAATGAACGAAAAGCCTTGAGAAAAGCATCCTGAGCCACTTCCTCAGCTTCCTCTCGGTTTTTGAGCATCCGGGAAGCCAGGGTATAGACCATATCTTTGTGCCGCTCTACCAATATGGCATAAGACGAATGGTCTCCCTGCAATACACGATCTATATAATATTCATCCTGAATATGCCCCATTTATGATGGCCCTTTTATAAGCGGGTCGTTCCAATTAAGGTTTGAATTTTTTATGGTATGACGCCCTGAACCCGGTACTGGTTACAACCCGTGCCCATTTTTATCTATGCGGAAAGTCAACTTAAGAAAAAAAAACTTACCAGTCAAGGATGAATCCAACGAAAGGGCTTCAATGAATATTTATTGGTTTCAATCTGTAACCGGATACTTAAAAGGGGCGTCACAGATTAAAAGCAAAGTCGAATCATAAAATCAATATGCTATGGAAGGAACATTAGTCCCAATCGCACTTTTTGCCATGATATATGGGATAGTATATCTTTCAGTCAGGCGAAAAGAAAGGATGGCGCTTATAGAAAGCGGCCAGGACGCCAAAATTTTCAATATGGAGAGCAATGTCAGCCCCAGTCTGAAATTTGGCCTTTTGCTGATCGGTCTTGCCCTGGGGGCCCTGATCGGCAACATTTTAGAAGAAGCCACTGCCCTTGACAATGAAGTGGCCTACTTTTCAATGATCCTATTATTTGGAGGAATCGGCCTGCTTATCTACTACTACATTGGCAGGAAAAAAGCCCCGAAAAAAGAACAATGATGAAAAACACTGCCATTTTTTAGGCAGACAAGTCCGTATCATTGAATGCAGCATGGGTTTTCATGCCTTGGCAGCAAAGGCCATAATTATTAGAGGTTTTGAGATTCCGGGCAATGGAAAAGTCACTGAAGCACAGCCCCTCCAACACAAGAAGGCCGTTGATAGCGGCCTTCTTGTGTTTTTACAGTTCATCAAGGTAATACAGGATCATTCGTTCAATGGCGCGCTGACAGACCGCGCAGAATGAATCGGCCTGATTGCTTTTCATCTTGCAGTGCATCGAAGGGCTGTATACCCCTTCGGCCACATAACCCCCTCCTTCAAAGACCCCTGTTTTCGGGTAATACTTCTCGGCTCGGGGGGTCGGCACCGGGGTATGCTCATCTACCATATCCTTCCATTTTGCTTTAAAATTCACCAGGGTGGTCAGATTCGGCTCCCAGGGTTCGCGGATGGTATCATAAAATGCATTGTAAGCCACTTCAGAGTTATAGTACTCATCGCCCAGTCCGGCAAAACCATGGCCAAATTCATGGACAGCCACCTCCTCGGAATACAGGTGATCGGATGTGGTGGCCGAATAATGGTTGTAAAAGCCGCCACCTCCATATCTGGAAGTGTTCACCAGAACAAAGATGTGGTCATAGGGAACGTTGGCCGCATAATCCCTGATCTTAACGGTAGCCGTCGTTGTCAGATAGCGGGGCACATCAAAGGTATAATAACTGGTATTGAGGGCGGTATTTTTATAAATCTCTTCACCGGGCACATCGGTTCCCGTCTGCTGGGAGACAGCCCGCACGGCGTAAATATTAAAATCCTGGCGGTACTGGTCAAAGGGAGCAAGATTGAATATATACCGGGTGATCCGGCCCACATCTTCCTCAAATTTATCCATTTGTACGCTGGTATAACCTTCAGCGACAAAAGCAATATCCACCGAAGTGGCCGGGGCACCCCCCTGTTGAATCCTGGTGACTTCCGCCTGAGGAGGGTCTTCATCGCGAATAAAATAATCGTTCGGGTCAACAATTTTTTCCCAAATCACCGGGTGTCCAGGCTCATTTTTGCTGATCTGCACATAAACCGGGTGCATCGGATAGGGAATACGTATGGTATGGGGAAAAGCACGCTGCTCACTTTTAGCTTGCCGGGTGGTCTGCCATTCCTCGAACAGGGTGGAAAATCCCCGGCGGTAGAGGACCTTCTCCCTGGCTGTATCCTTTACCTCTACCCAATAATTGCCATAGCCAAAAGGGCTGATCAGACCAGACCGTGGCCCTGCCCAGGGGGCCTCCTGTTGGAGGCCTCTCAGGTAAAAAGCTTCCCGGTCAGCCCCTCCGGCCAGCAAAAAATCAATCCGCAAGGCCTGCCCGTTAAAGTGCCCCTGATAATCCACCTGCCCATCGGCCATCGCAGCCATAAACAACAAGAAAATAACAATCAAATGCTTCATAGTCTCGACAATTTATCCTTATTTTAGCAGAGGTAATTTATAAAAAAATCTCTTATGGGCGAAAAAATCGTCACAGAGTTAGAAAATCTGCTGCAGCAGGCCGGTTTGAATGAACAATGGAGTCAGCTGATCATGGTCGTGGTCATTGCCCTTGTGGTACTGTTGATCGCTTATTTTGCGGACTACCTGGCTAAAAATGTGCTGACTTCCACCATTACCCGGATGGTAAGGAAAAGCAAAAACAAATGGGACGATGCCCTGGTAAACAGGAGGGTGCTGCAACGGGTGTCTCATTTGGCCCCTGCCCTGATCATCTATTTTTCCACCCAGGTATGGCTCGATCCTTTCCCCGAAGTTCAATCCGTGTTAATCACCGGGGTTCAGATCTACATCATCTTCATCGTTCTGCTCACGGTCGATGCCCTGCTTAGTGCCTTTCATGACATCTACCAGATATTGCCGATGGCTCGGGAAAGACCGATAAAGGGATATATTCAGGTCACCAAGATCATCATTCACTCGGTGGGGGGCATCCTGATTTTATCGCTGATCATCGGCAAATCGCCCACTGCCATTTTGGCCAGCCTGGGTGCATTGGCAGCCGTGCTTATCTTGGTGTTCAGAGACACCATCCTGGGGTTTGTCTCCAGCATCCAGCTTTCTGCCAATAAGATGGTCAAACCCGGCGAATGGATTTCGATGCCGGGGCGCGATGCCGACGGCATTGTACTGGAAATAACGGTTAATACAGTCAAGGTGCGCAACTGGGACAAAACCATTACCACCATTCCAACCCATGCCTTGATCAACGAATCCTTCCAGAACTGGAAAGGCATGCAGGAAAGCATGGGCCGGCGAATTGCCCGCTCAATCAACATCGATATCAAAAGCATTCGCTTCTGTGACGATCAGATGCTGGAGCAATTCAAAAAATTCAGGCTCATCCGCGACTATATCTGGCAAAAACAAGAAGAGATAGACCAGTTTAACCGGGAACACGGAATCACCGACGAGGATACGGTCAGCCGCCGACGTTTGACCAACATCGGGGTATTCCGGAAATATGTAGAAACCTACCTGGAACAGCACCCCCACATACACCCCAGCAAACAGCCTTACATCATCATGGTGCGCCATCTCCAGCCTACCGAAAGGGGCTTGCCGGTGCAGATCTATGTCTTTTCCAAACAACAGGAATGGAAATATTACGAACAAGTCCAGGCCGATATCTTCGACCATATCCTGGCGGTGGTCCCCGAGTTTGGCCTCAGAGTGTTCCAAAACCCCTCGGGCGATGACTTCAGAAGCCTTACCCAGTCATTTGGCCAGCAGGAACAATCCAGCAACGCCCCTGAAAGTTGGGGCGAATGAGGAAATGCCTGCCCCGAGGGAGCGAAGCGGAGGCGGGGAGTAAATGCCTGCCCCGCTAAAGGAAGTGAAAGCGGGGAGTAAATGCCTGCTCCGAGGGAACGAAGTGGAGGCGGGGATTGAATGGCTAAAGTTAGGGTTGGGCCTGGGCGCGTCGTTGACGCACCACCTCATAGGCGACCACCCCGGCAGCGACCGAGACATTCAGCGATTCTATCTCTCCTGCCAGGGGAATGCGAACTTTGGCATCGAGCTGATCCATGATTGCCGGGGATATACCGGCATCCTCCGACCCCAACACCAGTGCCACCGGGCCATCAAAAACCACCTGATCATAATAATGCTGGGTTTTTTCGGTCACCCCGACCACCTTGACCCCACTCTGGCGGATATATTCAATGGCAGAGGCCATCTTAGCGGCACGGCACACCGGTATACGATAAAGGGCACCGGCCGAAGTTTTAGCCGCATCCTCATTGATGCGGGCAAAATTCCGGGTGGGAATGACCACCCCATCAACACCGGCACATTCAGCGGTGCGGAGGATGGCCCCAAAGTTCCGCACATCGGTTAAACCATCGAGTAGCAGTAAAAAAGGTGTCTTGCCAGACTCATAAAGCCCCGGTAACAGATCCTCAATACGCCCAAAGGTGATGGGCGAGAGAAAGGCCACGACCCCCTGGTGGTTTTTGCGGGTAATTCCATCCAGCTTCCTGGCCGGCACATATTGAAAAGGCACCTGCAGGGTGCGCACCTGATCAAAAAACTCCTGGAAAAGCGCTCCTTTCAGGCCTTTCCTGATCAATATTTTATCAATGGGCGTGCCGCTGTCCATGGCCTCCATGATGGCCCTCAACCCATAAATAAAAGATTTTTGCCCGCCGGTGCTCATCATTCGACTTATCATTGGCTTTGTTGGTAGAGCTGCTCCAACTCACTGTGCAGTTGCTCCCACTGCTCCATCTCCTGCTCATGTTCCTGGCGCAGCTGTTCATACTCCGAATAAATGGCTCCATCCCCCCTCTCCTCTTCATTCTGAGGATCAGTCATTTTACTGTTCAGCGCTTCCAGCTTCTGCTCCAGCTCTTCGATGCGCTGCTCGGTCTTTTCAATGGATTTCTCAGTGCGCCGGATCCTTCGGTTGTGGGCCTTGCGCTGCTCAAAATCGGCCTTGCTGCCGGAATCCTGCTTTTTGGTTTTCGCTGAAGAAGTTTTTCCGGCCCCTCTGTTCAGCTCGTCCAGCTGATCGAGTTGTTTTTTCCGCAGAAAATCGTAAATGCCACCGATGTGTTCTTTCAGGTTATGATCGCGGAACTCGTAGACTTTGGAAACCAGCCCGTCCATAAAATCGCGGTCGTGAGAGACTACCAGGAGGGTGCCCTGATAGTCAAGCAGGGCTTGTTTAAGAACCTCTTTCGAGCGCATGTCGAGGTGATTGGTGGGTTCGTCGAGGATCAGCATGTTGTAAGGGTGCAACAACAACCGGGCCAGGGCCAGCCGTGAGCGCTCCCCGCCGGATAAAACCCCCACTTTCTTGTTGACCGCTTCTCCCTGGAAAAGAAAAGCCCCCAGGATGTTGCGCACCTGTTTGCGCACTTCGCCCTGAGCTGCCTGATCAAGGGTCTGAAAAACCGTCAGCTCATCATCTAAAAATTCATCCTGGTTCTGGGCATAATAGCCAATTTCCACCTGATGGCCAAGGGTCACTTCACCGCTGTAGTCGGTCTCGCCCAAAAGAACCCGCGCCATAGTGGTTTTGCCCTCTCCGTTGCGGCCCACAAAAGCCACCCGCTCGCCGCGTTCAATAAGAAAATCAACCCCTTCAAGGACCAGCTGCTGCCCGTAATATTTGGTGATCCCGCCGGCCTTGATCACTTCCCTGCCGGAGCGGGGCGGCTCAGGGAAACGGATGTGCATGGTTTGCTGATCTTCCTGGTCCACCTGTACCTGCTCCATCTTCTCCAGCTGCTTAATGCGGGACTGGACCAGGGAAGCCTTGTTGGCCTTGTAACGAAACCGGTCAATAAACTCCTGGGTTTCCCTTATCTTTTTCTGCTGATTCTCATATTCAGCTTTTTGCTGCTCACGCAGCCGCTCACGCTCCTTCCGGTACTGAGAATACGGGAGCCTGAAATCAAAAAGCCGCCCCAGACTCAGTTCAAGGGTTCGAGTGGTTACTGCATCCAAAAAAGCCCGATCGTGCGAGATAAGAACCACTGCCCCCTGAAAATGTGTCAGATAGCGCTCAAACCATTGTATCGATTCAATATCCAAATGGTTGGTCGGCTCATCCAACAAAAGCAAATCCGGCTCCTGCAGCAAAATCTTGGCCAGCTCCACCCGCATTTTCCATCCCCCGCTGAAAGTATTCATCCTGGCCGTCAGATCCTCCGGGTCAAAACCCAGCCCTGTCAGGGTTCGTTCTATGGCAGCCTCCACTTTATCGCCCTCCAGCAACTGATATTTCTCAGTAGCTGC
The DNA here is from genome assembly GCA_913055635.1 of uncultured Bacteroidota bacterium. Taxonomy (GTDB): domain Bacteria; phylum Bacteroidota; class Bacteroidia; order Bacteroidales; family UBA12077; genus JAGXLC01. Next base: position 10,485 of record CAJXLK010000029.1, read on the forward strand.
CGAAAGCTGATCCAAAAGCCGGGCATAATCCTGACTATCATAGTCAGTCCGCTCGGCCAAAGAGGCATTGATGCGGGAAATCTGCTCATGCAAACCCGCAATCTGCTCCAGGGCATAAAAAACCACATTATATACAGTCTCATCCTCCTGATGAACCATATGCTGAGGCAAATAACCAATGCGCAAGGATCCGGGTAAATTGACCGTCCCGGATACAGGCTGAACCTGGCCGGTGAGAACCTTCAGCAAGGTGGTCTTGCCCGAACCATTATTGCCCACCAGGCCAATCTTTTCGCCTTCCCGGATAAAAAATGAGACATCCCCGAAAAGCAATTCCCCGCTATACTCTACCCTTACCTGCTGCAATGAAATCATGTCAGCTGAATTTAATGAGACAATCACCCAATGGCTTTCTTCTCTTGCCAAAGCGGTTCAAAGATAGCAAAAGTTACCTGGTATTTGAACAAACCCCTTTTTTTCCGGTGAACCCGATCCAGTGGGGATTGAAGGAAGTATTAACTGATCAGCCGGAGGTTTACTTGCCAATCAGATTGATTTCTTTCAGGAATTTTTCTTTATAAGCTTTTCCGATCGGAATGCTTTTCTGGGATTTCCTCCCTTTGATGATCACATAATTGTCCTCAATGCGATCAATATTGCCCACGTTCACTATGTAAGAACGATGTACCCGTTTGAAGCGATCAGCCGGCAATTGCTGAATGATGCTCTTCATCGTAAAGTGAATCGTAAACTTCTGGTCATAAGAATTGATCACCACATAATTTTCCATGGCCTCGACCCAAAGGATGTCATCATATTTTAACCGCACCAGGGCAGAATCCTTTTTGATGAAGATCTCATTTTTCTGTCGTTGCCGCATCTCATTGGTTTCGGCATTGCTGAAGGCTTTGGAGGCTGCCTTGTAAAAGCGGCTAAAAGTAATGGGCTTGAGCAAATAATCGACCACATCATAATCAAAAGCCTGAAGGGCATATTTCTCCTGCGAGGAAATAATGATGACCTGGGGAAGCTCCTTAACCGTATTTAGAAACTCGATGCCCGACATCTCAGGCATCTCGATGTCCAGAAAGATCAGATCTATATTTTCTTCACTAACATTGATGGTATTGATGGCTTCCACGGCATCATTAAAGGTATACTTCAGTTCCAGGAAATCTGTGCGGTTCACAAATTCCTCCACAACCTGCAGAGATAGAGGGTCATCATCAATAATTATGCAATTCATGTGGTGTGTGTTTTTAACTCCCCACAAACAGCAATTTTCCCCAAAAAATTCCTTCTGCTTGCTCATGGAGAGCTCATTTAACAATGGATGCAAAGGTTAAGGCCTGTCCGATTAAAAAATAAAGATAATTTTTTTTTATTAAAATACGAAGTTGGCTGATAAAAGGTTCCCTCATTTAGATAAAAATTGTCTGATTAACAGATCAGATCGTTTAATAGATTTTTTCAGCCATTCCAGCAGGATGTGCTGTTTTTCTTCAGGGGAAAGGTGCCAGGCGATCTGCGAGCGGGTCAGTTTCTGCTTGAGCTGATAAAGGATAATGGCTGCTGAGACACTAATATTGAAGCTTTCGGTAAAACCGTACATGGGGATTTTTAAAAATTCATCCGCCTGATCCAGGGCTGTTGAGCTTAATCCCTGCATTTCGGTGCCAAACAGCAAGGCCACCTTACCGGGTTCCAGGTCAAAATCAGGCAGGGCCACCTGATTCTGATGAGGGGTGGTTGCCACAATCCGATACCCCTGGCCTTTCAACCGGTCGATGGCAGCCCTTGTATTGGCAGTGGATTGATTGTAACGCAACAAATTCAGCCACTTAGAAGCGCCCAGTGCCACATCCGGATTGATCCGGTATTCATTGGAGTTCTCAATGATATGGGCATCCTGAATGCCGAAACAATCCATTGATCGAAGCACGGCACTTGCATTATGGGGCTGGTAAATGTCTTCCAAAACCACCGTTATATACCGTGTGCGCTCTTCCAACACCCGGTCGAAAAGCCCACGGCGTTGGGACGTTACAAATCCTGTCAGGTACTCGATCAGCGCTTTTTCATCCATAGGCGGGACTAAAAAAAGGGAGCACCGCAGTACTCCCTTTCTTTTTCAATGCAACTATTCCTTACTGCACTGCATCTGAAAGATCAGAGCCAGGCTTAAATTTTACAACGTTCTTGGCCTTAATGGTAATGGGATTACCCGTTTGCGGATTTCTTCCTGTTCTTTGACTTCTCTTGGCTACAGAAAAGGAACCAAATCCTACCAAGGCAACTCTTTCACCCTTCTTGAGGGATTTCGTAGTAGCTTTTACAAAAGCGTCCAAAGCTTTCTTTGCATCAGCCTTTGTTAAATTGGCATCTTTTGCAATTGAATCAATTAATTCTGCTTTGTTCATAATTAACTGTTTTTGGGGTTAGTAAAAAAATATTTCAGATTTAGCGTAACGCTTGACTTTTGAAGGTATGGCCTTCAAAAAGTGCGATCTGTTCACGAATTTATGAATTTATAAAGTAAAAATGCAAATTTTTTCGGTAAAATTCAAAACAAATCCCTAAAAAAAAATCTCATTCTTAGCGTTTTAAGCTAAAAATACCTTTACATATCACTGTAAAACAGTTAGTTAAACGAAATACTGATTATACCGATATTTAATAATTTTTTTTCAACAAGAAGCCCAATTTTTGTTGAAAAAGGGAAGCGATGAAGTTTTAACCGAAAAAACAAAAGGCCAAAACACAGGAATTACAAGGGAAACAGGATAATAACAAGCCAAAAAAACCATTATTCGGGCTAAAAGAAAAGCAAACAAAAAAAACAGGAGGATTTATTCACGGGAAGAAGAGGAAGACAATCTGTCGAGGAAAAAAGTCCACAGATTATCGGGGGGCGGGGGCGCTGTAAAGGAGATGTATTTCTTCCGGACAGGGTGTACAAAGCCTATTTGGCGGGCGTGCAGGCTTATACCCCCGTTTTTATTGCTGCGTGGGAAACCGTATTTCAGATCTCCTTTAACAGGGGCGCCAATTTTGGAGAGCTGGCTTCTGATCTGGTGGTGTCGGCCGGTTTGTATGGTGATCTCCAGCAAATGATACCGATCGGAGGATGCCATGAGTTGATAGCTCATCAGTGCTTCCCGGGCATCGCGTCGGGGTTGGTCGAGGGCAAAGGATTTATTTTTGCGGGGGTTGCGCACCATATAGTGTTGAAGCTCGCCGCTGGGGGGATTCGGTTTATTTTTCACAATTGCCCAATAAGTCTTATCAACGGCTTTTTTCTGGAAGAGTTGATTCATTCTTGCCAGGGCCTTGCTGGTTTTGGCAAAAACCACCACTCCACTCACCGGGCGATCCAGGCGGTGCACCACCCCTAAGAACACATTGCCCGGTTTGCGGTACTTTTCCTTGAGCCATTGTCTGAGCTTGCTGTCAAGGGCCTGGTCGCCGGTACGATCACCCTGCACCAGGTCGTTGTTGTTTTTATTGACCACCACCAGGTGATTGTCTTCATAAAGGATTTCCATACCCCAGGGTTAATACTGTTCATTGTCGTTGGGGAATTCCACCTGCTTAACATCCTGGATATAGGATTGCACCGAGCCCAGTATTTCAGCAAACAGGTTGTGATAACGCCTCAGAAAACGGGGGGAAAAATCCTGGTTGATTCCCAGCATATCGTGCAGCACCAGCACCTGACCATCTACCTGGTTGCCTGCTCCAATACCGATAACCGGGATTGTCAGCTCTTTTGCCACTCTGGCAGCCAGCCGGGCCGGTACCTTTTCGAGGACCAGGGAAAAACATCCTGCTTTTTGCAGTATATGGGCATCTTCAATCAATTTCTGGGCTTCCTCCTCTTCAGTAGCCCGGACCACATAGGTACCGAACTTATGAATGGACTGTGGAGTAAGCCCCAGGTGGCCCATCACCGGTATGCCGGCTGAAAGAATCCGCCTGACCGAATCTTCAATCTCCCCACCCCCTTCCATCTTTACTGCATGACCGCCGGTTTCCTTCATCATCCGAATGGCCGATGTCAAAGCTTCCTTGCTGTTGCCCTGATAGGCCCCAAAAGGCAAATCTACAACAACAAAAGCCCGCTTAACTGCCTTTACCACCGACTTGGCATGATAAATCATCTCATCCATCGTAATCGGAAGGGTGGTCTCATTGCCGGCCATTACATTAGAAGCCGAATCGCCGACCAGGATCACATCTATTTCTGCTTTGTCCAGTATCCGGGCCATGGAATAATCATAGGCCGTGAGCATCGCAATCTTTTCTCCGCGAAGCTTCATCTCATGCAAAACATGAGTTGTCACCTTTTTTATCTTCTTGTCCTTTGACATAAGGGTTGTTTTTTATAGTCAATTGTTGGAGCAAAACTAACAATAAAAGCAATTGGTTGTAATATTTTCTCACCTTCGGCTCTGACAGTTTGTCATAAAACCTGGCCGGGGCTATAAATACATTGTATTTCAATTTATTACACGCAAAACAATACCGTCTTTGAATATGGCACAATGATTGATCAGAAAAAGACGGAAAATAATAACGTTGAATTAAAAATAAAGTGAAAAAATGGGTAAAATAATAGGTATAGACTTAGGAACAACCAACTCATGTGTTTCGGTTATGGAGGGCAACGAGCCAACGGTAATACCCAATAGTGAGGGAAAAAGAACCACCCCCTCCATGGTTGCTTTTGTCGAGAATGGGGAACGCAAGATCGGTGATCCTGCCAAAAGACAAGCGATAACCAACTCCCAAAACACCATCTCTTCGATCAAGCGTTTCATGGGAGAAAGCTATGACAAGGTGAACACCGAGATCAACCGGGTTTCTTATGAAGTGGTCAAGGGTGACAACAATATGCCCAGGATTAAGGTGGGGGATCGCAAATATACCCCGCAGGAAATTTCAGCCATGGTTCTGCAGAAGATGAAAAAGACGGCTGAAGATTACCTGGGCCAGGAAGTCACTGAGGCCGTGATCACCGTACCGGCCTATTTCAGTGATTCTCAGCGGCAAGCCACAAAAGAAGCCGGTGAGATTGCCGGACTGGAAGTCAAACGCATCATCAACGAGCCCACTGCCGCTTCGCTGGCATACGGGCTTGACAAACAAGACAAAGATCAGCGGGTCGCTGTATTCGATTTAGGCGGAGGAACCTTCGACATATCCATCCTGGAACTTGGTGATGGGGTGTTTGAGGTGAAGTCGACCAGTGGCGACACCCACCTGGGCGGCGACGATTTTGACCAGGTGATCATTGACTGGTTGGCCGAAGAATTTCAAAAGGAACAGGGCGTAGACCTCAAGCAGGATCCCATGGCGGTTCAGCGCCTGAAAGAGGCTGCTGAAAAAGCAAAAATTGAACTTTCCAGTGCCACCAGCACGGAGATCAACCTGCCCTATATCATGCCGGTAGAAGGGGTACCCAAGCACCTGGTTAAAAAACTGACCCGTGCCAAATTTGAACAGTTGGTGGATCACCTGGTACAACAAACCGTTGAGCCCTGTAAAAAGGCCCTTAAAGATGCCGGATACGAAGCCAAAGACATCGACGAGGTGATCCTGGTGGGCGGCTCAACACGCATACCGGCTATCCAACAAACCGTTGAAAGCATTTTTGGCAAGAAGCCTTCTAAAGGGGTGAACCCCGACGAAGTGGTGGCCATTGGAGCAGCCATCCAGGGTGGCGTCCTTGGGGGCGATGTAAAAGATGTGCTGTTGCTCGATGTCACCCCGCTTTCACTGGGCATTGAAACCATGGGCGGTGTCTTCACCAAACTGATCGAAGCCAACACCACCATACCCACCCGCAAGTCGGAAGTCTTCACCACGGCCGCCGACAACCAGCCCTCGGTAGAGATTCACGTCTTGCAAGGTGAACGGCCTATGGCCAAGGATAACAAATCCATCGGCCGATTCCATCTCGACGGCATTCCGCCAGCTCCCAGAGGAGTCCCTCAAATCGAGGTCACCTTCGACATCGACGCCAACGGCATATTGAATGTCTCGGCCAAGGATAAATCAACCGGCAAAGAACAAAGCATCCGCATCGAAGCTTCTTCTGGCCTGAGCGAGGAAGAAATCAACCGGATGAAGGAAGAAGCCAAGCAACACGAAGAAGAAGACCAACAACGCAAAGAGCGGGTCGACAAGTTGAATAAAGCCGATAGCTTGATTTTCCAAACCGATAAGCAGTTGAAGGAATTCGGCGACAAAATTTCCGAAGACAAGAAAAAGCCGATCCAGGACGCTCTGGAAGCCCTCAGAGAAGCCCATAAAAACGAAAACATCGAGGAATTGGATCAGAAGATGGAAGACCTCAATAATGCCTGGCATGCAGCCTCCCAGGAAATCTACAACGCCCAGCAACAAGCTGGCGGTCAGCAAAACACCGGAGGCCAAAGCACATCAGGACAACAACAACAAGGTTCTTCCTCCTCGAATAAGGGCAACAATGACGACGGTGAAGTGACCGATGTAGACTTTGAAGAAGTTAAATAATGTGAGTCCTTTCACTCCAAAAAGCCCTCGCCTGGCAGGCGGGGGCTTTTTTTATGGCCTGTTTATTGCCGGGCTTCAGGTTATTGGTTCCAGGCGATTCGTTTCAGCAAATGTTTTATAATTTTGCGGATAGATCAAAAGATCCTATTGGTATGAAAACGATGGTAGGCATTTTTATGGGCCTGTTGTTATGGCCGGCTTTGGTGGCCGGCCAAAGCACTGATACCCTGAATCAGACGGACCGGCAGGGAGAAAGACACGGGTTATGGATCAAAAAATACAGCAACGGCCAGGTTCAATACCGCGGGCATTTTAACCATGGTGAGCCGGTCGGGACTTTCAAACGTTTCTATCCCAATGGCAATCGAAAAGCGGTGATGCAGCATGATCGCTCCCGGGGGGTCTATGCGCAATTATTTGACCGGAAGGGAAAAAAGCGGGCCGAGGGTTTGTATGTTGACAGAAAAAAAGACAGCACCTGGCGCTTTTATAGCCGCAACGGGCAACTGGTATTGAGCGAATCTTACCGACAGGGCCAGCGGCACGGGGCTTCCATTAAATACTATCCCAATGGAGACACCGCCCAGGTGACAAACTGGCAAAAGGGACGGAAAGCGGGCCCCTATAAGCAATTCTTCCCCAGCGGCAGGCCCAAAATGATTGCCCAATACAAAAATGGAGAGCTCCACGGGCCATTTACCATTTTCTTTCCCAATGGCCTCAAAGAAATTGAGGGGACCTATCAAAACGACCTACGCCATGGCAAATGGGTTTATTTTAGCAAGAAAGCCGATACTTCAAGGGTACTCAATTATAGAAACGGAGAGCCGCTAAATGAAGAAGCCCTGGAGCTCAAGGAATCTCAAAGGTTGCAGGAGCTGGAAAACAACAAGGGAAAATTTGGCGATCCCCGGCAAATGCTCAGGCCCAATAGAGGCCGTCGCAGACCGCGCCCCTGAGGCGAATATTTAACCCGGGGCAGATGGAGAGAACAGGTTAATCCCCGTCTGACCTGACTAAAAAAGCAGCCCATGAAAAAAAACTACATGCTCTTGTTCCTTTTGTTTTTCCTCGCCCTGCCGCTTCTTCGAGCCCAGGAATCCAGATATGCGGTATATCTGACCGACAAGGACACCGCCCACAGTTCTTATTCGCTGGAAGATCCCGGGGCCTTCCTGTCCGAAAGGGCCCTACAAAGACGTGAGCGCCAAGGCATTGAGCTGGATCTTCGGGACCTGCCGGTGGCCCCGCGTTACCTGGACAGCATCCGCCCCCGGGTAAAGCGCATCCAAAACAGATCAAAATGGTTGAACCTGGTGGTTATAGAAGCCCCGGATACCACCGTTGCCGAGCTAAACAAAAAAAACTTCGTCCAATCCACCCGGCGCATTGCCCCGGTTGACCCGCCCGCCTCAGAGTCTCCAAAGAAAGGGCTTTCAGACCTGGACACCACCGAAAAAAAGGCTGCCCAAATGGCCTTTGATTCTTCCCTGTATGGATACACCTGGCACCAAACAAAAATGCTCAATGGCCACCTTTTGCATCAGGCGGGTTATCAGGGCGAAAACATGCTTATCGCGGTGCTCGACGCCGGTTTTCAAAATGTTGACGTGCTTCCGGTTTTTGACAGCCTCCGGGCCTTTGGTCAAATACGAGGAACGCATGATTTTGAGGACCATGATGGGTCGGTTTATGAACACCATCAACACGGAACGATGGTTTTATCGGTCATGGCCGGGAATATACCGGGGGTATACCGGGGCACGGCTCCCAGGGCAGACTACCTGTTATGCAGAACCGAAGTCACCCGCTCGGAATACATCTCAGAAGAATACAACTGGATTGCAGCTGCCGAATATGCAGATAGTGCCGGTGCAGACCTAATCAACAGCTCGCTGGGATACTCCACCTTCGATGATTCCGCCCAGGACCATTCCTATCAGGAAATGGACGGGAATACCACCCCGATAACCCGGGCTGCTGACCTGGCTGCTTCCAGGGGCATGATGGTGGTCTCAAGTGCCGGCAATCAGGGCAATGATCCCTGGCACTACATTGGGGCCCCGGCCGATGCCGATAGCATCATCACGGCTGGGGCAGTCGGTCCTCACGGCGATTATGTCTCATTCAGCTCAACCGGCCCCACCTTCGACGAGCGCATCAAACCGGAAGTAGCAGCCCAGGGCCTGATGACCGCCGTGCAAAACGTCGACTCCTCGTTTGTGGCCGGAAGCGGTACCTCGTTTTCCGCCCCCATCATTACAGGATTAACCGCTTGCCTGTGGCAAAAATTCCGCCAACGTACCCCCATGGAAATCCGCGAAAAAATACTTCGCTCAGCCAGCCAGTATCAAAACCCGGATTCACTGACCGGATATGGCATCCCCAATTTTAGCGCTTCCGCACAACTCTCCCTGGAAAAACTCGGGCAAAAATCCATCCGGGTCTACCCCATCCCTTTCAAATCGCATTTTTTCATTGATCTGCCCTTAAGCCCCAAAAAAGAACAAACCCTAACCATTGAAATATACGACATGATGGGGCGAAAAATATACCTGAACCGATACACCGGGATGATCCCTACCGGACGGATTCGGATCGATAGCCTGAGCAACCGCAGCCCGGGAATCTATTTGCTTCAGCTCTCTATCGATCAACAAATCCTGTTAAAGAAAAAACTGCTCAAGCAATGAAAAAGAGCCCCCAGTGGAAGTTTTAGAGATAAATTGACCAGACCGATGCCGTCGAATGAACCCCATGGTGCTTGATAAAAGGCCACAAATACTCAAAAAAACAATCCATGAACCAAGAATTCACATTACTGGAGCTCAACCGTAAAATCAAAGATACCCTGAACCAAGGATTTCCGCAGTATTACTGGGTAATTGCAGAAATCAGCGAGATGAAGGTCAACCGAAAAGGCCATTGTTACCTTGACCTGGTTGAAAAAGATGAGGCCACAGACCGGATCATCGCCAAAGCCCGGGGGATGATATGGGCTTATACCTTTCGGATGCTCCGGCCCTATTTTGAAAACACCACCGGCCAGCCGTTTCAGGCGGGTCTGAAAATCCTGGTTCAAACCACGGTGGAATTCCATGAACTGTATGGATTAGGCCTGCATATCAAAGACATCGAACCCAGCTACACCCTGGGTGAGATGGCCCGCAAGAGGATGGAAACCATCCGGAAACTGGAGCAGGAAGGCATCATGAAAATGAACCAGCAACTTGCCCTGGCCCGCGTTCCTCAAAAAATAGCGGTCATCTCCTCTCAAACGGCCGCCGGCTATAAGGATTTTATGGAACAACTCCGCCACAACCCGTATGGCTATGTCTTCTATCCCAAATTATTCCCCGCCTTCATGCAGGGCGATCAGGCCGAATCTTCAATTATCGAAGCCCTGGAAGCGATCTATCAATACGAACATATTTTTGACGTGGTGGCCATCATCCGCGGGGGAGGAGCCCAAGCCGATCTGAGCTGTTTTGACCAGTATACCCTTGCCGCCCACGTAGCTCAGTTTCCCATGCCCGTTATCAGCGGCATCGGCCACGAAAAAGATGAATCAGTGGTTGACCTGGTGGTGCACACCCAACTGAAAACCCCCACTGCCGTGGCCGATTTTCTGGTTAACCGGGCTTACGAATTTGAAGAAAACCTGCTGGGATTAAGGGATGAAATTGTCCAGCAAACCAACCGGTTCATTCAGACCGAATACCAGCGCCAGCAAAACCTCTCAGGCCGGATCGGGCCCAATGTCAAAAACCTGCTGGACCGCAACAAAACCCGGCTGGAAAGGAAAGCCGAAAAGATGACCCACCACAACCAGATGTTCATCCAGACCCAAAAACAAAAGCTCAAGGACTACAGCGCCCGTATGTCCAACACCGCTCAAAGGATACTGCAAAATGCCGCCTACGATCTGAATCATCTGGAAGGACAAACCCCCCGCGCTGTCCAAAAATATTTGCAGAACCAAAAAAACAGCCTGGAACACCTGGAAAAAGCCAAAAAACACCTGGATCCCCAAAATGTGCTGAAGCGCGGATTTTCCATTACCCAAAGAAACGGGCAAACCCTTACTTCATCACAACAGGTTAATGCCGGGGATACCCTGATTACCCATCTCTATGACGGAAAAATTCAGAGTACGGTCAAGGATAAAAACCATCAACCTTAAAAGGTTTTGGCATTTGTGTCTTATTTTTCTAAATTTATTGTTATTTTTCACCCCAGAATTTAAGCATTTGTTGTCATAACATTACATGGCCAAAGGATTTAAAATACTGGGTTTCTTTTTACCCCTGTGCATCATCAGCCTGTATATTGGTATACAGGATATTAAGGCTGGCCCCGCCGACAGCTTAAAAAAACTGATTCCCCGACGTTCGGGGGTCGAAAAGACGCAGTTGCTCAATCGCATCTCGAGGGCTTACTGGCAGGCCTCGCCCGATTCCAGTTTGAAATATGCCCGAAAAGCTCTGGACAATGCCCAAAAAATCAACCATCAGGGAGCCATTTCTGATGCCTATAACCGGATGGGCAATGCATATTATTTTTTGCAGGATACGGCCCAGGCATTAAAGTATTACAGGCGAAGCCTTAAAATCCGCAAGCAACTGGACGATCCCGCCCGGATGTTCCAGATATACAACAACCTGGGGGTTTATTACCTGAATTCTCCCCATCCGCAAAAAGCCCTCTCCTACTATCAAAAAGCCCTTAAAATAAGTCAGAAGGCCGAAAACAAAACAAATATTGCCAGCAGCCGCTCTGCCCTGGGTAGCTATTTCCAGTCAGTCAACAATTATCAAAAGGCCATCGAACATTACCTGAAAGCATTGGAGATTTTCCGTTCCCTGGAGGATACCCTCCAGATGGGCATTACCTATACGGATTTAGGGAGGATCTACCGAAATATCAGCAGTTACGACAGAGCCCTTAAATATTATTTGCAAGCCATCCCCTTGCTCAAAGAAGCCAACAACCGGGCAAGTCTGGCCTCGGCCTATAACGAGACCGGGATTATCCATATGACCATTGATGATTTCGACAAAGCCCTGGAATATTACAACAAAGCCCTCACAGAGCTTGAAAAAATGGGAAATCAGGACCAAATGGCCATGATTTATAACAACATCGGCATTATATACGACGATCAGGCCAACAATGACAAAGCCCTGGAATATTATCGCAAATCGCTGGAGACCGATAAAAAAGCCAATGACATCAATGGAATGGCCAGTTCACTGAACAACATCGGATTGATCCATTATGAAATGGAGCATTATACCCAAGCCCTGGAATATTTAAGAGAAGCCCTTCAATATGCCTATGACCTTAATGACCAACACAAAATAGCCAATACCAGCAACAACATCGGGGAGGTGCTGATTCATACCGGTGACTATCAAAAGGCCCACAAAGCGATCGCCAGGGGCTTAACCCTGTCCAGGCAGATCCATGCTGACCAGTATAAAAACGAGAGTTATGAACTCCTCTCTAAATTATATGAACATCAGGGCAACCACCAAAAAGCCCTCACCTATTTTAAAAAGCACCATCGCTTGAATGATACCATTTTCTCGGAAGAAAAACAAAACCGAATCAGTGAGATACAAATCAAATACGAAACCGAGAAAAAGGAAAAAGAAATTGAGCTGCTGAAAAAAGACAACAAGATTAACAAACTGGAAATCAAACGACAAAAATCCTTCAGAAATTATATTGCCATTGTGGCCATTCTCCTGCTTGCCCTGGCTATACTCGCCTATAACCGGTTCAACCTTAAAAAGAAAAATGCCCGGATCCTGGAGAAGAAAAACCAACAGCTCAGCGAAGCCAATATCAAATTGAGGGAATCGGAAAACAACCTGAGAAAACTCAATGCCACCAAGGACAAGTTCTTCTCGATCATCGCCCATGACTTAAAAAATCCGTTTCATGCTTTGTTTGGTTTTTCTGAAGAGATGTACAAAAACATTGACCGCATCAGCAAAGATGAAATCAGGGAATATGGCAAAGCCATACACGAAGCCACCCAAAATCTTTACAATCTGCTGCAGAACCTGCTCAAGTGGTCGAGGTCACAGTTAGGCAGCATGAGCCTGCAGCCCCAAAAGCTGCATCTTCGCAATGCCACCGATGAGATCATATCGCTGTTGAGGATCAATGCCGATGAAAAGGACATTGCCATTGAAAACGACATTGACCCCCAGGTGATGGCCTATGTAGATCAAAATATATTTGACACGGTGGTGCGCAACTTGCTCAACAATGCCATCAAGTTCACCGATAAGGGAGGCTCCGTCAAAATCAGGGCCCGGGTAGAAAATGGACAGACCAATGTGGCCATTTCTGACACGGGACGGGGGATCCCGTCAACTCATCTGAAAACCCTCTTTACGATGGACAACAATCAATCCACCGAAGGCACCTCCAATGAGCAGGGGACCGGATTGGGGCTGATCCTTTGTAAAGAGCTGATTGAAAAAAGCAACGGCACCATATGGGCTGAGAGTTCCCCCGGGGAAGGCAGCACCTTTAATTTTACCCTGCCGGTTGAACCTGAGAAAAAACAATAAAATCCCCCCGGTTTACCGCATCGTTTTGCTATCTTTGCTCCTCAATCATCCAGCAAATGAAGGGTTTATGCGTCAGTCAGTTGTAACATTTTTCCTGGTTCTCATCCTGTTTTTTCCATTAAGGGTTCAGGCAACAGCTGAGGGGGATTCTTTCCCTGTTGATAGTTTAAAAGAACTGGCATCGCGGAATCAGGGGGCAGCAAAGATGGATCTATACCTTCAAATAGCCCGGGTCTATTTGGAGAAGGATCCCGAAAAAAGTCTGGAGTATGGTCAAAAAGCCCGGGATGGGGGTCAAAGAATCAACTCAAAGCTTCATAGGGCAAGGGCCCTTGAAATCATGGGCCAAGCCCAACATCGTTTGAACCATTACCCAAGGGCAAGGGCCCACCTGGATAAGGCAGTGGATATATTCAAAGAGTTGGGCCATACCGGGCATTTGCACTCGAGTTGTTTCCATCTGGGCAAGACCTATTATAAACTGGGCCTTCACCGGAAGAGTGACAGCTGTTACCGGCAGGCCCTGGAAATGGCTCGGCAAATGGACGAGCCGGAAAAGCTCGGGAACCTCTACAACAAAATGGGTCTGAACCAGAAAAAGAACAACGCCTATCCACAGGCTTACCGGCATCATCAGAAAGCCCTGGAAATTTATCAATCACTGAATTTGGCAGAGGGTAAAGCCAACACCCTCAATTATATGGGCAGTCTGCATCTGCAACGGGGCCGGTATGACAGTGCCCGGGTTTACTACCACCGCTCGCTGGAGATCAAACGCCGTATCAAAGACACCCTGGGAACCATCAATACCCTGAACAATCTGGCACTGGTTCATAAAAACACCGGTCAGTATGAAAGGGCCATCGAATTGCACCGACAGGCCTACGACCTGGGCAAGACACTGGACCGCCCCCTGATCCAGGCTTCCATCCTCAACTTCATTGGCAGCGTTCACTTTAAAGTCCACCAGTTTAACCAGGCCCGAAAGCACTATCGCCAGGCCCTTGGTCTGAGAAAAAACTCCAATGACAGGCCATCAATGGCCCGTTCCTATAACAACCTCTCCCTGGTATTTAGAAGTACCGAGCAGTATGACTCGGCACTGGTTTACATGAAAAAAGCCCTCGAAATCCGAAAAAAACTGGCCAACAAGCACCTGATTGCCTCTTCCCTCAACAACATCGGCAGCATCTACTGGAAGCAGGGCCAGTATGACCAGGCCCTGCGCTATTACCTGCAGGCTTTGGAAATGAGAAATGCCACCAATGACCAGGAAGGGGTCGCCGCCTCCCTGAACAACATCGGCATGTTGTATCAGAACATCTATAATTATGAAAAGGCCCTGAATTATTACCAAAAATCGTTAAAAATTAAGCAAAAGCTGGGCCACAAAAAGGATATCGCTTACACCTATCATATTATCGGAAACTCCTATTACCATCTCGATCAATACCGCCAGGCCCTGAATTATTATCACAAGGGGCTGTCATTGCGTGAGGAAATCGGCGACCGGCTGTATATAGCTCAATCACACCACAACATAGGCCGTACCTATGCCAGGTTGAATGAATCGGGGCGGGCCCTTGAACATTATCAAAAAGCCCGTGAATTAAGGAAAAAGATTGATGACCAGGAAGGGCTCTGCAGCATCCTCAATGATTTGGGCAATTATTACCGCTCCCGCCAGCAACCCGACAAGGCCCTGAATTATTATCGCCAGGCCATTGACCTGGCCCAGGAAAGCGGAGCCGGCTACTACGCCAGTCTTTGCAGCAGAAAAGCCGGCAAAATCCAACTTGCACAGGGCCAGACCCGCCAGGGGCTCAACCTGCTTAAGGGCTCGCTCGAAAAAGGAGAAAAAATACCCAATCTGGAACTCATAAAAAATGCAAGTTACCAACTTTTCCGCCATTACCAGCAAAAAGACCGCCACCCAACCGCACTCGATTACTACATGCAATATGCCCGCACCAAAGACAGCCTCAGCAAACGTAAAAACAACATGCGGATTCTTGAGACCCAAATGAACTATGAATTATCCAAAAAACAACATGAAATCC
Source organism: uncultured Bacteroidota bacterium (assembly GCA_913055635.1). Classification (GTDB taxonomy): domain Bacteria; phylum Bacteroidota; class Bacteroidia; order Bacteroidales; family UBA12077; genus JAGXLC01. The sequence goes on from CAJXLK010000029.1 coordinate 25,669, forward strand.
GCAAAATAGAAGACCAGGTGGATGAGCTGGCCCTTGAAAAACAGTTGAAAGAAGCCAAGCTGAAAAGGCAAAGGAACCTGCAGCATTTGCTGGTGGTAATCATCGCCCTGGTGCTTCTCGCCGCCGGTCTGCTATGGAACCGCTACCGCCTGAAAAAGAAAACCAGTGCCCTGCTTGAAGATCGCTACAACCAGATAAAAAAGGCCAATGAAAAACTTTCCCAATCCGAGCAACAACTGCGCAAAGCCAATGCCACCAAAGACAAATTCTTTTCGGTCATTGCCCATGACCTGAAAAATCCTTTCAATGCCCTTTATGGACTGACCGACCATATATCCAAAAACTTTGCCCAACTATCGCGGCAGGAATTGCACCAATACGTCGACTTAATCCATGAATCGGGCGATCAGCTATTGCAGCTGCTTGAAAATCTCCTTCACTGGTCCCGCAGCCAGCGCGGAAAAATCCGATACAACCCCCAACCGTTGGATCTGAAAGGTATTATGGAAAACACAGCCGGGCTTTTAATGATCAATGCCCGCGAAAAAAATCTTTCCGTTGTTCAGCAGCATCACATTGATTCGCCTGTCTACGCCGATGAGGAGATGACCACCACCATTTTGCGCAACCTGCTCTCCAACGCCATTAAATTTTCCTATTCCGGGGGGCAAATAACCCTGCGCACCCGCCAGTTCAATGGTCAGGTACAGGTGGAAGTCGAGGATCAGGGAAAAGGTATTCGGCAGGAAGATCAGGATAAATTGTTTAAAGTAGACGAAAGTTTCTCAACCCATGGAACCAGCCAGGAAAAGGGGACCGGGCTGGGTTTGATCCTTTGTGCTGAATTCGTTGAAAAACAAGGCGGTAAAATATGGGTAGAAAGTAAGGAAAATAAGGGAAGTTGTTTTAAATTTACATTGCCAGTAGCCGATTCAAACAAATGATTTATGAGCGATCAAGAAATTAAATATGGAGAAGCCATTTCGGAAATCGAAAAGATCCTCAACCAGATTGAACAGGAGGAATTGGATGTAGACGAGCTCACCTCGAAGGTCAAGCGGGTTTCCGAGTTGCTGGCCCTCTGTCGCAAAAAGCTTCGCACCACGGAAGAACAGGTGGATAAGATTATGAAGGACATCTCCTCCCAATAGCTTATTTCAATCGGGTTCTATTGCCGGGATTGACCCGGGTGGATCATATTTTCGGGTTTGAGCAGTTCATCCAGTTGTTGTTGTGAAAGCCATCCCTTTTCAACGACCAGGTCGTAAACGCTTTTGTTATCCCGCAAGGCTTCCTTTGCCAGCTGTGAGCTTTTCTCATAGCCCAGCACCGGATTCAGTGCGGTAACGATGCCAATGCTGTTGTGAACCATATCGCGGCATCTTTCTTTATTTGCTGTAATGCCATCAATGCAGCGGTACTGGAAGGTTTTCATCCCGTTAATGAGCATTTCAATGGACTCAAAAATGCTTTGGACGATCACCGGCTCCATCACATTGAGTTCAAGTTGGCCTGCTTCAGCCGCCATCGTAACGGTATGATCGTTGCCGATGACCTTATAGGCGATCTCATTGACCACCTCAGGGATCACGGGATTCACCTTGCCCGGCATGATCGATGAGCCGGGTTGGACCGCCGGCAGGTTGATTTCATTGAGCCCGGCCCGGGGCCCGGAAGAAAGCAGGCGCAGGTCATTGGAGACCTTGGATAGTTTGATTGCAAGGCGTTTCAGGGCGGAGGAATACATCACAAAAGCCCCGGTATCCTGGGTGGCTTCCACCAGGTTGCGGGCTTTCTGAATATTCAGCCCGGTAATTTTCCGCAAATGGTCCACCACCCGGTCGGCATATCTTGGGTCTGCGTTGATTCCGGTTCCTATGGCGGTGGCCCCCATATTAACCTCCAAAAACAGATCGGCATTCTGACTGAGCCGCTGTGTCTCTTCTTCGAGGGTAACGGCATAGGATTCAAATTCCTGGCCCAGGGTCATAGGCACGGCATCCTGTAACTGGGTCCGCCCCATTTTGATCACTTCCTGAAAAGTTTCTCCTTTGGCCCGCAAGGAAGCGATCAACTGGCGGAGGGTGTTGAGCAGCAGCTGATTGCTCTGGATCAAAGCAATCTTGATGGCCGTGGGATAAGCATCATTGGTTGACTGGGAAAGGTTGACGTGGTTGTTGGGGTGGCAGTGTTGATAAGCCCCCCGGGGATATCCCATAATTTCAAGGGCCCGGTTGGCGATGACTTCATTGGCATTCATATTGGTTGAAGTACCGGCACCCCCCTGCATCATATCCACCACAAAATGCAAGTGGTATTTGCCGTTCATGATCTCATTGCAGGCCCGGACAATGGCATCGCCGGGAATCTTGCCCAAGTGTCCCAATTCCTGGTTGGTCTGCGCTGCCGCCAGCTTAACCATGGCCAGGGAACGAATCAGATGGGGATAAAAATTTAAAGTCACCCCACTGATGTTAAAGTTTTCTGATGCCCTTAATGTCTGAACCCCATAAAGATACTCATTGGGCACTTCCCGTTCCCCCAGCAAATCATGTTCGCGGCGGGTTTGCCCGGATTCATACTGGGCCGCCACGTTCAACATCCGGTTGTTGGCATGGCGCATCCGCCGCGAAATAACCCGGGCAATGTTGGAAAAAATGCGAAACGCTGCCCGCGGATTTTCTTCAAAATAATCCCTGCGGATGCTGAAGACCACCGTTTCGGTTAAGGCCCTGGCCGAGGTCGAATGGGGCGTATCCTCTGCCCACGAACCTTCCCCCAGAAAATCTCCCCGTCCAAAATAGGAGAGCCGCGTTTCGGATCCCAATCCCCGGGTTTTAAACAACTCCACTTCTCCGCTGTATATGATGAATATGTCTTTTCGCGGACCATTCTCCTCAAACAATTTGGCCCCCTGCTCATACTTGCGCTCCTCCAAATAATCGGCCAAAACATCCAGCTCCCCCTCCGTCAATCCTTTGAGAAGCTCTATATCCTTGATAAATGCACGTATCTTTTGGGTCTCCATAAAAACTTTTTCAAACAAAGATAATAGCTTGATTCAATAAAAAAAAGGAGATGACCTCAAAACAAGGCCACCTCCCTTCTATCGACCCAAACTATTAAAACAGAAAACTCAGAATCCAGCTAAAATATCCTTTGATGCAGGGGTTTGGGACTTTTCTTCGATGACATTTTCCTTTAAAAAGCCAAGAATATGCCTTGATGGCAGGGCATAACCTACGCCCATGGTGGTGACCCGGTAAATCTCCTTGGCAATATATTTGACCTGATTTTGATTGGCAATCAATACCTGCACCGGATCAATGTCCTGAAGGTTGTAGCGGCCCTGATACCTCTTGAGCAACTGAATGTTGCTGTTCAAAATGTCCTTCAATTTCTTGTAAGACTGGGATACTTCCGAAAGCCTGTGCCCTATAATGCCAATGACATGGCCTGTATCCCCACTAATCACGGGACTTCCGGCATTGCCCTGTTTGATGGTCAAATCCAATTGCAAATACCTGATTCCACCGGCCAGGTAATAAGAAGAAATCATGCCCCGCTTGATCGACATATTGGCCTGATTCAGCTTGTAACCAATCGCGGCCACTGGCGCACCTATTTCCGGTTGTTCGTCTTCACCCAGCTCCAGGTTCGGGATCGGGCGGAATACCTCAAAATCAATATTCACCAGCACGATGTCCTGAAATTTATCACTGAGCCCGACCACCATTCGCCGCTCAAATTCCGACTTGGTTAAGACCTTACTCGCTCTGGGAGTCAAACCATCCTGTTCCACAAATTTAATCTCCAGATGGTCGTAATGAGCAATCATACGAACCCAGTCGTCCGTCACCAGGTAATCCCGGAATTTAAAGCCTGTCAGGCTTAAGACATTAATCTTGTCCTGGGTGAAAAAACTGATGCGGGCAACGGAAGCATGGGTATGGCGCCAGATCTGTCTATACATATTGAACATTGGATTTGGTTGTAAAAGTAATACCATTCCACGTTTCATCCAAGTCCATTTTTTTATCGTCGCTTGTTAATAAATAACCGTTACCTATCCCTGAATCATCGTTGGTGGATAGCAAGAATGTACGTATCCGAACAATCCTGTTTCAATTTCGTTCACCCGACGGCTTTTTGGTGGGGCCACCATTTCATTATATCTTTTTAGCAATGAACCAACTACGGATCATGGCACAGTTTATGAAAAAAGAATGTAAAACCATAAAACCGGACCTATGAAGATCACAGGATATGCCTTGATGATGATGTTTGTGCTGCTTTTTGCGCATCCTTTGGCCACAAATTCTCAGGAACCCTGGTCATTGCAGGAATGCATCGATTATGCCCTGGAACATAACATCAACATCAAGCAACAAAAGGTAGAGGCTGATAAAGCCACCAACAACCACCGACAAGCCAAAAACAACCTTTTGCCTTCGGCCTCGGCAAATCTCTCGCACAGCTACAATTTCGGGAAGACCCTGAACCTGGACAACTATGAATACGTCAACCGGGAATTTCAGCGGGGGAATGTGGATGCAAGTACCCAAATCACCCTTTTCAACGGCAGGGAGAACATCAATGCCATTGCCCAAAGCAAATTTGAAATGCTGGCACAGCTTGAGCGCATCAAGCAGGCCCGCTATGATGTGACCATGAATATTGTTACCTATTACCTGACGGTGCTCTCGGCCATGGAGCAAAAGCAAATCCGACAGGAACAGCTTGAAGTCACCCTGGAACAAATAGAGCAAGTCAAAGAGCAAATTGAAGTAGGGAAAAAAGCCAAGGGGGAGCTTTTGGAGATCAAAGCCCAGGCTGCTTCGGAAAGAGCCGAATTAACCACGGCCAAAAACGATTTGTCGATGGCTTATGTCGATCTGGCTCAGATCATGAATCTGGATTCCATGGACCACTTCACCATCGAACGGCCTGAACAGCTGGAAGCTATTCAAAATCAAAAAATAGAACCCACCGATTCAGTCTACTCCAGTGCTCTATCGGACTTTCCCACCATCCAGCAGGCCAAATACCAGTTGGAGAGTGCCCGGAAAGGTTTAAAAATCGCCAGGGGCAAATATTATCCCAAACTTTCGCTGGGAGCCGGTTTTTATTCTTATTACAGTGAACTCTCCAAGCCTTCCTATCTGAAACAAATGAGGGACCTCAATGCCAACATGGGGTTTCAGTTAAGCCTGAGCATCCCGATATTCAGCCAGTTTAGCAACAAAACCCGGGTGGCCAATGCACGCCTTGATCTCAAGAATACCCGCTACCAGCTGCAGCAAGAAAAACAGAACCTGTACAAAAACATCCAGAAAGCCAGGAATGAAGCCATTGCCGCCTATGAAAACTACCAGGCCAATCAGGAAGCCCTCGAATCGTATCAGGAGGCTTTTCATTATGCCGAAGAAAAATATGAAGTAGGGCTGGTAGATGCCGTTGAATACCGCATTGCTAAAAATGACCTGTCAAGAGCCCGCTCCCGGGTTTCGCGATCCAAATTCAACTTCATCTTCCGCCTTAAAATACTGGAATTTTATATGGGCAAGGCCATGGAGATATAAAGTTACGTCTCTCAGAACAAGGGAAATGTTAGGTTTAGGGTTTCAACGATACATCATCTTATTCCCTTGTTCTTTTTTATTTTTTGATTAAACAGACTTTTTGCGTATGTTGCTTTTCCTTTTCCACAGCTCCGGGGTGATCCCGGAGTTGTTTTTTCCACCCCCACATCCTCTTTGATCCTTTCAACCTGTTTTTCTGTTATTTTTTTTTGCGGATTAACTCGTATACGCTCCGACGTATTCCCGGCTAAGAGAAAGCTTCGAGGGGGGATGTTTACGGGGGTGGCCCACAAACCACAGATTCCACCACGAGGCCGTAACCGCTCCGGTGGAATCTGTGATTCAAACAATACAGAGATAAAAAAGCAGGAAAGGCGGTCAGGCAAGGCCCGTGATGTTGCCGTCTTTATCCACATCGATGTGTTCAGCTGCCGGCTGCTTGGGTAATCCAGGCATACGCAGGATTTTGCCGGTGATGGGCACCAGGAAACCTGCCCCGGAAGAAATCTCTATTTCCCGGACGGTAACCACAAAGTCCTTCGGCCGGCCCAGAAGCTTGGGATTGTCTGAGAGTGAATTTTGTGTTTTGGCAATACATACAGGCAATTCCGATAAACCCAGTTGATCAATCTTCTTTAGGTCGGATTTGGCGGAAGCCGTATAATCGATGGCTGCAGCGCCATAGATCTTTTTGGCCACCGTCTCGATCTTTTTAGGAACATCCCATTTCCAGTCATACATGGGCTTATAGGCATTTTTGCAGTTATCGGCCGTAAATTTGACTTTTTTGGCCAAATCCACGGCACCATTGCCACCTTGTCCCCATACATCGGTAACAACAGCATCAATGCCTTTTTCTTCACACCGCTGCTGAATAAAATCTAATTCTTCCTGCGAATCGGAAGTAAATTGATTAATGGCCACCACTGCGCATATATCAAAAGTCTGGATGTTTTCGATGTGTTTTTCAAGGTTTTCAATGCCTTTCTGTAGGGCTTCCATATTGGGTTCATTCACATGATCAAGCGAAGCGCCTCCATGGTACTTAAGGGCCCGGGCGGTAGCCACCAGTACAACAGCTTTTGGGGAAAGGCCCGAATAGCCACACTTAATATCAAAAAATTTCTCTGCCCCAAGATCAAAGCCAAATCCGGCCTCAGTGACCACATAATCGGACATGGACATGCCGGTTTTTGTGGCAATCACCGAATTGGTCCCTTGCGCGATATTGGCAAAAGGGCCTCCATGGATAATGGCCGGGGTACCCTCGAGGGTTTGTACCAGGTTGGGCTTAATGGCATCCTTCATCAGGGCTGCCATGGCGCCATGAGCATTCAGATCACGGGCATAAACGGGCTCTTTATCATAGGTATAGCCGACAAAAATATTGCCCAGTTTTTCTTTGAGGTCTTCAAAATTTTCAGCCAGACACATTATGGCCATCAACTCGGAAGCTGCTGTAATGTCAAAGCCGGTTTCCCGGGGCACTCCGTAAGTACGCCCTCCAAGTCCAACAATGGCTTTTCTCAGGGCCCGATCATTCATATCCATCACCCTTTTCCAAAGCACCGTGCGCGGGTCGATGTTCCTGCTGCGATGCTGAACAGCATTGTCAATCAAAGCTGCCAACAGGTTATGGGCTTTCTCAATAGCCCCAAAATCACCCGTAAAATGCAGGTTGATATCCTCCATGGGTAAAACCTGGGAATTGCCACCACCAGTAGCCCCGCCTTTAATCCCAAAGACAGGCCCCAGGGAAGGCTCCCGCAGAACAACCGATGAATTGACCCCCAGTTTGTTCAACCCCTGCGATAATCCAATCGACATGGTGGTCTTTCCTTCTCCGGCCGGGGTGGGTGAAATGGCTGAAACCAAAATCAAATTGCTCTGGTCAACCTTCTTTTGATCAATGTATTTCAGGGGAATCTTTGCTTTATACTTGCCGTACAACTCCAGATCCTCCTGACGAATTCCCAGTTGGGAGCCAATCTCCTGAATAGGTTTTAACTTGGCTTTTCGGGCTATTTCAATGTCTTTCATAGTGCATGATGTATTTGGCGTTTATTAATTGTGCAAACAGCTTTGAATAACAAATGTAAACATTTCTGCGCAAACATGCCCTACAACATATAACATCAGGACCCGAAAATTTGTTCAACTTCAATTGATTGATCAAATGGGGGTTTGCGGCAGACAGAAGATGCTGACCGGGGATTCCCGACCCACCCCCGGTTTTTTATGGCATATGAAACCTGCATCCAGTAAACTACACAACAAGGACATGATTATTTCATGCTGGTTCCATATGGCCAAAAAATAACCTAATAAAACCCCCATTCAAGGACTTACACAACAAGGACATGAATAAAGCATGGAGGGGCTATGGCAGAGGGAAGCAAATCATGCAATGTTGGAAGCAAAATTATATTGAAATACAGAACGTTAATCAAACTTTATACGAATGCAGCGGGTTTAACAAAGGGGATTTGGCAAGGGTAAGCAAGGGTTCACCCCCCTATTCGTGGCGCAGCGATTCGATGGGATCTTTACTGGCTGCGCGTCTGGCCGGGGAATATCCAAAGGCTACCCCGACGGACGCACTTACCAGGAAAGCCAGTAAAACAGAGCCAGGGGTAACCAGGGTTTGAATACCGGCGAGTTGCTCAATCATCTGTGAAAGGCCAACACCCAGGCCTATTCCTGCCACCCCCCCTGCCAGACTGATTAAAACAGCTTCCGTTAAAAATTGCATCAAAACATCCTTCTTCTTGGCTCCTACTGCCATTCGGATGCCTATCTCCCGGATGCGCTCCATCACAGTAGCAAACATGATATTCATGATTCCTATTCCGCCCACCAAAAGAGAAATGCCGGCAATGGCCCCCAGCACAAAATTGAAGATCTCTTTGGTCTCCTGTTTTTGCTGAATCAGCTTTTGGGGCACAATCACCTGAAAATCCATCATGCCGTTGTGGCGGCGTTTAATCATCCGCTCGACCAGCCTGGCGGTAGGGGTCAGCTGATCAGTCCCTGAAACTTTTAATATCAACCGGTCCAACTGATGATAATTGTTGTGATCCTGGCTGGAAGGGGTTAAATCGATGCCCCGATGGCCCGTGAAATTCCCCCTCCGGCCTTTAGAGGGCCTGAAATGAATCAACTTTCGGTTCATCAACCTCAATATAAGGGTTTTAGCCGGTATATAAATGGAAGCATTGACGTTATTGAAACCATATTCGTTGATGGTGGTGGAAGAAATTTGCTCGCGTTGAAGGACTCCGATCACTTTAAGCCAAACCCCGCCAAATTTCAAATATCGCCCAATGGGATTCTGCTGGCTAAAAAGTTGGGCCCCCACTTCAGCACCGATGAGACAAACCCGTTTGCCGGATTTCTGGTGAAGGGGTGAGAAATGGTTACCACGGGCCAGATCCAGGTGATAGATGTCAAAATAATCGGGATCTACCCCAATGCATTGACCTTCAAAGCTGCGGTCGCGGTGAACGATGGCACTCTCCAGGATAATCTCGGGGGAAACACGGCGGAGGTTGGGCACAATATTTCCAACGGCCTTTACATCTTCCAGGTTAAGGCCGGGGGAGAAGCGGCTTTTCTTGTTCTGTGAGGATTGTTGGTCTTCCGATTCGGACGATTCTCCCTGTTGTGCAGATTGCTTGACCCGGGCTTCCACAATGATATTGCTGGCGCCAATCAGTTCCATCTGGTCAAGAATCTCCTGCTTGGCACCCTGGCCAATGGCCAGCATACTGATCACAGCGGCCACACCAAAAAGGATGCCCAATGCGGTAAGCCCGCTTTTTAGCTTATTGGCCATCAGTGATTCCAGGGCGATCTCTATGTCGTGGACATACCGCTTCACAAACGTTATTCTTTGAGCCCAATCCATTTCATTTGTCCGGGCTGCTCCGGAACGGACAAAAACACCTGCTGCCGGGGGGTCAGTCCTTCGCGGATGATCACATGGTTTTCATTGGAGGCGCCCAGGCGCACCTGCATTTTTGCAGCATGGGGGGTGAAGACATAATGAAGGCTGTCCCGGTTGTGTACGGCCTCGAGGGGAAGATATTTCACATCCTGATAGGTGGCGGTTATGATTTCATTGCTGGTGGTCATCGATGGACGAAGGATCGAATCGGTCTGATTTAAGGTGATCGACACCTCAAAGACCTTGGCCCCGGAATTTTTCAGTTCCTGGCCAATATTGGCTACTTCGGTAACCGTTCCCGAATACTGGCGATCGGGAAAGGCATCGACCTGAATGTTTACATTTTGGCCGGTTTTCACTTTACTGATATCGATTTCATTGACGTAAGTTTTCGAGATCAAGGTGGTCAGGTCGGGCAGGGTTGCCACCGTCAGGTCCCAGGGGCTAATGGTGGAGCCTTCGGTTCGTTTTTGTCCGTCCCAGCCCTGTTCATATATAACCATCCCTGACTGGGGGGCGTGAATGGTAAATTGCTCCAGCAACTGCTCCATCTTGCGCTTTTTGCGCTTCTGCTTGGCCAGGTTGATGGAGACTTCATTCATACGGGCTTTTGCTTGCTCCACCTCCAGTTGGTAATTATTCCGGGTTTGACGAAGCTCCCGGCGGGCCTTCCGGAGTTCAATCTTCGCCTGGCGCTGCGTGGCCGGAGGTTCATATTGAGATTGCTTCACCTTTATTTCTTGCTCTTCAACCGCATATTGCAGATCAATCAGCTGATTGCGCAGTTTTTTCAGCTCCATGGCCGTGTCGAGCTTGGTGGTGATGTATTCGGACTTGCGCTTCTCCAGCTCGTCTTCAATATCCTTCAACTTACTCAGGGCTTCGGTTTTATCGAGGCGTGCCACATAATCGCCGCTATCCACCAGGGTTCCCTCATCCACCAGGTCCAGGATCTTGATCTCTCTGAGCCCCAGTGAACGATTGCGCAGACCTTCAGGGCCGCGTATCTCCACCGACTCCTTGGCCTCCAGCTCGCCGGTGGTGCGCACCGGTACCGTGAATCGCCCTTCCTTCACTTCGCTCATCAAAGCACCGCTTTGTTGAGACGTTCCGGAAGGTACCGCCCAGACAATGACCAGCCCAACAACTACAACCACAGAAATAATAACAACCACATTGCGTTTCATAGCATCCTCAAGCGATAAATCATATTGAATAACCTTCCTTTTAGTAATAGCATCATGCCCTTATGGATAACCTATTCATATCATTCCAGGAACTGCTCTACCGTTTGCATCACCTCACGGGCAAGTTGCTGTGCAGAAGCCTCATCATCCGATTCACAATAAAGACGAATAATAGGCTCCGTGTTGGATTTTCTTAAATGGACCCAACCCTCACTGAAATGGATCTTCAAGCCATCAATGTCATTCAGGGGATAATCACGGTATGCTTGTTTCATTCGCTCCAGGATGTGATCAACGTCCATATCAGGGGTTAATTGTATCTTATTCTTGATGATGTGATAAAACGGATAGCGCTGACGGATTTGGGAACACTTCTTCCCGGAAAGGGCCAGATGAGATAAAAATAAAGCGACCCCTACCAGGGCATCCCTGCCATAATGCAAGCCGGGAAATATAACGCCTCCATTTCCCTCGCCGCCGATGACTGCATTTTGCTGTTTCATCTTTTCCACCACATTCACCTCTCCGACTGCTGAGGGATAATAGTTTCCCCCATAGCTTGCGGTCAGTTCCCGCAGGGCTTTGGTGGAAGAAAGGTTGGAGACGGTATTGCCGGGGGTTTGACCCAGGATATAATCGGCCACTGCAACCAGGGTATATTCCTCGCCAAACATGGAACCATCCTCATTGATGATGGCCAGGCGGTCCACATCGGGGTCGACCACAAACCCAACATCGGCATGGTGATCCACCACAGCCTGGCGGATTTGGTGAAGATTTTCCGGCAAAGGTTCCGGGGTGTGGGCAAAGTGGCCGGAGGGTTCACAGTTGATCTCAACAACCTGCTCAACGCCCAGGGCCCTTAATAGCCGTGGCAGGGCAATGCCCCCTACAGAATTGATGCCATCGACCACCACCTTAAAACCAGCCTCTGATATGGCTGAAGCATCCACTTGAGGCAGTTCCAGGATCATATCAATATGTTGCTGCAAAGCCGAGGGCTGCTTTTCCTCTGTGCCCAGGTGATGCACATCTGCATACCGGATGGGACCCTTTTCGGCAATATCCAGTACCGCTTTGCCCTCGGCCTGGTTCAAGAATTCTCCATCACCATTAACCAGCTTAAGTGCATTCCACTCAACCGGATTATGGCTGGCGGTCAGGATGATTCCCCCCTGCGCCTGCTCATTCACCACTGCCAGTTCAACCGTCGGGGTGGTGGCTAAATCCAGGTTGACCACATCCAAACCCATCGCCAGCAAAGTACCACATACCAAATGATCAACCATCGGGCCGGAAAGCCGGGCATCCCGACCCACCACAACTTTAGCGTTTTCCTTCCCACAAACCTGCTTTAGCCAACTTCCATAAGCAGAGGTGAACTTTACCAGGGCTTCAGGTGTCAGATGTTCCCCCGGTTCATTCGATAGGGTGCCCCTGATGCCTGAGATGCTTTTGATCAATGTCATGAGCCGTTATGCTTTTGATTCTACTTCCAACTTTAACCCGTAAATTTAGTACAATTAGATGAAAACACCGATCAAAACATTTCGAATAATGGTTTTTATTAAATTTGCGGATTAAAAAAGAAGAGGTGGCCCATATACTGGTATTATTTTCAGGTGGTTTGGATTCCAGGCTGGCGATCAAGCTACTCAAGAAAAAAGGATATACATTAACAGCCCTTTTCTTCAAACTTCCTTTCGCCTCCCGCCAGCCAACAGGGCTGGACTTACTTAAAGAAGAGGGCGTAAACCTCCATATTTTAAATTGTGCCAGGGGTGAACGCCTGGAGGCCTACCTGGACATGCTGAAGAAGCCCCGGTTTGGGCGTGGGAAAGGATACAATCCGTGTTTGGACTGTAAGCTATTCATGATCGACCAGGCTGCTGATTTCGCCCTTCAAAACGGGCACCAGGCCATCGCCACTGGCGAAGTGCCCGGACAAAGGCCCATGTCACAGACCCGCAAAAAGATGAACATTCTTGAAAAAGCCTCTCCCCTGCCTTTAATCAGACCCCTTGCCGAAAAAGGCCTTCAGGGTAGGACGCGCCAGGGGCAAATGAAAATGGCCCGGCATTACAGAATCTCTTATCCCCTACCCGCCGGTGGTTGCCTGCTTTGTGAGAAAGAACTCAAAAAACGCCACCAAACCCTTATTGCTCATGACCTGATTAACCAACATACCCTGCCCCTTGCCATGGTGGGACGCCATTTTTATCTGCCCTCATCAAATACCTGGCTGGTGGTCGGTCGCAATAAAGAGGAAAATGATGTGATTGAACCCTTCTCAACGGCCCTGCCCTCTGACAAAGGCAGACCGGCAGTATACTATCATTGCGGGTTATATCCGGAAAGAGCCGAACAAGAAGCCTTACAAATACAAAAAGCTTACCAGAACAAAGATCGACAAGGCATTGCCTACTATTCCCGGTGGAAACTTGAATGATGGCGTTCGATAAGGGGTGCCCATTGTTGAAGATGATTTTCATTCCTCCCCACCCGGCAGGTCCTGATTCATAGCAGTGGGGTCGAGCACCTGAATGTGGGGCTTAATGTCTACCAGCGGGGTCCCATCGAGCATATCCACTGCTGAAAAGACAAATCCATCTTTTTCAATCCGCTTGATTTTAACCACCGACAATCCCAGGTGATTGGGCCGGTGAGGGCCGCGAATGGCAAATACACCGCGCGATTTACTTGCCCCCGGTGGTGTGCCCCGCATCATCTCCTGATCTGATTGATGAAAATAAAAAATCAACACTGCGTGTGAGAAGTGTTCCATTCCATCCAGCCCTTCCCAATAAGGCTCATCCAAAACTACTTTGCCCTCACTCTCGGGCTTCAATAACCCCTGTCGCGGCAGTTCTTCAGGACGCTGATAAGGGGTTTGAATCGTTCCAATCGATTTTAACCGTATCTCCATATAATCATGCCATCATTTAATCATTCTACCATTCTACCATTCTCTCATTCAATCATTCTCCCATTCAATCATTCAATCATTTCTCCCCGGGCAGGCGTTTCTCATTGGCCCGGCGGCGCCTTATCCAGTGACAACCGTTGCCACTGGACGGAGTCTCTAATTTGGAGCTTCCTGTATTTTGTCCGCAACCGAAAAACAGGTTAAAACCCCATCTTAGATTGACATTCCTTACATTCAGCGGTCTCATTCCCAAAAGGTTGTCGGCCGCGGCATAAAACTGCCAATGGTCGGTTTGAATGGAAAATCCCAGGCCCAGGTTGCGAAAGCTGTAATTGTTGTATGAGTAGCTTGCTGAGAGCGACAAAAAATCGCCCACCCGGCCATTCAAAGAGAGTGTAAAGGAAGGATAAATGCGCCATTTATACAACATATGATGCTCCAAAATGCCAGCCTGCAAATAATCATTGAACTGATAGCTCATGCCAATATACGTGTGCAGGGGAAGCCAGGTAAAATAAGATTTTTGACCATGGTTCATTTGATAGGAATCTTTCAGGGAATCGCGCATCATGCCCATATAATCGGAAGCGTTTAAGTCTTCCTGGCTCAATCCTTCAAACTGAAAACTTTGCTTCACTTTTAAATTATTCAGGTTGCTGGACCACCTGAGGCCCCCCAGATTAAGCAAGCTGGCATAAAGGGTGAAATGATCCAAGCCGGTGTAGACTGCACCAACATCCATGGCCAAACCGGGATTTTGGCTGTTGAACAAAAGCTTGCGCCAGTTGATCTGCGCTGGTAATTGCAGATGGGAAACCCGGTCGGCAGAATCGGTTTCGAGCTGCAGCGGCATGGAGGCATTGACCTGATATCTCCCGTTTACATCAATGTGATAGTTCTCCGAGCCGGTTGTGACACGAAGGTTTTCCCGACGGGTACTGAGGTTCAACTTGCCAAAGAGGAGTTTTCCACGTATTCCGAGCCTTAAATCATCGCTGACCCAACGCGAAGCGCTCAGGGCATATTCCCGGTAATAACTGACATCGCCCCCCAACCGGTCAATCGATGCCGTCTGTCCGGTGTAACGGCTGTTGCCTTTCCAGGGAAGGACAAAAAGTTGGCGGGGATAGCTCATTTTTCCCGATATCTTCTCCGAGACCCGAAAAGAAAAGAAATAATCCTTAAAAGGGATGCCCCCTGACAACAGCTCCAGGTGGACCTGGCTATTGAAAAGGTCCAGGCGATGAAGCCGGTTTTCAAGGTAACCCACATCCACCCCTCTTCGCCCGTTGTTTTTGGGGAAAAGCTGATTGTAGGAAAAGCCGGTATGGCCCAGATTGGTGTGAATGGAGGAGACCAACGGCAAGCCCAGGTAGGTGCAAGGTGAAGCATAAGCCGGGTTAACGATGGAGGCTTGCGGGACCTGTTGCATAAAATAAAAAGTATGGTTTTGCTGAGCCCGAACACCCCCGGCCATCATCATAAAAAAAAGCAGCAGCAAAGCATTTCTTTGGCCCTGAAATGACCAATGCTTAAACACAGAACAGGATGATGTTGCAGCAGCAGGCTTACCCATGCAGACTCGATAAAATTTGCGCATTCAGATTCAACAAAGACCAAGAAGCCCCAAACCCCAATAAAATAAGCCCTGTGCGGTTCAATTCCTGTAACAAGGAATCAGCCCCGCTTGTAATCCGTCTCTTACCGAAGCACTGGTAAAAAGCGAACCAAAATACCAGTCATCTTGTTCAAACATCAGTTTAGCCTCCAGATGGACCTCGATGGCTATTTTTCCTGCAGAGGAAAAACAGATTTGCCCGACCTGCTGATTGCGCATCCTGACCGTACCCTCTGCACGAATGGAGGAAGCCCGGAAGAGGTTGTCGATGCCGGCACGATTCATCTCCCTGGTAAATTCCCTTTTTGAAGGCTGGCTGACCCTGCCCGAATCATCAATTTGAGCGGCCTCCACCCATCGGGCCTGGTCAAAAACAGAATCCAAAACCCGGTCAGAGGCACCCTGCAGATATATTTGTACCCTGCTGCGGGTGGGATAATGATTGTGTACGTCAAAAAACAGGAACACTTGTTGAAGGTATTCCGAAGAATCGACGTAATTGCTAAGGGAAAAATCAAAGCGGTGGCTGGCCTTAATCTCTGATTGATCAATCAGATAGCGATCCTCTCCAAAGCATACCCTGAAGGTATCTTTTGAAAAGGTATCAGGGCGTGTATATTGCTGAAAATAATCATTGATATCCAACGCACCCGCCCCGACCGGAAGGGCCACGGTAGGCCTCCACTTCGTTGAGTCAGCAATTTCAATATCCTGATAGCCCTGTTCAACGCAGGAAAAAAAGGATATCAGCATTAAAAAAGGAATTCCCCCCAAAAGAGGGATTCCTGAAGCTTTACCCATATTTCATGTTATTCGGAAGAGGTGTCTTTGGACCGGTGGAAATATTTATTGTACACCTTATTGATATTGGTCTTCATGGTATTGATGCCCTCGTCCAGGTTGGTTTTAAAGCTTTGCCACCGATCGCCTGATTCTTCCTGCATATCCACCAAATTCTTCTGTAAACGCTCCCTTTGTTCCCGCAGGCCTTCCAGTTGTGATTGCACACTGGAGCGGATCTCCTGGCTGGAATTACGGGCCTTTTCCTCCAAATCCGCAATCTTCGTGTTCAGTTCATTCAGCCAGCCCTGGGTCCGCTCATAAAAAGCCTGTTTGTCCGAATTAATCGAGTTGATCAAATTTTCAAAATCGTCGGATACATTGCTCCATTGCTCCTCTGAGGCATTGACCAACTCATTGTATTTCTGTTCCAGTTCTTCCCGTTGTCTGGCCAACAGCTTAATTTGTTCTTCCAGCTTATCCTGGTTCCGCAATGCATCCATTTTGGCTTCCAAAGCCTTGGATTCCATCGCATAAATTTTGGATAAAAGTCGTTTCGCAATGATCTCAGCCCTTTCTTCGTAACTGGTTCTGTCTTCTGCCATAATAAAAAGAATTTTTTCGGTTATTAGATTCCTTCAAATTAAAACAATCTGCTCACAAAATCAAACCTTTTCGTTGGCTATAGCCACAAATATGAACAGAATCCACTTAATTTTTGTTGTTGTATCATTTAAAAACGCATTAATTATTAATTTCGCATGCATTAATTTGTTATAAACAAAGCCAAGGCGAATGGATTTTTTAACCATCAAAGATATAAATAAAAGCTTTGTCAATCATTTGGCCCTGGATCGGGTAAGTCTAAGGGTACCGGAAAATTCGATTTATGGACTATTAGGGCCTAATGGGGCAGGAAAAACGACACTGATCCGTATCATCAACAGGATTACAGCCCAGGACAGCGGAGAGGTATATTTAAAAGGCAGAAAGATCCGGATGAAGGATGTTTTCAGCATTGGCTATCTGCCGGAAGAGCGCGGGCTTTATAAAAAGATGAAGGTGGGCGAGCAGGCCCTTTACCTGGCTCAGTTGAAAGGGATGGACAAAAAGACGGCCATTGAAAAGCTCAAATACTGGTTCAGAAGATTTGAAATCCAGGATTGGTGGGATAAGAAAATTGAAGAGCTTTCCAAAGGCATGCAGCAGAAGGTTCAATTCATCACCACCGTGGTTCATGAACCGGAACTTTTGATCTTCGACGAACCCTTCAGCGGATTTGACCCGATCAATGCCAACATGTTAAAGAATGAAGTCCTGCGGCTTAAAGAACAGGGTTCGACGATCATCTTCTCCACCCACAATATGAGTTCGGTAGAAGAGTTGTGCGACCACATCACCCTGATCAACAAAGCCCGGAATCTTCTAGAAGGTCCGATTGATGAGATCCGCCAGCGTTATAAATCCAACATTTATGAGATCGAATACCGGGGTGAAGTCCAAAAACTGGAAGCGGTGCTCAACGGCAATTATCAGCTGCTCGAGCATCTGACCCGAAATGGCAACAGAGCAGTGCGGATAAGAGTTTTACAGCAGTCTTCTGATAACGAGCTCCTGTCTTTGATCCTGCCAGTAGTAGAAGTGATTGCATTTCGCGAAGTCATTCCCAGCATGAACGACATCTTCATTCAGGCCGTTCACGAATTTGCAAATGACCAAACCAGCCCGTACAATGAATAAAATCAAGCTTGTTCTGCAAAGAGAATATCTTACCCGGGTCAGGAAGAAAACCTTCATTGTGATGACGATTCTGGGGCCCCTCCTGTTTGGAGCCATCCTGATTGCCCCGGCCTGGCTTGCAGGCCTGGAAAGCACCCAAACCAAGAACATTGCCGTCATCGACAGTTCCCACATATTCATCAATAAGCTGCCGGAGACCGAAACCATTCAGTTCACCTACCTTGAGAACAAGGATGTGGAGAACATGCGCAAGCGGTTTGAGCGCACCAACTATTACGGGGTGCTCTACATCACCCACCTGGTCGCCAACACCAAAAGCTCGGTGGTTTTTTATTCGGATCAGCAGCCTTCTTTGTCGGTCAAGAGCCATATCTCCTCGTCCATTGAAAAAATCATAGAGCAACGCAAACTGCGGGCAGCGGGGATCGATGAGAACATCCTTCAATCGGTGCGCACCTCCATCAATATGCGCACCATTCAATGGACCGAGGAAGGCAAGGAGAAGGAAAGCTCAACGGAACTGGCAATGATAGTCGGCTATATCGGGGGGTTTCTGATTTATTTCTTCATCTTCCTGTTTGGGGCCCAGGTGATGCGGGGAGTCATCGAAGAAAAGACCAACCGGATTGTAGAGATCATCATCTCATCGGTAAAACCTTTTCAGCTGATGATGGGCAAAATCATTGGCATAGGGTTGGTAGGCCTTACCCAGTTCGGTTTGTGGGTGGTACTGACCCTGACGATCATCACCGGTGCCCAATCCATGCTTGCTCCTGAATTGGGGACACCTTCGGCTCAGCAAGTGAGCCCTTCCAGCATCATGGAAAAACAAGGCGACACGCAAAATTATGCCGCCCCATTTCAACCCCCGGCCCCAACCCAGAGCGAACAGGACGGCGATAACCTGCAAGTGAAACATCTTTTCAGGGCCCTGGAAGACATCAATTTTGGGGTGATTATCGGAACTTTCATCTTTTTCTTCCTGGGCGGTTATCTGTTGTATGGCTCCCTGTTTGCAGCAGTGGGCTCGGCAGTCGACAATGAAACCGATACCCAGCAATTCATGCTGCCCATCACCATCCCCCTGATCCTGGCCATTATTGTCCTGGTCAGCGGCATCTCCAATCCCCAGGGCAGCATCGCATTCTGGTTCTCCATTATCCCATTCACCTCCCCCATCGTCATGATGGCCCGCCTGCCTTTTGGAGTGCCCGAATGGCAGGTGCTGCTGTCTATGGCCCTGCTGATCCTTACTTTCATAGGAACAACCTGGCTTTCAGGAAAAATATACCGAACCGGTATCCTGATGTATGGCAAGAAAGTAAACTACCGGGAGTTGTGGAAATGGATCAGGTACCGCAATTGACACAGCTGGCATCACAAACGAGCATGAAATAAACGTTGGGCAGATTCATAACCCCTCGAATGCCATCAGTCCGCTGGCCGAAATGCCTTCTAATGCAGAATGCTTTGCTTGCCCGAGGTGTGGGTGTACTTTTTGATCACAAATCGCGGTACCGGATCATAACCATGGGTGCCCCAGGGATGACACCGCGAGAGCCGGTTCATGGATAAACGGAACCCCCGCCCTCCCCCATGTTTTCGTACCGCTTCTACCATGTACTGCGAACAGGTCGGTACATGCCGGCAAGACGCCGGTGTGAGCGGGGAAATAATATACCGGTAAATCGATACCAGCAACAATAAGAAATACTTCAGCATTTTTTTGAGCCCTTGTAAAATCATCCCGTCCTCATTCTTTTAGATTGGAGTTTGTTAAAGCTTCATCAATCAAATCAACAATTTTTTATCACAGAGGTTCACAGCGTTAAAAAGCTCAAAGTTGGCCAATTATTTGGATAACGGATCCAAATTCCACTTATTTTAATAAGGCAACAATGACCCTTCAACCTATTATCCAATTTCAAAAATTGG
The DNA here is from genome assembly GCA_913055635.1 of uncultured Bacteroidota bacterium. Lineage (GTDB taxonomy): Bacteria > Bacteroidota > Bacteroidia > Bacteroidales > UBA12077 > JAGXLC01. The sequence continues at coordinate 45,383 of CAJXLK010000029.1, forward strand.
TGATTGGCCAAATTCCACTTATTTTAATAAGGCAACAGGGGCTCATCGGTTAATCCCCGTTCCAGACCCTCCAACCTCCAAAGCTGAAAAACCATCCCCACCTCTACAGATAAAGCTTTCATGTTCGTTGGGGTCTTCACATGAAATCCTATATTGAAGGCATCATCCACATAGAGCTGTTCGGGATTCAGATGCTGATAATTATATCCGATACTGGCATTCAGACAAATGGCCTCGGTGACAAAAAACTTATAGCCGGCTCCAAAATTAAAAAACATTCCTTGCTCAAAGCCTTCTCCCAAATTAAACGCATGGCCCAGGTCTGCAAATACATAGGCCGTGTTGCGGGCATCGTTCAGATATCCCCTGAAATCGGCAAAAACCGGGAAAACACTGTGGGAAGGTTCCTGATAACCATCCAGACCCACACCAATCCCTGCCGAGATCCTGGGGGTGAAAAAATAGCCAAAAACGGTGCTTATCCGATAACCGTGCCCCTCATTGACTTCAAAGGCACCATCCCTGGAAATATTGCCCACTCCCGGCAAGTACCCCACTTCCGTTATATTAAATAGTCCCTGGTTTTTCCGGGGAAGCACTTCCACATCCTGAGCCAAACCTAAACAACTTAAAAGGAGCCCCACGATCAGGGCCAGCAAAAATTTCAAACCTTTATTTTTTATCAGCCAGCAATTAAACACCTTCATGGGATAGCCGCTTTTTTTCCTGCATATTTTGTACCTTTATAAACTGTAGGTCATTTTATGGTACAACGCATCAAAATCCATTTTCATGCGCATGGTTTACAAAATTGCCGCATATCTGCTGGTCCTGCTGGGTATCGTTCATCTGGCCCTGACCCCTGTTTTCTTCCGTCAGGTTGGCTTAGATGTGCTATGGTTTGCCGGAATGGGCATGGGCATTATTTTTCTGGGGAACCTAAACCTGGTGGTTTTGCTCGCCCACAGAACGGCTTTCTACTTAATGGCCATCACTTCCAATATCATGGCCCTGTTGCTGATGGGCCTGATCCTTTCGATGAACCCTGCAATGCAGGCCTATATCGGGCTGGGGCTGCTTTTACTGATTAGCGTCACCTCCATATGGCAATACATCAAGCTCCTTAAGGAAGCCCTCCGTCAAAGTCAAAACACCAGGAATGATCCACCACCGGATAACAATTTGACCTCTAACTACCAGGGATGAGGGTTACTGAATAAAAAGGGGATATGAATCTTTTGCCATTTGACTTTTGGTCATCATCCATAACTTAGGTGGAGGAAGGGGCCGTTTGCTTTTAAATTTTCCAGATCACCGGTATATAGACGTTCCGTTTAATCAGCGGGTTTGTTCAAAGCAAAACTGTTATAGAGAAGGTCCTGTTGATTCGACGGTGAATGCATTCAAACCGCCATGGATTTGCTATCTTTGGCGCAGACAAAAAGGGTGATATGGAAATACTGATCAATGTAGGTATCTTTTTGGCAAGTGTACTGGCCCTGGCCAAAGGCTCATCTATTTTTGTTGATTCGGCGGTCAAAATAGCCCGGTGGCTAAAAATTCCCACTTTGGTGATCGGCCTGACGGTGGTGGCATTTGGGACTTCGGCCCCTGAATTCGGGGTAACATTGCTCTCGGCAGCACAGGGGATGGGTGACATTTCGGTGGGCAACATCATTGGATCCAACATCTTCAACCTTGGCTTTATCCTTGGGGGCACGGCCATGATCAGAAACCTTCAAACCGACCGGAAGCTTGTTTTCCGCGATGGTGCTTTTCTTTTGGGCGGAACGGTGCTGCTAACCCTTTTGATATGGGATCTGTCGATCAGCATTATTGGGGGAGTGGTGTTATTCAGCCTGCTGATCGGGTATATCGTCTTCCTGCTCTTCCAGAAGGAAGACAAGTCAGTGGATGTTCCAGAAACCCGGGAAAAGGTGCACTGGTATGACGGGATATTTTTTGTCCTGGGCCTGGCCATGGTGGTAGGGGGCGCCCACTTTTTGGTGAATTCATCAGTCACCCTGGCCCGCATTATTGGTATTTCCGAGTGGGTGATCGCCGTAACCATTGTAGCTTTCGGCACTTCGGCTCCTGAAATGGCCACTTCCATTGCAGCCTCAATGAAGGGCCACTATGGCATATCGGCCGGCAACCTGATCGGCAGCGACATCTTCAACATTTTTGGGGTGTTGGGTTTGACCGCCATGATGAATGATCTGACGGTTGAATCAGGTGCCCGTTCCAATCTGGTGGTATTGATTGGAATGGTCTTATTGGTGATTTTCTTCATGCGCTCGGGCTGGAAAATATCGAGGTGGGAAGGGGCTATTCTGATCCTGATCGGGCTGCTGCGGTGGTTTTATAGCTTTTACCTGGGCCACTGATGCCCGTGTTCAAATACGCCCATCCCAAACAAGGCATAATCATATTTAACGGGGTCCTGCGGATCCATTTCCCGCAGCCGTGCAGTGAGTTCCTCGACCGCCTGCCAGTCGTTCTGCTTGCGGGTGAGTAAACCCAATGCCCGGGCTACCTTACCCGAATGCACATCCAGGGGCATATACAGATGCCGGGGGCTGATCTGCCGCCACAGGCCAAAATCAATGCCAGCCGGGTCAGGACGAACCATCCACCGCAAAAACATATTCAATCGCTTGGCCGTCGACTTTTTCCGGATATCGGCCACGTGCTTGCGTGTGCGCTCTGGATGCGGTATCTCAAAAAACACCTCATGGAAGGCCCTTAATGCAGGACGTAAATCCAAATGTTCAAGATAATATTTTTCAAAAAGACTTCTTAACCCTCCATGATGGCGATAAATGTTCTTCAATGAACGAAGAAAGAAAATGCAGTCCTCCCCGTTGAAAGTACGATGCTTAAATACCCGAAAGTCTTCAAGATCATCCCGGCCCGCCTGCATAACAAATTCATAGGGACTATGATGCATATACCCCAGCAAATTGTTCATATTGGAGATGATGGTCTTGCGCTGGCCCCATGCAATGGTGGCGGCCAAAAAACCAGCAATCTCAATGTCTTCAGGGTCATCAAACATCCGGGGTATCTGAATGGGATCCTCCTCAATGAAGGATTCATGATGGTATTGATGATACTTCTCTTCCAGCAATGCCTTCAATTCGCCGTCGGGATGTTCCTGGGGGTTCATGAATGGTCTGATCATGGAGGTTTTGTCACAAAAGGCTTATTCTTATGCCGGGGGTATTAAAATGGCCTATAAGGAATCATTCCGGGTGATGACTCCGTCGCGCAATTCCATCTTGCGATCGGCTTTGCCTGCCAGCTCATGGTCATGGGTTACGATCACAATCGAGGGATTATAACGCTCCCGGAGGGAGAAAAATAAATTATGCAGCTCTTCCTTGTTTTGGGTGTCCAAATTCCCGGAGGGTTCATCGGCCAGAATAATAGTGGGGTCGTTAATCAGAGCCCTTGCCACGGCCACTCGCTGCAGTTCACCCCCGGAAAGCTCACTGGGTTTATGTTCCAGGCGGTCCCCCATTTTGAGAAAATCCAAAATTTCCCGGGCCTTCCCTTCTGCCTTCGATCGGGATACTTTGGCAATGTAAGCCGGAATACAAACATTTTCCAGGGCCGTAAATTCCGGCAGCAAATGGTGAAACTGGAAAACAAAACCAATCTGACGGTTGCGGAATTCTGCAATGTGCTTCTCTTTCCAGGCATTGACATCCTGCCCGTCATAAATCACCGAACCCGACGTCGGCCGGCTCAATGTGCCCAAAATTTGAAGAAGTGTGGTCTTGCCCGCTCCACTGGGCCCTACGATGGAAACAATCTCTCCTGTATCAATCTGAAAATCAATTTCCCGTAAAACGGTTAAATCCCCGAACGATTTATTGATGTGAACCGCCTTGATCATATCCTGGCTTTTTATTCGGTATTTAAAACCTTAAAAATAATAAAGATTCCTTCCTTTTGGCCCCCTTTTATCCCGAATTTTTTAAAAGGTACTTGTAATCCAGGTAATAGGAAACTTTAATCGAAATGCTGTTATCGATCTGATCGGAGTTTAAGGTGTGCTTTAAATTTTCCATAAAATCGGAGAAATCATTATCTTCCACTACATGATCCTGGTAGATGTTGTTTTTCCACACCACGTTCAGGAAACTGCCGGGTGCAAAGTTCCAGGAATATTTGAGATCAACATTGAATACGTTGAAATTAAAATCTTCATTTTCATCATAACCCGAATATCGCTGCAGGTTGCCGTTTTCCTTGAGGTTGTAGAAACGGTCATAATCGATTTTTGACCAGTAATGGCGCATATTCAGGGTGAGCCAGCTCTTATTATCAAATACATAAGATCCGGAAATGCTGTTGGTATAAGTTTGCTTATCCCGCCGGCCAAAAACAATGGTATCTTGTTGGGGATAAAAATCGGTAACATAACCTTTTTCTTTGTTACTGGCCTGATATTGAAAACGGTAACTGAACAACGCCTTATGATTGATGCGTATACGTGGGCCGAGTTGATAACTATAGCTTGCGCCATGGCCTTTCCCAATGGAGGCCCGGGCATCGAAAGCCAGGATCTTCCTGTAGTCGGTTGACAACCAGGTATTGATATAATAAGATCGGGGGCGGTTGAAAACCCATCCCTCTACCCGGGGCTCAAAATAATCCTTTCGCTCGAGCGGTCTGAAATTGGACCACAACCCCAGAGACAAATAATTCTTCAGGGTGGCCCGCCCGCTTAATTGCAGGTCGAGGCTGGTAAAAGCCCGGGGCTCATATAAACTGGTATAATCCACCTCCAGGTTCGTACGCCAATTCTGGAAATGTCCCCGGGGCTCATATTCCCCATAACGCAAATCGAGGCTGTGACGCAATTCATTATTTTTCCGCAGATACCCCATCGCATTGTGTTCGTACTGATCGCTCATCAAACGAAACCGGTAATGATAGCGAAAGTTGCCACTGACCTTGCCGATGCGCGCATCCATAAAAGTCCCGTCAATCACTTCATCAACTCCTGATGAACGACGCATACTGTAGGCAGCATTCCCCCATAGGGCATAATAATTGCCCGGGGCTGAAATTTTAAAAGCAGACCCCATCACATCTTCAACCCCCCCGGTAGAAGGTTCATAATAATTGGTATTGATCAGATTGAGGTAGGAATTCTGGCCAAAATTTTTGTCCACCACCATCATATTGTAATTGGTGAAAGGTTGGGTGCGGATTTGGCGCTTACCTTCATCCTCATCCTTAACCGTGGCATAGGTATTACCGGTAATGGCATTGAAAAAACCCAGGCCCAGTCCCCTTTGGTTGCGTCCGGAAATTTTAGTGGCATTGATCAGATTGGCTTCCTCGGGATTTCGAATGATCTGTTCGCCCGGTTTAAGCTTTTCATCCACCTGGTCATGCCGGGCCGGTTCTCCGCCTATGCGCCTGGAATAAAACAAACCGGCCTTATTGAACAACTCGGTGCCTTCGGTAAAAAAGGGCCTTTTCTCACTATACCGTACCTCATAGGGGGATAGGTTGAGCACCGTGCGATCCGAGGGCTTCTGGCCAAAATCGGGTACCAAAATCATGTCAAGGGTAAAACTCTCATTGATGCCATATTTAAGGTCCATCCCGGCTGACCAGGAATAATCGGTGTGTTGCTTTTGGGGCATGAGATAGCCCGATACGTAGGGAAAAAGGGAAAGCCGGAAGGGGGCTTCAATGTTATGGATGTTGCGCAATTCACCATACTGGCTGCCTTTGTTATCCCGGGTGCGGTCCACAAAATTCCATGAAGAGATGGCCCTTTTCCGACGCACCTGTCGCCAAAAATTGATCCCCCAGGTTTGGACTTTTCCCTTAGGGAATCTCAAGGCATCATAAGGAATGCGCATTTCAACGACCCAACCTGAATCGTTCCGGGCCACAGCACTGCTCCAAACCGCATCCCACGCCCGGTCATGGCTGCGCGGGGATATCTTGATATCGCTCTGGACATTGGCGGCGGTGACTTCAAACTGAAAAATATTTTTGCCATCATTATAAGGGTTTAACGTGACCCAGAACTTATCGGCATTGGCCCGGTGATCATCCCGCTTACTCAGCCCGTCCATGATCTTCTCCGGGCGATCCTTCATAAACGCTCCAAAATAAATGGCTTTGTTGTTATAAAGGGTTTTAACACAAGTCCTGAAGGCAGAACTATCACCAATCGAGGGGGAATAGGTCATAAAATTTTCAGCAGCAGGGGCCTCTTGCCAGGGGGCTTCATCCAGATGGCCATCCACCTGAAGCGGTTGATCTATACGAACCGCCCGCAATTCTTTCTTGGGACGGGCAGTAGAATCGGCCTGAAACCACTTCTTCTTTATCCCGGTATTTTCAGCATCAGAATGCCAGGTTCCAGCAATAAAAACAATGATTACAAACAATCCGCTAATCAAAATCTTCTTCATGGGAAAAGTCCTGTTTTATTTTCTGTTGAGGTTCTTATCCGAGGGTTGTTATCCGCTGGGGGCTGAAAGCCTGAGATGGGCAAATCCACCATCCCGCTGGAATGCCCCGAATGCCGGGAATGAGGACAAAGCCGGCTATACAGATAATAAGACCGCCAAAAACAAATGGGGTTTAATCGAAAAATGAAAACGTTTGATGATTTCGGAACTGGATTTGAAGAAACGGGAAACCTTAGGATGACTCGAAGGAGGAAAACGTCTGATTATTTCGAGGCAGAGGAACCGGATGAGTCAGAACCTTGGGATGAGTCTTTCTTTGAACCCGAATCGGAAGAATCAGCATCCTGATCCAAAGATGCATCTGAATCGTTCAGGCCGTAAGGATCCTGATCAGGGGCATCCTGATCCGTTGATTCCTGCGAGGGGGATTGCTTCTCTGAAACCTGACCATCCATATCGCGAGGCCCTGTAGCCCCTTCACGACTCTGTTGATCACCCGTTTGATGCGCCTCCTTCCTTTTGTTGGGATCCTGTTGACCGGATTCATCCGAAGCCGGGGCGGAGGAGTGATCTGATTCGCGAGCGTCCTCGTCGGTGGTGTTGAAAAAATCGTCGTCAAAACGGGTCTGCTCCTGGATATTTTCCTTAATGTCCTTGACATCCTTTTGAATGTCCTGGGTATGCTCGTCAAATTCACTGCGGATATCCCGGGTGGCCCGTTTGAACTCGTTCATTCCTTTGCCAAGGCCCCGGGCAATCTCAGGCAACTTGTTGGCTCCGAACAGCAGCAAAACAACCAGTAAGATAATGAATATTTCAGAGCCGCTGATAAAAAGGGTAAGCGCATCCATAGTGAGCCTGCATTAATAATGATTTTGTAGGATACAAATATAACTCAAGAATCATTATAAAAAAAGCCCTGAGTTGAATCAGGGCTTTATAAAAGAATAATTATTCATTCAAAATTACCGGTTTTTCTTAGCCTTAGGTTTACCTTTCTTTGAGCCGCCGGATTTCTTTTTGGAACCGGAAACGGCTTTTTTAGCGGCCTGGACATTTTTGTGCACGGTATCATAAACCACCGGCGAAGCGATGAACAGTGAAGAGTAGGTACCTACAACCACACCAACCAGCAAGGCAAAGATAAATCCGCGGATCACTTCACCACCAAAGATGAAGATGGTCAGCAGCACAACAAAGGTCGAAAGCGATGTACTGAACGTACGGCTCAGGGTGCTGTTCAAGCCGGTATTGATGATCTGGAACCGGTCGCGTTTGGGATAGAGCCGGATGTATTCGCGCACCCGGTCATAAACCACCACCGTGTCGTTAATCGAATAACCCACCACCGTAAGAATCGCAGCAATGAAGGACTGGTCGACCTCCATCGAGAAGGGCATCACATCGTAGAACAATGAAAATATACCCAGGATGATCAGCACATCATGGATCAGGGCGATAAGGGCACCCAATCCGTACTGCCAGTTGCGGAACCTTCCAAAGATATAAAGGAAGGTAATCAGCAGGGCAAAGGCGATGGCCCATATTGCCTGTACTTTGATGTCATCAGCGATGGTTGGCCCCACCTTCAGCTCGCTTTTTACATATTCGGTGGTAAAGTCATTCAGCGAAGTATCTTCCGGGAGATAGGGTTTCAAACCGGTATAGAGGGTTTGTACCACCTCCTCATCTACTTCCCTGCCTTCTTCGTCAATGCGGTATTTGGTGGTCAGCTTGATCTGGTTGTCTTCTCCGAAGATCTTCACTTTGGGGGCATGGCCAAAATCATCGCTCAGGCTGTTTTTGATATCGACCGAGCTGACGGGTTTATCAAAACGAATCACATAAGCCCGGCCACCGGTAAAATCGACGCCTTCATTCAGCCCCCGGGTAAACAGGGAAACGGTTCCAATAAGGATCAAAATACCCGAGATGACATAGAATGTTTTGCGATTGGGCAGAAATTTGTAATTGGCCTTTTGGAAGGCGCCTTGAGTAAGTTTGGTGGCGTAGGTAATGGGGCGGTTTTTCTCGAGGTAACGCTCAAAGATCAACCGGGTAATGAAAATGGCCGTAAATACGGAAGTGACAATACCAATCAGCAGGGTGGTGGCAAAACCTTTAATGGGTCCTGTTCCAAAGATATAGAGAATCAATGCAGTCAAAAAAGTGGTGATGTTGGCGTCAAGGATGGCCGAATAGGCATTGCGGTAGCCATCTTTAACGGCCAGTTTAACCCCTTTACCGGCGGCGAGTTCCTCCCGGATGCGGTCATAAATCAGCACATTGGCGTCGACCGACATACCAATGGTCAGGATGATACCGGCAATTCCTGGCAGGGTCAGCACGGCGCCCAGGGAAGCCAGAATACCAAAAATGAAGAACATATTGGCCAAAAGGGCAATATCGGCGACCAACCCGGCCTTTCGGCTGTAATAGACAATCATATAAGCCATCACCACAATAAAGGCGATGAAGAAACTGGTCAACCCCGAATTGATGGCTTCCTCACCAAGCGAAGGGCCAATGGTTTGACTCTGGATGATGCGGGCCGGAGCCGGCAATTTACCCGATTTCAGGACATTGGCCAGGTCTTTGGCCTCCTGAACTGTGAAATCACCCGTAATGCTGGATTGTCCTCCCTTAATTTCCTGTTGAACGCGCGGAGCGCTATATACATATCCATCCAGAACGATGGCAATGAATTCACCCACATTGTTTTTGGTCAGTCGGGCCCAGGTTTTAGCTCCTTCCGAATTCATTGACATGGAGACCTTGGCGGTAGCCTGATTTTGTCCAAATTGGGAGCGGGCGTCGGTGACCACCTCTCCGGTCAATGGTGCCTGGCCTTCCCGGCCGGTTTGCTTCAAGGCATATAAGGGATAATGGGTGCCCGATTCATCCCCCTGGTAAGGCTTAACGCCCCATACAAAATCCATATCCCTGGGAAAGACCGAGCGAACCTGCTTCATGCTCAGATATTCATTAACCTTCGAAGTATCGGTGAAATGCGCAATACCTACCACTGATCCCTGGAACAGCTGATTGTTGCGGGGATTAACCATCGGTTGCAGGACCTGAAACAGGGGATATTGTTGGGCCATCTGCTGAGCCCCCATGGAGGTATCCTGCTGGGTGGTATCCTCCTCTATCTGCTCAATTAATGACTGACCTGTTGTATCTTCCTGGGATTCCGGCTCAGTGGCTTCTTGCTGGGTGACTTCTTCCATCGCTTTCTCCAATTGAGCCCCCGAAGCCGTGTCTTCCTCCAGCTTCTTCCGCGCCTGACGAATCTTGCGAATCTGTTCATTGGCTTCTACCAAATACTGATAAACCTGAGGGTTCTCATAGGTCTCCCAGAACTCCAAACTCGCCGTGGTCTGAAGCAAATCCTTGACCCGCTCCTGATCTTTTACCCCGGGTAATTCAACCAATATACGCCCCGTATTCTCCAATTTCTGAATGTTAGGTTGTATCACACCAAACCGGTCAATACGCGTGCGCAATATATTAAAGGTGTTGTCCACGGCCGATCGCGTTTCGTTGCGCAGAACCTTTAAAACCTCCTGGTTGGTCGAGTTATAATCAACCTTGTCTTTCAGTTCATACGTGTTGAATACAGCTGCCATTCGGGCATTGGGATCAATCTCGTTCCAGGCTTGGCCAAATAAAGTCACAAAATCTGCCTGACTCTGCTCCTGCATCTGATTGGCCCGCTGAAGCGATCTGCGAAAAGTGGTATCCTTGCTGTAATTGGCCAGCGATTTGATGACCTCTTCTACCGAAACTTCCAGAATGACGTTCATGCCTCCCCTTAAGTCCAAACCCAGGTTCAGCTCCCTTTGCTGAACTTCACGAAAGGTATAATCGCGGAATCCTAAAAAATTATATACCTCCTCACTGGCCATCGAATCCAGATAGGCTTGTTCTTTATTGAGATTCCCGCCGGCATACTCTTGCGCCTCATTCTTTATACTGGTAGATACTACCGTAAAGGAAAGGTAGTAGATGCATATTAAGGTCAGCAAAATTGCGACTAATCTAATGGCTCCTTTAATCTGCATTGGTTATGGTATTTTTGTATTCAACTTGATTTTTAGGTTGCCGTGCAAAGATATATTTTTTTTTTAGAATCGCACCATTAATTTGGAATCTAGGCCCCCTACTCTTTTTACCATTTCCCTTCCAAAAGTTGAACCTACTGGATTAAACCTGCTTAAAAATGATACCATATTCAAAATGAACGGTTTAGTAAAACAAAATATTTATTCATGTATATATTTCGATATTTATTAACATTTTTTAACATGATATGATTGCAAGATTGATGAAAATCATTTTTATTCGAATTACCGCATAACGGAATAGAATCTGATTGTAGAATCAATTAATGTTTTGTCTCAATATGAGATAAAGTTTTCCGAATACCTTCTTCAACCGTTCAAAGCCTCATCTCGGAGGCGTAAACCCTTAAAATTTTCTTCGCATTTTACGGAATGCCTTCCGAAAGCTTGAATATAAGCGAGCGGGAGGGATTACATATCGGCTAAACCCAATAACCGGTAGGCCCTAACTATTGGCAGCAATGGTTAGATGGGCTGATGATGCCGTAAAATGAATCATTTCATGTTTTAATTATTTAAAACGTTGTACAAATTATGAAAAAACTAACCATCATTTTATCAGTTTTGTTGTTTGCCGCATTTTCGGCATCAGCACAACAACAGATTACGGGGAAGATCACCAATGCAGAAAGTGGTGAGCCCATCCCCGGGGTATCGATTGTGGTCAAAGGACAGTCCACCATTGGTACTACCAGTGACATGGATGGCAATTACACCCTGGAGGTACCATCCGATGCACAAACGCTGGTTTACAGCTTTGTAGGTATGCAAACCAAAGAAGTGGCCATTGAGGGCCGCACGACGATTGATGTTCAATTGCAACCCACCGTTAAAGAGATGGAAGAGGTTGTGGTAACGGCCCTGGGCGTATCAAGGGAAAAGAAATCCCTGGGCTATTCTGTTTCCGAGGTAGGCGGGGATAACCTGGCCCAGAGCAAGCAGTCCAATCCCCTGAACAGCCTCTCGGGTAAGGTTGCCGGTGTGAACATCAAGCAATCCAATACGATGGGCGGCTCGGTCAACATGATCGTACGCGGATACACA